>CAXPPN010000022.1:0-33804 GCA_964219345.1 Aeromicrobium sp. | reverse complement strand
TATTTGGTGTTTGACGTATCACCACTTGCCCAAGCATATTGTAGACGGTAATATTATCTACATCCTTTTGAGCTTTAATGGTCAATACATCATTCACAGGGTTCGGGAAATAGTTGAATAATGAAATCAAAAAGGTTTTGTTTATTCTTCTACAAATTTTTCCATAATGGCATCACTCACGCCCATATTACTAAAACCACCATCGTTATAAAGATTTTGTAGTGTCACACGTTTTGTTAAATCACTAAATAATGTGATGGTATAATTGGCACAGTCTAAAGCTGTGGCGTTGCCAAGTGGCGACATTTTTTCAGCATAAGCAATAAAGCCATCAAATCCTTTTACACCTTTGCCTGCTGTTGTTGGAGTTGGAGATTGCGAAATCGTATTGACACGAACTTTTTTATCACGTCCAAAGAAATACCCAAAGCTTCGAGCAATACTTTCTAGATAAGCTTTGTTATCCGCCATATCATTATAATCAGGAAAGACACGTTGTGCAGCCATGTAAGACAGGGCCACAATACTCCCCCATTCATTCATCGCATCAGATTTATAGAGCGTTTGCATGACTTTGTGAAAAGACATTGCTGAAACATCTGTTCCTTTTTGTGTCCAATCGTATTTTTGGTCAGTGTAGGCTCGCCCTTTACGAACGTTTACAGACATTCCAATGGAATGCAAAACAAAATCTAATTTTCCACCTAAAATCTCCACGGATTGATCAACTAAATTTTGTAAATCTTCTATTGAAGTAGCATCAGCAGGAATCACTTTTGCACCTGTTTTTTTGGCCAATTCATCAATGGCTCCCATTCGCATTGCAATTGGCGCATTGGTCAAGACAAAAGTTCCACCTTCTTCATGAACACGCTCTGCAGTTATCCATGCTATTGAATTTGGATCTAATGCTCCAAAAATAATTCCTCTTTTCCCTTTAAGTAATTGATTTGACATAGTTTATTTTATTGTTGGTTGTCAAGTTTAATTTTGGCAAATATACTACTAATTCAACAACTGTTGTGCATGCTTTTTTGCAGTTTCTGAAATTTCTTTTCCACCCAGCATTTGAGCGATTTCTTCTAAACGCTCATCGTAGTTCAATTTTTTTAGTTGCGTTATCGTTTTTGAATCATCATCAACCTTAAACACTTTAAAATGATGAGCCCCTTTTGCAGCAATTTGTGGCAAATGAGTGATCGTAAACACCTGCATATACTGACTCATTTCTTGCATAATTGAAGCCATTTTATTTGAAATTTCGCCCGATACGCCAGTATCAATTTCATCAAACATAATGGTTGGCAACTTTTGATGTTTGGATAAAATAAATTTTACAGCAAGCATTATTCGTGACAACTCTCCTCCAGAAACCCCTTTTTTAAGGGGTAAAAATTGTCCACCTTTGTTGGCTTTCAATAAGAAACTCAAAACATCTTTACCATTAAATAAAAAATCTGTGGTAGGTTGAAGTTCAATTTTAAATACTGCATTCGGCATCCCCAAAGCGGCTAAAAGCACATGCAACTCGTCTTCCAAATTTGTTAATACACCTTTTCGTTTTGCGCTAAGAGCTGAAGAAATATTGTTTAATTTTTTAAAATTTTCATTCAACAAATTATTGACAGACTCAAGCTGTGCATCTAGGTTTGTTAAATGGGCCACTTTTTCTGATAATTCTTCAAAAATACGTTTTAAATCTTCAATGGTCTGTACATTGTGTTTGCCCAATAAGTCATTAACTTTTTTGAGTTGATTTTCAATATCAAATAAAAGCTGAGGATTGGCCTCCAATGTATTCTGATGATGCTCTATTTCAGTAAATATATCGTCGAGTTCTATTTGTGTACTTAAAATTCTTTCAAAAAGAGAAGTATACTCTGTAGAAATATCTTTTAATTTGTTGAAACGTTGTTTTAGTTCCGTAAGTTGAGTAGAAATACCAACGTCTTCATGGCTTAGAATCTGTTGAGCAAATTGCAATTCGCTTTGAATGTAATCTACATTATTCAGGGTTTCATATTGCGATTCCAAGGCTTTCAAATCTAAATTTAAAACTTGGGCTTCTTCAATTTCTTGTCGTAAAAAACTATTGTAGTCGTAGTCATTTTTAGATTGTTGTTGCTGACTACGAAGTAACTCCAGCTCTTTTTGATTTTCTTTGTAATCTGATAAGGTGCTTTTATATGTTTTAAGCAAATCATGTGTTTGCGCTAAAGCGTCGATAATTTGAAACTGAAATGCATCATCTGTTAGTGAAAGTGTTTCGTGCTGCGAGTGAATGTCGATAAGTTGTTGGCCAAGCGCCTCCAAAACACTAAGCGTTACTGGAGAATCATTTACAAATGCTCTCGATTTTCCTGAGGGTAAAACCTCTCGTCTTACAATCGTCTGTTGTTCATATTCTAAGTCTTGAGAATAAAAAAAAGAATTTAAATTATAAGCTTCTATATTGAAAGTACATTCAATAATGCTTTTTTTATCAGTGTCTTTAATGTTAGAAAAATCCACTCTTTTGCCTAAAACCAACGATAGACCACCCAACAAAATAGATTTTCCTGCGCCGGTTTCTCCTGTAATAATAGTTAGACCTTCATCAAAATTCACATCAAGCTCGTCGATTAATGCATAATTTTTTATGTAAAGTTGAGCTAACACGATTTTATTTTAAAATTTTATTGCACTCCATTTTTTGGAGTGCATCGGTGCAACTTTATTTAGAACTGAAACAAGCTCAGTAATTTTTACACTTGGTCCTGCAGAAAATATATCTGATATTTCATCAGATTTTGCGTCAAAAAAAGTACGAACCAAAAAAGAATTTGGACGTCTTTTGTGTAAAGTCTCAAAGTCTAACAAGGCTGATGTAATTATTGCCTTTCCTTCTTTTGAGTCGCTAGACATCACATCTAACCCCAAACGATGATAATTATACAAAGCTGTTCTGTATTCTTTGTATGTTTTAGATAAAACATTGTCTATCAATACTCGTCTTGTTTGATCTCCTCCTTTTGGTGGTGCCCATCCTGCTACATTTCCTTGTTGGGAATAATTGGCTATATCTCTTGCTTGTTCGTAATATTGATCGCCTCCATACAATTCAAAAGTATCGGCATCTACACCCAAAATCATATAAACATGAAAAGCAATAACAGATATTAAATTGGATTCAAATTGTGTTGGACTAAAGTTTAAATTTTGATATTCTAAATATTTAAAATTAAAATCTTTATCATTAAAATTATAAACAGTACTTGTGTAAGTGGAATTGTAAATAGGGCGAGCAGACTGCACTTGAATACTGGCCTGAAACGTATCAGAATCGTAGTTCTGTATATTAATAATCATGCTGCAATCTATACGCTCTTGAAGCTCAAAAGGTCTTTTGGTCCAACGTGTATTATTTACAAATTCTTTAAGTTGTTTTTCTAGGGTTTTAAACACCTGTACGTTTTCATTTCCTGTTTGTTGAGCGATAACAACCACATTGCAATTGAGCTCTTGTGCAAAAACAAAGCTCGAAAAAAATAGTATAAAATAAGTTAAAAATTTACGCATGAATTCGATTTATAAGTTCATTAATTATATCTGAAGCGACTTCAGATTTTGATTTTAGGGGGTAATTTTTTTGATTTAAATCTTTATCAATAATTGAGATTTTGTTTGTGGATCCACCAAAACCTGCTCCATCATCATTTAACGAATTTAGCACAATTAAATCTAAATTTTTAGCTTTCAGCTTTTTTATTGCATTTGCAACTTCATTTTCAGTTTCTAATGCAAACCCTATAAGGATTTGGTTTTTCTTTTTTTCTCCTAAAGAAGCCAAAATATCTTCTGTCTTTTCAAGCTCTAAAGTTAGCGATGTTGCTTTCTTTTTAATTTTGGAAAGTGCAGGAAATTTAGGTCTATAATCTGCAACTGCAGCAGATAAAATAGCAGCATCAACATCATCAAAATTTTGATGAGCAACGTCGTGCATATCTCTTGCGCTAGTGATGGAAATAGTTTGTATAGAATCGTAATGTGCTTTATGGTGTGTAGGACCAGTGATTAGAATGACCTCAGCCCCTAACTGTGCGGCAGTGTTTGCAATTTCAAAGCCCATTCGACCCGAAGAATGATTGCCAATATAGCGCACTGGATCAATAGCTTCATATGTTGGCCCTGCGGTAACAAGTATTTTTTTTCCATGCAATGGAAGTCCCTCTAGCAAATGTTGTTCAATAGCTTCAACAATTGATTCTGGTTCTGCCATACGCCCCATACCTACAAGTCCACTAGCCAATTCTCCAAAAGTTGATGGAATTAATATATTTCCATGAGTTTGAAGCGTTTCTAGTGATTTTTGTGTGGTAGGATGTTTGTACATATCCAAGTCCATTGCTGGCGCAAAATACACAGGGCATTTTGCTGAAAGATATGTCGCAATTAGAAAATTATCGCTATTTCCAGAGGCCATTTTGGATAGTGTATTGGCCGTAGCTGGTGCTATCACAAACAAATCGGCCCAAAGGCCAAGTTCAACATGGTTATTCCAAACCGCATTATCATCTTCTTCATCTGTAAAATCAGTAAGAACAGGATGATTTGAAAGTGTTGAGAGTGTAAGCGGGGTTATAAATTCTTTTGCAGAGGGAGTCATGATAACACGAACTACTGCACCTGCTTTTACAAACAAACGAACAAGAAAGGCAGTTTTATACGCAGCTATACCAGCACTTATGCCAAGAAGTATATGTTTGCCACGTAGAATAGACATAACCTTAGCTTTAGGACTCGTCAGAGGTTTTTCTGTGGTGAATTTTCCCTTCCAACCATTCTTGAACGGCTAGTGCATATGGCTTTGGCAAACGCTCATAAAACTTAGAAACTTCTATTTGTTCTTTGTTTTCAAACACTTCTTCTAAGCTATCATTATACGTTGCAAACTCTTCAAGTTTGTCAATCAATTCTTTACGGATATCGGTATTGATTTGCTCAGCACGTCTTGATATTACAGAAATAGCTTCATAAATATTCTCAGTTGGTGCATCAATCTCATTGCGATTATAGGTCACTGAAGTTGATGGTGCTTTTACTTTTTTTAAATCCATTTGTATTAACTTTTTGGTGTTAAATTATTTTTGATGTCTTGCAATTCTTCGTGCATTGACTCGGTCTGTTCTAAATATTTTGTTTGTGGAAAAAAGCGTTTCAAATTTTTATAAAATGAAAATGCTTTTTCTGTACGTTCTTTTTGCTTCCAGGAAACACTGTTGACCGCTAGCTGATAAGCAGAGTCAAATTTGTAAAATAAAACGTCTTCTTTGTATTTTGTTCCAGGAAATTTTTCTAGAAAATTATCAAATGCTGTAATGGCCGAGTTATAATCTCTGTGAAATGGACCAGTAGTATGGTATTGCAATGCAATTTCATAGGCCTTTTTTTCAATTTTTGCATCCAATTCTTGAACCAATGTATTGGCTTCACTAAAATATTCAGAATCTGGGTAACGGTTGATAAATTCTTGAAGCTTTTCAACAGCATCTACCGTTTCCGTTTGATCTTTCGAATATGGTGGAGAAATGTGATAATAACTTTTTGCTGCTAAAAATGCGATTTCAGCCAAGCGCTCACTTTTTGGATAAGCCTCTACAAAACGTTCCATACGATAGTTTGCAGACATGTAATCTTTAGTTTCGTAAAACGCTTTTGAATGCATGTACGTTAACTTTTCTGCCTGAGGTTTTCCTCTGTATTTGGGAACAATTTGTAAAAATAGGCGATTGGCTTTTTCATATTTACCAGCCTCATATAATTCTGTCCCTAGTTTGTATTTTTCTGCAATATCTTCTTCTTTCAATACACGCTGAAATTCGCTGCATGATGCAAAAAAGACAAGAACAAGAACTAATGATACTATTTTTTTCATATTTCAAAAATGGGTTGCAAAAATACATTTTTTTAACGGATAATAAAAACATTTATTATCTGTACAACGAGATCTTTATAATTTTATAATTGGGCCAATGCTTCTTTTATTTTTGATTTTAAGGCATCTGTTGCTGTTACCAAAGGCAAACGAACATTATCGCTACACAAACCAAGCTGCTGCAAAACTGCTTTTATACCTGCCGGATTATTTTCTTCAAAAATGAGATTTATAAGTGGCATCGCTTTTTTCTCTAAAGCTTTTGAAGTTAAACGATCCCCTTCTAGTCCTTTGTGAATCATTGTTGAAAATAACTCAGGAAGGGCCTGTCCTATTACGGAAATTACCCCCGAGCCCCCTTGCAAAACAACATCACACACCAAATCATCATCACCTGATATGACAAGAAAATCTTCTGGTTTATTTTTTAGAAGTATTTTATATTGTTCTGGATTATTTCCAGCTTCTTTGATGGCAACTATACTTTCACAATCTCGAGCAAGACGTAAACTTGTTTCGGGCTCCATGTTTTTGGCTGTTCTTCCTGGAACATTATACAAAATAATAGGTTTTGAAGAGGCTTCTGCAACGGCTTTAAAATGCTGATACAAGCCCTCTTGAGTAGGTTTACTGTAGTATGGCGCCACCGATAAAACAGCCACAAAAGGAGACAAATCTGTTGTTTTAAGTTCTTCAATAACAGCAGCGGTATTGTTTCCTCCAATTCCAATAACTAATGGCAATCGGCCAGCATTAGCTTTTATGATGGTTTGAATAATTGCCTTTTTTTCTTCTTTTGTTATGGTTACACTCTCGCCAGTAGTTCCACTAATAACGAGATAATCTGTACCATTTTCAATATTAAATTCTACAACTTTTGTTAGTGCTTCGTGATCAATACTCAAATCACTTTTGAATGGTGTAACCAAGGCAACTCCCATGCCTACTAATGAATTCATTTAAATTTTATTTAGGGTTTTTAAATATTTTATTAATTCTGTTTTAAAAGTATCAATATCTTTTATTGAAACGTCAATAATAAGATCATGCAAACGTTCATCTTCATCTGAAATACCAACTTTAAATTTTGCTTTTGACATTGCTGTAACAATCTTTAACTCATAACGATTGGGTTTATAATAACTAATCAACAAATCAAAAGATTGATCTACAAATTCGGTAACCTCTTTGCTTTTGCAATGACCTAGCCAATCGAAATCTGTTTTGGTATAAGAAGCGTCCCAACTGTTTGGTTGATTATTTTCTTTTTCATAAAAAACAATAAAACGCAATCTATTGTCGTTCAATCTCAAATCTGTAAAAAGCATTCTAAAATAATCATAATCTACAAACTGATCATAATCAAACAAAATTCCAACAGTTTTTATCTTTTCAGATGAAAATTGCTTTGAACGTGCCTCTATTACAGTTGTCAAAAATTTTTCAGACGATATTGTTTTTATACGTTTAAAAAACATGTACTTTTAGAATCTACACAAAGTTAATACAAATGGTGCTTAAATACGTCAAATTTCTTGCTCTAATTTTGGGGTTTCTATCTTGCAATGAAGCAACAACAACCCAAAGCAAAGATAGTCAACGCTTAACCATTGACAACAATTTAAAATCTGATAAAGAAATTGACAGTGTCATCCGTCCCTACAAAACACGACTAGAGGCCTCGATGAATGAAGTTTTGAGTTATTCGGATAATGAATACAAAAAAACAGATGGAGCATTAAATACAGCCATTGGAAACCTTATAGCCGATGCTGTTTTTAAGCAGTCTGTACCTATTTTTAAAAAACGCTACAATTTAGATGTAGACCTTGTTTTACTAAATCATGGTGGGATTCGAGCACCGCTTCCAAAAGGACCAATTTTTACCAAAACTGCATTTAATATCATGCCTTTTGAAAACAAAGTTGTGGTAGCACAAATGAAAGGAAAAGTGGTGATGGAACTTGTAAATTATCTTACAAAAGCTAAACGTGCTCATCCAATTTCTGGAATGACACTGCATATTACCAAAAAAGGGAAGCTCAAAAAACTTGAAATTCAAGGAAAAACTATAGACCTCAACAAAATTTATAATGTAGCTACAAGTGATTACCTTTATAATGGTGGAGACCGTATGGAATTTTTTAAAAAAAGTAAAACCGTTTTTGATTTAGACTATAAAATAAGAGCAATTTTGATTGATTATTTTACTGCTCAAGACACTTTAAATCCAAAGCGCGATCAGCGTTTTATTTACACCAATTAATAGAAATGAAAAGACGCACTTTTATAAAAAATACCGCAGCTTCTGCAACGCTTTTATCTTTGGGTGGGATGGCGCTTTCATGCGACAAACAAAACGCAAAAAAAATTACCATTTTACACACCAATGATGTGCATAGCCATATTGACCCTTTTGGACCAAACGATGGTCGAAATTCCAACAAAGGTGGGGTATCAAGAAGGGCAACACTCATTCAAAAACTCCGAAAAGAAAATCCAAATACACTTTTACTAGACGCAGGTGATATTTTTCAAGGCACCCCCTATTTCAATTATTATGGTGGTGAATTGGAGTTTAAACTTATGAGCATGTTGGATTATGATCTTGCAACCATTGGAAATCATGATTTTGATAATGGAATTGATGGGCTTTTTGCACAATTACCACATGCCAAATTTGATTTTGTTTCGGCCAATTATGATTTTAAAAATACGCTATTGGACACCCATGTCAAACCCTACAAAATTTTTAATAAAGGGGGTATAAAAATTGGTGTTTTTGGACTTGGTGTAGAGCTTCAAGGTTTGGTCAATAAAGATGCATACAAAGAAACAAAATACCTTAGCCCCATCGAAATTGCTCAAGACATGAGTCGAATCCTTAAAACTAATGAGCAATGCGACCTTGTGATTTGTCTTTCGCATTTGGGTTACGAATACAAAAGCAAACAAAAAGTTTCTGACCGTAGTTTGGCGCGCGCCACAAAAGATATTGACCTTATCATTGGTGGCCATACCCATACTTTTTTGGATACCCCGACTATAGAAACCAATGCCGTTGGCAAATCTGTTCTCGTCAACCAAGTAGGGTGCTATGGGTTATACCTTGGAAAAGTGGATTTTTATTTGGATGTCGAGGGCAAATACTTTAGTAGTCGTGCGCTAAGAATTTAAAGGAATCGCTTTTGGAAATTTGATACACAAACCTTATGAAAGTTGGATATACACCATACACTTATATTTTTATTAACCGTTGAGCTAATTTATTATATTTATGAATATATGAGAAAAGGGATTGCTTCAATATTTGATAAAATCTCTTTAAAAAAAATTTAAAATTAAACACTAATGATTAAACAAAAATCTGAACAAACCATCATATACATCATGTGTCCAGCTAACTACGCTACTGGTGGACCAGAAGCACTCCATCAACTTGCTCATGAACTCATTCAGCAGAACCATGAAACTTATATGTACTATGTACATTATAATCAAGATAAAAAGAATAGCCCAATTCATCCATTTTATAAAAAATACAATATTCCTTATGTGTTTGAAATTGAAAATGACAAAAAAAATATCCTACTATTTCCCGAGACTTTTTGTACATACCTCTGGGATAGTCGATATACCAATATCCAAAAAATCGTCTGGTGGCTAAGTGTAACTAATTTTTTTATTTCTTTAGAAAAAATCAAAAAACGGTATAGCAAAAAAAATATACTCAAATATCTTCTCCGTAATTATCCAATTCCTACCTTGAAAAAGGTTAAAAATTCAGATGCAAGACATATCGCACATTCTTATTTTTCGCTAGATTTTTTACAGAAAAATAAATTTAATGTAATGGGGCAGATTTCAGATTATATGAACGAATCTTTTTTAGAAGGAAATAATTACTCCAAGTTTAAAGAAAACATCATCCTATATAACCCTGTAAAAAATGGAGTTTTTCTAGAAAAAATAAAACTTGAAACAACACAATACCAGTGGATAGCAATTCAAAATATGACTCCCGAGGAAGTGAGTGAAGTAATGAGAAAAGCAAAACTCTATATTGATTTTGGATATCATCCCGGAAAGGAACGAATGCCACGAGAATCATGTCTTTTGGATTGTTGCTTGATAATTGGAAAAGACGGTTCGGCAAAATACAAAGAAGACATGCCTATCAAAGACGAATATCATTTTGACAAAAATGAAAAGCTCTATCCAAAAATTATAGCAAAGGTTATCGATTGCATAGAAAATTATCCTATAAATATACTTAATTTCAGACCTTACAAAGAAGTTTTGTTAAAAGAGAAAATTGATTTCAAAAAGGCTGTAAAAAAGGTGTTTTCATAAAAATAACATTCCCATACACGACCCCGCTACTGCATGAAATCGAAGATTAAACGTCGTTAACCCAATCGAGTGGTTTATATAAGATTTGGAATGCAAAATATTCGCGCTCCAGCGAGTTAAATAATTTAGCAGTAGTGTCGTTAGGATTTAAAGTTTTTTCAAAAACTCTTGTTCAGTTAAGATAGGGACATTCAATTGTTCTGCTTTTTGGCGTTTGCTAGGCCCCATGTTGGTCCCTGCGACCAAATAAGTTGTTTTGGCAGAAATAGAACTCACCACTTTACCTCCATTGGCTTCAATAAGTGCTTTAAGTTCATTTCGGGAAATGCTTTCAAAAACTCCAGAAACCACAATACGGTCGCCCGCCAAAAGTGTGGTTTGGTTGGCCATTGCTTCCTTAGAAAGTTCGAGTTGCAGTCCATAACTCACCAATCGTGAGACTAAACGAATACTATTTTCATCTCTAAAAAAAGCATAAACGCTTTCGGCAATTTTTATTCCAATTTCGTCCACTGCTTCAAGTTCTTCAACACTTGCTTCAGAGAGTGCACCCACATTTTTGTAGTGTTTTGCTAAAGTTTTGGCCACTGTTTCTCCAACATAGCGAATCCCCAATCCAAAAAGTACACGTTCAAAAGGAATTTGCCTGGAGTTTTCTATCCCTTGTATTAAATTTTCGGCACTTTTTTGCGCCATTCGTTCCAGCGGTAAAACGTCTTCAATTTTTAAGATATATAAATCAGCAGCATCTTTTATAAGTCCAGCATTGACCAACAAGGCTACGGTTTCACCTCCCAATCCTTCAATATCAAGCGCTTTTCGAGAAATATAGTGCTGAATCCGACCAATAATTTGAGGCGGGCAGCCCTCTGCGTTGGTACAATAATGTTGTGCCTCGCCCTCTGTTCTTGTGAGTGGTGTTTGGCATTCTGGGCACTCAGAAACATAGGTTGTTGGTATGGAATCCATTGGACGTTTTGAAAGATCAACACCCATTATTTTTGGAATGATTTCTCCACCTTTTTCCACAAAAACTGTATCGCCCAAACGGATATCCAATTTTGCAATTTGATCGGCATTATGCAAAGATGCTCGCTTAACGATTGTCCCAGCCAATTCTACGGGTTCGAGGTTTGCAACAGGCGTAATTGCACCAGTTCGTCCTACCTGATATGAAATGTGGTTCAGTAGTGTAGAAACTTGCTCTGCTTTAAATTTATAGGCCATGGCCCAACGTGGCGCTTTGGCGGTATAGCCCAACTCCGCTTGTTGTTGTAAATCATTGACTTTTATGACAATACCATCTATTTCGTAAGGCAAATGATGGCGTGCTACGTCCCAATGGTCTACAAACTCCAGCACTTCATCTATGGATTGTACACATTTTGCTTCTGTAGGGACTTTAAACCCCCAAGACCGTGCTTTTTCTAAATTATCAAATTGAGAAGTTATTCCAGTATGATCTCCAACAATACTGTACAAAAGACATTGCAGTGGACGTTTTGCTACTTCGCTACTGTCTTGTAATTTCAAACTTCCAGAGGCGGTATTTCTTGGATTTTTATAGGGCTCTTCACCCGCCGCAATACGCTGTTCATTCATCGCCTCGAATCCTTTAAAAGGTAAAATAATTTCACCACGAATTTCAAAATCACTTGGGTAATCTCCTTGAAGTTTAAGGGGTACAGATTTAATTGTTTTTATGTTTGCTGTTACGTCATCACCTTGTGTGCCATCACCTCTTGTAAGCGCCTGAAAAAGTGTCCCATTTTTATAGGTTATACTGATAGATGCGCCATCATATTTAAGCTCACATGTATACTGAATTGGACCATCTACCAATTTTTTTATGCGTGTTTCCCAATCCAATAAATCTTCTTTAGAATACGAATTATCCAAAGAATACATACGTTGTGAATGAACCACCGTTTGAAAGTTTTTTGTGACCTCTCCCCCTACTCGAAGTGTTGGAGAATTAGGATCATGCATTTCGGGATATTGCGCTTCCAAAGTTTGAAGTTGTTTTAACTTCATATCAAAATCAAAATCCGAAATTGTAGGGTTGTCCAAAACATAATAGTTATAGTTATGTTGGCGAAGCGCCTTACGCAGTTGAATAATTAATTCTTTATCAGTCATTTAGATAAAAATACTTGATTTTTTTGGTGCCACTAAAATACTAAATTCCATTAAGAAAAAAGAGAAATACACTTCCAAAAACGACTTATTTTTTTTGTGCTTTTAGCATACGGATCTTTCCAAATGTATCTTTTTTTAAAATTACATTTTGAAACGAAACCTCATCAAAAAGGGCTTTAGTTTCTACTCCAAAGGCCTCATTGAGCTCTGCAAAGCATAAGCCATTTTGAGTAAGATTCTTTTGAGCAATTTTACGTAACGCTTTATAAAAAACCAAAGGCGATGCATTGTCTACAAATAACGCCAAATGGGGTTCGTGTTTCAATACATTATCTTTCATTTGTTTTTGCTCTTTTTCTAATACATAGGGAGGGTTGGACACAATAATATCAAACTGTTGAATGCTTTTCCATTCGAGCATGTTAGAGGATATAAAATTGATTTCAACATTGTTTTTCTTTGCATTAAAACGTGCAATTTCTAGCGCTTCTGTGCTAATATCTAGGGCAAAAACCTGAGCACTAGGGAGGTTTTTGGCCAAGGCAATTGAAATACAGCCAGAGCCCGTGCCTAAGTCCAAAATTTTAAGCGCATCTATTTTACTGAAATGTTCTAAAATCCATGCCACAAGTTCTTCTGTTTCGGGACGAGGAATGAGTACTGCTGGAGTTACTAAAAATTCTAATCCAAAAAAATAAGCGCATTCTAATACATATTGAATGGGTTCATGATTTTTTAAACGATTCATTGCTTCATTAAAACGTTTATACTCAACTTCAGAAATCTCTTTTTCATAATTGAGAACTATTTGATGTGGCTGTAATTGAAGATATGCTTCGCACACACTTTGAAAAAAAACTTGACGTTCCGATGATGGATAGTATTCAAGTTCATTAGTAAAATTTTCTTTCAGCTCCCCTAGTGTCATTTTAATTTTTTTATCATCCAAACATTGCAGTTATGGTGTCCTGTATTCCCCAAAGCGGTTTTGATTTCCAAAAATCCATTTCGTTTGTACAATTTGATGGCCGCTTCAAGCATTGGAATGGTTTCTAAATAACATGTTTTAAACCCAAAAGAGAGTGCTGCTTCTATGCATCGGTCCATTAGTTGTTGCCCCATACCCTGACCCCGCATTTTGGGACTACTATACATTTTTTGAAGTTCGCAAACGTCTTGATCGTAATTTATAAGAGGTTTTATACCTGCTCCACCTATAATTTCTCCATTTATTTCTACTACAAAATATACAGAACGATCAGTATTGTAGGCTTCAAACATTTTTGACGTTTCGGGATCTTCGTATGCTGTTCCTTCTAAAGGAATGTTCAATTCCAAAAAAGCTGACCTGATGACCGATTCAATTTGTACGTTATCCTCTTTTTTGATTTCTCTAATTTGCATGTCTAACATCCCCGCAATTAATCTTATTTTTGTAGTTTCGAAGATACGTATAACACCATTGAAAATAAAAGTTTTTCGTTATTGAAGATTCAAAATACATAAAACGCTGTATAGAAATTGCAAAAAGAGGATTGGGCAATGCTGCACCAAACCCTGCTGTAGGTTGTGTTATTGTTTATGACAACAAAATAATTGGTGAGGGGTATACCAGCGCATATGGTGGTGCACATGCAGAAGTTAATGCTATTTTATCTGTTGTAAACAAAAACCTATTGGCCCAATCCACACTATATGTCACTCTCGAACCATGTTGTCATCATGGTAAAACACCTCCATGTACAGACCTTATTATAAAGCACAAAATACCAAAAGTGGTTATAGGTTGTCTTGACACCAATAAAAAAGTAAGTGGAAAAGGAATCGAAGCACTCAAATTGGCAGGTTGTGAAGTTGTGGTTGGCCACTGTGAAACACTATGCCTAGAGCACCACAGACGTTTTTTTTCATTTCATAACAAAAAGCGTCCTTACATCATACTAAAATGGGCAGAAACAAAAAATGGATTTATTGCACCAACAGAAAAAACTACACAACGTCCTGTTTGGATCAGTTCTGATGAATCACGTCAGCTGGTACACCAATGGCGCTCCGAAGAACATGCCATTTTAGTTGGTGGAAATACCGTTTTAGAAGACAATCCAAGTTTGACAACACGAAGGGTTTCTGGTCGTAATCCTATACGAATTGTCATTGATACTAAAGATAATTTGCAAAAATCACACAATGTTTTTAATGATGAAGCTAAAACCATTGTATTATCATCAAAACATTTTAATTCGCAAAAACATATAGCACAAGAAATTTGCAACCATCTTTATAAATTAAATATTTTATCTGTAATTGTTGAAGGTGGACAAAAAACACTACAGCATTTTATCGATGAAAATCTTTGGGACGAAATGAGAGTTTTCAAGGGAAATATAGAATTTAAAAACGGTATTAAAGGGCCATCTCATACACTGAAACATCAACTAATAAAAAGGATTGTTAATGATGAGCTACTGCTTTTTAAAAATGTATAATTTCAAAAACAGCAAATGAGCAAAGGTACATTTGAATTTCAAACCATAGAAAGTAGCTCTAATGAAATCTTATACAAAGACAAAGGCAGTAAATTTTTTGGTTATGCATTTCCAATTTACAATGAAAATGACGTTAAAAATACTATTGGCCTACTAAAAGAAAAACACAAAACAGCTGGCCACTTTTGTTATGCTTATCGATTAGGAGCTGATGGGGATATATATAAAGTATCGGATGATGGTGAACCAAACAATAGTGCTGGAATGCCTATTTTAGGACAGCTACAAGCCAGGAATATTACTAACACTCTTGTTGTAATTGTTCGATATTTTGGAGGTACAAAACTTAGCGTTGGTGGACTTATTTCAGCCTACAGAACTGCGGCTAAACACAGTTTGGATGAATGTAAAATCACAACCCTACATATAAAAGAAAAAATCTTAGTACGCTTTTCATATAGCGAACTAAGTTACGTCATGCGAATTGTGAAAAAATTTAATTTAATAATTTTAGAACAGCATCTTGAATTGGAATGTTGGCTAAAAATTTTGGTCAAAAAAAGGGATTTAGAATTCGTAAAGTCTGCATTTAAATCACATCATAAAATCAAGCTTGAAATTTTTAACGATTAATTTTGCAGTTTGTCTAAAAAATAGTCTGGACAACGCATGGGTAAACGCGTTTTTGTATCCACAAAAACTAACTTTGTATAAGCTTTTGTTAACAACTCATCACGTTCATTATAAAGTTCATATTCAAATTCAATAGAAACTTTTGGAAGTTTAAGTAATGTTGTTTTTATAGTTAAAATTTCATCATAAAATGCTGGCTTACAGTAACTTATATTCAAAACAACAACTGGAAGCATAATACCTTGGGCTTCCATTTCTTTATAAGAAAAGCCTAATGAAGACAACCATTCTATACGACCAATCTCAAAATATTGAGCGTAATTTCCATGATATACAACGCCCATTTGGTCTGTTTCTCCGTATCGAACTTTAACTTTTGTTTGGTGACTTTTCATTAAAAATTTATATATTTAGTGCTGCATAATTTAAACGAAAAAAAATAAAATTTCCTGTATTTTTAATTTTTTTTTTTGAAATTTTGTTCACATATTTGTCATGGATAAAAATTAACCACCTCCCAAAAGTGTTGACGTTTTTGCCACTAACTAACTAAAAAAATTTACATAAAAAAATGAATTACACTGCGCAATCGTTATGGGGCAACTGTCTTAATTTTATTAAGGACAATATTCAACCTCAGGCATACAAAACATGGTTTGAACCCATTGTTGCAGTGAAACTAGCAGATCAATCTTTAAGCATTCAAGTTCCTAGTAAATTTTTCTATGAATGGCTTGAAGAACATTATGTAAAAATCCTGAAAGTTGCTTTGACAAAAGAATTGGGTGAAGATGCAAAGCTAGTCTACATCATTAAGATGGAAAACACCTACGGTAATAAGCAACCTTTTACAGAAAAAATTCCAAGTTCAAATCGTTCAGCAATTAAATCGCAAAGAGCGGATATTCCCCTTAAAAATAAAAACCCTGAGCTCAAGAATCCTTTTATTATCCCTGGCATCAGAAATATAAAAATTGAATCTCAGCTCAATCCAACCTATACTTTTGAAAATTTCCTTGAAGGAGATTCTAACAGATTGGCAAGAAATGCAGGAATTGCTGTCGCCAATAAGCCCGGGGGAACATCATTTAATCCGCTGCTTGTTTTTGGTGGCGTTGGTTTAGGTAAAACACACTTAGCTCACGCTATTGGTGTGGATATTAAAGACAAATATCCTGAAAAAACAGTTCTTTATATCTCTGCTGAAAAATTTACGCAACAATATATAGAGTCTGTAAAAAAGAATAACAGAAATGATTTTATTCATTTTTATCAAATTATTGATGTCCTTATTATAGATGATGTTCAATTCTTATCTGGAAAATCAGGTACACAAGATGTATTTTTCCATGTTTTTAATCATTTACACCAAAACGGCAAGCAGGTTATTTTGACCAGTGATAAAGCACCTGTTGATATGCAAGATATCGAGCAACGTTTGTTGTCTCGATTCAAATGGGGGCTTTCGGCTGAGCTTCAAAAACCAGATTTTGAAACACGTGTTTCCATTATAAAAAACAAGCTCTACAGAGACGGTGTTGAAATGCCAGATGACATTGTGGAATATGTTGCTAAAAACATTAAAACAAACGTTAGAGAATTGGAAGGGGCTATCATTTCATTAATTGCACAATCATCATTCAATAAAAAGGAAATTACACTTTCTCTTGCTAAAGAAATCGTTGAGAAGTTTGTTAAAAACACAAAACGAGAAGTTTCTATAGATTATATACAAAAAATAGTTTCAGATTATTTTCAAATGGATGTTGATACACTTCAATCCAAAACAAGAAAACGTCATATTGTTCAAGCCCGCCAACTTGCCATGTTCTTTGCTAAGAAATTCACCAAAGCTTCATTGGCTAGTATTGGATCTCAAATTGGACAACGAGACCACGCTACTGTTCTACATGCATGCAAAACAGTAGACAATTTGTCTTCAACAGATAAGCAATTTAGAAAATATGTTGAAGATTTAACAAAAAAGCTGTCTGTATAAATCACAATTTATGACCAAAATTCTAATGGTTTGCTTAGGGAATATCTGCCGATCTCCTTTGGCCGAAGGAATTATGAGGTCAAAACTTTCAAGTACTCATTTTTTTATAGACTCTGCTGGAACAAGTGGATTTCATTCTGGCAATGCTCCCGATCCACGCTCCATTGAAGTCGCTCAAAAAAATGGTTTAGACATTTCACAACAAAAATCAAGACCATTTAGGACTTATGATCTAGAAGAGTTTGATGTTATTTTTGTAATGGATAAGGCAAATTATCGTGATGTTATTCGACATGTACAAAATGAGGATGAACGCCAAAAGGTAAAACTCATTTTGAATTATCCAAATTCAGAAAAAGAAGAAGTACCAGACCCCTATTATGGTGGAAAAAATGGTTTTGATCATGTATACAATTTACTCGAAGAAGCCTGTACATTTCATAGCAATCAATTAATGTCTGAACAATGAGTGGAAAATTATACCTGATTCCCAATACATTAGGCGATGTAGCACCATTGGAAACAATGCCTATTTCAATAAAAAAAATCATTGAAGAAGTTGATATTTATATTGTAGAGAACGAAAAATCTGCCAGACGATTTATCAAATCTGTGAGCGCATCAAAACCTCAATCAGAATTAAGATTATTCCCATTAAATAAATTTACTGCGCCCTCTGAAATACCAGCCTATCTACAGCCCTGCAAACAAGGTATTTCTGTAGGACTTATTTCTGATGCAGGATGTCCAGGAGTGGCTGATCCAGGTGCAGAAGTTGTACGTTTGGCACATCAAAATTCTATTAAAGTGGTTCCTTTGGTAGGGCCTTCTTCTATTTTATTAGCCATGATGAGCTCTGGAATGAATGGCCAAAATTTTGCTTTCAACGGATATCTTCCAATTGATAAAAATGAGCGAAAAATAAAATTAAAACAATTGGAAAAACGTTCTTTTGAGGAACAACAAGCGCAATTGTTTATTGAAACCCCTTATCGTAACCAAAAACTACTTGAAGATATGTGTGGGATTTTACACCAAAACACACGTATTTGTTTGGCTATTGATTTGACACTTCAAACAGAGTATATCAAAACACAAAAAGTTTCGCAGTGGAAAACTACAAAAATAGAGTTCCACAAAAGACCAACTCTATTTATTATACAAAAAGACTAAAAATAATTTTCTATAAAAGCTTTGCTTTTGGACGGCGATTAGGTACTATAAATGAAGTGTCGTAAGAAGAAAAATTACGTATATAAGATTCAATTTCTGTACCAAAAGCATCCGTAAATCCAATGGCGCCATAGCTTCTCAAATAGCGTTTTACATTACCCGGACCAGCCAAATGTGCAGCAGCCAAAATACCTGATTCTGTGACTACAGTACCATTGACTTTGTGTCCAACAAAACGTTTGATATCTCTTCTTAAAACCCATTTGTTTCGCTTAGCATTGGCTAAAAAAGCTTTTTCTTGCAGTTTTGGATTATTCAAAAACTCTGAAGGATTATAAATTCCTATAAGTTTTAAGGTTGAAGCTCCAAACTGGTATTTTCCTAAATATCCCAAAGAATTAACAATAGTGTATTGACCTTGAGATTCTTTAAATGCTATGGCCTCTTTAAAACCAACATAAGAACGGTCTAAAAAAATATAATTTTCTACATTAAATTCTTTTGTCGTTTCAACTGGAATATATGATGGCAAATTGTAGTTAAAAGTAATAATAGAGGTGTTTTCTGAGGATATCATTTCGTTATCAGGAAATGATGTCGCTCCAAGAAACACAAAACATATAACAACAGTTAGTGTAAGGGGCAAAATATGTTTAATCGTTTTCATTGTTTTTAATTTTAAGCAAAAGCTATTTTTAAAAAACAGTGCAAAGGTACGAAAAAATAAAAGATACTGAAAATCAGTAGATTACGTTAGTTTTTAACGCCTTTTTCGTTTAAATAATTATGATAGGAACGTGCATTTTTATTGTGATCAGAAAGTGACTCTACAAACTTGTGGAAGCCTGGGCGGTTTCTATCTGCAGCAAAATAGAAAAATTTATGCTGTTCATAATTTAAAACAGCATCTATAGCGACCAAATCGGGCATAGCAATAAGTCCTGGAGGTAGCCCCTTATACAGATAAGTATTGTATGGCGATTTTATTGCTTTGTGTTTATTGAGAACACGCTTAATGGTTTTATTTTTGTACTCTGGCAATTTGTAGGCTGCAAATTTTAAGGTGGGGTCGGCTTGCAATGGCCACCCATTTTTTAATCTATTTACATATACCCCAGCTACACGTTTTTGTTCACTTTTTTGCTTAGATTCCTCCTGAACGATAGCTGCAAGAATTGCAACTTCTGTTGGCGATAAGCCCATATTTTTTGCTTTATCTTGACGTTTTATATTCCAAAAATTACGATAAGATTTAAGCATTTTTGCTCTAAATTTTTCTGGAGAAGTATTCCAAAAAAACTCATAACTATTGGGTAAATACATAGCAAGAGCAGTTTCAGAAGTGAATCCGTGGTCTTTTAAAAACTCTTCATCTGTAAAGGCTTGAATAAGAGATAAGCTATCGGGTTCAATTTGATTTGAAATTCTTTTGGCCAAGACTTCTAGACTGTGCTGATTGTTAAAAGTAATTTTGATAGGGATATTTTGACTTCTAATGGAGTTTATAATATCATTGTTGGTCATGCCATTTGCGATGCGATAGCGCCCGGGTTTCACATTTGTTGTATACTTTTTTTGTTGAGCAAGTATGTCAAATTTTTCAATATTCTTTAGCAAAGGTTCTAAATCTAATCTAACCTCTTGATAACTCGCTCCGGTTGAAACAAAAACATAAGCCTCTTTCCCATTAAATGCCGTATTGGAAACTAACATAATGGAATATATATAATAAGAAAAACATGCAATAGCCACAAGGCCAAACATAACAAGGGAAATGGCAATTTTTTTAATATTCATTGTTTAATTTGTGGTTGATATTATACCTTCAAAAACTGATGTTGCTGAACCAGATAGCCACACATTATAATAAATTTTACCATCAAAATTAAAAGTAACCTGAAGTTGACCTCCTCTTGTCTCAAGAATAACTTTTTCTGAATCCGTTTGTTTAGCATGATGCATTGCTATAGCAGCAGCTGTTGCTCCAGTACCACAAGACAAGGTTTCATCTTCTACTCCACGTTCATAAGTACGAATAGCAAATGTGTTCTGATGAATTTGCTTTAAAAAGTTGACATTAATTCCTTCGTCTAAAAAAAGAGAACTACAACGAATTTTCTTTCCTTCAGTTTTAACATCCAATGTATCAATATCCGATTTCAAAGTCACATAGTGTGGTGAGCCAGTATCCAAAGTTGTGTAGTCTTGTTGAATATGAATTTCGTTTACAGATTGCATTTTAAGATAAATATTTATTCCCTCAATACGCGCATCGTGAGGGCCATCTATTGCCAAAAACGTTGTGTGTTGTTCAACAATTCCAAGTTGTTTGGCAAAAGCAACAATGCATCGTCCACCATTGCCACACATGGTACTTTCATTACCATCCGCATTAAAATACACCATTCTAAAATCATAGTTTGGAGTGTTCTCTAACAGAATTAGTCCATCGGCACCAATGCCAAAACGGCGGTCGCAGAGTTGTGCAACAAGTTTGGTATTATTTTTGTTAAAGATTTGTGTACGATTATCAATCATCACAAAATCATTTCCAGTGGCTTGATATTTGTAAAACTTTAGTGTCATATTCCTTGCAAATATATGAATATTTATATGGAACTTTTCACTGTTAAAAGAGCGTTAAATTTTTATGTAACACTCAATAAAAAAATTAATTTTAAGTTATGTTTATTTAAGAATTAAAACATCAAGATCATGAAAAAACTATTCACTTTATTAGCAGTATCGGCTCTTGGTGGTGCAATGACCCTTGGCGTCTACACCCAATTACAGCCAAAAAACAAAATTCAAACAGAAATCAGGTCATCTGACTCTCCTTTTATTCAAGCGGTTAACTATTCTCCAACAGCAAATGGAGGAACCAATGTAGATTTTACAACAGCTGCAGAAAAAACATTAAATGCCGTGGTTCATGTGAAGAACACAACAATAAGCAGAGGATATACCTCTTTTGAAGATTTATTTTTTGGTCGTCCACAAAGTCGTGAACAAATTGGTACGGGTTCTGGAGTAATCATTTCTCCAGATGGTTATATCATTACTAATAATCATGTGATTGATGGTGCTCAATCTATAGAAGTGACAACCAATGACAATAAAATTTTCGAAGCTGAGCTTGTAGGAACAGACCCTTCAACAGATATTGCATTATTAAAAATTGAAGCAAATACAGAACTTAGTTATACCACTTTTGGTGACAGTAATAGTACAAGAGTTGGAGAATGGGTTTTAGCCGTTGGTAATCCTTTTAATCTAACCTCAACAGTGACCGCTGGAATTATTAGTGCAAAATCTAGAGATTTATCTGGTAGAAACACACAATCGTTTATTCAAACAGATGCTGCGGTAAATCCTGGAAATTCTGGTGGAGCATTAGTAAATATTCACGGAGATCTTATAGGAATCAATACGGCAATTTCTTCTCAAACGGGATCATATATTGGCTATTCTTTTGCTGTTCCAAGTAATATAGCTCGAAAAGTTGTAAGTGATATTATGGAATATGGAAATGTTCAAAATGGTATTTTGGGTGTCATTGGCCAGGAACTCAATAGTAAAAATTCTGAAGAATTTGGAATTGACGAAACAGAAGGATTTTATGTTAGCGATGTTCAAAAAAATAGTGGAGCCGAAATTTCTGGTATTCAACAAGGTGATATTATTAAGAGCATCAATGGTGTAAAAATTTCAAAATTTTCTGATTTACGGGGGTTTTTAAACACAAAAAGTCCTGATGACATAGTAGAAGTTACATTGAAAAGAGATGATGAAATCAAAATTGTAAACGTTACCCTTGAAAGATTAACAACCATAGACGTACCAATTATTGGAACATTGAAAGAGCTTAGTCCATCAGAACTAAAAGCAAGAGATAGTGAGTATGGTTTGTTGTTGCAAGAATTATCGACTTACAACAAAGAAGACTGGGTTGCCGATGGTGTTGATGAAGGAAGTCTAATTGTTGCTATAAACGATATTAAAGTCAACTCTATTTCGGATGTAAAAAAGGCCTTAAGGGAGTACTCTAATAGGGTATTACGACTGACACTCATCAAAAATAACGGAGAAAAAATGGCATATCGCTTTAGATAAATTAAAGACTTATGATCTATAAAAATCACTCATTTATTTATGGGTGATTTTTTTTTTAAATACTATTTACGAAAACGTTATAGTTGTTATACTTTTGTAGTAATTTTATAACAAACATTTTTAGATCTATGTCAAATAATGCCTCCTATGAAAAAGAAATAGCTTTACAAACCAACTGCAGAAAATCGGCTGTTGAATTTATAAAAATTGTAAATGACTTATGGTATGATGATGCCATTGAACTGGTTATTTTCAGAAATCAACTAATCGACAAAAATGTTAATGAAATTTTACGACTTCACGATTATGCAAGTGCATTTGTGAATAAGCCAATCTCTATTTTTGACGCTGTTGAAGTGGCAAGAGCCATTCAAAATTTACGCCTTCCTCCATCAAAAATTGACATCGGAAAACTAACCTATGAATTTCACAAAAAAGCCCCTGAACATAATGATGTTTTTACGTTTATTTCAAATCAATTAAAAGCATACAAAAAACAGAAAAACATTACTCCAAGAGATGTTATTTTATATGGTTTTGGGCGAATTGGTCGTTTGGTCGCTAGAGAATTGATGCTCAAAAACGGGAAAGGAAGTCAATTGCGACTACGTGCTATTGTAACTCGAGGAGCAGTCACCAAAGAAGTCTTAGAAAAGCGTGCCACATTATTGAGTAATGACTCCGTTCATGGAGAATTTCCTGGCACTGTTCATGCAGATTTTAAAAAAAATGCACTCATTATTAATGGAACAACAGTCCATATCATTTCTAGTAATGCACCAGAAGACATAGATTATACAGCATATGATATTAAAAATGCGTTGGTGATAGACAATACTGGAGCGTTTCGAACAAAAGAAGCACTTGAGCGTCACTTACAAGCCAAAGGCATTGAAAAAGTTCTGCTTACTGCACCTGGAAATGGGATTCCAAATATTGTTTATGGAGTCAATCAAAACGAACACAACCCAAAGGAGCATTCTATTTTTTCAGCAGCATCTTGTACCACAAATGCTATAACGCCTATTCTAAAAGTAATGGATGATGCTTTGGGTGTAGCATATGGTCATTTAGAAACCATTCATGCCTATACCAACGATCAAAACTTAGTGGATAATATGCACAAAAAATACCGACGTGGTCGTGCCGCAGCACTCAATATGGTTATCACAGAAACTGGAGCTGGAAAAGCGGTAAGCAAAGCCCTACCAAATCTTAAGGGTAAACTCACGTCCAATGCTATTAGAGTACCTGTGCCTAATGGAAGTTTAGCAATTTTAAACCTAGAATTATCCAAGAAAACAACATTACAAAAACTCAATAATCTTCTCAAACAACATGCACTTGAAGGCCCTTTGGTAGAACAAATAAAATATGAATTGAGTGATGAATTGGTATCTAGTGATATTGTAGGGAGTAGTGCGCCAGCAATTTTTGATAGCAAGGCAACTATTGTTCGAGACAGTGGAAAGAATGTAGTCCTGTATATTTGGTATGACAACGAATATGGCTACAGCCAACAAGTGATTCGTTTAGCAAAATACATGGCAGAAGTTAGACGATTTACCTACTATTAGAAAGCAGGACACTAAGCATAATTCACTTATATTTGTAATCAAATTTATGTGTTATGCGCATCGACATCATTAGTGTAGTTCCCGAATTGCTCAAAAGCCCATTTGAAGCCTCTATTCTCAAACGTGCTATAGAAGCCAATTTAGTAGAAGTATATGTTCACAACCTTAGAGACTACACTACCGATAATTATAAGTCTGTAGATGACTATCAATTTGGAGGTGGTGCAGGAATGGTGATGACTATTGAACCTATTGACAAATGTATTACTAAATTAAAAGCAGAACGGAATTATGACGAAGTCATATATATGACTCCAGATGGCGAAGTATTAAATCAGAGCATGGCCAAT
Source organism: Aeromicrobium sp. (assembly GCA_964219345.1). Taxonomy (GTDB): domain Bacteria; phylum Bacteroidota; class Bacteroidia; order Flavobacteriales; family Flavobacteriaceae; genus UBA3537. The sequence continues at coordinate 9,067 of CAXPPN010000022.1, read as the reverse complement.
CAATTATCGCTCAAAGGAAATCTGATTATTTTATGTGGGCATTATAAAGGTGTGGACCAGCGTGTACGCGATCATTTTATTACCAAAGAAATTTCTATTGGCGACTATGTTCTTTCGGGTGGCGAATTGGGTGCAGCGGTATTATGCGATGCTATTATTCGACTCATTCCTGGTGTATTAGGCAATGAAACCTCTGCCCTCACCGACTCTTTCCAAGACAACCTTTTGGCACCACCTATTTATACCCGACCACGATCGTACAAGGGATGGGATGTCCCTGAGCTATTGTTTAGTGGTAATTTTCCTGAAATAGAACAATGGCGTGAAGCCCAAGCCCTCGAACGTACCAAATCCCGTAGACCAGATTTGTTGAGCGACTAAAAATTTACAGCTCATTTGTTAGTGAATAATTTCATTTTTTACTAATTTTACCAATAAGAATTGATAACCCAAATCTATTCTACAATATCATGAAACCTTAAAATTCACTAGATAAAAATAAATGTTATGGCACAAAAAAAGAAAACAAACCTAAAAACATACCTCTTTGTAATTACTATAGTCTCAACCTTCAGTTTTACATTACTAGCAATTGAAGAACAACAAACCACTCTTGCTCTAATTTCAGTTGTATTTGGAGTATCAACTATCATATTTGGTTTGTATAACGTTTTGAATATTAAGGAGAAAAAATAATTGCAGGTTTACAAACAAAAAATGTATTAAAAATTGTAATCATTTAATTATTGCTTATATTTGCACCCAATTTTGGACCAACCTCTAGCGAAAACCGTACATGTTGCTTCAAAAAAATTCATAAAACAACAACTATGGAATCCTTAATTAAATTCGTACAAGACGAGTTTGTAACCAAAAAAGACTTCCCAGAATTTTCTGCTGGTGACACCATTACGGTATACTATGAAATTCGTGAGGGACAAAAAGTAAGAACTCAGTTTTTCCGAGGTGTAGTGCTTCAAAAAAGAGGAACTGGAACTTCTGAAACATTTACCATTAGAAAAATGTCTGGAACTATTGGTGTAGAGCGTATCTTCCCAATGAATTTACCAGCATTACAAAAAATTGAAGTGAACAAACGTGGAAAAGTTCGTAGAGCTCGTATTTTCTATTTTAGAGAATTGACTGGTAAAAAAGCAAGAATTAAAGAAAGAACACGATAGTTCTTCAATCATAATTTATAAATCAAGTGCAGTAGAAATACTGCACTTTTTTTTGTTAAAAAATTAATATTTATCTAAAAAAGCAAGTACGATTTACAGATGTTACAAAAATGTTAATTTTCTTCGAGTTTTAAGGGAAGAAGAAAATTGATTTATTTATATTTGTGAGCTTTTTATAAGCCACTATTCAAACAAAAAATAATTTCCTCGAATGGCAAAAATCATATATACAATTACCGATGAAGCACCTGCATTAGCAACACGCTCTTTTCTTCCTATTGTTTCTTCGTTTGTAGAACCCTACGGCATATCAATAGACACCAAAGACATTTCTCTTGCAGCACGTATTCTTTCTGTATTTCCTGAATTTCTTAACAAAGAACAGGTTATTGAAGATGCATTAAGTAATTTGGGAGAAATCGTAAAATCTCCTGAAGCCAATGTGATTAAACTGCCCAATATTAGTGCTTCAATTCCACAATTGAAAGAAGCCATTGAAGAATTACAATCTAAAGGTTATGATATCCCAAATTATCCTGAACAACCAAAAAATGAGGAAGAAAAAAATATAAAATCACGTTACGACAAGATTAAAGGGAGTGCTGTAAATCCTGTTTTAAGAGAAGGGAATTCTGATCGTAGAGCACCAAAGGCAGTAAAAAATTACGCCAAAAAGAACCCACATAGTATGGGTGCATGGAGTCCAAATTCTAAAACTCATGTTGCTACAATGTCCGCTGGTGATTTTGCGCACAACGAACAATCTGTAACAAGTGTATCGGCTACTGAAGTTAGCATTGTACACACAAACAAAGAAGGAAAACAAACAGTTCTCAAGCAAAATATTACACTTCTTGAAGGTGAGATTTTTGATTCAACTGTCATGAGCGTAGACGCTCTAAAAGCATTTCTTAAAGCTCAAATAGAAGATGCAAAAACTTCAGGTGTATTGCTTTCATTGCACATGAAAGCCACCATGATGAAAGTTAGTGATCCTATTATTTTTGGGCATGCTGTTCGTCTATTTTTTGATAATGTTTTTACAAAACATGAGGCAATATTTAAGCAAAATGGTATCAATCCAAATAATGGTTTTGGGAACGTTCTAGAGAAAGTTCAAAAACTTGAGAGTCCATTACGCGAAACCATTCAAACCGATTTTGAAAAGGCACTTCATTTGGGACCAGATTTAGCGATGGTAAATTCTGAAAAAGGTGTTACCAATTTACACGTCCCTAGTGATGTAATTATTGATGCCTCTATGCCAGCCATGATCCGTACTTCTGGCCAAATGTGGAATGCCAAAGGTGAACTTCAGGACACTAAAGCTATAATTCCAGACAGTAGTTATTCGGGAATTTATACTGCAACTATTGATTTTTGTAAAAAACATGGTGCATTTGATCCTACAACAATGGGAACTGTACCTAATGTAGGGCTTATGGCTCAAAAAGCTGAAGAATACGGTTCTCATGACAAAACTTTTGAGATTGAAGCAAATGGAGTTGTTGAAGTTATCGATAAAAATGGCGATACACTCACTTCACATCAAGTTGAAAGAGGCGATATTTGGCGTATGTGTCAAGTCAAAGATGCGCCAATTCAAGATTGGGTAAAATTGGCCGTTACTCGTGCTCGAACTTCACAAACACCCGCCGTTTTTTGGTTGGATAAAAATCGTGCACATGATGCTGAACTCATAAAAAAAGTTGAAAAATATCTTCAAAATCATGACCTTTCTGGACTTGAATTTAAGATTTTATCTCCAATTGAAGCTACACATTATACACTTGAACGTATAAAAGATGGACTCGATACTATTTCTGTTACTGGAAATGTTTTACGTGATTATTTAACCGATTTATTCCCGATTTTGGAAGTAGGAACAAGCGCCAAAATGCTATCCATCGTTCCATTAATGAATGGTGGAGGCTTATTTGAAACTGGTGCTGGAGGATCGGCACCAAAACATGTCGATCAATTTTTAAAAGAAAATCATTTACGTTGGGATTCTTTAGGTGAGTTTTTAGCTTTAGCAGTATCTCTTGAGCATTTTAGTCAAGTTCATAACCACCCAAAAGCAGCAATTTTAGGGGCAACACTGGATGACGCTACAGAACAGCTTTTATTACAAAAAAAATCACCTTCAAGGAAAGTAAATGAACTAGACAATAGAGGAAGTCATTTTTACTTAACACTTTTCTGGGCAGAAGCTTTAGCAGAACAAAATGAGGATTTAGAACTAAAAACTGCATTTGGTACTGTTGCTGAGCAACTCAAAGCAAATCAAGAAAAAATTCTTGAAGACTTAATTGATGTACAAGGCAAAGCTGTTGATGTTGATGGTTACTATCTTCCAAACGAAGAAAAAGTTGGAAAAGCCATGCGTCCAAGCGAAACGTTTAATGCGATTTTAAATTTATAAAACAAACATCAAAGTTATGTTAAAAGCACCTCATTGAGGTGCTTTTTTATTTAGTTTTACAGCATAATACTTACTTATGTCTGTTAGATTTATTTACCTGTTTTTAACAATTTTTTCATTAGGATTTTCTCAAAATCAATTTACGCTTAGCGGAACAATTTATGAAACTGAAGGACAGGAAACCCTTATTGGTGCCACTATTATTTTTCCAGAACTCAATACAGGAACAACCACAAACGAATATGGTTTTTATTCCATCACTCTTGAAGCTGGAACTTATGAAGTACTTATAAGTTATATCGGATTTGAATCCATAAACCAAACCATATCGCTGAATGAAAACAAAACACTAAATTTCAGTTTAAGCGAAGCTGCAGATACTTTAGAGGAAGTTGTTTTGGAAACCAATGTTGAGCGCATCAATATTAAAACCCCACAAATGAGTGTTAATGCACTGACAGCCAATACTATTAAACAAATTCCAGTAGTGTTTGGAGAGGCCGATGTCATAAAATCAATAACACTTTTACCCGGTGTTTCCAATGGTGGAGAAGGTTCAGGCGGATTCAATGTCCGTGGGGGCTCTACAGATCAAAACTTGATTTTATTAGATGAAGCGACCCTGTTTAATTCCTCGCATTTGTTTGGGTTTTTCTCGGTTTTTAATCCTGATGCCATAAAAAACATCAAACTTTATAAAGGCGGAATCCCTGCAAAATATGGCGGACGTGTGGCTTCAGTTTTGGATATTTACCAAAAAGAAGGCAACAAAAACGAATTTCATGGTAATGGTGGTATTGGTTTGGTCGCAAGTCGGGTATTGTTGGAAGGGCCATTAAAAAAGGAAAAAGGATCGTTTTTATTGGGCGGACGATCGACCTATGCGCATCTGTTTTTACCCCTTTTTGACATTGAAAATATCGCCTATTTCTATGACCTAAACACCAAGTTGAGCTACCGGCTTGATAAAAACAATAAAATCTATTTGTCAGGGTATTTTGGCCGTGATGTCTTTAATGTGTCCAATAGTTTTGAAAATACTTATGGCAATACTGTAGTTAATTTCCGTTGGAATCATCTGTTTTCAAATCAATTATTTTCTAATCTATCATTGATTTATTCCGACTATTATTATGGTTTAGACTTGAATTTTGTAGGTTTTGAATGGAATTCAGGCATTCAAAACATGAACATCAAATACGATTTAAAGCACTACCTCAATGACCGCTACAGTTTGGAATATGGACTGCACAGCACTTACTACACCTTCAATCCTGGCGTCATTCAACCCAATGGACCCACTTCGGGCATCAACAGAGAAGCATTGACCAAAAAATATGCATTTGAAAACGCTATTTATTTAGACGTCAAACAACAACTCAACGATAAACTTTCACTAAGTTATGGCGCACGTTTGAGCAGTTTTTTACGCTTAGGCCAAGACGAATTGAACACATATGATAACGATATGGCCGTAGCCTTTAATCCTAACTTACAGATATATGAATCAGTAGAACCCAATGGAACAACTAATACGTCAAGTGGAAAAGTAGAAAAATCATTTTTAAATATCGAACCAAGAGTCGCAGCATCCTATTTGCTCACAGAAGATAGTTCTATAAAAATCAGCTACAACCGAATGGCTCAATATTTACATTTACTTTCCAACACCACAGCCCCAACGCCTTTAGATGTTTGGGCCCCAAGTGGCAAATACATTCAACCCCAACTTTTGGATCAGGTTGCTTTGGGGTATTTTAAAAATTATGATAATTACAGTTTTGAAATAGAAACATTTTATAAAAAAACCAAAAACCGTATCGATTATATTGATGGCGCCAATTTGATAGCTAACAAAGCCATAGAGCAAGTCTTATTAAATGGTCAATCCAGAGCTTATGGATTAGAATTTTTACTACGTAAAAACAAAGGGCGTTTCAAAGGGTGGTTGGCCTATACCCTTTCAAAATCTGAACAAAAAACCCCAAGACGAAATGCCAACGAACCAGGAATCAATAATGGCAACTGGTACAATACCCCTTTTGATAGAACACATGATATTTCCATAACTTCGAGTTATGAGCTCAACGAAAAATGGAAATTGAACGCCAATTTCTTGTTTCAAACTGGGCAGCCTACTACCTACCCTAATGGTCAGTATTCTTACAACGGCCTTGTGATTCCAACTTACGAAGCCCGAAATTCTAGCCGACTACCCGCCTACCACCGATTAGATCTTTCGGCAACTTACACCCCAAAACCTAATAAAAACAAAGGTTGGCGTGGCGAGTGGGTATTTAGTGTATACAATTTGTATAACAGAAGAAATGCACAATCTCTCAATTTTAGACAAAACCTTGAAACCGGTCAAAATGAAGCTCTAAAACTCTCTATTTTTGGTGCTATTGGTGCGGTCACTTATAATTTTAAATTTTAGTCCATGAAAAAAATCATTTTATTCCTATGTATTGGATATTTAACCTTAGCGTGTGAAGACGTGATAGAGTTAGAATTAAACACCGCAGCACCTCGATTGGCTATTGATGCACAACTAAAAGTGAATCCAAACGAGCAGTTTACACAACTGATAAAACTCAGTTTAACAGGCGGATTTTATGATGAAAATACTACAGTAGTGACCACGGCAACAGTAGAACTTTTGGACATCACCAACAGCACCACCTATACGTTTGTGCATGATGCCAATACCCCCGGACATTACACCCTCGACTTTACGCCCAGTTTAGAGACCGACTATAAATTAATCATCCATTACGACAACGAAGTTTATGAATCTTCTGTGGAACACCTGAGGCCTACGGTACCCATTGACAGTTTGGTACAGGGCAACGAAACCCTATTTCAAGGTGATGAAAAGGAAGTTTTGGTGACCATTACCGACGATGGCACAAGAGATGATTTTTATATTTTTGATTTTGGTTTTAATTTATTTTTGGCCACCAAAGACGAATTTTATCAAGGGAATGCGTTTACGTTTTCGTATTTCTACGATGAGTTGGAGGCCGGTGATACCGCAGAAATTTCAGTATATGGTGCCAATGAACACTATTTTAATTTTATGTCCGCCATTATAGAACAAACCGAAGAAGGCGGTGATCCGTTTAAAACCACACCAACCACAGTGCGCGGAAATCTCTACAACACTTCAAACCCAAACCACTACCCAATGGGATATTTTAGCATTGGTGAAACCTACAACGCAATTTTGTTGTTAGAATAAAGAAGTGCCACAAAAAATGTATTTTTGTGTATGGGCTTTACAAAAACCACCGAACAAGACTCACATTACAACCATTTGGAACAAAAGTCCATTGCGGAACTTTTGACCGCCATCAATACGGAAGATCAAACGGTACCACAAGCCGTAGCCAAGGTTTTACCACAAATTGAGTGTTTCGTTGAACAACTGGTCCAACAGCTTCAAAAAGGAGGACGACTTTTTTATATTGGTGCTGGGACAAGTGGGCGTTTGGGGATTTTGGATGCCTCGGAATGCCCCCCAACTTTTGGCGTTCCCCACGACTTAGTGATTGGACTTATTGCGGGAGGTGATTCTGCCATACGAAAAGCCGTGGAATTTGCCGAAGACGATACCGAACAAGGATGGAAAGACCTTCAAGCTTATGACCTCACGCCCAAGGATATCGTAGTGGGGATTGCTGCCTCAGGAACAACGCCCTATGTCGTAGGCGCTTTACAACAGTGTAACAAACACCACATTCCAACGGGCTGTATCACTTGTAATGCGGGGAGTACATTGGCCAAAACCGCACAATTCCCTATCGAAGTGGTGGTGGGCCCAGAAGTGGTCACAGGCAGTTCGCGGATGAAAGCCGGTACGGCACAAAAACTTATTTTAAATATGATCACCACCACAACCATGATCAAATTGGGGCACATTAAAGGCAACAAAATGGTGGACATGCAACTGAGCAACCATAAGCTGATGGACCGTGGTGTACGGATGCTGATGAACGAATTAAACATTTCTGAACAACAGGCCAAAGGGTTGCTTAAAGAACACCAAAGTGTCCGTGCCGCCATCACCGCTTTTAAATCCTTATAACATGGAACAAAAACACACCAACAGACCACTACTTGTCCAAGGACTAAAAACCATGGGGCTGACCTTAGTGCTGCTGTTTTTAGGGCCTTTTTTACTGCATACTGGATGGTCTAACCCCGACAAACCGCTTTATATTCCACTTGCGGTGGCCGGAATTGCCCTTTGTGGACTGGCGATTTATATGGGGTTTAAAGGGATAAAAATCATAATGGATAGTATTTTTAAATAATTTAACTGAAATGAAAAAAGCCATATTCTTTCTATTTATTGTTGTAACGCTTGGCTGCAACTCCAAAGACAATAACAAAGATAATTACACCAACCCCTATTGCGAAAATCTAGAGGGTACAAAGCTTCTCATACATGATGACCTCGAGCGCAGTTATTTTGTTTTTGCTCCTGACAATTTAAGTGGGACTCCTCTGCCAGTCATCCTAAATTTTCATGGCTATGGGGGTACCATAGACGATTATGTTGAAGAGGCAGACCTACGCGAACTAGTTAATGCCAAAAATATTATTGTAGTCTATCCACAAGGATCATGTTTGGAGGGAGTGCCCCACTGGAACGCAGCCCTACCCGGCCCTGACAATAAAAGTACCGCAGACGATCTTGGATTTGTAGAAGCCCTAATCAATCAACTCAATATAGACTACCTTATAGACCAAGATCGTATATATGCCTGTGGTTTTTCTAATGGAGGAATGATGGCTTATGCTCTTGCTTGTTACCGCAGCGATTTGATTGCTGCTATAGGAAGTATTTCAGGAGTAATGCTTGATACTTCTGGAAGTTGTACACCCAACCGTGCTGTTCCTGTTATTAAACTACACGGTACAGCAGACCCTGTCTTACCCTTCAATGGAGATGTCAATTGGAACTCTGCACAAAGTGCAATTGATTTTTGGGTAACCAACAACCAAACCAACACCACCCCTGAAGAAAGCACCTACAACAACATTGAACGCTACCACTATACAGAGGGCAACAATGGGACAGCAGTAGATTTTTATAAAATCATCAATGGCGAACATTTTTGGTTTAATCTGGAGGTCGAAGGCCAAAATACAGCAAATATTCTATGGCAATTCTTTGATTTATATGACCTTAATGGCCTACGATAAAGCGATTATAAAAGAAAATACATCTTTTATTTTCTATCTGTATGAGATTTTGAACATCAAAACGTAATGATGGCTTTATGAATACTAAAACAAAGCCACAAAAAAACCCCCACAGCATTGTGAGGGTTCAGTATAAAAAAAGGCGGTGACCTACTCTTCCACAAGTGTAGTACCATCGGCGCTAATGGGCTTAACTGCTCTGTTCGGGATGGTAAGAGGTGAGCCCCATTGCAATAACCACCTTAAAAGG
>CAXPPN010000021.1:0-95268 GCA_964219345.1 Aeromicrobium sp. | reverse complement strand
AAAATATAAATTGTCCTGTTGTACAGGACCTCCATTATACACTTTGAAAGTAGAATTAATTTCAGGAATCAGATCTCCAAGATTGTAATCTAGAGGTTTGTTTAGAATAAAACCAATGGATCCTTCTATACTGTGATCGGCAAGTAAAATAATTGATCTATTGAATGAAACATCTCCAATAATAGAGGGTTCAGCAATTAATATTTTACCTTTTTGTAGACTCAAAATTCAAATTATTTAAACCTAAATGTAAAAAAATAATTTTAGTTTTCTTGAAATACATATTCTTTTTTTGACTTTTACAAAAAAAAAGCAGCCTTAAGCTGCTTTTATTAGATGATATTTTTCTGTAAAATAATCAAATCATTTTAGCGTCGCTTTCAAAAGAGAATCCATTAAGAAAAGATTTCACATCCATTTGTTTTTTACCAGGAAATTTAAAGTCAATGACATTAATATAACCGTCATTAATGCATACGTAAATAGAAGATTTTTCAACAATTAGTGTTCCAATAGGTTTTTTGTGGTTTGATTTTTCAAATTGGACTTTATAGATTTTGACATTAAAGGTTTTTGTTCCATTTTTTAATTCTGCCCATGCTCCCGGATATGGATTCAATCCACGAACAAGATTTCGAATATCTTCACCATTTTTTTGCCAATCAATTTTGCAATTTTCTTTATTAAGTTTATGCGCAGTTTTTAATTCAATGGATTGAGGCTGTTGTGTTGTTTTTATGGTATTGTCACAAATAGCTTCAGCAGTTTTCAGCGTTAATAATTTACCTTCATTCATGAGTTTATCATGAAGCGTTCCTGCGGTATCTTCATCTGAAATAGGAACACTCTTTTGAAAAATTACAGCACCTGTATCAATTTTTTCATCAATAAAAAATGTACTAACTCCTGTTTCTTTTTCTCCATTAATAATGGCCCAATTGATGGGTGCTGCGCCTCTGTATTGTGGCAACATAGACGCATGAAGATTAAAAGTGCCATATTTTGGCAATTGCCAAACCGCTTGTGGTAACATTCTAAACGCTACAACCACTTGCAAATCAGGGTTTAAAGCTTTTAATGTTTTAATTAAATTGGGATGTTTTAAGTTTTCTGGTTGAAGAATATTCAATTGATGATTTTGAGCATATATTTTTACTGCAGATTGTTTTACTTTTTGGCCACGTCCTGCAGGGCGATCTGGTGCTGTAATCACCCCAACCACATTGTAATTTTGTTGTATTAATCCATCAAGAATATGAACTGCAAACTCTGGAGTTCCCATAAAGATAATACGCAATTGTTCTTTTGCTATGGACATTTAATTTGAAATTTATTAGTTTGAGTTTGTTCAATTTTTCTGAGTTCAAGCAAATGTTTTAAAATAGAAACAACTTCTTTGTTTGATATTGATAAATTTGACTCTAACATTCTAGATGTCATAGGTTTAACTTCTATTGATTTCAAAACCAAATCTACATTTTCTTTTTTAAAAGGGACTATTGCGTTTTCTTTTTTTATACAAACATTACATATGCCACATGCTTTTGAATTTGGTTCATCAAAATAGGTTAGTAACTGTTTGCTTTTGCAAACACTATTATTTTCTATATAATTGATGACAGCCACTATTTTATTATATTTTACTTTATTATGTTCTCTTACTTCTTTTGAAATTCGATTTATAGCTTTTTCATCTTCTCTAGGTTGAGAAAATGTAATTTGTGCATCGGTGTTTATATTTCTAAACTTTACAATTTCTTTTGCGGCCAAAGCATCTAGATTTTGAATAATTTTAGAGGCATCTATATTTAGTATTTTAGCAATTTTTTCTATATCAATGGATGTTTCTTGACTATGAATTCCTTCGTAGGTTCTTAAAATTGTTGTCATCATTAATCGAAGTTCGTCATTGTGTTTTATCTGGTCTATTAAAACATTGTGATTGACCAAAAACTGTAAACTTGTTTTCTTTCTAAAAAGCTCTTCAAACACAATTAATCCATGCCTATCCAAAACTTTTAATCCATTATATGTTTTTCGTTTAGAGAGTTCATATAAATTACAAAAAGCGTTAAAATTTAATCCATGTTTTTCTTCGTTCAACTCGCCATATGCAATTTGAAAATAGGTGCACAGTTTTTTATAAATTAACTTTAAAAAATCGATATCAGGAACATAATCTATGTACCATTTTTTTGCAATTTCAATATCATTTGGTCCAACTAAAAGTATGGCTTTTGCTTCTTTTTGATTTCGACCAGCACGTCCAGCTTCTTGAAAATAATGTTCGAGACTTTCTGGAATATTAATATGAATAACCATTGAAACATCGGCTTTATCGATTCCCATACCAAAAGCATTTGTGGCTACAATAACTTTTGTTTCATCTGAAATCCATTGTTGATAGTGTTGCTCTTTTTCTTTAGCATTTAATCCACCATGATAATACCCGCTAGAAATACCATTATTGTTAAGCATTTTGGCCAATTGTTGTGTTGCAGATCGGCTTCCAGTATAAACAATAGCACTTTCTTTATTTTGTTTTAGAAGTTCTATGATTTTATAGTCTTTGTCTTCAAAAAGCAATGATTGATAACTTAGATTTTCTCTATAAAATGAGTGTCTAAATATTTTCGGTTGTTCTAGGTTGAGTTGTACTTTTATATCCTCTACAACACGTTTTGTTGCTGATGCAGTGAGTGCTATTGTTGTCACTTTTGGGTGCAACGTTTTTAGTATATTAATTGATCTATATGCAGGTCTAAAATCATGTCCCCATTGACTGATACAATGCGCTTCATCTACTGCAATTAAATTCACATTCATCAACTTAATACGTTCTTGAACGAGTGGATTTTGTAGTCGTTCTGGCGATAAATAAAGAAATTTATAATTTCCATAAACACAGTTATCGAGTATGCGCTCCAAATCGCTAAGATGATTCAAATTTGTGAGCGCAGTAGCTTTTATATCTTTATTATTTAGGGCATTAACTTGGTCTTGCATTAAGGCAATTAAAGGAGAAACAACAATACAAAGACCATCATTTATTAGGGCAGGAATTTGAAAACAAAGAGACTTTCCACCACCTGTTGGAAGTAGAGCCACACAATCTTGTTGATTCAAAACAGATTGAATAATTTCCTGTTGTTGGGGTCTAAATTTGGAAAACTTCCAATAGCGTTCTAATATTTGAAGCGGAAGATTCATTTATTATTAAATTCTATTGAGAATAAATTTTATACGCTCTTGGATTGACCCAATATGGACTTCAATAATTTCATAACCGAATTTCGAGTACCATTTTTTGAGAAACTCATGAATTTCTAACAATTGATCAAAAGATTCATAGCGTTCATTATCGGTCTTATAAATAGCTTTCCAAGGGGGTAGAATAAAAATTTTGTCGTATTTATAAACCTCACAAACGGTTATAAATTCTTGTCCATAATCGGATTTTATATAGTCTAAATACGCCACTATATCTGGAAGTCCACGATCGAAGAAGACCACTGACTCATCTGAGTTTTGGGCTTCAATAAATTGTTTTTTACGACTTTCCAACAGTTGTTTACTAAACCATATGGGGTCTTCTAAAAACAGTTGCTCTATGCCATTTTTTTGTGCATCGAGAGTGACTTGCCTAGAAATTTCATCCATGCAATAATAACCTCTCGTTTTTAATGCATTAATCAAAGTTGTTTTTCCTGTTGCAGGCCCTCCAATAAGTGCTATTTTTTTTGGCATCTAACGTATATGTCTTAATTCTGTAAAATTCGTGATTTAAAAGTTAAATAAAAAATATGAGTTGATGTATATTTGCAGCATAACTTAGTGATCATGCAAAGTTCAAACAATTCGACAGAATTTTATACAAAATTAAAATCACAGCTTTACGAAACATCTTCGTGGCCAACAGCTTATCTTTTTAAATTTATTATCCCTTCAGAACAACATAAAATTGATACAATAGAATCTGTTTTTGATAATATGGGAGCTGTCATCAATAGTACTGCCTCAAAAAAAGGAAACTATGTAAGTATTTCAATTCATGTTGTGATGAAAGATCCAGAGGCAGTTGTTGAAAAATACAAGCAAATTAGCCGTGACGTTGAAGGTGTTATTTCTTTGTAATCCTTTAGTATATAATTCACTTTTTTGTTTAATTTTTGTACTTTGCAAAACAATAACATAAATTTATTTAATGACACCCTTAACAGACCAACTCGAATACAATACAGAACGCGAACACCTTATCATTCCAGAATATGGAAGACATATTCAAAAAATGATAAATTATGCCGTTTCTCAAGACTCCAAAGATGAAAGAAATAGATTGGCCAAAGCCATCATTTCTGTTATGGGTAATATGCAACCACACTTGCGTGATGTCCCTGATTTTCAACACAAACTGTGGGATCAGCTTTTTATCATGTCTGGTTTTAAACTCGATGCCGATTCTCCCTTTGAAAAACCATCGGAGGAAATTTTAAATACAAAACCCGATCTATTACATTATCCACAAAATTATCCTAAGTATCGTTTTTATGGGAACAATATCAAAACAATGATTGATGTTGCATCGTCTTGGGAAGAAGGTGATATGAAAAATGCTTTGGTTATTACCATTGCCAATCATATGAAAAAATCTTTCCTAAACTGGAATAAAGATACGGTTGAAGATGTTGTCATTTTAAATCACCTTTACGAACTCTCCAAAGGAACTATTGATATCAGAAATACAGAAGAACAATTGGCTGATTCTGCAGCATTGATTAAAATGCAAAACAAGAAGAACAATTACAAGAAATCAAATAAATCGAAAAAGAATAATCGAAACCGAAAACGTTACTAAAAGGGCAAACAAAAAAATAACTAATCACCAAAAACATCTCCATTGAAGTCATTTAAAATTGAAGGCGGTCATCAACTCAAGGGGTCAATCCAACCACAAGGAGCAAAAAACGAAGCACTACAAATTTTGTGTGCTGTGTTGCTTACTTCAGAAAAAGTTACCATTCATAATATTCCAAACATTATTGATGTCAACAAACTGATTCGTTTGTTAGGTAAATTAGGTGTATCTATAGAGCAATTATCGGAAAGCACATATACTTTTCAGGCCAATAATATCGATTTAAAGTATCTTGAATCTGCAGAATTTAAAGTTGATGGAGCAGGTCTAAGAGGCTCTATTATGATTGTAGGTCCCATGCTAACCCGTTTTGGAAAAGGTTATATCCCAAAACCAGGAGGCGATAAAATTGGACGTAGACGTTTAGATACACATTTTGAAGGTTTTATAAAACTGGGTGCAACATTTCGATACAACAAAGAAGACCATTTTTATGGCGTAGAATCCAATCAACTTCGAGGAACATACATGCTTTTGGATGAAGCTTCTGTAACAGGAACAGCCAATATTGTAATGGCAGCTGTATTGGCTAAAGGGACTACCACAATTTACAATGCAGCTTGTGAGCCTTATTTGCAACAACTTTGCAAAATGTTGAACAGGATGGGTGCAAAAATTAGTGGTATTGGGTCTAATCTTCTTACCATTGAAGGGGTAGATTCACTCGGTGCTACAGAACACACAATGCTTCCTGATATGATTGAAATTGGAAGTTGGATTGGACTTGCTGCAATGACAAAAAGTGAGCTCACTATTAAAAATGTAAGTTGGGAGGACTTGGGAGTTATTCCAAACGTTTTTAGGAAATTAGGAATTACAATCGAACGCAAAGATGACGATATTTTTATTCCAGTTCACAAAGACGGATATGAAGTTCAAAACTACATAGACGGATCTATTTTAACAATTTCTGATGCCCCTTGGCCAGGATTTACACCCGATCTTTTGAGTATTATTTTAGTCGTAGCTACACAAGCACGAGGTAGTGTACTCATTCATCAAAAAATGTTTGAAAGCCGTTTGTTTTTTGTAGACAAACTAATTGATATGGGAGCAAAAGTTATTCTTTGTGATCCTCATAGAGCTTCTGTTATTGGACACGATTTTAAATCTCAATTAAAAGCGACAACAATGACCTCTCCAGATATTAGAGCAGGTATTTCATTGCTTATTGCTGCCCTTTCGGCAAAAGGAACTTCAACAATTCATAATATTGAACAAATAGATCGAGGTTATCAAAACATTGATGAACGTCTAAAGGCTATTGGTGCAAAAATTGAGCGCATAGAAATGTAGTTTATTTCTATTTATTCAAAGCTTTTTTATAGCTTTCCAAGCATCGTTCTCTAGCAAATTTATGGTCAACTATAGGAGAAGGATAATTGAATTCCTGATATTCAGGTACCCACTTTTTGATGTATTTATGATCCTTATCAAATTTTGTAATCTGTGTTGTGGGATTAAATATTCTAAAATAAGGAGCAGCATCTACACCACAACCAGCTACCCATTGCCAATTACTTACATTGCTAGACAATTCAAAATCATGAAGTTTTTGGGCAAAGTAGGCCTCTCCCCAACGCCAATCAATTAGTAAATGCTTACATAAAAAACTTCCGACAAGCATACGCACTCTATTGTGCATAAATCCTGTTTCATTCAACTCACGCATCCCCGCATCAACTAGAGGATAACCTGTTTTTCCTGCACACCATTTTTCAAATTCTTCTTTGTTATTTCTCCATTGTATAGCATCATATTGGGGTTTAAAACTTTTGGAAACTGTATAAGGAAAATGCCATAGTATTTGCATAAAAAACTCACGCCAAATGAGTTCTTTTAGGAAAGTGATATTCTCTCTTTTTCTAGCTTTTAAAACGATTTCACGTACACTTACAGTTCCAAATCGCAGATGGGGTCCTAGTCTTGAAGTTCCTGCAACAGAGGGTGTATTTCGTTTTTCTTCATACAAATTAATCAAATTGTTATCTAATGTGTATGGTGTAATTTTAACTTTTGATGGTACAAATCCCATTGTATTAAATTCTACCCAAATTGGAGTTTTAACTTTTGTACAATGCCCTAAGAGTGTTTCACTAGGGTAGGGCGTTATGTAATCTTCTTTAAATAAACTCAACCATTTTTTTGAATAAGGGGTATATACTTTATAGGGCAAACCATCGTCTTTTGTAACCTCATTTTTTTCAAAAATTACTTGGTCTTTATAGGTGTTGAATTCAATTTTATGACCTTTTAGAAATGCAGCAATACTTTGGTCTCTTTGGAGTGCATAGGGCTCATAATCATGATTTGTATATACAGCTTCAATATTATTTTCTTTGGTTAATTTTTGAAAAATATCTAAAGGTTTTCCATAATACGTTTGAATAGCTGTATTGTACTTTTCAAGAGTTTTATTGAGTGTTTTTAATTGATTATAAATAAAATCAACTCTAGCATCATCTTTAGGCAAATTATCCAAAATTTCAGGATCAAAAATAAAAATGAGAAGCACGCTTTTATGATGCTTTAGGGCTTTATATAACCCATGTTGATCGTACAAACGCAGATCTCTTCTAAACCAAAATAGCGCCGTTGGATTCATGATTTAAAAGAGCCAAAAAGTTCAATAAGTTTCTTGTGACGATAATCGAAAATTTCCTTCAATTTTGGTTTTACCAAAATAGGATGGGCTAGTCTACCCAAGAGTCCAAAAGGGAGTTTGTAATCTACAATATCTTCCATCTCTACACCACCTTCAATTGGACGAATAAAATGTTTATGATGCCACAAGGCGTATGGGCCAAAACGTTGTTCGTCTACAAAATAGGCTTTGTCTTTGACATGTGTAATTTCAGTCACCCATTTGGTTTTTATTCCTAAAACTGGCGTGACAATGTATTGAATTATTTGCCCAGGAAACATCTCACGATCTGCTCCAGAAAGAATATGAAACCCCATATAATCTGGTGTTATAGTTTTTAAATTTTCTGGACTGGACAAAAACTGCCAAGCCTCATCAACAGATATCGGAAGATTCTGCTTTGTGTGTAAAGTGTATATTTTCATCTAATTATAAAGTACGATATATGCATTGAGTGATATAGCTAACAATAGCCACAAACAATAGGGTAAAACAAAGTATCGATTATTGTTTAATGTAGATTTGAATGCAATTAAAAAATAAAATGTAATTAGGGTTAAAAGAATGATAACAAGAAGCCCAAGACCTGTAAGACGTTGATTAAAAAAAACGTAATTCCATAAAATATTCAATACAAATTGTATGGCAAACAAAAGGGATACTTTTTTTAGGCTTTCATTTTGAACAAGAAAAGTCATAAATACAGAAAAGAAAATCATAACACATGTCCAAGCTGCTCCAAACACCCATCCCATTGGAGTCCACGGTGCTTGATTTAGAGATGTGTACCACAAGGACTGTGGCCCATTATCCATCAAAATTGTACCAATCCCTAGAGCCCCAAAATTTAGAACTAAAAACAGTATTAATGTTCCTGTAAATTTCATTATTGGTCTAATTTTTCAATTTGAGTTAAAACCTCTTGCGCTTCGGCATATTTTGCATCACTAGCCGCACGGTCTACTGATGATAGATTATGCCATTCTGCCATCAGCTTTTTATAGCGATTTTGCAGTTTTTCAGTTTCAGTTTTTCTTCTAAATAATCCAAACATTGTTATTGAATTAACTTTGTGATTTTACTACTCATTGGTATGGTCATCGAATAGAAATAATCAATATACTCGCCGTTTCGGCCAATGACATACTTCTGAAAATTCCACTTTACAGAAGTGTTATTTTTACCATTCAAATCCTTATTTGTTAGCCATTTATACAAAGGATGTTTGTCTTTTCCTTTCACATTTATTTTTTCAGTCATCAAGAAAGTGACCCCATAATTTTTTTGACAAAACGATTTAATTTGTTCTGAATTTCCTGGTTCTTGTTGTCCAAATTGGTTACAAGGAACACCAATAACCATCAAATCGTCTTTGTATGTATCAAATAGTTTTTGAAGCCCTTCGTATTGATTTGTAAAACCACATTCAGATGCAACATTTACAAACAAGATATATTTCCCCTGAAAAGTCTTTAAATCTATTGGTGAGCCATCTAAGGCATTAATATTTATGTCGTAAATACTCATTGTTGTTTTGTATTGTGCTTTCGCTTGATGTAATGTTGAAAAACAAGTTAAAAGAAAAAATAATTTTAAATTTTTCATGTTATACTTTTAGTGAAACAATCCCACAATCCAGTTTAAAAACTTGACCAGAAATTGATTTTGACACATCAGAAATCAAATACTCAACCATTGATGCAACTTCACTAGGTTCCAAGAATTTTTTTAAGGGATGTCTTTGTATTGTATTTTCTACCATACGTTCATTGCGTAGCAGTTTTGCGGCCAAATCTGTTTGTGTGATTGTTGGCGCAATGGCATTAACCCTTACTTTTGGAGCAAGATCAGCCGCAACAGACTTCATAAGCCCTTCCACAGCGGATTTTGCAGTCGAAACACTCGCATGAAATGGCATACCCATAGCAGTAGCAACTGTACTAAAAAGTACAATCGATCCCGATTCAGAACCCATAAGGGCAGGTGAATAGGCCTGAATGCTTTTTATTGCACCAATAACATTAATTTCGAAATCAGTTCTAAAATCTTCTAAACTTAATCGTTTAAACGGCTTTAAATTGATACTTCCAGGGCAATAAATTAATCCGTCTGCAACCTCAATGTTTGGAAGTTCATCAGAAATCACATCACAGCTGTAATGTGTTAAATTTACATGATCAAAATCTGGTGCATTCCTACTAATATTTATTACCTTATTATTAGGTAAAAGCGCTTCAAGAGTTGCTCTACCAATCCCTCGACTTCCGCCGACAATAATGATTGTTTTCATGATGTTAAAGGTCTTCCTTTGAGACGTTTTTCAATTTTTTGTTTTACTAAAGTCAAGTCTTTCATCAAATCCATCAATTTAGGGTCTTTGCTTGATTTGTATATTTCATTGATTCCAAGTATCAAAGCTTTTACTTCTCTTGAAGCTTCAATTCTTTCGCTTGTATTTTTAAATTTGAAATTTCTGTTCAAAAATTCCTCTCCTTTTTCTACTTTACTCATGTTATGAATTTATATAATTATTGAGCTCTGCAATTTTTGCTGAGCTGGAAAATGCACCGCTATAAAAGGCAGTGACTGTTGATGACGTTTCGTCTTTTATTCCTCTGGACGAAACGCAAAGATGTTTGGCGTCTATAATAACAGCAACATCGTTGGTTCCTAGTGTAGTTTTCAATTCCTCACCAATCTGGTTGGTTAAACGTTCTTGAACTTGTGGGCGTTTTGCAAAATATTGTACAATTCTATTGAGTTTGGATAGCCCAATGACTTTTCCAGATGAAATGTATGCAACATGTGCCTTACCAATTATAGGAACAAAATGATGTTCACAATTAGAATAAAACGTTATATTTTTTTCTACCAACATTTGATTGTATTGGTATTTGTTATCAAACAAAGCTATTTCAGGCTTGTTTTTTGGATTCAACCCAGAGAATATTTCATCAATATACATTTTTGCCACACGATCAGGAGTGCCTTTCAGAGAATCATCTTCTAAATCTAAACCCATGACATTCATGATCTCTTCAAATAAAATAGAAATCTTTTTCTTTTTTTCACTGTCACTCATTAAAAAGGCATCTTTTTTTATTGGGGTTTCCAACCCAGTGTATAGATGATCATCTCCAATTTCATAGTGAGAAAATCCATTGATGCGTTTTGTTTTTGTGGTTTTTGTATTCATATTGTGTTAACGTTTTGATATTTTATTGTTTGAAATTGTGCGTTGTCTACTACATTTGAATCGTCCAGATTCAAAAACACGCAATTTCTGATGTTTTGTCTTTCTTCCCTGAACTCGTGCACGCCAATGTCTAAAACTTTTTGGTTTCATTTGGTTTCGCATCAACTCAATAACTTGCTGTTCCGACAATCCAAATTGAAATTTAATGGCGTCAAAGGTGGTGCGATCTTCCCAAGCCATTTCTATGATTCTATCTATTTCAACAACTGTGAGTTTCATAACTGAGGTAAAATGTATTGTTGATCAAAATTTATCTTTGCATCCATCAAATTTTTAAAGAAAGATTTATTTTCCTTAAACGTTTTTGAGTTTCTAAAATGAATAAATTTCCCTTGAGCATGTATGCTTGTAAAATTTGTTTTGTAAAAAACCAACTGATAAAATGGTATGGCCCAAGTAAAATTTTTAAGTCCTTTAGTGATATGAATTAGAATTCCTTTTTTTCGTAATTCAATATTCGCATAATTTATATCGGATGTAATATTTGTTATATGGTTCAAGTTCGGACTGAATTGATCCACTATCATTCGTTTTGAACCAACACCTCCACGTTTCAGTGCTTGCCAAAAACTATAAGATTCACCCACAAATTCATCAATCAATAATTTGTGCTCTTTGTTGTAGTGTGTTGTATCTAGAACCAAAGTAAACGAATTTGTTTATTTCAAACATACTCAATGTTGGACTATGAGTTGTTACAATTAAACAAATATTAACATTTTTAGTTTTTCTTTAACAGATTAAAAACGCTCTGGATGTGTAATAATTTCAGCTGCACGAAGTTTCATTTCATGCAAATCTTCTGCTGAAAATTTATTTAAAACAGAATACATCATTCGCATGCGCTGATTAGTGTAGAGTTTTGTTTTTTTGTCATCTAAAAAATTCCAATATAAACTATTAAAAGGGCAGGCATTAGGGCCTATTTTTTCTTTTACTTTATAGTGGCAGGAGCTACAATAATTACTCATTTTATTGATATAGCTTCCAGAAGAAACATAAGGTTTGGTAGCAATTTTACCACCATCGGCGTACTGACTCATCCCTCGCGTATTTGGCAATTGAACCCATTGAATAGCGTCTATGTAGATTCCCAAATACCAATCATCTACAGCATCTGGGTGTGTTTGTGTTAGTAACAAATAATTCCCAGTTATCATTAATCGTTGTATGTGATGTGCATAGGCATGTTCTAAAGAATTTTTGATGGTTTTTTGAAGACAATTCATTTTGGTTTCACCGGTCCAAAAGAACTCTGGGATATCTTCGTGATTTTCTAATTCATTTAGCGTTTTGTAAGATGGCATTTCTTTCCAATACATACCACGCATATACTCTCGCCACCCAATAACTTGACGAATAAATCCTTCAACTTGTGCAATATCAATCTCATCCATATGTTGACGATAATGTGTCATAACAGCATCAATAATTTCCTTTGGACTGATAATTTTTGTATTCATCGCAAAAGATAAACGTGAGTGAAAAAGATAGACTTCCTCTGTGTTTAGTGCATCTTGATAGTCTCCAAAATGGGGGAGTAGGTCTCTGCAAAAAAATGATAACTGTTCTTGAGCTTGTTTTAAGTTTATGGGGTATTCAAAATATTCGCTTTCAAAATGTCCAATAGTATCTATTTCACTTGATGAAATATCCTTATAAATTTGTTTAACATCATTTTTAAACGCTTTGTAATTAGGTATTTCTGGATTTCCTTTCCATTTTTTTCTGTTGTTATGGTCATAATTCCATATGCCACCTTCCGGTTGTTCACCCACCATCAAAATATGATGTTTTTTTCTCATGTTACGATAAAAACGCTCCATTAAGAGTTGTTTTTTGCCTTCAAAGAAATCAGCAAGTTCGTTTCTTGTGGTTAAAAAATGTTCAGTGTCATAACTAGAGCTACTAATTGACAAATCATTGCAAATTGATTTCAGTTGTTGATCCAAACGGTACTCATCTGGTGCTTGATATTCAAAATGTTCAATAACGTTTTGTTCAATCAGAAGTTTTATGTTTTTTTCTAAATCATGTTGATTTTTTGCATCAGCGATATTAAAATAAATGACATTGTGGTTGTTTTGTACCAACTGCTTTGAAAATTCTCGCATAGCAGCAAAAAAGCCAATAACTTTTTGAATATGATGCCTTACATAGTCTGTCTCTTGCCGCATTTCAAACATACAATATAAAACATTGTCATCTACACGCTTATACCAAGAGTGTTTTGAATTTAATTGATCGCCTAATATCAGTCGTAATGTTTTCATTTAAAAGAGTTTAGATTGTAGCCACTGTTTTCTGTATTTCTGATTTGAATCATAGCGTTCTGCTTGAAGTTTTACATTGAAGACACGGTCTCTAGGATCATTTCCAACTCCAGAGACATACATCCAATTCCCATAATTGCTATGCACATCATAATCGACTAACATTGACTCAAAATAAGCAGCACCAATTCTCCAGTCTAGTTTTTGTGTTTTTGCAAAAAAAGAGGCTACATTTTGCCGCCCTCGATTGCTCATCCAACCCGTATTTTTGAGCTCTAGCATGTTGGCATTTACAAAATCGTCGGAAGTTTCGCCATGAATCCATTCATCAACATATTTTTGATGATCCGACCATTGGTATTGTTGTTTTAGAATGCCATCTAGTTTAAAAATTTCATTGCCATGCTTAAGTGACACATACTTAAAGAAATCACGCCAAATCAATTCAAAAATCAACCAATAGGTTGATTGATTAGAAAAAAATTGACTTTCAAATTTTTTTATATTCCAATAAATTTGTCTCGCTGATAAGCTTCCATTTGCAAGCCAAGGAGAAAATTTCGAGCTGTAATTGACTCCCAAAAGCCCATTTCTAGTTTTTTTATAAACACCAACTTCTTTGGTTTCAAAAAAGTAATGTTCGATTCTCTGAAATGCTGTATTTTCTCCACCAAGAAATGGAAAAACAGTTCTATTATCTACCTCAAAATCTTCGTAGCCTAAGTCTTTTAAAGTGGGAATTTTGGTTGTAGTTTCCAAAAAAAAAGAAGCTCTCTGAGGATGAGTTTTTATTAAACTTCTAACTTTAGCTTTTTTCTCTAATTGTTTTCTAAAATGTGTAAATACTTTTGGCGTATCTGTAAAGTGAAATGGAATATCCTTTGGATGAAATAAGAATTGATCATAAACCTCATAAAAAGCAACAGTTTTGGTTAGACTATCCTTTACATCATTAAACGTAGTATTTTCTTCATCAGTCCACTCCTTTTGTAAATAAATAGTGCTAATATTATGAGTTTCCACAACATGTTTCATATGGTCTTTTGCAGAATCTTTATACACTAGAAGCGTAATATTTAATTTATGAAGTTCTTGCTGAAGACAATTTAAAGTTTCAAGAAGGAATTTGACTCTGAACTTTTCCATTTTTTTGAACCCATATTTATTTACTTTAAACATATTAGGTTCCAAAAAATACACTCCAATAACTTGTCTAGAAGTTGATAGAGCAGACTGCAAAACAGTGTTGTCTTGAGTTCTCAAATCATTTCTAAACCAAACTAGCGATGTGTCTTTTTTTTGCTGCATTTTTTGCTACAATATTTTACAAATTCCCAGTTGCGTTCCCATTTTTTGCGCCACGAAAATGGACGTTGGCACACTACACAGATTTTTGATGGTAACTCGGATTTTTTCAACGAGTTTTTATTTTGATTTAACTATTTTTTTTGGCCTTTGATAGGTCATTCGCTCTTTAAGTGTTGGAACGGCATATCCATCCAATCCATTGATTGCTACAATATTAGCTTTGGATAAATTAATAAAACCATCCTTTTCAAGAAGATCAGATTTTATAAATAAATCTTTAATTTCTCCTATAAGCTGAATTGTACCATTCGCTTTTATTTTGTATTCCTCGCAATAGGTTAGTGCCATTTGAATAGGTGCATTTTTAACAAAAGGGGCATGCCAGTCATTTTTATATTCTTCTTCAAGACAAGTTGTATCAAATTCTGAAACATCTTTATGGTATTTGGCAGAAGTGTGATGAGCATCATTTATGATAGAAGCGTCAATGTGATTGATTGTAAACTGCCCAGTTTCTTTAATATTTTCATAAGTATTTCGAGGTACATCAGTCACAGGTCTAAATATGACTCCAAGCAATGGAGGGTTGGAGCCCAAATGAGTCACTGAACTAAAAACTGCCACATTTGGAATTCCTAAATTTGACTTTGTTCCAATTAAGTTAGCGGATTTAAATCCAGAGCAACTGTTGATCATATTTATTCTAAAAATATGATCTAGTTCTTCAAAATCTTGGCGCTTTAGGTGTATCATTTGTAATGTTGAAATTGATTAATTTTTACAGCATTTGCTTTTAAATCAAACATTAAATTGTACAGTCCAAAAAATGTTCGGTTCATATAAATAAAATGTTTTGATCCTCTATTGCTGTTAAATTTCCTTAGTTCTGTATTTTTACTGTAGCGCTCTGCCAAATCTCCAATTTTTCCAAAAAATTCTGAATCTGAAAAATCAAAAACATCTTGTTGAAAAGGAAGTGTAAAAACACTTAATAACTCATGAAACATAGCTGTAAAAAATATGGTTTCTTCTTTGGTGTCATTAGGAGTGAGAATTTCTAATTCGTATAATTTTTTAGAGAATAAACTAGGATTATTGATAACATTTGAATTAGCTAATTCAAAGTATGGACTATAAAATTCATCTGGAATTGCTTTCACGCATCCAAAATCAAGGGCCACTAACTGAGAGTTCTCATTAATTAAAAAATTGCCAGGATGCGGGTCTGCGTGTACCTTTTTGAGGTTATGAATTTGATGCATATAAAAATCCCACAATGCTTGTCCTAATCTATTAGACTTCTCTTGGTCGGTGTCGTGTTTAGCAAACTCCGATAAATGTTGCCCTTGCATATAATCCATCGTCAATATCCTATTCGATGAATATTCTTTATAATAGGTCGGGAATAAAATATTAGGAATGTGCGCACAGGCCTTTGCAATTTCTTGACTTTGCTTAATTTCTAGGGAATAATCGGTTTCTTCGGTTAATTTGTCTTCAACTTCTTTAAAATATTTGTCTGAATCTTTTCCCTTAATATTAAACATTTTAATTGCAATGGGTTTAACTAACGACAAATCAGATTTTATACTGTCTGCAACGCCAGGGTATTGAATTTTTACGGCCAAATCTTTACCATTTTTTTTGGCACGATGAACTTGACCAATACTGGCTGCATTAACAGAATTTGTATCAAATTCATCAAAAATAACATCAGGTGCTTTTCCAAAATATTTTTTAAATGTTTTGACAACTAGAGGAGAGGATAGAGGTGGAACGGAAAACTGAGCCAAAGAGAATTTTTCTACATAAGCTTGTGGTAAAATATTTTTTTCCATGCTGAGCATTTGTGCAACTTTTAAAGCACTTCCTTTGAGTTGTTTTAGTCCTCCATAAATGTCATCAGCGTTATTTTTATTTAAGTTATCTTTTGCAATTTCTTCAGATTTTCTCAGCCTTTCACCATAATACTTTATAAAATTGACTCCAACTTTTGCTCCTGTTGAAACAATTTTTGAGGCGCGTTGTAATTTTGATGTTGGGATACGGTCTATTGATTTCATTAATTGGCACCCATTTTTTCTTTAAACAAAAACTTACCAAAATCTACAACGCTCCTAAGAGGTTTGGTATGTGCCAATTCAAAACTTGCTGCAATAGATTTTTCAATAAAAAGATCGGTCTTTTCAAAATCTGCAGAGTCATCATCTAACCAAAATTTTAGTGTTACAAGAACTTGTACCCAATAGGATTCATTCACCACATTGTCTTTAATATTATCAATGCGTTTGTTTTTTATTTCAAAATCAACAAGCTCTAATGTATCAACAAATTCAATAAACTTTTTTCGTAGTGGTTTCAGTTTTTTTAGGGTATTTAGTCCACCATTTGAAGTTTCTAAAGCATGGACAACATAGCTACGATTAGCAGTAAGATTTCCAAAAAAAGTATAATAAAAGCTCAATAGTTTGTTTTGTGCATCATAATTTTTGTAGTCTTTGCTTTTTTCAAGAGTATTAATCGTATTGTCGAAAAAAGTTTCAAAGATTGAAGATTCTAGTGCTTGAAATGATCCAAAAAAGCTATAAAATTCGGCTTCTTTAAAATGATTCATTTTTGCAAATGCATAGACACTTTTTGGAGTTTCATTGTGTTCCAACACACTATCCATAAATAGTTCTATAAGTCTTTGTTTAGTAAGTTTAGTTTTTTTAGCCATTGTTAAATTGATTTTTACAAAAATAAAACTTGTCTAAAGTTTATTTTCAATAATTAAACAAACATTAACATTTTAAAATTCAAATAATAGTTTCATTATTTTTCCTAATTTTAGATTCTCAAATCTATCTTATGCTAAAAAAAGTTTATGGAAGCGCTGTTTTTGGTGTAGAGGCCCACACCATTACTGTAGAAGTCAATGTTGATAATGGCATTGGCTATCATCTTGTAGGTCTGCCAGATAATGCCATAAAAGAAAGTAATTTTCGAATTGTAGCAGCACTTGAAAACAATGGCTTTCGTATTTCTGGAAAAAAAATCATCATCAACATGTCCCCAGCAGATATGCGTAAAGAGGGCTCTGCTTATGATTTGACCTTGGCTGTGGGGATTTTGGCGGCTTCAAATCAAATTAAGGCTCAAGAATTGGAGCGTTATGTGATTATGGGTCAATTGTCTTTGGATGGCAGTCTTCAGCCTATTAAAGGGGCTCTGCCAATTGCTATAAAGGCCAAACAAGAAGGTTTTAAAGGGTTTATTCTTCCAGATGAAAATGCCAAAGAAGCTGCCATTGTAGAGGGGCTGATGGTTTATGGTGTAGAGCACATTATGGATGTGATTAATTTCTTTGATAAAAATAAAATGCTAACACCAACACATTTTGACATAAAACAAGAATTTGAAAGCGCATTATTAAAACCAGAATTTGATTTTGCAGATGTAAAGGGTCAAGAATGCATAAAACGTTGTATGGAAATTGCCGCCGCCGGAGGTCATAATATCATATTAATTGGCCCACCAGGAAGTGGAAAAACAATGCTGGCAAAACGATTACCGTCTATTTTGCCCCCTATGACGTTGCAAGAAGCTTTAGAAACGACCAAAATACACTCTGTTGTTGGGCGATTACGTGCCCCATCAGGATTGATGACGCAGCGTCCATTTCGTTCGCCACATCATACCATTTCAGATGTTGCTCTTGTTGGAGGTGGGCAGTATCCTCAACCGGGTGAGATTTCGATGGCCTATAATGAGGTGTTGTTTTTAGACGAGTTACCAGAATTTAAGCGTTCTGTTCTCGAAGTGATGCGTCAACCCTTAGAAGATTTGGAGGTGACGATTTCTAGAGCAAAGTTTACCGTAATTTATCCAAGTAGTTTTATGTTGGTGGCCAGTATGAATCCAAGTCCAAGTGGGTTTTTTAATGACCCTTCTGCACCATTAACCTCATCTCCTGCTGAAATTCAACGATATATGGGTAAAATTTCAGGCCCACTTCTAGATCGTATTGATATTCATGTTGAGGTAACGCCAGTACCTTTTGAGAAATTAACTGAAGAACGCCGAGGCGAATCTTCAATTGTTATAAGGCAACGGGTCACCCAAGCAAGACAATTGCAGACCAGACGTTTTGAGAACTTAAGTGCAGTTCATTATAATGCTCAAATGCAAACCAAACACATACGAAAATTTTGTGTATTGGATGAGGTTTCAAAATCACTTTTGAAGCAGGCTATGGAGCGCTTAAATTTATCAGCAAGAGCCTATGATAGAATCTTAAAAGTAGCACGCACAATTGCCGATTTGGAAAGTTCAATTTCTATTGAAAGTAGACATATTAGTGAAGCAATTCAGTACCGAATTTTGGATCGAGAAGGGTGGTTGGGTTAAATTAAATTAAAACTTTATATAAATTTTATAAATAATTGAAAATCAATGTTTTATATAGATACTATAAACAAAATTTATAGCTCTTTTTTTAGATTTACCCCATCCATTTAAAGGCATTTTTTATTTTTTTAAGCTTGTTTTTATAGGGTGCATATCGCAATGGGATATCCAACCAATTGGCTTTGATAGTTATCCCTTTTTTATGCGAAAACGTATCGAATCCCAATCGTCCATGATAGGCGCCAATACCACTATCGCCCACACCTCCAAAAGGCAATCTTGGATTACCAAAATGAATCATGGTATCGTTTATAGATCCGCCCCCAAAACTAAATGTTTTTATAAGTGCCGTATAAAATTCTTTTCGGTTTGAAAACACATAAAAGCCTAATGGTTTTTCGTAGCGCTTAACAATAGACTCAATATCTTTTTTTGTGGAATAACTCAAAATGGGTAAAATAGGACCAAAAATTTCACTTTCCATTACTTTACTATCCAATGTGGGTTCGTCTATTAGTGTTGGAGCAAGGTAGTTGTCATCATTATCAATAGTACCACCATGTACAATATTGCCCTCTTTTAGCATATTTTCAAGTCGTTTAAGGTTTTTGGCGTTTACAATTCTAGGATAATCTTCAGATTGTTGAGGATTTTCCCCATAAGCTTTTGTAATTTCAATTTTGAGTTGTTGAATAAGCTCTGACTTTATAGATTCTTTTACTAAAATGTAATCAGGAGCAATACAAGTTTGTCCAGCATTGACAAATTTGCCCCAAACCAATCGTTTTGCAGTTAATTTTATATCAACACTATCGTCAACAACACATGGGTTTTTCCCGCCCAACTCCAGAGTAACTGGAGTCATATATTGAGCCGCTGCTTTGGCAACAATTTTTCCCACAGGAACACTTCCAGTAAAGAAAATATAATCCCAACGTTCGTCCAAAAGAGCGGTTGTTTCTGGGATTCCTCCTTGAATAACACTTAAATGTTCTTTTTTAAATACATCGGAGAGTATATCTTCAATAATTTGTGCTGTATGAGTTGTAAGTTCGCTTGGCTTTAAAACAACAGTATTTCCTGCTGCTATGGCCGAAACAATAGGGGTTATAGCCAATTGAAAGGGGTAATTCCAAGGAGCAATAACCAGAACTGTTCCGTAGGGCTCGCTGTAGATGTAGTCCTTTGAGGGAAAATTAAGTGCAGCAGATCGCACTTTCTTTGGTTTATTCCATTTTTCAATGTTTTTTAGTGTCATTTCAATTTCAGAAATTAGAATGCCAATTTCACTAAAATAGGTTTCAAATTTAGATTTTTTAAAATCCTTATAAAGTGCATCATAAATCGCATTCTCATTAGAAACGATTGTACTTTTGAGTGCTTTTAGTTTTGTTTTAATAAATGATACATCTCGAGTCTTTCCAGATTTGAAAAAAGTCTTTTGCGTATTTTTTAACTGTTCAATATGTTCCATATCAGTACTTTTTTAAACATTCATTCCATAAAATATCTTCTGGAGGCTTGGCACATACAGATATTGGGGTTTTGGAAACAGGATGAATAAATTTTATTTTTTTTGCATGCAAATGAATTCCTCCATCTGGATTACTTCGGTTGAAACCATATTTTAAATCGCCTTTAATAGGACAACCAATATACGATAATTGGCTCCTAATTTGGTGTGAGCGACCCGTTTCGAGTGTGATCTCTAATAAGTGGTAAGCGTCAAGTTTAAAAATAGTATTGTAATGTAAAACCGCTTTTTTACTTCCATTTACTTCTTTGGAGTAAACTTTTGAAGTATTTGTTTTTTGGTTTTTCTTTAGCCAATGTATAAGAGTGTCATTTTGTTTTGGCGGATTATTTTTTACAAGTGCCCAATAGGTTTTGTCAATTTTTTTTTCTTGAAATAGTTGATTCATACGCGAAAGTGCTTTTGATGTCTTTGCAAAAACAACAATACCTGATGTAGGACGATCGAGCCGATGAATAACACCAAGAAAAACTGCACCTGGCTTATCGTATTTTTTTTTAAGATATACTTTAATGATTTCTGATAGAGGCGGGTCATTGGTTTTGTCGCCCTGAACGATATCACCAACACGTTTATTGACTGCTATCAAATGGTTGTCTTCATAAATGACTTGCAAATTGGACGCATTTGTAACGACTCTAGACATGACTTAGTACTGCTCTTTTGCATTTGGAAAATCAGATGATTTTACATCATTTACATATTTCCCTATACTTTTGGTCATGGTTTCGTAGAGGTTCATATATCGTCTTAAAAAACGTGGATTGAATTCGTGTGTCATTCCAATCATATCATGGAGCACCAAAACTTGCCCATCTACATCAGCTCCAGCGCCAATACCAATAACAGGAATGCTAATGCTTTCTGCAACTTGCTTGGCCAGTTTTGCAGGAATTTTTTCAAGAACAATAGCAAAACATCCAATGCGTTCTAGCATTTTAGCGTCCTTTAGTAACCGTTCTGCTTCTTCTTCTTCTTTGGCGCGAACAGTATATGTTCCAAATTTGTATATGGATTGTGGAGTAAGACCAAGATGCCCCATCACTGGTATTCCAGCATTAAGAATCTTCTTTATAGAATCTTTTATTTCTTTTCCACCTTCAAGTTTTACAGCATGTCCGCCGCTTTCTTTCATGATTCTTATAGCAGAACGCAAAGCCTCTTTAGAATCACTTTGATATGTTCCAAAAGGTAAATCAACAACCACTAGTGAGCGTTCAATAGCACGAACCACAGATGATGCATGATAAATCATTTGATCTAAAGTAATAGGCAATGTAGTTTCGTGGCCAGCCATAACATTACTGGCCGAATCGCCAACAAGAATGACATCTACTCCTGCGCCATCAACAATTTTTGCCATGGTATAATCATAGGCTGTAAGCATCGAAATTTTCTCTCCTGTAGCTTTCATTTCTACCAATGACTTGACAGTGATGCGTTTATATTCTTTTTTGTTTGACATGATGACTTAATATTTTTGGTAAAAATAGTGAAAAAGAAATGTTTTTATATGACACCTTGTCATATTTTATGTCATGGCATAATGATTGTCTATAATAAGGTGTATAAAATTTAAAAACAATTTAAACAACATATAAATTATGAGTAAAATTATTGGAATTGATTTAGGAACGACCAACTCATGTGTTTCTGTAATGGAAGGAAATGAGCCTGTAGTCATCACCAATGCAGAAGGACGACGCACAACACCTTCAGTTATTGCTTTTGTTGAAGGTGGCGAAATAAAAGTAGGAGATCCTGCAAAACGTCAGGCTGTTACAAACCCTAAGAAAACCGTATACTCTATAAAGCGTTTTATGGGTAACAAATTCTCTGAATCTAAACAAGAGGTTGGACGTGTGCCATACAAAGTAGTTAAAGGCGATAATGATACACCACGTGTAGATATCGATGGACGTTTGTATACACCTCAAGAGCTTTCAGCTATGGTCCTTCAGAAAATGAAGAAGACGGCAGAGGAGTTTTTAGATCAAGAAGTTACAGAAGCTGTAGTTACGGTTCCTGCATACTTTAATGATGCACAACGTCAGGCCACAAAAGAAGCTGGCGAAATTGCAGGTTTAAAAGTAAGACGAATTATTAATGAGCCAACAGCTGCTGCATTGGCTTATGGTTTAGATAAAAAAGGAAAAGACCAAACCATTGTTGTTTTTGACTTTGGTGGTGGTACACATGATGTTTCTATTTTGGAACTTGGAGATGGCGTATTTGAAGTGCTTTCAACTGATGGTGATACACACTTAGGAGGTGATGATGTTGATGAAAAAATCATCAACTGGTTGGCAGAAGAATTTATAGCTGATGAGGATATGGATCTTAGAAAAGATCCTATGGCACTTCAGCGTTTAAAAGAAGCAGCCGAAAAAGCAAAAATTGAACTTTCATCTTCTGCTCAAACAGAAATCAACTTGCCTTATGTAACAGCAACGGCTAGCGGCCCAAAACACTTGGTACGTACATTGTCTCGTTCAAAATTTGAGCAATTAATCGATGATTTGGTAAAAAGAACAATCAAACCATGTGAAACTGCTCTAAAAGCTGCAGGTCTTTCAAAAAGCGATATAGATGAAATCATATTGGTAGGAGGATCAACACGAATTCCAGCTGTTCAAGAAGCGGTTGAGCAATTTTTTGGTAAAAAACCAAATAAAGGTGTAAATCCAGATGAGGTTGTTGCAGTAGGAGCAGCCATCCAAGGAGGTGTATTGACAGGAGATGTAAAAGATGTATTGCTTTTGGACGTTACTCCACTTTCGCTTGGAATTGAAACTATGGGTAATGTAATGACGAAGTTAATAGAAGCCAATACAACAATCCCAACAAAGAAATCACAAGTATTTTCAACAGCTGCTGATAATCAGCCCTCAGTAGAAATTCATGTGCTTCAAGGGGAACGCGCTATGGCAGGAGATAACAAAACTATTGGACGTTTTCACTTAGATGGAATTCCACCAGCACAAAGAGGTGTACCTCAAATTGAAGTCACTTTTGATATTGACGCTAATGGAATTATCAAGGTTTCTGCAACAGATAAAGCAACTAACAAATCACAAGATATTCGTATTGAGGCGTCATCTGGTTTGACAGAAGAGGAAATCCAAAAAATGAAGCAAGACGCAGAGGCTAATGCCGAAGCTGATGCAAAAGCAAAGGAAACTGCTGATAAGCTCAACAGTGCTGATGCGATGATTTTTCAAACAGAAAAGCAATTAAAAGAATTTGGTGATAAGTTGTCAGATGACAAAAAACAGCCAATTGAAGCTGCTTTAGAGGAATTGAAAAAAGCTTACGAAACAAAAGATATTGCTATAATAGACCCTGCTTTAGAGAAAATAAACGAGGCATGGAAAGTTGCAAGCGAAGAAATGTACAAAGCTCAACAAGAAGCGCAGGCTACAGGCGGAGATTCTGGTCCAGAAGCTGGATCAGAGGCACAATCTGAAGTCGACAATGTTGAAGATGTTGATTTCGAAGAAGTTAAATAAGAATAAATTTTGTTGATTAAAAAAGCACAATCTTAAGGTTGTGCTTTTTTTATTAAAGATGTTTACTTTTTTTAGTAAACATTTTTAACATTACAATAGAATGAGGGAAGGTTACAGCAGCAATAAAAGCAAAGAATAAACTGTAAAAATGTTTTTCGTCCTTAAAAACAAAATATAGCAAAGTCATTCCAACCAAAGAAATTAGCCAATAAGGTAGAGCTGCTTTTGTATAATCTATAATATGTTTTCGATCCAAAGTTCCATATGCAAATTGTATTTGTTCTAATAAAGATGGGATACTGTGCCAGATGATAAAATAAATGGTGAACCCCCATATAAGCGAAGAGGATTTAAAAATAATGATAAGCACAAAAAGTGTAAAAAGTTCTTTTGTAACTGTATGTAATTTAATTTTTTTCTGTCTCAACATTACAACTAAAAAGCTTAACATAAACACCCCGAGTGTTATCAATACTTGTTTAGTATATAATTGACCTATTGTCATTCCACTGATCTCGTTCACAATCATTTTAACACTAGCTTCATTAAAGTAAAATACCATATATAAAACAAAAAGACCGTAAGCGAAAAAATAAAGTTTTTTTGATATATCTTGGATTGATGCAAGGCTTTCTTCCCAGTGTTGTTCTCCAAAATGATAGGAACTAAAACAAACAAACAGGATTAAAGCAATACTAGGGTGCCAATAGAAAATTAAGACTGCTCCACTAACAACTAGGAGGTAAGTTGCAAGAATTTTGATAAAATTTGAATGCGATTGATTTAATAACTTATTAACAATTAATATATCATTAGACCCATGAATCATTCCAAAAGTAAAAATGAGAAAAAAGCCTAAAAACAGTTCAAAATCTTCGGGAAATAAGGTGGTAATCCACAATCCGAGGAAGCTAAATACGATTGAGAATCTGTAATTTTTTTTCATAAATAATTGTTAAATAATCAGTTTTGAAACAAAAAAAAACGGATTTGATAAAGATTTGTCTAAAAAATTGATACATTTGTTTAAACAAAACTAACAAAATTTTTAGAAAAATGACAAATTTATTCTTACCACTTGTCGCAGACGTTACTGGTAACGTAAACGACCCAGTGAATTTCACATTCTTTATAGGATGTATGGCAATGATGGCAGCTTCTGCCTTCTTTTTCTTATCATTAAGTCAGTTTGACAAAAAATGGAGATCTTCTGTTTTAGTTTCTGGTTTAATTACATTTATCGCAGCAGTACACTATTGGTACATGCGTGATGCGGCTATGGCTGGTGCACTTGAAAATGTAACAGCATTCCGTTATGTAGATTGGATTTTAACAGTACCTTTAATGTGCGTTGAATTCTATTTAATACTTAAAGTAGCTGGTGCTACAAAGTCATTACTTAACAAGATGATTTTATTATCTGTTGTGATGCTTGTTACTGGTTATATTGGAGAATCTGGTGGAGACGCTGTAATCTGGGGTACTATTTCAGGTTTAGCTTATTTCGCTATTGCTTATGAAATCTGGTTAGGTGGAGCAGCAAAACTAGCTAAAGAAGCTGGTGGAGATGTATTACATGCACACAAAATTCTTTGCTGGTTTGTACTTGTTGGATGGGCTATCTATCCAGTAGGTTACATGGCTGGTACAGAAGGTTGGTATGGAGCAGCAGGACAATTCTTCGGAATGGAACTTGACATGCAAGTACTTTATAACATTGCAGATGCAATCAACAAGATTGGATTTGGTTTAGTTATTTACTCTTTAGCTGTTAAAAAGACTGCTTAATTGTAACACCAATTTAACTTTATAAAGAAGGCGCAATTTTTAATTGCGCTTTTTTTTGATTAATTTTTAACGTAAAACGGCTATTCAGCCGTTTTTTCTTTTTGTATTTTTACTAAAAATTTAAAACGAATGAAATTATCCAAAGAAAAATTACTACATCAAGCCAATAAGGTATGCAAAGGTAATTTAATGGAAACTCTACAAATTGAATTTATAGACGCTGGAGACGATTATATCATTGCAAAAATGCCTGTAAACAAACGTGTTCATCAACCTGACGGGGTGCTTCACGGTGGAGCAACTGCAGCATTGGCCGAAACTGTAGGTAGTTTTGCAGCACATATTTTTCTAGATACAGACACTTATTTCGTTAGAGGGATAGATCTTTCAGCTCAGCATGTAAAAAGTGTAAAAGAGGGGTTTGTTTATGCCAAAGCAAAATGTATACATAGTGGTCGAACAACTCAGGTTTTTGATATCAAAGTTACAAATGATTCTAATGAACTTGTATCCTTGTGTAAATTAACGACAATCACACTCCCAAAATAAACTAATAATGCCCAACTCTTTCTTTGATTGTATAAAATCGCAAATTCAAGCAAGTAAACCATTTGTTTTATATTCTGATTTTGGAAATATATCAATCAAAGCCATACTTCAAACAAATAATAAAACATATACAACCTCCGATTTTAAAGAAAAAGGTTATGTTTTTTCTCCATTTGATAATACAATTCCAACGTATTTAATCCCTTTAGGAGCCTCAAAAGAATTGCAGTTAGATACTACGCCAATTTCTTCAAAGAAGAATAATCCAACTTCCTTTAAATCAGATTCAACCGCACATAAGAATTTAATCCGATACGCCATAGATGAGATAAATTCATCTGAACTAGAGAAAGTAGTTTTAGCACGAACTTTAACATTAGAATTTCAAAACTCCAATGAGGTTGAACTTTTCTTGTCCATTGCAACTTCTTATCCAGAGGCTTATGTTTATTGTTGGTTTCATCCCAAAACAGGATTTTGGCTGGGTGCTTCACCCGAATCTTTGTTAAAGATTAATGGTCGAAAAGTAAAAACCATGGCCTTGGCAGGTACACAAGTTTATGAGGGTTCAACTCATGTGGAGTGGGATACTAAAAACTATGAAGAACAAAAATTTGTTACAGAATTTTTAAAAAATGAATTATCACAACATCTAACTAATTTAGAAGTTTCTGCCCCAAAAACCATAAAAGCAGGAAAACTACTACATCTTCAAACAACATTAACGGGTTATCTTAAGGCGACTTCAGAAGCTCTAAAACATCTAATTTTTAGTATTCATCCTACACCAGCTGTTTGTGGTACGCCAAAATCTTTGGCCATGGACTTTATAAGAAATAATGAAACCATAAATCGTGAATATTACTCAGGCTTTTTAGGTGAAATAAACATACCAAATGAAAATCAAATTCCATTTACAAATCTAGTTGTTAATTTGCGATGTATGCATTTTGAAAATAATTTTGCAACACTATTTGCAGGAGGTGGGATTACTTCAAAATCTGATGTGGATAAAGAATGGAATGAAACAGAGGAAAAATTGAATACCATAAAGTCTATTTTAGATTCTTAAATAACATCTTTTTAATACAAAAAAATGGTGCAAAATCAATACCTTTGCACTCTGATGAAATGGCCAAAACACGATTTAGCACAATTCATAATTCAGCTTTGCGAAGCCAAAGGTGTTAAACATATTGTTATTTCTCCAGGAAGCCGAAATGCACCTCTTACTATTGGTTTCACTAACCATTCTTTTTTTAAGTGCTACAGTATTGTTGACGAGCGCTCTGCTGCCTTTTTTGCTTTGGGAATTGCCCAGCAAACTTTAGAACCTGTTGCTGTTGTTTGTACTTCTGGTAGTGCCTTATTGAATTATTATCCTGCTGTTGCAGAAGCCTTTTATACTGGTCTTCCATTGGTGGTCATTTCTGCCGATCGCCCTCCACATCTCATCAATGTTGGTGATGGACAAACCATTATTCAACCCAATGCTTTTGGTAAACATATTCTTTTTGAAGCCAATTTGAAACCAACAACAAAACGCTTTCCTTTTGGTGTTCAATATGTTCAAAAAAAAGCACAAACACTGATCTTAAAAGCGCTTGATACTGCTCAACAAAAAATGGGTCCGGTACATATTAATGTTCCTTTTGATGAGCCTTTGTATGAAACTGTAAATCAACCTATTGCAATTCAAAGTGTTTTAAAAAAAGATTTACTCGATACTTTTATTCAAATCAGTAATTCAACACTAAAGACATGGCAAAATGCCAAACGAAAACTAGTAGTTGTTGGCGTAAATCCTCCAAATTCTTTGGAATCATCAATTATAGAACATTTAGCGAATGATCCCTCTGTAATCGTCCTTACAGAAACCACTTCTAATTTGCATCACCCCAATTTTTTCCCATCAATTGATCAATTGATAGCTCCTTTAAAAAAGAATGAATTTAAACAACTTCAACCTGATTTATTAGTCACTTTTGGTGGGCTTATTGTATCCAAAAAACTAAAAGCATTCCTTAGGGAATACAAACCCACCCAGCATTGGCATATTGACACCTATAAGGCAAACGACACCTATTTTTGTCTAAACAAGCATTTTAAATCTACTCCAAATGCATTTTTTAAATCATTATTTAAATCCTCAAAATCAATAAACAGTACTTATTTTGAGACTTGGAGCACCATAAAACAATGGCGTTTAAAAAGACATGCGAACTACCTAAAATCTATGTCTTTTAGTGATTTTAAGGCCTTTGAATTGATTTCCAAAGCTATTCCAAAGAATTATATGGTTCAGTCCGGAAATAGCTCTGCAATTCGTTATTTGCAACTTTTTGAGTTTGAAAGCTCAATTCATTTATATTGTAACAGGGGTACTAGTGGAATAGATGGCTCAACAAGTACTGCCGTTGGAGCTTCTGTTGTTTCTAAATTTCCTACACTTCTGATCACTGGTGATTTAAGTTTTTTCTATGATATCAATGGTCTATGGAATAATTATATTTCCGATA
Organism: Aeromicrobium sp.; assembly: GCA_964219345.1. GTDB lineage: Bacteria > Bacteroidota > Bacteroidia > Flavobacteriales > Flavobacteriaceae > UBA3537. The sequence goes on along the minus strand of CAXPPN010000021.1, from coordinate 66,584 downwards.
ATTTTAAAATTATTGTTATTAATAATAATGGTGGTGGGATTTTTAGAATTTTACCAGGAAATGATAATTCTGAACTTTTTGAAACTTATTTTGAAACCAAACACCATCGCTCAGCAAAAACGCTTGCTCAAGATTTTGGATTCACATACAGTTCTGCAGACTCAATAGCTACATTAAATGATGCTTTATTTGCATTTTTTGATGACAATTCCACACCAAAACTACTTGAAATTTTCACTCCATATTCCGAAAACGACAAGATTCTTCTCTCTTATTTTGATCAATTAGTCTAATTTTTTTGAAAAAAAATGTGACTTTTTTAAAAATTATGTGTCCTAACACATAGGATGTTGTGTTTGACAATGTCAAAATAATTATTAATAAACCCTAAATTATTATGAATAAAAAAGAACAACTAATTGAAAAGTATGCCGAGGATTTAAAATCAAAATGTAATATAAATCCAGATATGGAATTATTAACAAAAGTTACTATTGGCTGTGGTCCATCTATATACAAAGATGATGCAAGTACTGTTGCAGGAAGCGATCCAAGTGAGATTGAAACCATCCGTAACAACTTTTTAATCAAAAAACTAGGACTGAGCGATTCTCCAAAATTAGATGAAGGTATAAACAAAGTTTTAGACCTTTATGGGCAGTCTAACCGCAATAAATACCGCGCAGTTGTGTATTATTTACTAACTAAGCATTTTGGTAAGGAATCCGTTTATTAGAATAAAATTTAAAGTTAAAATAAAAGCATTATGATTTTTCATGATGCTTTTTTTATTTACCAAATCAAGAAAAAATCACCGTTTTATTATTATATACCATCACTTTTCTTTGAATATGGTGTTTTATGGCTGTAGAAAGTACTATTTTTTCTAAATCTCTACCTTTACTGATTAAAACTTTGATGGTATGGGTGTGCGACACTCGAGAAACATCTTGCTCAATAATAGGGCCTGCATCCAATTCTGTTGTTACATAATGTGAGGTTGCTCCAATAATTTTCACCCCACGTTCAAATGCAGAATGATAAGGTTTTGCACCCACAAATGCAGGTAAAAAGGAATGATGAATATTTATAATTTTTGAGGGATAAGCATCAATTAGCCCTTGTGGAATAATTTGCATATAACGCGCCAAAACAATAAAATCAATTTGATGTTCTTTCAATAATTCAAGGTGTGCTTGTTCGGCTCTACTTCGATTTTCGGGTGTAACTGGTACATGAAAAAATGGAATTTCAAAACTATCGGCAATAGGTTTTAAATCCATGTGATTGCTAACAATAAAAGGAATTTCTATTTTTAATTCCCCAGATTTAAAGCGCCCCAATATATCATATAAGCAATGATCGTATTTTGATACAAAAAGGGCCATTTTTGGTATAGATTCGGAATCAAATACTTCCCAATTCATGTTAAATTTTTCAGCAACTGAATTTTCAAATAATTTTGAAAATTCACTGCTAGAAAATGATGAGTTCTCAAAATCACACTCTAAACGCATAAAAAACACCCCATGCTCATGGTCAACATGTTGGTCTACATAGGTAATATTTCCTTGATTTTCAAGAATAAAACTTGTAGAGGCTGCAATGATTCCTTGTTGATCGTTGCAGTGAATGATAATAGTAAATTTTTTCATCTAAGCTAAATTATACAAATTGTCAGCTTTAAACTTCGTTGAACAAGAAATTATTCAATTTTTGAGGATACTGTAAAAAATCAATCTAAAAATTATAATCTTATCAATGCATTGAACATAAATTAAATATCTTTTAGAGATAGAATTTAATCCAAGTTTATGGATTTCAATTTGTTGTATTGGAGTTACATTTCTATTGCATTATGCTTACCTTTGCACAATGATTCAAATAGGGGAGTACAATAGATTAAGAATTTTAAGGGATACCGATCCTGGACTGTTTTTGGGTGATGATGACGACAATGAGGTTTTATTGCCAAACAGATATGTTCCAAACACTTTTGAAATTGATGATATTTTAGAAGTTTTTGTCTATTTGGATAACGAAGAACGTTTGGTTGCTGTTACGGACACGCCCTACATAAAAAAAGGTGAATTTGCACTTTTACGTTGCAATGCTGTCAATGAATTTGGCGCTTTTTTAGATTGGGGAATGGTCAAAGAATTGTTTTGTCCTTTTCGTGAGCAAGCTTTTAAGATGAAAAAAGGCGGATGGTATTTGGTGTATTGCTATTTGGATGAGACCTCAGATCGTTTGGTGGCATCTAGTAAAACCAATCGTTTTTTGGACAACAAAGAACTTACAGTTGAACTTTTTCAAGAAGTCGATTTGATTGTTTCTCACCCCTCTGAACTTGGAATGAATGTCATTATCAATAAGCGTCATTTAGGGTTAATTTTTAAAGATGATATTTTTAAGGATTTAAGTATTGGGGACAAGTTAAAAGGAATTGTCAAAAAAATTAGACCGAACAACAAAATTGATATCAGTCTTTCCCAAATTGGTTATCGCAATATTGAACCAAGTGCTCAATCACTTTTGGAGTTTATCAACGACAATAATGGTTTTTTAGACATAACAGATAAGTCGTCTCCAGAATTAATAAGAGAAACAGTTCAAATGAGTAAAAAAAGTTTTAAAAAAGCCTTAGGGACGCTCTATAAAAAGCGTTTGGTACGTCTTGAATCCAATGGGATTTATTTAGTTAACAAATAATACTGAATTATGAGTGCAATACAATGGAAAACCGCAATTGAATTTGAAGATATCACTTACAAAAAGTGCAATGGAGTAGCGCGAATAGCGTTCAATCGTCCAGAAGTTAGAAATGCATTTCGTCCTCAAACAACATCAGAATTATTAACTGCTTTTCATGATGCCAACGAAGACACTTCCATTGGAGTTGTGTTGTTGAGTTCAGAAGGGCCATCGCCAAAAGATGGCGTGTTTTCTTTTTGTAGTGGCGGCGACCAAAAAGCAAGAGGCCATGAAGGCTATGTTGGAAAAGATGGTTACCACCGATTGAATATTTTAGAAGTCCAACGTCTTATACGTTTTATGCCAAAAGCTGTGATTGCTGTTGTATCTGGTTGGGCTGTTGGAGGTGGACACAGTTTACATGTTGTTTGCGATTTGACCTTAGCGAGTAAAGAACACGCGATTTTTAAACAAACCGATGCTGATGTAACAAGTTTTGATGGTGGTTATGGATCTGCATATTTAGCCAAAATGGTTGGTCAAAAAAAAGCACGTGAAATTTTCTTTTTAGGAAGAAATTATTCTGCTCAAGAAGCCTATGAAATGGGTATGGTCAATGCAGTGATTCCTCACGAAGACTTAGAACAAACGGCTTTTGAATGGGCACAAGAAATTTTAGAAAAATCACCAATTTCAATAAAAATGCTAAAATTTGCTATGAACCTTACAGACGATGGTATGGTTGGTCAACAAGTTTTTGCAGGAGAGGCTACTCGATTGGCCTATATGACCGATGAAGCTAAAGAGGGTAGAGATGCATTTTTAGAAAAACGCCCACCAAATTTTAATAAAAAATGGATTCCATAGTATGGCGCAGCTAAAAACTTGGATTTCAGCGTTTCGATTGCGCACCTTACCACTTTCTATTTCAGGAGCGGTTGTAGGTTCAAGTTATGCATATTTCTTAGGTTTTTTTGATATATTAATTTTTGTCCTTATAGTTCTTACAACGCTTAGTTTTCAGATTTTATCAAATTTAGCAAATGACTATGGCGATGGTATCAAAGGCACAGACAATAACTCAAGAATTGGGCCAGAACGCGCCTTACAAAGTGGTGCGATTTCCCCAAAACAAATGAAAAATGCTATAATCGTTAACGCAATATTGAGTATAATTTTAGCCCTTCTTTTGATATATGTAGCTTTCGGAGTCGGTCAACTATTTAGTTCATTGATTTTTATTGTTTTAGGAGCACTTTCAATATATGCAGCAATCGCCTATACTGTAGGAAAATCAGCCTATGGCTACAGAGCCCTTGGTGATTTGATGGTGTTTTTATTTTTTGGCTGGCTTAGTGTGATGGGGACGTATTTTTTATTTGCTAAAGATCTTAATTCGACGCTACTAATTCCAGCATCTGCAATTGGATGTCTTAGTGCTGCTGTTTTGAATTTAAATAATATGAGAGATTTGGAAACAGATTTGAAATCAAATAAAATTACATTGGCTGGATATTTAGGAAAAAAGTCGTCAAAAATATATCATTTTGCATTGATACTTTCTGCAATCCTGTTAATGTTGATTTTTCAATATTCAATCTCATACTCAAAAATTATGTATTTGAGTTGGATTGCATTTATACCTTTAATCTTTCATTTAAAGGTTGTTTTTTTTATCAAGAATCCAAAAGACTTTGACCCACATTTAAAACTTGTAGCATTATCAACATTCGTTTTGGCTATTTTATTTGCCACAGCACTGATTATTGAAAATCTTCACTCAGAATAAATGATAAAAATGAAAGCCTCGTTTAATAAATATCAATTAAAATTTAAACAAGCTAGTGGGACTTCTAGAGGTGTATTAACCACCAAAGATACATGGTTTATCAATATTGAAAATAAAAATTCTATTGGCATAGGAGAGTGTGGGATGTTTCGTGGATTGAGTTGTGATGATAGACCCGATTTTGAGCAAACATTACAATGGGCCTGCGATCATATCAATTTGAGTTTAGATAATTTATTAAAAAAATTGATAGAATTCCCTTCGATTCAATTTGGTATAGAAATGGCTTTTTTAGATTTAAAAGCAAAATCTTCACATGTTTTATTTCCATCAAAATTTACAGAAGGTAAGGACTCTATCCCCATTAATGGATTGATTTGGATGGGTGATAAGCAGTTTATGAAATCTCAGATTCGTACTAAACTTGACGAAGGATTTGATTGTTTAAAAATGAAAATTGGCGCCATAGATTTTGAAACGGAGTTGGCTCTTATTCAATCCATTAGAAAAGAATTTGATGCCAAAACCATTGAGATTCGTGTTGATGCAAATGGTGCTTTTTCTGAGTCTGATGCTTTGGAAAAGCTCAAGCGTTTGTCAGATTATGAATTACATTCGATTGAGCAACCTATAAAACAAGGCCAATATGATGCAATGGCTGAACTTTGTAATAAAACACCACTTCCCATTGCACTTGATGAAGAACTGATTGGAGTTCACGATGTAACAAGACGTAAAAAATTGCTACAAACTATAAATCCTCAATATATCATTCTTAAGCCCACTCTTGTTGGTGGATTTTTAGGAAGTCAATCTTGGATAGATTTGGCAGAAGATCTACATATTGGCTGGTGGATTACAAGCGCATTAGAAAGTAATATTGGACTTAATGCTATTGCCCAATGGACCTACAGTCTAAATGTCGAAAGACCTCAGGGTTTGGGAACAGGAATGCTTTTTTCGAATAATTTTTTATCGCCATTACAAATAAATAATGGTAATTTGCAGTACAACCCAAAAGAAAAGTGGAATTTAAAAATTTAAACTATGTATATCAAACAAGCATTTAAAGTCGAACATGATTGGTGGTTATATCTCGTTGGAGTTCTTCTTATTTTTATTGGATCACAGCTTGGTCAAATTCCATTTTTAATTGCAATCATAACTAAATCAATGGCAAATGGAGGAGATTTATCATCCTTGGATTATGATGCTATGATGTCTATTCTTGATTTAAACCTTAGCCTTTTTCTATTACTATTGTCTTTTGCTATTGGTTTAGTGGTTGTTTTTTTAGTGGTAAAAAATATTCATAAACAAACTTTAAGAAGTCTTACAACCTCTAGGGCTAAAATAGATTGGAGTCGTTTTTGGTTTGCTTTTCTAATTTGGGGTGTAACAACAGCTTGTTTTATTTTATTGGAATATTACTCCTCACCAGAAAATTACACCTTTAATTTTAAGCCTATCCCATTTCTGATTTTAGTATTAATTTCAGTTGTTTTTATTCCATTACAAACAAGTTTTGAAGAATATCTTTTTAGAGGCTATTTGATGCAAGGCCTTGGAGTTTTAGCCAAGAATAGGTGGGTACCGCTCATTTTTACCTCAACCATATTTGGATTGTTGCATATTGCAAATCCAGAAATTGATAAATTGGGTTATGTCCTATTGGTACATTATATAGGAACAGGATTTTTATTGGGTATAATGACTCTTATGGATGAAGGTCTAGAGTTAGCATTGGGTTTTCATGCGGCCAATAATCTTATTGCCGCGCTTCTTCTTACTGCAGATTGGACAGCATTTCAAACCCATTCTATTTTAAAAGATATTTCTGATCCAGAAATGTCAAATGTAGAAGTGTTTTTTCCTGTTTTTGTCATTTATCCAATTCTTTTAATTGTTTTTGCTAAAAAATATAATTGGTCCAATTGGAAAGAAAAATTATTTGGAACAGTAACTAATAACTAGTTTTTGAGTACAGATACCGTTTATAACAACTTTAATGAAGCGTTTCTATTGAACGGTAATCATTACACTATTGATTCTATAAAAGTATTGGCAGAGAGTTTAATTTTAAGTGACAATGTAAATGAGACACACTTAGGTGAATTTATTCTGAATTGGATTGATGATTCAAAGGATATAGTCCTAAAGACCTCTGGAACAACATCCAAACCAAAGCATATTATAGCTCCAAAATCTGCTTTTATCAGTTCTGCAAAAGCAACTGGAGATTTTTTTAATTTATTACCTGAAAATTCTGCATTGTGTTGTTTACCTTTCTCTTATATAGCCGCAAAAATGATGTTTGTTCGTGCTTGGGTTCTAGGTTTAAAATTGGATATTATAGAACCCTCTTCAAGTCCTTTAAAAGACATTACACAACAATATGATTTTTCGGCTATGGTGCCATTACAAGTTCATAATTCCTTTTCAAAATTAAATCAAATTAAAACTCTTCTCGTTGGAGGTGCACCCGTATCCAGAAATTTACAAAATCAATTGAAAGGACACCCATCATCGATTTTTGAGACCTATGGAATGACAGAAACAGTCAGTCATATTGCTGCAAAAAATTTATCGAAAGGAGAAAGGGTTTTTACAATTTTACCTGATATTTCAATTGCTGTTGATGATAATGATTGCCTAGTGGTCAAAGCTCCAAAACTAACTTCGGAAGTTTTGTTCACAAATGATGTTGTTACTCTAGTTTCGAATGATTCCTTTAAATGGTTAGGTCGATTTGATAATGTGATGAACTCGGGGGGAATAAAAATTTATCCAGAGCAGATAGAGAAAGTCCTGCAAGATCAAATCAGCAATCGATTTTATATCACTTCAATTCCAGACAAATTACTAGGGCAAAAAGTAATTCTAATTATTGAGGGAAAATCACAGGAGTTAGAATTAGATTTTAGTGAAATTGACATAAATAAACGTCCAAAAAACATCTACTTCATAAAAGAATTTTGTGAAACAACTTCAGGAAAAATTCAACGTCAAAAAACGCTCGAAACATTAAACTTGAATCACACCTAAATTAAAATCTTTTTCAATAGGAGCATGGTTTGCGGCCTCAATTCCCATACTAATCCATTTACGTGTATCAAGAGGGTTGATTACAGCATCGGTCCAAAGGCGCGCTGCTGCATAATAGGGCGAAACCTGTTCGTCATATTTTTGTTTAATCTTTGAAAGTAATTCGGCTTCTTGTTGTTCAGATATTTTTTTTCCTTGTTTCTTGAGTGCAGCGGTTTCTATTTGTAATAAAACCTTAGCGGCACTATTTCCGCTCATTACAGCTAATTCTGCACTGGGCCAAGCCACAATCAATCTAGGGTCGTAGGCCTTGCCACACATTGCATAATTTCCTGCACCGTAGCTATTACCTGTAACGATAGTAAATTTTGGTACAACACTGTTGCTCACAGCATTAACCATTTTTGCACCATCTTTTATTATTCCACTATGTTCACTTTTACTACCAACCATAAACCCTGTAACGTCTTGTAAAAAAACCAAAGGAATTTTTTTCTGATTACAATTGGCAATAAAACGTGTGGCTTTGTCTGCGCTATCATTATAAATAACGCCGCCAAACTGCATTTCACCTTTTTTGTTTTTAACCAGTTTACGTTGATTGGCTACAATCCCAACAGCCCAACCGTCAATTCGTGCATAACAAGTGATGATGGTTTTTCCATAACCCGCTTTGTATTCTTCAAATTCTGAATGATCTACCAATCTTTTAATGATTTTATAGGTGTCATACTGATCGGCTCTAGAACGTGGTAGAATTCCAAAAATATCCTCTGGATTTTCTTTGGGTTTTACGGCTTTTACTCGGTTAAATCCAGCATTTTCTGCAACCCCAATTTTGTCCATAATGGATTTAATTTTATCCAAAGCATCTTTGTCATCGCTAGCTTTATAATCTGTTACACCACTAATTTCACAGTGGGTCGTAGCACCACCAAGAGTTTCATTGTCTATGCTTTCTCCAATAGCTGCTTTTACCAAATAGCTACCTGCCAAAAATATACTAGCTGTTTTATCCACAATAATGGCTTCATCACTCATTATAGGGAGATAAGCACCACCAGCAACACAACTTCCCATAATGGCCGAAATTTGTGTAATTCCCATACTACTCATAATGGCATTGTTTCTAAAAATTCGACCAAAATGTTCTTTATCGGGGAAAATTTCGTCTTGCATCGGCAAATATACTCCTGCAGAATCCACTAAATATATGATGGGTAATTTGTTTTCAATAGCAATTTCTTGTGCTCGTAAATTCTTTTTGGCGGTAATTGGAAACCAAGCACCAGCTTTTACTGTGGCATCGTTAGCTACGACAATACATTGTTTTTTTGCAATATATCCAATCTTTACAACCACACCACCAGATGGACACCCACCATGATTACTATACATATCCTCACCTGCAAAAGCGCCAATTTCGATGGATTCAGATTTTGGATCTAAAAGATAGTCAATACGCTCACGAGCAGTCATTTTACCTTTGGCGTGTTGTTTTTCAATTTTTGAAGATCCTCCACCGAGTTTAACTTTTGCTAAGCGTTTTCTAAGGTCGGATAAAAGCAGTTTGTTTTGATCTTCGTTTATATTGAAATTTAGATCCATATATGATATCTTTGTAGCAAAAGTAACAATATTCTACATTTTTTAGATTTAGTTTAACGAAGATTTACAATTCTTAACGATTACCTTTTAAAATACTTTTTATGAAGATGATTTTTCACCCTTCAAGTTCACGTGGCTATGCCAATCATGGTTGGTTAGAAGCTAATCACTCTTTTAGTTTTGCACGCTTTTTTGATCCTAATAAAATGAATTTTGGGGCACTTCGTGTCTTGAATGACGATAAAATTGCTCCAAGTATGGGTTTTGGTACACATCCTCATGACAATATGGAAATCATTACTGTGCCGCTTTCTGGGATTCTAAAGCACAAAGACTCCGTGACAGAGCAGTGGCTGACTGTTGAAGCAGGGGAAGTTCAAGTGATGTCGGCTGGAACAGGTGTTTATCATTCTGAAATGAATGCATCGTCAACAGAAGAATTAAGGTTATTCCAGATTTGGATTTCAACAAATAGAGAAGGCGTATCACCACGTTATGATCAAAAACATTTTGAGCTGGTTTCTTCTGGAGAATTACAAATTTTGGTAGAATCTATGGATGATTTTAAATTAGAAACAAGTTTGAAAATTTATCAGAATGCCCAAATTTCCAGAGTGAATTTGAACGCAGGTGATCAATTTTTGTATCCCTTAAAAACAGACGCTCATGGTGTATATGTAATGCAAGTCTATGGGGTTTCAACAATTGAAAATCAACAACTTAATCAAAGAGATGCCTTAGGAATTTCTAATGTAAACCAGTTTGAAATCGTTGCACAACAAGAGTCACAGCTATTGTTTATTGAAGTTCCAATGAAATTTTAGTGAAGTTGTTTAAAATAAAAATTAGAGCAAAAATAATAAAGCTTAAAAAGGTATAAATCATATAGCTGATAATTGTTCTTACAACATTCCAAAAGCGACGTCCTGATTAAAAAAATTTTTAATACACAAAATACACATATAATACAGCTAAAAAACTGGATAGAAATTCTAAAAAATCACTTTTAAACGATGCATTTATCAATAAAATAATTGTGGAAATAAAAGCTTGTTGGCCAGCGATATAAAGATTGATGACAAAATGTTCAAAATAATTTACTTTAAAATGCCAAAATGCGATCCAAGAGGCCAATGAAAATAAAGGAACAGAGGGCAGTATTAGGTAAGAATAGTTCTTTGATAACCAAATAAATAATTCAGGAACCACAACCTTTCCTCCATCAATTGAAATGGCAACTGAATTGTCTACATCTTCCATCATCCCAGCAACAACATTCTCTAGCCAAGTGTTTTCTCCTATCAAGTGAACCGAAAGATAATAAAAAGATGAAAGGATGATGACATAAACTACAGGTTTAAAATAGCATTTTCTTTGCCCATCCAAATAAGCTCGAATGGTGCTTCCAGGTCTTAAAAAAAGTTCTTTTAGAGTGAACAGAAACCCGTTTAAAAAAAAACGCCTGAAACAATTCTTGTACAACACTTTTATAGTTGATTTTCCCAACACCTGTTTTTTGTCCACAAGTAGAGCAGAAGTTCATTCGTACAATGCCATTGCAGTTTTTACATTTCATAGTTAAAAAGTAAAATATATTAACTAATTTGACTCTACCTTTATGCTATTCTTTAGTTGCTCTTTTATTTAAGCTATTTTATATTTCTTGAGTTCAAATTCCAAATGTTCAATTTCAGACTTTAGCGCTCCATTTTCAATTTCTAATTCTGAAATCTTTTTGGATAAGGCCGCTACAGTTTCATCCTTACTGTACTGCCGTCTAAGTTTTATGAGAACATTATCAAAATAATCCATAACATGATATTTTAAAAAATTGTTGATATAACAGTGTTTAAGTTAAATAAAGTTGATTCATGGTTTTGAAGTATAGATTGTGGGACTAACACTAATCAAATTTAAACTATTTTTTATAAAATCACCAATAGAAGTTTTAAAAATTCCCGATATTTGATGCTACCAAAAATTTTAAAAATTACAAAATGAATAAAAACACAGTATTAGCTTGGGCCACTTTTATTATGATATTTGTAGGAGTTTCTCTAATTGCACTTGGTGCTTTCCGTTACGATGATGTTGCAGGCTGGGGTTTTGCCGCTGTAGGTATTGGATTCTTTGCTATTGCTTGGGTGTTTAATGCCTTAAAAGGACGTGTATAATGAGCGATGATAAAAAAATCATTTTTTCTATGTCGGGGGTTACAAAAACCTTCCAAAGTGCCAATACACCTGTTTTAAAAAATATATATCTCAGCTTTTTCTATGGAGCAAAAATTGGTATTCTAGGGCTTAATGGTTCTGGAAAATCTACACTTTTAAAAATCATTGCAGGGGTTGATAAAAATTATCAAGGTGATGTGGTCTTTTCGCAAGATTATTCTGTGGGTTACCTACAGCAAGAACCTCAATTAGATGACGAAAAAACTGTTTTAGACGTGGTTAGAGAAGGCGCTGCAGAAACAGTAGCCATTTTAGACGAGTACAATAAAATCAATGATATGTTTGGTTTGGAAGAAGTCTATTCTGATGCTGATCGTATGGAAAAACTCATGAATCGTCAAGCTGAATTACAGGATAAGATTGATGCCGCTAATGCTTGGGAACTCGATACCAAATTAGAAATTGCTATGGATGCGCTCCGCACTCCAGAGGGTGACAAAAAAATTGGAGTTTTGTCTGGTGGTGAACGCCGAAGAGTCGCACTATGTCGTTTGCTTTTGCAAGAACCTGATGTTTTGCTTTTGGATGAGCCTACCAACCATTTGGATGCAGAATCGGTTCATTGGTTAGAGCAGCATTTGGCGCAGTACAAAGGCACCGTTATTGCGGTTACACACGACCGTTATTTTTTGGATAATGTTGCAGGATGGATTTTAGAACTCGATAGAGGAGAGGGCATCCCTTGGAAAGGAAATTACTCGTCTTGGTTAGATCAAAAGTCAAAACGATTGGCACAAGAAAACAAATCGGCATCTAAGCGTCAAAAAACATTGGAACGCGAGTTGGAATGGGTACGCCAAGGTGCAAAAGGGCGTCAAACCAAACAAAAAGCGCGTTTAAAGAATTATGATAAACTTTTAAATCAAGATCAGAAACAGCTTGATGAAAAACTAGAAATTTATATCCCAAATGGCCCACGTTTAGGTACAAATGTAATTGAAGCTGAAGGCGTTAGTAAGGCTTATGGTGAAAAACTACTTTATGATCATTTAAATTTTAATTTACCACAAGCCGGTATTGTTGGTGTTATTGGTCCTAATGGTGCAGGAAAGACCACGATTTTTAGGATGATTATGGGCGAGGAAACTCCCGACAAAGGATCATTTAAGGTAGGTGAAACAGCAAAAATAGCCTATGTTGATCAAAGCCATTCCAATATTGATTCAGAAAAAACGATTTGGCAAAATTTTAGTGACGAACAGGAGCTTATTATGATGGGTGGGAGACAAGTAAATTCCCGTGCTTATTTGAGTCGTTTCAACTTTTCAGGAAGTGAGCAAAATAAAAAAGTAAAATTGCTTTCTGGAGGAGAACGCAACCGTCTTCATTTGGCAATGACACTAAAAGAAGAAGGTAACGTATTACTTTTGGATGAGCCTACAAATGATTTGGATGTAAATACATTACGGGCTCTAGAAGAGGGTTTAGAAAACTTTGCTGGATGCGCGGTTGTTATCAGTCACGACCGTTGGTTTTTAGATCGAATTTGCACCCATATTTTGGCCTTTGAAGGCAATTCGGAAGTCTATTTTTACGAGGGTAGTTTTAGTGAATATGAAGCCAATAAACGGCAGCGATTGGGTGGCGATATTATGCCAAAACGTATTAAATATAAAAAATTGATTCGTTAAAAGATTTATCTAATCTTCTAAGGGTTGTTCTATATTTTCTGAATCAGCTTTTTTTACTCTGTCTTTTTTATAAATAGGTAGTAGATATGATATGTTATAACTAAACCCTGTTCCAACTTTGCTGCTGTCATATGTTCGTCCAAAACCTGGAATATATAAATTCTCGAAATTATCAGGTGATTTTTCAGAAATTCTAGCTTTTAGCTGCACATTGAATCCTAAAAATAGATTATTAAAAAGCTCAGCTTTTAAACCAAAAATAAGCTCCACCCATGCCGCTGTAAGTCCCGAAAATTCAACACTTTCATTGTTTTGAATTTGTAACCAAGTTTGGCTATTTGTATCATAAATAGTATAGCGATTTCTTGTTTGGCTAAAACTTGACAATCCAAAACGTAAACCGCTAATGATTAAATTTTCCATTCCTAACCAATTGTTGTACAGGTTATAATCGATTCCTGCTTTAAAATAATTTCCTTTAGCACTGCTATCTAAATAGTCTGTTTTAGTAGCTTTTTCTTCAAATCCTAATTCACCAGCAACATACAAGCGTCTACCCAAACGATAATCTGCATTGACTTCAAATCCTGAGTAGTCTGATTCAAAGGCTGTGCGTCCTAATTTACTTAGGTCTACACCAAAACGCAATCCATATTTGTCTTGAAAAACAATACTATCTGTAAAAGTTTCATCGCTAGTGTCAATAGTTTCATTTTGCGCAAACGAAACGCTACTAATCCATAAAAAACAAAGGCAATTAATGAAATATTTTAACATGGGTTTCATTTTCATTTGTTACGTCACTTACAATTATTTCGGCATTTACCATCCAGAGATCGCTATCTGTTTCGATGCTAAACCCTTGAATATTATACACATTTTTGTAACTACATGCACGAGAAACATATACTGCTGAGGTGGTATAGGCAACGGTTACTACATCTGGATTACCTTGTACTGCATCATTAACAACACTGTAATTTTCATATAATTTAAATTGTGTTTGATTTGCTGTACCATTGAGAGGTAATTCTATTTTTTCGCGAGAACTTACGGCTTCACCTGAAATTTCAACTTCGTTGCCTTGTGCATCTAAACCAATAGCAAAAAGACCTCCAACGGTTTTTGTGTTATCTAAATTTCCAATATCAAAAAACTCTATAACAAGGCGAGAAGTAGTTTGTGTATTTTCGCTGCACACATCGTCTGGTTCGCAGGCGATGAGCAACAAAAAAATCCATAAAAAAGATATTCTATTCATAAAAATCTAAATTCTTTTTTTCAAAAGTACAACATTTTCTACATGATGCGTCTGTGGAAACATGTCTACTGCTTGTGTTTTTATTATCTTATATTTCGAATCCATCAAAGCCAAATCTCTTGCCTGAGTTGCGCTGTTACAACTCACATAGACAATTTTTTCGGGTAAAATACTTAATATTTGTTGAACAACATCTTTGTGCATTCCATCTCTTGGTGGGTCGGTAATGATGACGTCTGGGTATCCATTTGTATTTATAAATTCTGAATTGAATACAGTTTTCATGTCTCCAACAAAGAATTCTACATTATCGATTTTGTTATGTTCTGCGTTTTCTTTTGCGGCTTTTATGGCATCTGGAACGGCTTCTACACCAACAACTTTTTTGGCCTTTTTGGCTACAAATTGAGCAATTGTTCCTGTACCTGTATACAAATCATAGACCAATTCGTTCCCTGTTAATCCTGCAAAATCTCGAGTAATTTTATATAAATTATAGGCCTGTTCAGAATTAGTTTGATAGAAAGATTTTGCATTAATTTTAAATTGTAAACCTTCCATTTCTTCTAGAATATAATTTCGACCATGGTAGCAAACTACTTCTTGATCATAGATGGTGTCATTGCCTTTTGGATTGATGACGTATTGCAATGAAGTGATTTCTGGAAATGAATTTTTGAGAAAATCCATAATGGTCTCTATTTGCAATTTTGTTGCCGAAAAAAACTGTACAACAACCATAATTTCTTCAGAGCTTGTAGTACGAATCATAAGGGTACGTAAAACACCTTTTTGTTGCCTTGGATCAAAAAATGGGATGTGTTGTTTGGTAGCAAAAGCTTTAAGACTATTTCGAATTGTATTTGATGGATCCTTTTGCAAATAACACTTGTTAAGGTCTAAAATTTTGTCCCACATGCCTGGGATATGAAATCCAAGTGCATTTCTATTATTAATTGTTTTATCTGCATTAATTTCCTCCAAAGAAAGCCAACGGTTATTGCTAAACGAAAACTCCATTTTGTTTCTGTAAAAATAGGGAGAGTTGCACCCTAAAATTTGTGTAATTTCTGGAAGTTCAACTTTTCCAATACGTAAAAGGTTATTGGTCACTTCTTTTTGCTTAAAAAATAACTGCTGGTCATATTTCATATGCTGCCATTTGCAGCCACCACAAGTTCCAAAATGGGTGCATTTAGGCGTTTCTCTATGCTCCGAAAGTTTATGAAATTGTATTGCTTTTCCTACGTAATACCCTTTACGTTTTTTAAAGGTTTGTACATCAACTACATCACCTGGAACAGCATTATTAAGAAAAATAACTTTACCGTCTGGTGCTTTGGCAATACTTTTCCCTTTTGCACCAGCATCGATGACTTCAACTTCAAAAAATTCCTTTTTTGCTTTTTTTCTTCGCATAGCGACAAAAATACTTTAAAAAAAAATGCTGTCCCTATAGAACAGCATTAAAAAATAATTTTTTATGGTATTATTTTTGTCTGAACACCCGATCAATTACTTCTTTTGCGGCATCTTTTCCACCCAAACCAATGGCAATGGCCAAACCTAGACCAATAGCAGCAAAGAGATATTGTGTCAGTTTTGAAATCAAATTATTTCCAATGTTTAATTGCGATAAAATCATTGAAAATACAATCAATAAGATTCCAAATTTTGCAATAGGGCCAATCACAGAGGCTTGTTCAATGTTCATATTTTGTAATCTTCCATTGATAAAATCGCGTACAAAATTGGCGAGATACAATCCAAAAACAAACAAAATAACAGAGATAAAGATGTCTGGAATGAAGCCTACGACTTTATCAAAAAGTTCTTCTGCAACGGTTAATCCTAAAATATCAAAAACAGTAAGTAAAACTACGAGGAGCAGTACATAGTAAATAATATTTCCAATTATGGTTGAAAATTTGTGCTTAATCCCAATTTGGTCTAACATTTGATCGAGTTCTACCTTATCTGCTATGGTGTCAATTTTGATAAGTTTTGCAAATTTGATAATTAACTTTCTTAGTAGACGAGCAATAAATCGGCCTACAAACCAAAATAAGAGGGCTCCAAGCAATTTTGGTATAAACTGCCCAATTTCATTCATAAAATAGCTAAAGCTCTCCCAAACCTTAGCACCTAGTTCTTTTGTTGATTCTACAACTTGTTCCATAGTAAAATGTGTTTAATTAGTTTTCTGTATTTGATTAGACACAAAAAAATTGAAATGGTCACATTATTCTTTGATATTATCTAATATTTTGGATTTTGTTTTAAAAAATTAAAAAAAACTTACTAATTTGCACGACATGGGTGATTTCTCTCCAAAAGAAGGAATTGTTCTTTTCTTACTTAAATTTTTTTAAAATGCCTCTTTTAAATACACTTTCATCAAAAGAAGCCATGGATTTGGAGCACAACTATGGCGCTCATAACTATCACCCCCTTCCTGTTGTCCTCAGTAGAGGAGAAGGCGTTTATGTCTGGGATGTTGAGGGTAAAAAATATTATGATTTTTTATCTGCATATTCATCTGTCAATCAAGGGCATTGCCATCCTGCTATAGTAGGAGCAATGAAGAGTCAAGCTGAAACTCTAACATTAACATCAAGGGCGTTTTATAATGATCAATTGGGCCCATATGAGCAGTATATCACACAATACTTTGGATTTGATAAAGTATTACCTATGAATACTGGTGCAGAAGCTGTAGAAACGGCCATAAAAATTACACGTCGCTGGGCTTATAAAATCAAAGGCATCCCTGAAAACAAAGCAAAAATCATTGTTTGTGAAAACAACTTTCATGGGCGTACAACAACGATTATTTCTTTTTCCAATGATCCTACAGCAAGAAAACACTTTGGTCCCTATACCGATGGTTTTATCAAAATTCCATATGATGACACCACTGCTTTGCAAAAGGTACTTGAAACACATAATGATATCGCAGGTTTTTTGGTTGAACCCATTCAGGGGGAAGCAGGAGTTTATGTGCCATCGGAAGATTATTTAAAAACTGCCAAAGCATTGTGTGAAGAGCACAATGTCTTGTTTGTTGCCGATGAAGTTCAAACAGGCATTGCGCGTACGGGTCGACTTTTAGCAACTTGTGGTAACTGTAGTTGTACAAATAAAGATTGTTCTGGCACTCCAGACGTAAAACCCGATGTATTGATTTTGGGTAAAGCACTAAGTGGGGGTGTCTATCCTGTTTCTGCTGTTTTGGCTAATGATGCTATTATGAATGTCATTACACCAGGATCTCATGGTAGTACTTTTGGAGGTAATCCAGTGGCCGCCGCAGTTGCTATCGCAGCGCTAGAAGTTATTAATGATGAACAACTTACAGAAAATGCAGAGCAATTAGGACAGCTTTTTAGAGCACAATTAAATGATTACATCAAAGACAGTACAATTGTAAAACTCGTTAGAGGAAAAGGATTGCTAAATGCTATAGTAATTAATGATTCAGAGGATAGCGATACGGTTTGGAATATTTGTTTAAAACTTCGTGATAATGGATTACTAGCCAAACCCACGCACGGAAATATCATTCGTTTTGCACCGCCTTTGGTGATGACTGAAGATCAATTACTCGATTGTGTGGCAATTATCATTAAAACGTTAAAAGCTTTTGAAGTTTAGTTTTTTAAATTAAATTATGGAACTTATTTCTCATAATTTTAATCCCAATTTAATGAAACACATTTTTTATTTATTCTTATTATTAAGCGTTATGGGTTGTCATAAAAATGCAGAAAACAGTAGAAATATCAGTATAGAATACCCAAAAACAACTCAGGTTGATACCATTGACGAATATTTTGGCGTACAAGTAAAAGACCCATATCGTTGGTTGGAAGACGATAGAAGCAAGGAAACCGAAGCATGGGTAAAAACACAAAACAAAACAACGTTTGACTATCTTTCAAATGTCCCCTATAGAGAAGAACTAAAGGAGCGTTTAGAAAAATTATGGAATTATGAAAAAATAGGTTCTCCATTTAAAGAAGGCGATTATACTTATTTTTACAAAAATAATGGACTTCAAAATCAATATGTGATTTACCGCTACAAAACTGGCGATGCCTCGTCAACTGCAGAAGTTTTTCTTGACCCCAATACATTTAAAGAAGATGGAACGATTTCACTTGGTGGTACTAGTTTTTCCAAGAGTGGTCGTTTGTTAGCTTATAGTATTTCTGAAGGAGGTAGCGATTGGAGGAAAATTATTACTATGGATGTGGTCTCCAAAAAAATTATTGAAGACACACTAGTAGATGTCAAATTTAGTGGAATGTCTTGGTACAAAGATGAAGGTTTTTATTACTCAAGTTACGATAAGCCAAAAGGGAGTGTCCTTTCTGCAAAAACAGATCAACACAAAGTGTATTTCCACAAACTAGGCACGCCTCAAAAAGAAGATGTTTTGATTTTTGGTGGAACAAAAGAAGAAAAACACCGCTATGTTGGTGCAAGAGTTACGGAAGATAATCGATTTTTAATTATTTCGGCAAGTGTTTCAACCTCAGGCAACAAGTTGTTTCTCAAGAATTTAGATGCTCCAAATAGCCCATTATTAACAATTCTTAATCATACCAAAAGTGATACTTATTTGATTGATAATGTTGCCGATAAATTGTATTTGGTTACAAATTTGAATGCACCCAATCAAAAAATAGTAACAGTAGATGCAAAACATCCAAAACCTGAAAATTGGGTAGATTTTATCCCTGAAACAAAACATGTTTTGAATCCCTCAACTGGTGGTGGTTATTTTTTTGCTGAATATATGGTTGATGCCATATCTCAAGTCAAACAATATGATTATGATGGTAATTTTATTCGAGATATAAAACTTCCAGGTCTAGGAAATGCTGGAGGATTTGGTGGTAAAAAAGAAGAAACTATTGATTTCTATTCATTTACAAATTATAAAACACCATCAAGCATTTATAAATTTAACATAGAAACAGGTATTTCTGAGTTGTATTGGAAACCAGAGATAGATTTTGACAGCTCTGATTACGAAAGTAAACAGGTGTTTTATGAATCAAAAGACGGTACAAAAGTTCCTATGATGATTACCTATAAAAAAGGACTTCAGCTCAACGGAAATACTCCGACAATACTATATGGCTATGGCGGGTTTAATATCAGTTTGAATCCAAGTTTTAGTGTAACCAATGCGGTTTGGCTTGAGCAAGGTGGTATATATGCGGTGCCAAATCTTCGTGGTGGTGGCGAATATGGAAAAGCATGGCATGATACAGGGACACAGATGAAAAAGCAAAATGTATTTGATGATTTTATTGCCGCAGCAGAGTTTTTAATAGCAGAGCAATATACTTCAAGCGATTTTTTAGCCATCCGTGGAGGGTCAAACGGAGGACTTCTTGTTGGTGCCACAATGACTCAACGCCCAGATTTAATGAAAGTTGCTCTACCAGCGGTTGGTGTTCTAGATATGCTACGCTACCACACCTTTACAGCAGGAGCAGGGTGGGCCTATGATTATGGTACTTCTGAGGACAATAAAGAAATGTTTGAATACCTAAAGGGTTATTCTCCTGTTCATAACGTCAAAAGTGGTATAAAATACCCAGCAACTCTTGTTACCACAGGCGATCATGATGATCGTGTGGTTCCGGCACATAGTTTTAAGTTTGCAGCAGAATTGCAAAGTAAACAATCAGGAACAAATCCTACTTTGATTCGTATTGAAACCGATGCGGGTCATGGTGCAGGAACTCCGGTAAGTAAAACCATTGAACAATACGCCGATATTTTTGGCTTTACACTATATAATATGGGGTATGACGAGTTGCCTGTGAATGGAAATACTATTTTTAAGGATTAAATTCTTTGTTGGAATATCAAAAGAGATTTAATTTTTACTTTGCTGCATTAATCTCCTCCATTATTTTTTGCCATTCGTCCTGGATTTCTGTAAAGTCACCTGTAGCCAGAGAGTATACAACCCATATCAAGTGTAACAAATTGATAATTAATACAATAAGCGCAACAGTTTTTGCGGTTTGCATTGCATTAAGACTCCCCTCATAATCCTCAGGATTGAGTTGTGCGTCTTTTACTTTTTTGTTGGCTGTCAAATAGGCGGGTCCGGAAAAAAGCACTCCAAGACCACCAAAACAACAACATAAAAGACCTATAATGCTAAGCAAATATACAAGCGTAGTGTTCAACGATTTTTTCATAAAATAATTTGTTTAATGAGATAGTTAGTAATAATCACACCAATAGAAATTATAGATAGTATATTGATGCTTTTTTGATAAAATTTAAACTTATAAAAACGACTGATCATCAATATTCCAGCAAGGGCCAAAAGGGGATAAATTGCTGGATACATCAAAAAGGCGTCAACAAAATGGCCTTTAAAAAAAAGAAAAAAAGCACGTTGAAATCCACAACCCATACACTCAAATCCAAAAAGTGATTTACTTAAACAGGGTAGCATGTAGTTTTCTAAAGCCATTTGCAATATTGTTCATCAAATTAATAAATAATTTATTGAATAAAAAAATAAAGATGCAATTGAAAAAAATTAAACTAAAGCTATTATTTTTAAGGCATTAAAAAATGAATCTTTTGAAACAAAGTACAATAAAATATTTGGCATTTTTAGTAGGTGTTATTTTAATTATTTATGCTGAAATCTATTCAAATTCTTTAATTTCAGTTATTGGATTAATTTTTTTAGTTGTTGGTATATATTTGATTTCCAAAGGTATAGGTCAAAAACCTGATTATAATCCCTATGAAGTTCAAACTGAAGACGAAGAAGAATGAGATTTAGACTAAATGATAAGGTATCTGTTTTGGATGATTATCTCTCTGGTCATGTGATTGAAATTTCAGGAAATACAATTACTATTGAAACAACTTCAGGTTTCGAAATGTCATTTGAGGCTTCAGAATTAGTTCATGTCGGTGGTCATCTTTTAAATAAATCATCGTTTTCGGGTCAATCCATTCAAAATATTCTTTCTGAAAAAACCTCAAAAAAAAGAATGCAACCCCAAAAAAATAAATCAAAAACTCGCCAACAACCACCAATGGAGGTGGATCTTCATATTCACCAATTGATAAGTTCAACAAAAGGAATGCAAAATTATGATATGCTTAACTTGCAATTGGATACTGCAAAACGACGTTTGGATTTTGCCATTTCAAAACGGATTCAACGTGTTGTTTTTATTCATGGCGTGGGCGAGGGGGTTCTTAAGTTGGAACTCGAATATCTGTTAAAGCGTTATGAGGGTATAAAATTTTATCCCGCCGATTACCAAAAATATGGACACGGTGCTACAGAGGTTTATATTTTTCAGAACAAAAAACTCTAAAACGAAATTGTTGTTTCATAAGTTCCTAGTTCCAAAACATCGGCTGAAAGAACAGAAATATCAATGTTATTTAGAGTAACGGTAATCGTAACAATGCGCTGAAACTGATTTGCATTGTTAGTTTGAACGGTATAAGAATCTGCAAAAATTGCATCTAAAAACCGAGCAGAAGAAGCCCCTACTGCAATATCATCAAAGAGGTTGCCATTGCCGTTTTCATCTTCATTTTTAGTTAGCGTTCCATCGCCATCATCATCAGTGTCTAAATAATCTGGAATAGAGTCGCCATCGCTATCTTGTGCATCCGATAAATCACCATCATTGTTTGGATCTGGTTTTTCGTTGATGGTGGGTACGTTGTCGCCATCATCATCGTTGTCTTTGTAGTTGGGTATGCCATCGCCATCCGAATCACCATCAAATTCTAGTGCTGTAGGCACACCATCGTTATCATCATCTTGGAATGTTGAAACAAATTTTGCTGTTCCACTAGCTGATGAATAGCTATTTGTTACAGAAACACCTGCTGGAGGTATCACAGCACAGATTAACGCGTTGGGGTCTCCATTGTAAGATCTATAATGAAATTGAACAATAGTACCGTCGATAGTAATTGTTTGTTCATCTCCCGATGTTGTAGGATTAAACATGGCTTCTGTAATGGTTGTTCTTGGGATCAATAATGTTAGCGATTCAAAAGGATCTTCTCTTGTATCATAAAACAAAAAACTAGAAGTAATAGCTGATCCTTGATTGGCAGTTTGAATTTCACACAATGATAATTCTTTGTCAAAGTCTAATTGAATATTCAAAACATCGCCATCATCACAAGCTGTTGTTAGGAGTAGAACTGAAAAGAAACATAACCAATTGCGCATAATTCAACTATTTGTTACAAAAGTAATAGAATTGAGAAATAAATTTAATGTTATTGTCAATTATTTAATTTGATTATTTTTGTTAAAATTAAAAGAAAAAAAATGACCCCCATTTATTTAGACAATGCTGCTACAACATGTGTTCGAGAAGATGTTGCGAACAAAATGGCAGAAATCTTAAAATCTACTTATGGCAATCCATCTTCGACTCATAGTGTTGGACGTTCTTCAAAAACTATTTTAGAACAATGCCGCAAACGAATAGCCTCACATTTTAATGTAAAGTCATCAGAAATCGTTTTTACTTCAGGTGGAACTGAAGCCGACAATCTTGTTTTACGTTCTGTAGTTTGTGATTTAGGTGTAAAACATATTATTTCTTCTAAAATTGAACATCATGCGGTAGGGCATACCATTGAAGCATTAAAATCATCCTCTCAAATAAAAGTAAGTTACGTTCATCTTACAGAAAAAGGAGAAGTTGATGTAAAGCACTTAGAAGAATTATTAAAAAATTCATCAGAGAAAACTCTGGTATCTTTGATGCATATCAACAATGAAATTGGAACAATTTTGGACTTAAAACTTGTTGCAGAATTATGTAAAACATATAATGCATTGTTTCATAGCGATACTGTACAATCTGTTGGTCATTATCATTTGGATTTACAAAAAATTCCAATTGATTTTTTAGCCGCTAGTGCACATAAATTTCATGGTCCAAAGGGTATTGGGTTTGCTTTTGTAAGAAGTGGATTAGGATTACAACCCATTATTACTGGTGGTTCACAAGAACGCGGATGCCGTGCAGGAACAGAAAGTTTGCATGACATTGTTGGTTTGGATGAGTCTTTGGCTATAGCTTACACGCATTTAGAGACTGAAAAACAATTTATTAGTGCGTTAAAATCTTATTTTATCAATCGTTTAAAGTCTGAAGTTCCAGGAGTGAAATTTAATGGTTGTTGCGATGATTTTGAAAAAAGCACCTATACTTTGGTCAATGTTTGTTTACCTGTATCTGCAGATAAAGCGCCTTTGTTTTTATTTCAATTAGATCTTAAAGGGATTGCATGTTCTAAGGGTAGTGCTTGTCAAAGCGGCAGCGATAAAGGTTCGCATGTACTAACAGAAATTCTCTCGGAAGACGACTTAAAAAAGCCTTCTATTCGCTTTTCATTCAGTTCTTACAATACCAAAGAAGAATTAGATAATGTGGTTGATGTTCTTAAAAACTTAGTTTTGGAAACTGCCTAAAAGCGCATGTTTAATCTGATATTAAAAACTCTTGGCGTCAAATAATTTGGAATGGAATACTGACGTTTCGAATATACATCTCTAACCCATGTATTGGTAATTGAATTCTGAACATCAAAAATGTTGAAAATTTCGACACCAAATGACAACTCTTTAAATCGTTTTTTCCATCCATTTTTTGCTCTATTTTTAGCATCAACAAGAACATAAGACATGCCAATATCTGCACGTTTATAATCAGGTAATCTGTTTTGATAGCTATATACATCAGCATAGCTTGGAGACCCTCCTGGAACCCCTGTATTATACACCAAATTGAGATACATTTTCATATTTGGAAGCTGAGGAATATAATCTTGAAAAAGGACTCCAAATTTTAAACGTTGGTCCATGGGGCGAGCAATAAACTCTTTTCCACCAATAGCTTCTTCTGTTTTTAAATATCCAAAAGAAAACCATGATTCTGTTCCAGCAACAAATTCACCATTAAGTCTAACATCTAAACCATAGGCATATGCTTTTGCATTATTATTGGCTGCATATCGAATACGTACATTTTCAACGGTATAGGGGTTAACGTCTGATAGGCTTTTATAATAGGCTTCAGAAATGAGCTTAAAAGGGCGTTTCCAAAGTTTAAAACTATATTCATGTCCTGCCACCAAATGAATAGAGCGCTGTGCTTTAACATTACTATTGACTGTTCCATTGACATCGCGCAATTCTCTATAAAATGGCGGTTGATAATACAAACCACCACTTAGTCTATAGAGCATATCTTTTTTTCCATTAGGTTTGATGCTAAATTGACCTCGAGGACTAAATACCATTTGTTGTTTTGAGTTGATATTTTGACCGTTTACATTCCATTGATGAGCACGTACCCCAAAATTATAAAACACCTCACTAGAGCCAAGACTACTGCGTTTGCTCCATTGTGCAAAAGCTTGCAAACGTTGAACTTTTGTGCTATTTGTAGCTCGAATGTTCTGGTAGGGGGCAAGAGGCCCTGTGTTTGGCGTATAGGGCTGATTGTCAAATTGATCTAAGTTTGGAGGATTGATAGAAAATCCAGCTGAATCTATAACCTCCCATTCAACAACGCGATCTCGAATATCTTCATTGGTATATTTTATTGACCATTGAAAATGATTTTTATTTTTTTTATAATCTCCTCGATGTTCAATAGTAGTAATCAAAGCATCCAAATCGTTTCTGGCATGATTGATTTGACCGCCAATACCTTCTGAAAATTCGACTTCTCCTAAATTTTCATCCCCAATATAGCTATTCACCTCGCCTAATCTGTATTGTGCCAAAATATCAAAATACTCTTGTTCTGTGGTATGAAAACTTGAACCAATTAATTGTAAATTTAAATTTTCATTAACCTGATATGATCCATTCAACGCCCCAAAATATGTGCTGTATGCATCTTGTTCTTGACCCTCATAAAATACCAAAAGCGCAATAGGATTTTGAAGTGTTCCAAAGTTTGTTTGTCGTGTTTTTGGAGCATAGTTATAGGTATTGGAAGTAATATTACCCAAAAAACTTAAATTAAATTTTGGACTAATCTTATAGTTCATATAGGTTTGTGCATCCAAAAACTGAGGCTCATAATTAGTTTGCGTTTCTTTGGCATCTACGAGTAGCGTATTGTCTCTGTAGCGTAACCCCACTAGAGCAGAAAATTTATTGTTTTTACTTGCGCCTTCAGCAGTAATACTTCCACCCAAAAGACTAAAATCGGTACGAAGTCCAAATTCTGTTGGTTTTCTGTATATTATATCCAATACTGAGGAAAGTTTATCACCATATTTTGCTTGAAACCCCCCAGCAGAAAATTGCACATCTTGAACCATATTTGTATTGACGAAACTGAGTCCTTCTTGTTGGCCAGAGCGCACCAAAAATGGTCTATAAACTTCTATGCCATTTACATAAACTAAATTTTCATCAAAGTTGCCACCGCGAACAGAATATTGTGTACTCAATTCATTTGAAATATTGACTCCTGGCAATGTTTTTAATAGGTTTTCTACTCCTGGTTGAGCACCTTTTATAGTCCTGATAATTTCTGGTGAAATTGTTGTAACCCCTTCAAAGACAGAACGTTTTGTCCCAGTAATTACTACCGTTTCAATTTGTTCGATATCTATTTTTAATACTGGATTAAATTCAAATTCTTGTCCATTTCTTAGATTAAAAATAACGCGAACAGGTTTATGATTAATATGAGAAAACTCAACGTTTATATCTTTATTTGAAGGAATTTCTAAAATATAAAATCCATTAGAATTAGAAATTGTTCCATTCAAATTAGCAGAAATTGTTGCATTTTCAATAGGGTTATTCAATTCGTCTAAAAGCACCCCACGTAGCGTTGCGGTTTGTGCCATTAGATGAAGTTGGCCTGTTAGAAAAAAAACAAATAAAAAATTTAAATAATTGATTTTCAAGTCTCAAAAGGTTTATTTTCTGTAAAATACAGATTCAAATGTAGAACTATTTCCTACATTATCCGTCACAATAAGCTTTAAATTATTTTTAGTATCAGTTATAACCCCGTCATTGAAGTCATGTGTAAGGGTCTTGGTTTTGGAGTCGTATTCCATTAAAATCCACTTACCATTAACAGTTGCTCTAAAGTTTTTAATTCCTGAAATTGCATCAGAAATTTTTATTTTTAAATATCGATAATTACTCATCCAGCTTCCATTTTTGAAGTTTGAGGGTGTAATTTTTGGACCTTCTTTATCAGTTGCAAGGGTGTATGTTCCAAAGTATTTTGTTCTTGCAGAAAGCGATGAACCTTTACGTTTTGTAGAGGTATAATACAATTTTCCATATGCAGAAACACTAGCAATGTAAAGGTAATTTAAGTCATTAGGTTCAAAGTGACTTGCATCAAATGTTATGGTCACCGACTTTTTTAATGGAATATTTGGGCGGTGCAGTTTTAGAGTGTCATTTTTTATTTCAATTTCTAAATAAGTATCATCATATAATGTATGTGCTGGAATTTCTACTCGAATTGAATTTTCTTCAAATATGGCTTGTTCTGATGCATTAACAAAAGTATAATTTAATGGAATTGAATCTACCTTTTTTATATTTTGAAATTCTCCAAGTATAGGCACACGAACAGATGTAATATTGTTTTTATAGTCTTTAATTTTAATAGTATATGAAGAATTTGTACTGTCTTTAATATTAAGTTTTCCTTTATATTCTTCAAAAGTAAATAGGCTTAAAGGGTTGTTTTTTTCAATAAATAGTTTTTGTATTTTTCTTTTTTTTGCACGATAGTGGGCATAATCTATAAAACGGTTAATGTGTTTGGTTTCACTGAATGAAAATCTTTTAAAATCTATATTAATTGATTTTTGACCGTTAAAATAGGTTTCAATTTTTGAAACACCATTTTTATTTGGTGCATAATCTTGCCTATCATTGGCTACAATACCAAAACCAATTTCTCCATAAGATTTTATAGCTTCGGCAACAAAACTTCCATCGGGTTGTTTTCTAAGTCTTATTTTTTTCTTTTTTTGAACCCCATCGATATGGCTATTCTCTGAAATGGGGTAGGCATATAATTCATATAACTCTGGTGCAGTTGTGTCTTTTATATCCAATCCAAAAAGCATGGGATTCATAGGGCGCTCTTGTTTATCTCTAATCTCGAAATGTAAATGCGGACCAGATGAACCGCCTGTATTCCCAGAGAAAGCAACTAATGCATCTGATTCTATTTTTAGGGCATTCAGTTTTGGAAAAAGCTCAATTTCAAATCGTTCTCTTTGATATTGTTGTTTTTTGATATAGGCTTCAATTTCAGGTGAAAATTTTTGAAGATGTGCATAGACTGTAGTGTAGCCATTGGGGTGTGTGATATACAACGCTTTTCCATAGCCATATCTAGAAATTTTAATACGGCTTACATACCCTTGAGCTGCAGCATAAACTTTTAAACCTTGTTTCCCATTGGTTTTGATGTCTAATCCAGAGTGGAAATGATTGGATCGAAGTTCTGCAAATGTTCCAGAAAGTACAAGTTGAATATCCAATGGAGAACGGAAGTAGTCCTGAGGATATGGGGTCTGTGCAGATAGATAAATCGAACACAAAAAACATAAAATTTTAAAAACTTTCATAAGTAAGATCTTTAGCTAAAATATTGAATTGAAAATAAAAAGCAAAGAATTGGTTTGGATAAATTATTTAAAAATAAATCGGCATATAAATTGTAATTTTAGACTTGGAATGTTAAATTTGTAGTAAAAATGTATTGAATTTGTAAATGAGCAAAATCGAAAATATTGTCCAAATAATAGAAGAAAAAATAGATAAAATTATAGTTCAGTTTGGGCAATTGAAAGAAGAAAATGATGCTCTAAAAAAAGAGATTGAAACATTAAATTCTCAAAATAAAGATCAACTTCAACAGCTTGAAGACAATCAAGCAGAGTTTGACTCTTTAAAAATTGCAAGTTCGATGCTAGGCAGTAACGAAGATAAAAGAGCTTCAAAGCTCAAAATAAATGCTTTGATTAAAGAGATAAACGATTGCATTGCAAGTTTATCAGACTAAATAATAACTTATGAGTGAGCAATTAAAGATTAAATTATCGATTGCTAATAGGGTTTACCCTTTGACAATTGCACCAAACCAAGAAGAAGGTTTGCGATTGGCTGCTCAAAAGATAGATGCAACCGTTAAAAAGTTTGAACAAAGTTATTCTGTTCAGGATAAGCAAGATGTTTTGGCCATGTGTGCCTTACAATTTGCCGCTGAAACAGAACAAACAAAAATTGATAAAAACAGTTTAAGTGAAACACTAGAACAACGTCTAATGGAGTTGGATGAGCGCCTAGAACAACACTTAAACACCAACGTTCTTTAAAATATATAATACATACTGCCTGTATTGGTCAATTTTTTGATAAACTCAACGAGAAATCTATAAATGGGGTCCGTTTAAGTTGTAAAAGCATGCTGCCTTGTTTGCAGATCCTTGATCAGCTTTTCAGCCCTAAATCTTTTTAATAAGGAGTTTATACAAAACTAGGATCTTTGCAGGCTTTTTTTTAAATCAATATCACAACAAATGGATCAAAATATCATATTTATAGGTGCTGGAGCTGCTCTATTAGGGCTAATTTTAGGACTTGTAATTTCTAAAATAAGAGAGAAGAATAATGCTTCACAGATTACAAGAAACGCAAAACGCACTGCAAATGAAATTATTTCAAAAGCAAAATCTGAAGGCGAAAACTTAAAAAAAGATAAAATTTTTCAAGCAAAAGAACGTTTTTTAGAGCTGAAATCTGAGCATGAAAAAGTGATTTTATCAAGAGATAAAAAAATGGCAGAAGCAGAAAAGAGAACTCGAGATAAAGAATCACAAGTTTCTACAGAACTCTCAAAAAATAAAAAACTAAATCACGAACTTGAAGTTAAGAAAAAAGACTACGATCAGAGAATATCTGTTATAGAAAAACGACAAGAAGAACTTGATAAAATGCACAAAAGCCAAGTGCAACAATTGGAAGTTATTTCTGGACTTTCTGCTGATGAAGCCAAATCTCAATTGGTGGAATCTTTAAAATCTGAGGCTAAAAATGATGTGATGGCCTATGTTCAAGACAAAATGGAAGAAGCCAAATTGACTGCAGAACAAGATGCTAAGAAGATTATTATCAACACCATTCAACGTATTGGAACAGAAGAGGCTATAGACAATTGTGTTTCCGTTTTTAATATTGAATCTGATGATATGAAAGGACGAATCATTGGTAGAGAGGGGCGAAATATTAGAGCGCTTGAAGCCGCTACTGGTGTCGAAATTATTGTGGATGACACGCCAGAAGCCATCATTTTATCATGCTTCGATTCTGTACGCCGAGAAATTGCTCGACTTTCATTGCATAAGCTCGTTACCGATGGCCGTATTCACCCTGCACGAATTGAAGAAATCGTTCGTAAAACTGAAAAACAAATTAATAGAGAAATCATTGAGGTTGGAAAACGTACAGTTATTGATTTAGGTATTCATGGTTTACACCCTGAGTTGATTAAAACTGTAGGGCGAATGAAATACCGTTCTTCGTATGGTCAAAATCTACTGCAACACTCCAGAGAAGTGGCCAAACTTTGTGGTATTATGGCTGCAGAATTAGGGATTAACCCCAAACTTGCTAAACGTGCTGGACTATTGCACGATATTGGTAAAGTTCCTGATTCTGAGGTTGATATGGAAACTCCACATGCGATTTTAGGAATGCAATGGGCCGAAAAATATGGCGAAAAAGCAGAAGTTTGTAACGCTATTGGAGCCCATCATGATGAAATTGAAATGAAGTTTTTACTTTCACCAATTGTTCAAGTATGTGATGCCATTTCTGGAGCTAGGCCAGGAGCTAGGCGTCAAGTTTTAGATTCCTATATCCAACGTTTAAAAGATTTGGAACAAATTGCTTTTAACTTTAAAGGTGTTCAAAAAGCCTATGCCATACAAGCGGGTAGAGAACTGCGAGTTATTGTTGAAAGTGAAAAAGTTGATGATGATAACGCAAGCAGATTATCGTTTGAAATTTCTCAAAAAATTCAAACGGATATGACTTATCCTGGACAGGTTAAAGTTACTGTTATTCGTGAAACACGAGCAGTGAACATTGCTAAATAATTTTATTAATTAAACTAGTGAAAAGGCAACTTTTTTTTAAGAAAGTTGCTTTTTTTGTGTCCTAGGATGAAATGAAGTTATAACGTCTTTTAAGTGGCTTTTATCCACGTGCATATATATTTCTGTAGTGGTAATACTTTCGTGTCCTAGCATGACTTGAATGGCCCGTAAATCGGCGCCATTCTCCAAAAGATGAGTTGCAAAAGAATGTCGGAACGTATGTGGGGAAATGGATTTTTGAATCCCTGCTTTTTTTGTAAACGTCTTAACAATGGTAAAAATCATGGCTCGGGTGAGTTGTTTTCCTCTTTGATTTAAAAAAAGAGTATCCATATGTTGTGGATCAATCGTTAGAGACCTCCTCGCATGGTTTTTATACAAATTGATAAATTTTTGAGTATGATTTCCAATAGGAACAAAACGCTGTTTGTTGCCTTTTCCTGTAACTTTAATAAAACCTTCATCAAAAAACAAATCGGAGAGTTTTAAGTTTGTCAGTTCACTTACTCGCAAACCGCAACTGTATAAGGTTTCAATAATAGCTCTGTTACGTTCACCAAGCGGTGTGCTTAAATCAATAGCCGCCACAATGGTATCGATTTCCTTAACCGAAAGTGTATCGGGGAGTTTACGGCCAATTTTGGGCGCTTCTATCTGCTCTAGAGGATTATCCGTTCGGTAGTTTTCAAAAATAAGATAATCGAAAAAACTCCTTAAACCAGAAATAACTCGCGATTGTGTACGCGCATTTACTGTTTTGGCCAATTCATATAAAAAAACTTGAACCGTTTCAAAATCAATGGTTATGGGACTGATTGTTTTTTTATGGGTTTCCAAAAATGAAATCAACTTTTGAACATCCATACGGTAACTGTTGATGGTATGTATTGATAAACCACGTTCAATTTTTAAATAATGTTCAAAATCTCGTAGGGCGTTGTTCCAATTCATGTGAATTTATGTATTATTTTTTTCGGTCACATGGAACATCCATGAGTTGATATTTTTGATCGACAAAATTTTAGTTATTGATGTTTCATACCTCTAAAATACGAATATTTCAGGACTGCGGTTTTGTTTTTAAAAAAATAAAGGCTGAAGAAATATGAACTTAAAAAAAATAAATCCAAAAACTATTTGAAAAGAATAGAAAACCCGCTTATATTTGCACTCGCATTAGGAGAAATGGCAGAGTGGTCGAATGCGGCAGTCTTGAAAACTGTTGAGGGTCACACCTCCGGGGGTTCGAATCCCTCTTTCTCCGCAAAAGGAAACCAAGTGCATTTGCACTTGGTTTTTTTATGAGATAAACTGAAGTTTAGTTCAGGTTTGAATCATGAAAAAAACCTATATGTTGAAATAACATACATAAACTAATATGAAAAGAATTTTAAATTTTCATTAGGTCTTCATCGTTCTAAAATTCCTTATTTTTGCTCAAAATACAATACTATGAGTCTACTCAACGCCCTTAAATGGCGCTATGCCACCAAAAAATTTGATTCTAATAAATTTATTTCATCATCAGATATTGAAAAAATAAAGGAAGGCTTTAATCTGTCAGCGTCTTCGTATGGGTTGCAACCCGTTCAGCTTTTGTTGGTCCATAACAAAACCATTCAAAACGAATTAGTGCCCATGTCTATGAATCAACAGCAAGTGGAACAAGCGTCTCATGTGGCTATATTTTGTGTCAAAACCTCATTAGATGCGGATTATGTCAATGCATATTTTGAGCGTATCAAAAGTATTCGTCAAACACCAGATGAAATTTTAGCGCCTTTTAGAACGCATATTATTGATAGTTTTGGGGCTAAATCCACAGATGAAATTTTTCTTTGGGGTGCAAAACAAGCATATTTGGCCATGGGGAATTTGTTGGCCGTTTGTGCTGATCTTAACATTGATGCTTGCCCAATGGAAGGTTTTGAACCTGCAAAATTTGATGCGTATTTCAATTTAAAAGCCAAAGGCTTACGTTCTGTTCTTATCATGCCAATGGGGTATAGGGCAGAGGATGACCCTTTTGCAGCAATGAAAAAAGTACGTAAACCCCTATCTGAATCTGTAACTGAAATTTTATAATTATGCCCGGATTTGAACTTTTTGGAGAAGCAGAACGCAAAGAAGTCCACGATGTATTGGACTCTGGTGTTTTGATGCGTTATGGTTTTGATGGCCTTAGACAAGGGCATTGGAAAGCCAAGGATATGGAATTGGCTATCCAAAAACGATTTGATGTTAAGCATGCACAATTGGTGAGTAGCGGCACTGCTGCTGTAAGTATGGCACTCGCTGCTGCTGGTGTTGGGGCGGGAGATGAAGTTATCATGCCAACCTTTACGTTTGTAGCGAGCTTTGAAGCCATTATGATGACAGGGGCAACACCTGTAGTTGTTGATATAGACGATACTTTAACGCTTGATATTGCATCTGTTAAAGCTGCTATCACTCCAAAAACAAAAGCCATTATGCCAGTGCATATGTGCGGAAGTATGGCCAATCTAGATGCTTTAAAATCTGTTTGTGATGAACACAACTTGTTATTAATCGAGGATGCTTGCCAAGCCATTGGCGGCACATACAAAGGAAAATCCTTAGGAACGATTGGCGATTTGGGTTGTTTTTCTTTTGATTTTGTAAAAACAGTCACTTGTGGCGAAGGCGGAGGCGTTATCACCAACAACACGACTTATGCAAAATATCTGGATCATTTTAGTGACCATGGACATGATCATGTTGGACACGACCGTGGCGCAGAAACACACCCGTTTTTAGGTTATAATTTTCGTATTTCTGAACTCAATGCTGCTGTTGGATTAGCACAATTTAGACGTTTAGATGCGTTTTTGGACTTACAAAAAAAGCATTATTCCATTTTAAGACATGCCCTAGAGCCTATTGATGGGGTCACCTTTCGAACCGTTCCAGAAGGTGGAGTAGAAAGTTATGCTTTTTTAAATTTCTTCTTGGACGATTTGGAAACCGCTAGAGGTGTCATTCAATCCTTTAAAGCCAATGGAGTCGATGCTTGTTTTCATTATTACGACAACAATTGGCACTACATTCGAAAATGGGAGCACTTGAAGGATAAAAAATCTTTGTATCCTTTATCTCAAGAATTAAAAAATGGATTAAATGATTTGAAAGACAAGGATTTTTCTAAATCAGATCATTTTATTGGAAGAAATATTTCATGTCTCATAAAATTATCTTGGACTGAAGAAAAAGCGCATCAAAGAGCTGAATTAATGGCCAATTGCATCAAAAAAACAATTGGTTAGTATTTGATATAATCAATAATTTCTAAGCCATAACCAATCATTCCAACACGCTTTTTTTGTTTGCTATTGGAAATCAGATTAATTTTAGTAATGTCTAGATCGTGAAGAATTTGTGCACCAATGCCAAAGTCTTTTTCATCCATACCAATGCTAGGTGCTTTGACAACTTTACCACTTTTTTGAATCTCTTTTAAAACCCCTAATCGTTTCAATGTTTTTTGTGGACTAGAATTTTGATTGATAAAAATAATAGCACCTTTTCCTTCTTTATCAATCACACGAAACATATCATCTAATTTTTTATCAACATTATTGGTGAGTGTTACCAAAATATCATTATTCACTAATGTGGAGTTGATTCGTGTTGGTATTGCTTCTTTATTAGACCATTGTCCTTTTGTCAGCGCAATATGAACGGCATCATTGGTGGTTTGTTGATATGCCCTTAATCGGTATGTTCCAAAACGTGTTTCAATTTGAAAGTCATGTTTTTTATCAATTAACGAATCATGTTGCATACGATAGGCGACTAGATCTTCAATAGAAATGATTTTTAGGTCAAATTTTTTGGCTACTTCAATCAGTTGTGGCAATCTTGCCATTGTACCATCCTCATTTAAAATTTCAACCAAAATACCTGCAGGTTGAAATCCTGCCAATCGGGCCAAATCAACAGCGGCTTCTGTATGTCCAGTACGCCGTAAAACGCCACCATTTTTTGCTTTTAATGGAAAAATATGTCCTGGGCGCCCCAAATCATGAGATTTTGTTTCTGAACTTACAAGTGATTTTATGGTTTTGGCGCGATCAGATACTGATATTCCTGTGGTGCACCCATGTCCAATTAAATCGACAGAAACTGTAAATTGTGTATGATGAAGTACAGTATTGTTTTGCACCATCATATTCAAATCCAATTCATCACAACGCGTTTCTGTTAGAGGGGCACAAATAAGTCCGCGGCCATGAGTGGCCATAAAATTGATCATTTCTGGCGTTACAGTTTCTGCTGCAGCAATAAAATCACCTTCATTTTCGCGGTTTTCATCATCAACAACAACAACGACCTTACCCGCTTTTATATCCGCTATTGCTTCCTCAATGGTGTTGAGTTTTTCTATTGGAGTTGGTTTTTGTGTTATTGACATGTGGTATTTTTTGCAAAGATAGTAGAACGCTAGTAAAACTTATGAAATTTTAGTTAAATCTTCATTCATTTTTTTATTGAAATACAATCGATATAAGAAGAATAGGGGGAGTGCTAAAATGATAAAAACAACATTATGGGTCATAAATTTCTTTTTCAAAATTTTATAAAATTCAGATTGATTTTTTAAAACTTTAGTGAACAATACAAGAAATAATAGCACAGAAAATATACCAATAGTGACCAATATTTTTCCTACAGTTGGTAAGCCATTATTGTTTAGGATCAATCCACCAATACCAAAAATTAAAAGCGTAAGGTGAGCATAATTTGCAAGTGTTGCATTTTCATGATAATCTTCCATATGACGAACACCAGATTCAAAAGATTCATTACTTAAATTTCCAGAAAGTTTCAGTTCTAGTTCTGTAATTCCTCTTTGTTCTAGAAGTTGAAGTGCATTTGTTTTGTGAGTAATACTTAACCCATAGTGTCTATAATTTTTTACTAAATCAATGAGTTTGTCATTTTCAAAACGGTCTATATTTTTTGTATCAATACTTTCGTTTTTATGATCACTATCTGAAATTATAGAGGTTTTTACTAATTTTTGTTTTAATGGAATTAAAAAAGAATCTAAATCCAATAGTGCCCTATCTTTTGTTGCTCTACTGGTAAGATATATACTAAAAGGTAACATAATTAATCCAGCTAACCATGTAGCAAAAACAGGTTCCAAACTATTATCTTCCGAACTGTTTTTAGCAAAAATACTAATGAAGTGGTAGGTTAAGAAGATAAGTATAGCAATAACCAAAGGAAGTCCAATACCCCCTTTTCGTATCAATGCTCCAAGTGGTGCCCCCACAAAAAACAGTATAATACACATCAAGCCTAGTGCAAATTTGTCGTGTAGCGCCACAATATGTTTATTAATATTTGTTGTAGAAATTGATAATGATTTTGCCTTTACTTTTATATCGTCTTGTGCTGAGTTTGCAGCAGCAATGGCTAAATTGTAAAGCTGAACGGCTTTTTTCTTTGTAAAAAAGTCAATTATGTTTTTTGGTACAGCAGCTACAGAATCCTTTTGATTATAGGTGTAATTTAGGTTCAAATTTGTTTGTTGTGAGCGTGCCATCATATTTTTTGAAAACTCATCTATTGTTTTGCTTTTTGTTTCGTACAAGGAATCAATCGTGGTATTCAGTTCGGCAACACCAAGCATATTATATCGTGTATTGGTGTTTTTTTTATCAAAATCTATATCATTAAATTTTGAAACATCAATATTAATGACATAGCGCTCAAATGTACTTTTGACCTGCGGTCTGTTTTTTGTTCTTTTTTGATAATTTGCGGATTGAATCTCATCATAATAATTTCCATCATAAAGGATGAGTTGAACAAGGTCAGAGGATTCATCACTATAAAATTCTCCTGTTTTAGATTTAATCACAGTATAGTTTCCAGATGCATTCCCTTTTTTTTGATGAATGATAACATCTTCAAGAAATTCACCATTCTCACCACTTTTTTTGGCCACTTTGATGTTGATGTCTTGAATCTGATTAAATTGACCTTCGGCAACAATCATTGCAGGTTTTACTCGTGCAATATTCTGTCGTAAATTATAAAAGTTATACTCTGCTAATGGAATGACATTATTGGCAAAGAAAAAACTAATAATAGAAAGAAATACGATAAAAATACTTAAACTTTTCATGGCACGTTGCAAAGAAATCCCCGTAGATTTCATCGCTGCGAACTCGTAGTTTTCAGCAAAATTTCCAAAGACCATTATGGATACCAAAAGCACGGTTAGAGGTAGAACTAAAACTACAATTCGAGGAGATACGTATAACAAAAATTTAAGAATTACATCAAATTCTAAATCTTTTCCAGCGAGCTCAGAAATATAAACCCAAACAGATTGCAGTAGGAAAATAAACATTAAAATAGTAAAGACACTAAAAAATGATTTCAAATAGGTGGATAGTATGTAGCGGTCTAAAATTTTCAATGCTGGCCCTAATCTAAATTATTGATGTAATAATCGCTGTATTTTGAGGCATCAAACTTAAAAAATGATTGGGGAAGAGGAGTATTTGTATTGAATTCTAATACATTTAATGTGGTTTTGGTATTGTTTTCACCTATTTCAATTAAATTATAGATGTGTTTTGTTTTGATGTCAATTCCGAGTAGAGCGTATTTTATTTCAGTCTCTGAATCAATAGGTATGAGTTTGATATATTGAATTTTTCGCCCCATTTTATTTTGAATGATGTCTAGCGTATAGTTGTATCCCGACTCAAAAAATGAAAACAATTGACTTGGTGAAATTGTATTTTCTTCTTCGGAGTTTTCATTAGAAATTGTAACCTCTTCGTCTTCTGAGCTGATTGTGTAGAGTGTTTTTCCATCAAAAATGCGTTGGATTCCAAGGATATCAAGTACATATTTGTCTCCTTCTAATGTGACTTTTCCTTTTGTTTCTTGTCGGATATTTTCAGATTCATTTTCTAAAACATATTTAAAAGAAATCTCAATATTATCGTAACTGTTTACTTTTTCATTGACTTCACTCAAAAGCTGTTTTGCTTTTGGGTCTTTTGTTTGTGCAACAATTGTGCTCAACGAAAGTAGAGCGAAAAGGAGAAAATTAATTTTAAGAAATTTCATAATCTAATAATTGATTTAAAGCTACTATATCAGAGACCAAAACCTGACGTGCTTTGCTACCCTCAAAAGGCCCTACAATTCCAGCGGCTTCCAATTGATCTATAAGGCGTCCTGCACGGTTATAACCTAATTTCAATTTTCGTTGCAATAACGAGGCTGAACCTTGTTGAGCAATTACAATGACTTCTGCAGCTTCACGGAACAGTTGATCTCTGTCATTGATATCAATATCAAGACTTGTGCCAGATTCTTCACTTATATATTCTGGTAAAATATAGGCACTTGGGTAAGCTTTCTGTGAGCCAATAAATTCTGTGAGTCGTTCTACTTCTGGTGTATCTACAAAAGCACATTGAATCCGTACCAAATCATTCCCTTGAGTGTAAAGCATATCCCCACGTCCAATCAACTGGTCGGCTCCAGAACTATCCAAAATCGTTCTCGAATCAATTTTTGAAGTTACTCTAAAGGCAATTCGTGCAGGGAAGTTGGCCTTGATAACCCCTGTAATTACATTTACAGACGGACGTTGTGTGGCAATAATCAAATGTATACCAATCGCTCTTGCAAGTTGTGCTAATCGTGCTATTGGGGTTTCAACTTCTTTTCCAGCAGTCATAATCAAATCCGCAAACTCGTCAACGACCAAAACAATATAAGGCAAAAACTTGTGTCCATTGTTGGGGTTTAATTTTCTTGCTTTAAATTTTATATTATATTCTTTGATATTTCTACAAAATGCAGCCTTTAATAAATCATAGCGATTATCCATTTCAATACATAGCGAATTTAAAGTATTGATAACCTTTGTATTATCTGTAATAATGGCATCTTCTGAGTCGGGGAGTTTTGCTAAATAATGGCGCTCAATTTTATTGAATAAAGTCAGCTCAACTTTCTTGGGATCAACCAAAACGAATTTGACTTCGGCAGGGTGTTTTTTGTAGAGTAGGGAAGTTAAAACTGCATTTAACCCAACAGACTTTCCTTGACCAGTAGCCCCCGCCATAAGCAAGTGTGGCATTTTGGACAAATCGACAACAAAAGTTTCATTGCTAATTGTTTTTCCAAACGCAACAGGCAATTCCATTTCAGATTTTTGAAACTTTTGTGATGCAATCACGGAATTCATCGAAACGATGGTGGCATTTTTATTGGGAACTTCAATACCAATAGTTCCACGTCCTGGGATTGGCGCAATGATGCGTATACCTAAAGCAGAAAGCGAAAGCGCGATATCATCTTCTAGGTTTTTAATTTTTGATATACGGATTCCAGCATCCGGAATGATTTCATAAAGAGTTACCGTAGGACCTACCGTTGCTTTGATGCTACTAATTCCTATTTTGTAATTATTAAGCGTATCGACAATTTTGTTCTTATTGTCTTCCAATTCTTCCTGGTCAATAGTTATACCTTCGGTATCGTATTTTTTTAGAAGTTCTAAAGAAGGAAAAACAAAATTTGGCAACTCTAGCTTAGGGTCAACTTCACCAAAATCTTCTACTAATTTGGCCGCCAAATTGTCGGTTTCAGAAACTTCTTCTTTGGCCACAGTAACTTCCATTTTTACATCCGATTCCTCAGAAGTTTCACGGGAGGCTTCTTTTTTGGCTATGCTCGAATGGTTTTGAATGGTAGGTTCTAAGTTTTTTAAAGGTACTTCAAAGGCCGAGGATGTTGATTCTTTTTCGATAGTTTCGTCTTTATCTTCATCAAATGTGTGTTTTACAGCTTCATCAACAGAAGTTGCTTCTGTTTTGGGTTTTTTTTGAATTGAAAAAAGCTTTGCAATTTGCTGTGGTGTAACTTTAAATCGAATAGCGATATAACAAATAAACCCGAATAACAGGAGCAGGGCAGTCCCAATTTTACCAATATAGTCTTGTAAAAATAAATTCAATTGATAGCCAATTGTTCCTCCCAAATTGGGTAGCGATTTAAAGACATATCCAAGAGTCATTGAACACCATATGATAATTAGTGTACCCCAAATCCAATGTCGAAATAAGCGTTGTTTAGAGGTGTTCATCAGAACGCTAACCCCAGAAATAACCAATAGTCCCGAAAAGAGAAACGATGCAATACCAAAGCCTTTGTAGACCAATAAATGACTCATCCAAGCCCCAATTTTGCTCAGCCAATTGTTGGTTGGTATGGCTCTGTTTGTAAAACTATTAAGGGTACTTTGATCGCTACTTCCTGTAAAGAAATACGAAAGAATAGAAATAAAAACTAACACGCCTAAAATCACCAAAAAACTACCAAATACAAGTCGTTGTGGGTTGGTTAGGGTAATTTCTGGAAGTATTGATTTCTTATTTTTTTGGCCCGTTGTTCTGGTCATACGTTTTTAGTGGTTGGAAACAAAAATACAAATTAATAAACTTTATTTGAATAGCGCATAGAAATTTGTTTTAAATAAAAAACCCACCCTGAAACAAGTACAGGATGGGTTTTATATACCAAAGCGTAGTGTTAGTTGTCAATAGACCTCATCTTTCGCTGTTTAATTATTTTAAATCAAAACGATCAGCGTTCATGACTTTATTCCAAGCTGCAATAAAATCTTGAACAAATTTGCCGTTGTTATCATCTTGAGCATAAACTTCTGCAATTGCTCTAAGCTCAGAGTTTGAACCAAAAACCAAATCTGTTCGAGAAGCTGTACGCACTTTGGCTCCAGTTGTTCTGTCCACTGCTGTATAAGAGTTAAAACCAGAAGATACCCACTTTACATCCATTGATAAAAGGGTTTTAAACCAAGAATTATCGAGTGTTCCGTTGGTCCAAACGCCATCTCCAGAACTTGAAATTCCCATAGCACGCAATCCACCCACTAAAACTGTCAGTTCAACTGGAGTTAAGCCAAGGAGTTGTGCCTTGTCAAGCATGATTTCTTCGGGCGAAACTGCAAATTCTTTTTCAGAATAGTTTCTAAACCCACATGCTCTAGGTTTTAGGAGTTCAAAAGACGCGACATCCGTATTCTCTTGTGTCGCATCTCCACGACCTGTTGCAACAGCTACTGAAGTTCCACTAGCCATTTCAATTCCCACAGCGCCACCAAGAACAATCACATCGGCCACGCTAGCACCAGAATCTGAAGCGATTTGTTCATAAACCGCTAAAACACTTGCAAGTTGCGAGGGGTTGTTAACTTCCCAGTCTTTCTGAGGAGCCAAACGTATTCTTGCACCATTGGCACCCCCACGGTTATCCGATCCTCTAAAAGTAGAAGCAGAAACCCATGCAGTTTCTATCATTTGCTGTTGTGTTAGTCCACTATTGGCAAGCGCATTACGTACCGCTTCTTCTTCACTTTCAGAAAGTACTTTTCCAGGCGCAACAGGATCTTGCCAAATGTACTCTACATCTTTAAAATCGCCTGCAACATAATTGCTTTTGGGTCCCATATCTCTGTGAAGAAGTTTAAACCATGCTCGCGCAAAGGCCTCCCCAAAAGCATCAGGATTTGCTAAGAAACGTTCGCAAATTTTACGATATTCTGGATCAACTTTCATAGACATATCTGCCGTTGTCATCATTGGAAGTACTTTTTCATCACTTCCGTTGACTTGAGGAACCATATCCTCTTCAGCACAATTTATAGGATGCCATTGCCATGCTCCGGCGGGACTTTTCTTGCATTCCCATTCGTATTTGAATAACAAGGTTAAATAGTCCATATCCCATTGAGTAGGATTGGTGGTCCAAGGTCCTTCAATACCACTTGTGATGGTATCTACACCCTTTCCAGATTTATGTGTGCTTAACCAACCAAACCCTTGCGCTTCAATGGATTCGCCTTCTGGTTCAGCACCCACTTGTGCTGCATCTCCAGCACCGTGTGCTTTACCAAAAGTATGACCTCCTGCAGTAAGGGCAACAGTTTCTTCATCGTTCATCGCCATACGTTTAAAGGTTTCACGAACATCTTGAGCAGATAATGCTGGGTCAGGATTTCCGTTTGGACCTTCGGGATTTACATAAATAAGTCCCATCTGAACTGCCGCAAGTGGATTTTCCAAATCTTGACGGGTTTTTCCATAACGATTGTCGCCTAACCACTCGTCTTCAGCGCCCCAGTATATGTCTTTTTCGGGATGCCAAATATCTTCTCTTCCAAGAGCAGTACCATGGTTAGGACCTCCCATATCTTCGATAGCCACATTGCCTGCAAGTACAAGTAAATCGGCCCAGCTTAAATGGTTTCCATATTTTTCTTTAATCGGCCAAAGGAGTCTTCTGGCTTTATCTAAATTTCCATTGTCTGGCCAAGAATTCAAGGGCGCAAAGCGTTGCGCTCCAGTGCCAGCACCACCACGACCATCACCAGTACGGTAAGTTCCAGCAGCATGCCAAGTCATACGTATGAAAAATGGGCCATAGTGTCCGTAATCTGCCGGCCACCAATCTTGACTGTTGGACATGACAGCTTTTAAGTCTGCTTTAACGGCTTTTAAGTCTAGTTGTTTTACAATTTTTTTGTAATCAAGGTCTACAACGGGTGTACTTTTAGTATCGTGCTGTCGCAGTATATCAAGATTCAATTGATTGGGCCACCAATCTTTATTTTGGGTGCCAAGATTGGGCTTGGTTGTGGATCCGTGAAATGGACATTTACTTTCGTTCATAATAAAATAGTTTTGGATTAAACATTAGTAAATTTATTAAAATTATTTTCTGAATTTTTTGATTTGTATTAATTAAACTTATGATAATATAGGTTTTGACAATTATGTGATCATTTCAGGTAGTATGATGTTATTTGTGATTATAGGTTTGTAAATTTTATAACATCAGCTAAGGCCAAAAAAAAACCACACGTTTAAGTGTGGTTTTGATGGGATTTAAATTATCTAGGTATCAATAGAGCCCAAGACACGCTTCATAAATGCATTAAGTGCTTCTTTTTCTGGGGTTCCAGATTTGATCATTTTATGTACTTCAATAGCACCGTACATATTTGAAATTAACTCACCAATTACGTTTAGTTCCTCGTCTTGTAGACTTGGAACTTCGCTTAGTGCTTCCAGAGTTTCAATGGTTTCGTTGAGATAGTCAACGTCATTTTGCTGGATGAATAGGTTAAGCTGTTTAATAATCGGCAACTTCATCTACAAGTGATTTTAATACGTCAAATTTGTTGGTTTGTACTTGATTTTCAAATTGACCTGATTTAAAAGTTGCAAACGTTGGTAAATTATCTACAGTTGCTAAATTACGACTGTTAGGAAATTTCTCTGCATCTACTAAAACAAAAGCCATTTCTGGGTTTTCTGCCGCCAGCTTTTTAAATTTTGGTTTCATGATTCTACAATTACCACACCACGAAGCTGAGTATTGAACAACAACAGTTTCGTTTTCATGCAGTAAATCATTGAGGTTATCTTGTAAAAGTTCTGTCATGATGAATTAATTTAGAGTTAAATATTCTGCAGTACTTTTTACACTGGCTTTCATGGCTGTTTTTCCTTCCTCCCAATTGGCTGGACATACTTCTCCTTTTTCTTGTACATGAGTGTATGCATCTACCAATCTTATAAATTCGGAAACATTACGTCCTAGCGGCATGTCATTAACACTTTCGTGAACGATTTTTCCTTCTTCATCAATAATATAGGTAGCTCTGTAGGTTACGTTGTCGCCTTCAACCATCACATGGCCGGTTTCTTCGTCGTAAGTTTCCTTGGAAATGTCTAGTATTCCAAGTGCACTGGATAAGTTTCTATTGGAATCAGAAAGAATAGGATAGGTTACCCCTTCAATTCCTCCATTTTCTTTGGGTGTAGATAACCAAGCAAAATGCACCTCAGGGGTGTCACATGATGCACCAATAACGATACAGTTTCTTTTTTCAAATTCTGCTTTTGCTGCTTCAAATGCATGTAATTCAGTAGGGCAGACGTAAGTAAAGTCTTTGGGGTACCAAAACAAGATCACCTTTTTCTTGTTTTTTACAGCTTCTTCTAAAACATTAATTTTGAATGTATCACCCATTTCATTCATGGCATCAACATTTTGATTAGGGAATTTTTTTCCAACTAAAGACATAGATATAAATTTTGAGTTAAATTCTAACCAAATACAATTATGTATTGGGCTTTTAAAATTAAATTGCAAATTTAAGCTATGTTATTTATATAATTAGTTAAAGTTATGTGAATTATAAGCCTATTAACTATGATTTGAGCGGTCTTAACTTTAACGCTAATCCTGCCACCAATAAAGTCATAAATGGACTTATCCAATTGAAAAATGCATACAAAAAGTAATCTGCAACAGAGACACCCAACACACCACTTTGATAGGCTCCACAGG
Organism: Aeromicrobium sp.; assembly: GCA_964219345.1. Lineage (GTDB taxonomy): Bacteria > Bacteroidota > Bacteroidia > Flavobacteriales > Flavobacteriaceae > UBA3537. The sequence goes on along the minus strand of CAXPPN010000021.1, from coordinate 22,679 downwards.
TATTCCAAGGGATGAGTACAGAGGTTACTGTACCAGAATCTTCCAATGTTCTACTTAAATTTTCTGGTGCTAGGCCTTTATCTTGATATGCTTTTTTAAACATTTTTCCAGGAACAACAAGTGCCAAATATTGATCGGAAGCTGTTACATTTAGCGCCAAACAACTTGCTACTGTACATGCAAATAGTTCAAAAGTGGTAGTCGCTAAACTCAATAGCGCTTTACTTATTCTAGATAATGCCCCTATGGCATCCATAACACCACCAAATACCATAGCACAAATAATCAACCAAATTGTTCCCAACATTCCGCTCATACCACCAGAAGAAAATAAATCATTAAGCTCTGAGCTGGACGTCTCTACAGCAGTATCAACAGTCATGGCTTGCATGACTCCTTTGTATGCCGATTTAAAATCAAGTGTTTCTACTTCTGCGATTTGTGTGAGAATATGAGGTTGTGCAATAATTGCTGCAATTGCTGCTAGAAGTGTTCCTAGAAGTAAGGCCACCAACGGCGGTGTTTTTTTTATGATTAAAGCGATAACTATAACTGGGACTATAAATAGGAGTGGAGAGATATTAAAGGCATTGCCGATGGCTTCAAGTTGATCTGAAATATTTGGTGATCCAGAGATATCTAGATTTAATCCAATGATTAAAAAAAGAATTAAGGTAATAACAAAAGTAGGCACCGTTGTAATGGCCATATATTTGATGTGATCAAATAAATCTCCTCCTGCCATAGCAGGTGCGAGATTTGTAGTATCGCTAAGCGGTGACATTTTATCTCCAAAATAAGCTCCAGAAAGCACAGCTCCGGCGGTCATTCCTAAAGAAATTCCAAGTGTTTCGCCAATACCTATCAGTGCAATACCAACCGTTGCAGAAGTGGTCCAACTACTTCCTGTTGCAATAGAAATAATGGCACAAATAAGGACACATGCCACAAGAAAAAATGTGGGGTTTAATATTTGTAAGCCATAATAAATCATTGTTGGAATAATGCCACTAACTAACCATGTACCAGCCAGTGCACCAACCATAAGCAATATAAGTAAAGCTCCAGCTGTTGTTTTTAGGTTTTCGGCAACTTCATCAATCATTTGACGGTAATGAACTTTGTTAAAAAATCCAACAATAGCAGCAACAGCAGCACCTAGAAGCAAAATAAATTGATTGCTTCCACTAAGGGCATCATCGCCAAATACAAAAAAAACATTGTAGAAAAGCATCAAAACAAGTGCAATAACAGGGGTTAGGGCTTCTCCTATAGAGAGCTCCTTGTTTTCTACAATGTGTAAATGTTTTGGATCGGAGGATTGGGTATTTTGTTGTTCCATTAAAGAATAGACTTTTATTGTTATTCTGTAATATTACAATTTTTGAAGGTTTTGTGCAACCAGCAGCAAATCTCTAGCGAAGTTTTGGAAATTTAATTGGATCAGATTCGTGAAGAATACTATAGGCAGCTTCAAAAATATCTTCTTTTGAAGGCTTACTAAAATAATCTCCATCAGAACCATAAGCGGGGCGATGCGCTTTAGCAGTTAGAGTTTCAGGTTTACTATCTAAAAATTCATAAGCATTATTTTGCTTTAAAATTTCAGTCAAAATATAGGCGGAAGCTCCACCAGGAACATCTTCATCTACAATAAGTAATCGGTTTGTTTTTGCAATACTTTTTGATATGTCATGATTTAAATCAAAAGGAATTAGAGATTGTACATCAATAACTTCAGCATCAATACCAACTTCTGCAAGTTCTCGTGCGGCAACCTCTACAATACGAAGTGTAGACCCATATGAAACTATAGTAATATCATTACCGTCTTTAATGCATTCAACTTCTCCAATTTTAGTTTTAAAAGCACCTAGATTGTTTGGTTTTTTTTCTTTCAAACGATAGCCATTAAGACATTCAATAACAAGTGCTGGTTGATCACCTTCAAGTAATGTATTGTAAAATCCTGCAGCTTTTGTCATATTTCTTGGTACAAGAATATGAATACCTCTAAGCAATCCAAGAAGACCTCCCATTTGTGAACCAGAGTGCCATATTCCCTCCAGTCGGTGACCTCTTGTTCGAATAATCATTGGAGCTTTTTGCTTTCCTAGAGTTCTGTAATGCAAAGTAGCAAGGTCATCACTTATGGTATGAAGTGCATATAAAATATAATCTAAATATTGAATTTCTGCAATGGGGCGAAGTCCTCTCAAAGCCATTCCAATAGCTTGTCCTATTATTGTAGCTTCACGAATACCTGCATCGGCCACTCGCATTTCTCCATATTTTTCTTGAAGCCCTTCTAATCCTTGATTTACATCACCAATAGCACCTGAATCCTGACCGAAAATTAGTGACTCAGGATAATTAGAAAATATGCTATCAAAGTTATCTCGTAAAATAATACGTCCGTCTACAAACTCTGGAGTAGGGTCGTATGTAGGTGCAATAGCCTCAATGCTTTCGGGTCTTTTGTTAGATTCACTATAGAGTAAACTACTGTATTTTTCTTGAGTATTTTTGGCATAGTTGTTTATCCAAGATACTAATACGTTTTTCTCGAGTGAATCGTCATTTATAAAGTATTTTAAAATGCTTCTTGAAGTTCCTAAAACATCTTTTCGCATAGGATCTTTTAATGCTTCAAGTTGCGAAATTTCTTTCTCAATAAACACTTTTTGAGGAGATTTTGCTGCAGCATTTCGAATCAAACCAATGACGGTTGATTGTTCGGCTTTAATTGGATCTAAAAAATCATTCCAAGCTTTTATCCTGCCTTGTTTTACTTTTGCTTTAATCTGTTTTTCAAGTTCAAATAATTCGTCATCAGTAGCAATGTTGTTTGTAACAATCCAGTTTTTAAATTTGAGATTACAATCATTTGAACGTTCCCATTTTAAACGTTTTGGATTTTTATAACGCTCATGCGATCCAGAAGTAGAGTGCCCCTGTGGTTGTGTCAATTCATCGACATGAATAAGAACAGGAACGTGTTCTTCTCTTGCAATACGTCCTGCTTTTTCGTAGGTATTGATGAGTTCAACATAATCCCAACCTTTTACATTTAGAATTTCATAGCCCTTATCTTTGTCGTCCCTTTGAAAACCACTTAATATCTTTGAAATATTCTCTTTTGTAGTTTGGTGCTTAGCATGAACAGAAATCCCATAATCATCGTCCCAAACACTTATCACCATTGGAACTTGTAATACACCTGCAGCATTTATAGTTTCAAAAAACAACCCTTCGCTTGTGCTGGCATTTCCTATAGTACCCCAAGCAACTTCTTTTCCATTATTAGAAAATTTATGAGATTCATCAAACCCCTTAAGATTTTTATACACTTTTGAAGCTTGTGCTAGTCCAAGAAGTCGAGGCATTTGCCCGGCAGTAGGAGAGATGTCTGAACTTGAATTTTTTTGTTCAGTTAAATTCTTCCAATTGAAATTTTCATCTAAGGAGTGGGTAACAAAATGACCACCCATTTGTCGACCTGCACTCATGGGATCAAAATTGATGTCTGTATGTGCATATAACCCAGCAAAAAATTGCTCAATAGTGAGTTCGCCAATAGCCATCATAAAAGTTTGATCGCGGTAATATCCAGACCTAAAATCTCCTTTTTGAAAGGCTTTTGCCCATGCCAATTGAGGCAATTCTTTTCCACCTCCAAAAATGCCAAATTTAGCTTTACCAGTTAGCACCTCTCTACGCCCCAAAAGACTGCATTCTCGGCTTGTTACAGCAATTTCATAGTCGCGAAGAACTTCTGATTTAAATTCTTCAAAAGTGATGTTTTCAGCAATCTTACTTTTGGTGGACATTCTTGGTTAATTTTTTTTGCAAATATAGAAATTATATGGATATGTGGCAACCACATTGAGTGTTAAAAAGCTGAAAAAAATGCAATAAAAATTGGGTTAAAAACCAACTTTTTGATAGATTTTTATTAAAAATTATTATTTATTAAAATATCTATAATATTAAAACCACTTTCTCGTAAGAAGCATTGAAAGTTTAGATATGTCTGTAGTGATTACAAAACGAATTTTTTGAGAATAATTTTCTTGATCAATTTCCCAACCTAGATTGGAATACACAGGAAAATATATTTCGAAGAAATCTGTAATTAAGTCCATTCTTATTCCAGAATCGTAAGCAAAAAATGGTTGGTTAAATTTATTTTTTACCCAACCAATATCACCATAAACTTGTATATATCGCCAAAGCGATGCACTCGCGTTTACTGTTGTCATCCATTGATTGGCAAAACCAGGGTTTAGTCTAGATTTGAATCCGCCGTCGGCAATTATAAGTTGTTGAGATAAAAATCCTGTAGACTCCGATTGGCCAATATAGTTATATTCAAACAAATAATCAGTAGGGCGATCTAGTGCAAAATCAAAATTTCTTTCATGACTTGGTAATGAATTATATAGAAAAGTTCCGGCAAATAATCTCAAATTATAATGTCTGTCCTTTGGAGTTCTTTTTCGAATTTCATAGGCCATGTTAAGTTTTCCAAAATCATTAGAAAATTGTAAATCTATAGACCAATTCTTGAATTTATGGATATTGTTGTTGATATCAGAATAACGTACATTAAACACATTATAGGGTGGTATCGTATTTTCATCGGTAATACTTCGTGATTCGTCTTTTTGAATACTAATGTATCGCAATGTTAATTTTTGAAGTGCATTTGAGCGTAAATTGAAAGGTTCTCTAAAATTAAACTGAATATAGGGTTGAATTTTAGTAATAAATGAACCATAATCAAAGCTAGACCGATCGACAGTAATTCCTAGCTTGGTGTTATATAGTCTTCCGTCTTCGTGAAAAGCATTGTAAACCAATTTTCCAAATCCTGTTATGGTTTTGGATTCCATTCCGTATACTGGAGCTAATCCATAAAGAAAAGGCCTCGCTAACGCCCCTCTGTTGTTAAAATTTAAACCAATTTTTAAACCGTCATAAATATTTTGAAATTCTGCAATTGGAATGACATAAATTTGACTTTTTGCAGGATCTTCAACATCGCGTAAAAACCGCAATTGCAATGGCTTATTAAATAAACTTCCTTGGTCTAAATTTTTCCAGTTATTTCTTCGATTAATTTCAGGAGTGAAGTGCTTATAATTTAATGCGAGGTGATCTGCTCCATTGTTTGGTATTGAAAACTGTTTTTTTTCTGTAAATCCTTCAATCCAATCCCTCGAAATTTCATTACCATTTTTAAATGATGAAATTGTGATTGGGTATGCACCTTTTCTTAAATTCTTGACTGAAAAATATATTGAGTCTTTTTCTTTTTTTGTTGATGTTATTTTATAATCAGCATTGTATGCATTTGATACAAAATCATTAAAAAACCAATCTATATTTTTTTCTGTTTTTTGATTCAAGAAATCTTTAAATGCCGCTGTTGTAGTTCTATTAAATTGATGAAACTCAACAAACTCTTTAAGCCAATTTAGTTCATCTTTTTCATCCAAATAAGACTTCAAATACAATAACCCAACACCTGCTTTGAATTTAGAAGAGTGACGTTGATTAAAATTAATCAAATCTTCTCGTTTTGTGTTCAACGCCTGGTCTCTTCCAGTGCGCATCATTTGATAATAAGTCAATCGATATTGTTCGGCATAGTCCAATTTTGAAAAATTAAACGCTCGAACTCCCCAAATATTCGCTAATTTTCCTAATAATTTTTGTTCTGGATAATAGGTGTCAATGTATCGAATAAGAAGTAAAAGCTCAAAACCACTTTTTAACCAATATTCATGCCTTGAATCGAGGATCAAAACTTCGTTCAAATACTTTTTTATTACATTTTCAGCGATTGAAATTTCATGCTCAAATTCTTTAGAAAAAGGCGATAAAATATCAGGTAAGAAAGCCAATCCGTAAAGTGGATTTTTTTTAAATTCTATATTTGATAAAAGTAATTTTTGTTTTGGATAGGGGGTAATGTTTTGATTTAAAAAATTAGTAATTTTTCTAAAATATTCTTTTTCTCTATCGTGATCAATTTTTTTACTATTAATGTTTGTGATTACAGTTGAAGAATCTAAGGTGTATGATTTAAATTCTTCTGTTGTAAAAAACATCTTTGTTTCAATAACATTTTCACCCTCAAATTTGTAAAATTTTGTATCATTTATTTCTTCAACATCTACAACATCTAAAGCAGTGTATGCCAAATAATGTTTAGGTAAGGTCATGTGTATTTTGGTATGCATTGGGGGAGAATACAAGTCATCTAAATTTTGATTACTATATAATTTCCATGCTTTACCATCAAAAACGGCAGGAGTCATATACCAGCTTTCAAGAGCGAAATCTCCTTTTTTGTTAACACCATAATCTGTAAAACGATCATTTTGAATTTTTACACTGTAATTCAAATTTAGAGTAATGGACTCATTTGGCCCTAAAGGAGATTTTAATTTAACTTTTAAAATATCTTCTTGAGTTTCTAAATGATGAAATTTTAATCTTTCATTTTCCGAAGTTGTAATTTCTTTTATTGTTGTGAATCCTCTTTTTTTTGATTTGGCGATATAAAGATTTGTATTAAATTCATTTAGGAACTTCTCAACTAGAGGAGTTGTAGGACTGCTATAACTTGATACCCAATCCGTAAAATAAATTTCGGTTAATGGCGTATCAAAATGGTTTTGAAATTTAAGTTTTTGCTGAATTTCAATAGTTTGTGTTTCTGTATTAAGCACTGCATCAACTTCGTTGTAATGTTGACTGTATGCAACAAAATAGCCACTCAAAAAAGAAACTATGAGCAAAACTTTATAGTACAGTTTTATTGACTTTCTTGAGTTGATAATAATTAAAAATTTGGGCTTAATTGATATTGTTTGTAAAAAGCATCAAGAATGTCTGTAACTTCTTTAGGGGTGTCTACTGTGTGGATTAAATCTAAATCTTCAGGACTTATGGTTTTATATTCATTAAGAAGCGTTTGTTTTATCCAATCGACCAATCCTTTCCAATAGGTACTTCCTACAAGAATTATAGGAAATTTTTCAATTTTGTTTGTTTGAATTAAAGTAATAGCTTCAAAAAGTTCATCAAGAGTTCCAAAACCACCAGGCATCACAACAAATCCTTGAGAATATTTTACAAACATGACTTTTCGAACAAAGAAATAATCAAAATCAAGGCTTTTGTCAGAGTCAATATATGGGTTATCGTGTTGTTCAAAAGGTAAATCAATGTTTAAGCCTACAGAAGTTCCACCAGCGCTATTAGCGCCCTTATTTCCAGCTTCCATGATTCCAGGCCCCCCACCAGTAATTACACCATAACCAGAATTTACAATGGCTTTTGCAATTTCTACAGCGAGTTTATAGTTTTTATCATCGGTTTTTGTTCGTGCCGAACCAAAAATAGAAACACAAGGACCAATTTTGCTCATTTTCTCAAATCCATCAACAAACTCTCCCATGATTTTAAAAATAGCCCAAGAGTCGTTTGTTTTTATTTCATTCCAGCTTTTATGTTGTTGTAGTCTCATAAATGTAATATTGACTCGCTAATGTAATTCTTTTTTTAAATATTTAGCCGTGTGGCTTGTTTTGTTTTTTATAATCTGTTCTGGTGTTCCTTCTGCAACAATAGTTCCACCGCCTTTTCCACCCTCTAATCCAACATCAATGATGTGGTCAACAACTTTGATAACATCAAGGTTGTGTTCAATAATAAGTACTGTATTTCCTTTATCTACAAGCTTTTGTAGGACTTCTAAAAGGACACGAATATCTTCAAAATGGAGACCTGTGGTGGGTTCGTCTAATATATAAATGGTGTTTCCAGTATCTCGTTTACTCAATTCTGAAGCCAGTTTTATACGTTGCGCTTCACCACCAGAAAGTGTGGTACTTTGTTGACCTAAAGTTATATACCCCAATCCAACATCCTTTATGGTTTTGAGTTTACGATATATTTTTGGAATATTTTCAAAAAAATCAACCCCTTCATTAATGGTCATATTCAATACATCACTTATGGACTTTCCTTTGTAACGAATTTCTAAAGTTTCTCTATTGAAACGTTTTCCCATACAAGATTCACATGATACGTATACATCAGGTAAAAAGTTCATTTCAATAACCCGCAAACCACCACCTTTACAAGTTTCGCATCGACCTCCAGCAACATTAAAACTAAATCGTCCTGGCTTATATCCACGAATCATAGCTTCTGGAATTTTTGCAAACAATGTTCTAATCTCTCCAAAAACACCCGTGTAAGTTGCAGGATTACTTCTTGGAGTTCGTCCTATTGGTGATTGATTGATGTCAATGACTTTGTCCAAATGTTCCAAGCCTTTTATGGATTTGTAGGGCAGGGGCTCTTTTACACCATTAAAATAATGATTGTTTAATATTGGGTATAGAGTTTCATTTATTAATGAAGATTTTCCACTTCCAGAAACCCCAGTAATTCCAACCATTTTTCCTAAAGGGATTTTGATGGATATATTTTTTAAATTGTTCCCAGTACATCCTTTAAGCTCTAAAAAGTTACCATTTCCTTGACGTCGCTTTTTAGGGATTTCAATAACTTTTTCGTTTCGTAAATATTGTGCCGTAATAGTATTCGCATTTTGTAAATGTGATGGAGCACCTTGGCTGATAATTTCGCCACCAAATTTTCCAGCTTTTGGTCCAATGTCTATAATATGATCGGCTTGTTCAATCATATCTTTATCATGTTCGACTACCACAACAGAATTACCAACATCTCGAAGTGCCTTTAACGATTGAATTAATTTTTGATTATCTCGTTGATGCAAACCAATGCTTGGTTCATCTAAAATGTATAACACTCCAACGAGTTCCGAACCAATTTGAGTTGCCAGACGAATACGTTGTGCCTCACCACCTGAAAGCGATTTAGAACTTCGATTTAGTGCCAAATAATCTAAACCAACATCGACTAAAAACTGCAAACGAGTGCTAATTTCTTTTATAATTTCTTGAGCAATTACTTTCTGTTTTTCAGAGAGATGCTTTGGCAAGTCTCTAAACCATAGTGCCAATTCATTTATATCTAATGCAGCGAGTTCTGATATGTTTTTATTGTTGATTTTAAAATATAATGCTTCTTTTTTCAATCGTGATCCAGAGCAAGTTGGACAAAGAATATTGTCCATATATCCTTTTGCCCAGCGTTTAATTGAACTAGAGTCAGTAGTATTGTATTGATGTTCTAAAAAGTTAGCAATGCCATCAAAATCAATATTGTATTCTCTTGAAACGCCTAATGTTTTGCTTTTTACAGTAAATCGTTCTTTACCGCCATAAAGAATAACTTCTAGAGCTTCTTTTGGGATTTTATTTATAGGGTCAGAAAGACTAAACTTAAAACGTTGTGCAATAAGTTCAAGTTGTTTAAAAATCCAAGAATTTTTTTGTGGTCCTTGAGGTGCAAGTCCTCCATTTTTTATCGATAGTTTTGGATTTGGAATAATTTTTTGAGTATTTACTTTATACAGATTTCCAATCCCATTACAATCTGGACAAGCTCCTTTTGGTGAATTAAAAGAAAAATTATTGGGTTCAGGATTTGGATAAGAAATTCCAGATGTTGGACACATCAAATTTCCGCTGAAATAACGCAATGTTTTTTCATCATGTTCGAAAATCATCAGCATTTTGTCACCATGATACATTGCTGTAGTGATACTTTCATCAAGTCGATTTGTAGCCAATGTTTTTTTATCAACTTTTAAACGATCAATAACAATTTCAATATCGTGTGTTTTGTAACGGTCAAGTCGCATGCCTGGAGTAATATCAACAATAGCACCATCAACTCTAACTTTTACAAAACCTTGCTTTGCAATGTGTTCAAATAACTCTCTATAATGTCCTTTCCTTGAACGCACTACAGGAGCTAAAATTGAAATTTTTACACCCTCAAAAGATGTTCCAATCAAAGTTTTGATTTGATCATTGCTGTAGCTTACCATTTTTTCGTTGGTATTGTAGCTGTAAGCATCTGCTGCACGTGCAAACAATAATCTTAAAAAATCATAGACCTCTGTGATCGTACCTACAGTCGATCGTGGCGATTTGCTAGTTGTTTTTTGTTCGATTGCAATAACAGGGGAAAGTCCATCTATTTTATCGACATCTGGACGTTCCAAAGACCCCAAAAATTGTCGTGCATAGGCAGAAAAAGTTTCGATATAGCGCCTCTGACCTTCAGCATAAATAGTATCAAAAGCCAATGAAGATTTTCCACTTCCAGAAAGTCCTGTAATTACAACAAGCTGATCTCTTGGAATATTGACATCAATATCTTTTAAATTATGCGCACGTGCTCCTTTAACTTCTATAAACTCTTCAAATTTATGTGTCTTTAATTTTGTCATTTGGTTTTATAAAAAATCAACTTCACCTTTTCCTTCTCTAACGACAACAGCAGGGTCTTGTGTTAAATCAACCACTGTTGATGCCTTATTTCCTCCAAAGCCATTGTCAATCACAATGTCTGCCAATTTTTGCCATTTTTCAAAAATTAATTCTGGATTGGTGGTGTATTCTATCACATCATCTTCATCATATATAGACGTTGAAACGATTGGGTTCCCCAATCGCTTTACAAGTTCCAAAGCAATTGGATGATCTGGTACACGAATTCCTACAGTTTTTCTTTTTTTAAAGGGGTGGGGAAGGGTTTTATTACTTGGTAAAATAAAAGTATAGGGTCCAGGAAAATAGCGCTTTAGAAGTTTAAATGTTGAACTATCAAGTTGTGCAGTATAATCGCTCAAATGACTTAAGTCATGACAGATAAATGAAAATTTTGTACGTTCCAATTTGACTCCCTTTATTCGTGCAATACGCTCCATAGCTTTGATGTTTTTAACATCACAACCAAGTGCATATACGGTATCGGTTGGATAAATCACCAATCCGCCTTGTTTTAGGACATTAACCACTATATCCAATGTCCTTGGATGGGGGTTTTCCGAATATAATTTTAACAACTCTGCCATAAAAATTAAGAGATGATTTCGAGTTTTGCAAAGCGTAAAAGTAATTTTTTTACCCCTGAAGAAAACTTAATTTCTGCTTTTAAATCGGCGCCTTTACCTTCAATTTTAAGTACTTCTCCAGTTCCAAATCGTTGATGATTTACAACATTACCCACTGTCAACTTACTATCAAATAAATTGGAATTACTATTTGTATTGGTAATTTTTTTCAAATTTTTAGGGGTCACTCTTGGGGGTTGTTGAATTGGTTTTTTCTTTGGTTTTGGCATAGAAAAAGATGGTTTTTTATAGCGAATTTGTGACTGTTCTACATCGCCAAATATGTCTGCGCTAAGCATAGGGTTAAAGCGGCGTTCTTCTTTTGGAGTTGTAATTTCAAGATATTGTTCATCAATTTCTTCGATAAATCGACTGGGTTCTGCATCAATGAGTTTACCCCATCTGTAGCGCGATAGTGCATATGTAAGATAAACTTGCTTTTCGGCACGTGTAACAGCCACATAAAATAAACGGCGTTCTTCTTCCAATTCGCTTCTTGTGTTCATACTCATTGCACTTGGGAATAAATCTTCCTCTAAACCAACAATAAACACATACGGAAATTCCAAACCTTTGGCTAAATGAATCGTCATTAGGGCTACTTTATCGTCATCTCCAGTTTGTTCGTTATCAAAATCGGTTGCTAATGCTACATCTTCTAAAAACTCTACCAACGCGCCTGTAGAATCGGCTAATTCTCGTTGACCTTCAACAAAATCTTTGATACCATTTAATAACTCTTCAATATTTTCCATTCGGGTAACACCTTCTGGAGTTCCATCTTTTTTAAATTCTTTTATTAGGCCACTAACACGACACACATGCTCTGCAAGTTCAAACGCATTTGCAGTTTGATTCATAACCTGAAAACTTTCAATCATTGTACAATAATTTGAAAGTTTTGTTTTAATGCCAGCATTTAGGTTAATTTGGTTAGTTTGAATTTGCTTTAAAACATCAAATATTGACGTATTTTCAGAATTTGCAGTTACAATAAGTCGATCGATAGTGGTTTGGCCAATACCTCGAGCTGGAAAATTAATGATACGTTTTAATGCTTCTTCATCAGCAGGATTAATGATGAGTCTCAAATAAGCCAAAACATCTTTGATCTCTTTACGTTGGTAAAATGAAAGTCCACCATAAATTCGATAAGGAATCCCCCGTTTTCTTAGCGCATCTTCAATAGCTCTCGACTGTGCATTTGTTCTATAAAGCACCGCAAAATCGGCATCTTTTGCCTGATTTTTCATCTTATTTTCAAAAATAGAACTCGCCACATAGCGCCCTTCATCACCATCTGTTAGAGATCGATTGACAACGATTTTTTGCCCCTCTCCATTGGCGGTCCAAACGACTTTATCTAATTTCGTTTGATTTTTATCAATAATAGAATTTGCTGCATTGACAATGTTTTTTGTTGAGCGGTAATTTTGTTCTAATCTATAGAGTTTAACATCGTCATAATCTTTTTGAAAATTTAAAATATTATTGATGTTTGCCCCACGGAATGCATAAATACTTTGCGCATCATCACCTACAACACAAATATTTTGAAAGCGGTCTGAAAGGGCACGGACAATGAGATACTGTGAATGGTTTGTGTCTTGATACTCATCCACTAAAATATAGCGAAAGCGGTCTTGGTATTTGGCTAAAACATCTGGAAATCGTGTGAGTAATTCATTGGTTTTCAATAATAAATCATCAAAATCCATCGCGCCTGCTTTAAAGCATCTATCGACATATTCTTTGTAAATAGCACCCATTTGGGGGCGTTTTGCCATGGTATCAGCTTCAATCAATTCTGGGTTTTTAAAATAGGCACGAACAGTAATTAGACTATTTTTATAAGATGATATTCGAGAATAAATTTGCTTGTATTTGTATACATCTTTATCCAAATTCATTTCCTTTATTATGGAAGAAATCAGACGTTGGGAATCTTGTGTATCGTAAATTGTAAAGTTAGAGGGGTACCCCAATTTTTCGGCTTCAAAGCGTAAAATCTTAGCAAAAACAGAGTGAAACGTCCCCATCCACAAATTTTTAGCTTCGCTATCGCCAACAATTGAGGCGATTCTCGATTTCATTTCGCGAGCGGCTTTATTGGTAAATGTGAGGGCTAAAATATTAAACGGATCAATGCCCTTGCTCATCAAATAGGCGATTCGAAACGTCAAAACTCTTGTTTTACCAGATCCAGCACCGGCAATGACAATCATAGGTCCATCCATCTGTAAAGTTGGTGCAAGCTGTGCGTCGTTGAGTTGTTCTAGATAGGTTTTCAAGCTAAAAAAATTAGAACTGTGAAATTAAGTAATGTAATCCTTTTTTGATACGAGTTTAACGAATAATTATAAACAATTGTTCGCAGATTGGATTTGAATTTTAATACTATTTTTTTCTATGGCATCAATTTCATAAAGTTTAAACTGAAATCATTAAATTAGTGCTCATTAAAATGAAATAAAATGGGTGAAGAATTTTTGGGATTATTGGTTTATTGCATACCTGCACTAGTGACTGGCGCCATTGCTTTTTTGTTTTTTAAAGAACATACTGCAAATGAAAACAATAGACGAAATTTTTTGTTGCATCAAATGCATAAAAAAGAAAGTTTTCCCGTTCGGCTACAAGCTTTTGAACGTTTAACGTTGTTTTTGGAACGCATCAGTGCGCAGCAGTTGATGCGTAGAGTTGCACCAATTGCGCCACAACCTGAGGCCTACAAGGATTTATTAATTCAAACTATAGAACAAGAATACGAGCATAATTTATCGCAACAAATTTATGTCTCTGAAACCTGTTGGAGAATGCTTACAACAGCCAAAAACAGTAGCATTCAAAGGATTCAAAATTTTGAAGTTCCAGAAGCTATTAAAACGGCTCAAGATATGAGGGCTCCATTGTTTGAAACCCTTTCTCAAGCAAAAGTTTCACCAGAAATGGCATTGGAATTTCTCAAAGAAGAAGTTGGACTTTTGTTAAAATAAATCTCATGTCACAGGATGTTTTACAAACACCAATAGACTATCTGAAAGGGGTAGGGCCAAACAGAGCATCTTTGTTGCGCTCGGAGTTGGGGATTCATACCTATCAAGATCTTGTTCATTTATTTCCAAACCGATATATAGATCGTACACAGTTTTATAAAATTAATTCACTGGAGCGCAACAATGCCGAAGTACAAATTATTGGTCAAATTACTGACATTAAAGAAGTAGGACAGAAGCGAGGTAAACGTCTTGTAGCTACGTTTAGAGATGAAACAGGCAAAATGGAGCTGGTGTGGTTTCGAGGTCAAAAGTGGATTCGAGAGCGTTTAAAATTACACACAGATTATGTGGTTTTTGGAAGAACAAATTTATTCAATGGTGTTTTTAATATGCCTCATCCTGATATGGAACTCAAAACAGATTTTGATAAAAGTTTAAGTTCTGCCATTCAACCTATTTATCCATCAACAGAAAAATTATCCAACAGAGGTGTCTCCAATAGAGCCATGTGTAAGCTTATGGAACATTTGTTTTTACAGGTGGGAAATACATTTACCGAATCCCTTTCCAATGAAATGATTGAACAACAAGCCTTAATATCAAAAAAAGAGGCTTTGCTAAATATTCATTTTCCAAAAAATCAAAATTTATTAGCTCGTGCACAGTTTCGATTGAAATTTGAAGAATTGTTTTATATACAGTTACAATTGATATATAAAAACCTAATTCACAAATCAAAAATTAAAGGGTTTCCTTTTGAAACTGTTGGCACTTATTTTAATGAATTTTATACAAATCACTTACCATTTGATTTAACTGCTGCACAAAAGCGAGTGATGAAAGAAATACGTGTTGATATGGGTAGCAATGCGCAGATGAATCGTCTGCTTCAGGGTGATGTTGGCTCCGGAAAAACCATTGTTGCATTTCTTTCCATGTTGATTGCGATTGATAATGATTTTCAAGCCACACTGATGGCACCAACTGAAATTTTAGCAACACAACATTATAACGGTTTAAAACCCATGTGTGACGCCATAGGCCTCAAAATTTCGTTGCTTACAGGGTCGACTAAAACCGCATTACGAAAAGAAATACATACAGGTTTGGAAGAGGGTAGCTTACATATTTTGATAGGGACTCATGCCATTTTAGAAGATAAGGTACAATTCAAAAATTTAGGACTGGCCATTATTGATGAGCAACATCGATTTGGAGTTGCACAGCGCAGCAAATTATGGCACAAAAACAGCTCTCCGCCCCATGTTCTTGTGATGACAGCAACACCGATTCCAAGAACACTCGCCATGTCTGTTTATGGCGATTTAGACATTTCTGTAATTGATGAATTACCACCAGGACGAAAACCCATCAAAACAGTCCATCGTTTTGATAGTAATCGCTTAAAAGTATTTGGATTTATTCGCGATGAAATAAAAAAAGGGCGTCAAATATATATTGTGTATCCGCTTATTAATGAAAGTCAAAAATTAGATTTTAAAGATTTAATGGACGGTTATGAAAGCATTGCTAGAGAATTTCCTTTACCAAATTATCAAATTTCGATTGTTCATGGCCAAATGAAACCCGCAGACAAGGATTTTGAAATGCAACGTTTTTTGAAAGGTGAAACACAAATCATGGTGGCTACAACAGTTATTGAAGTTGGTGTAAATGTTCCAAATGCCTCTGTGATGATTATTGAAAGTGCCGAGCGTTTTGGGTTGTCTCAATTACATCAATTACGAGGACGCGTTGGGCGAGGAGCGGATCAAAGTTATTGTATTTTAATGACGAGCCATAAACTTGGAAATGATAGCAAAACCCGAATGGAAACGATGGTACGCTCCTCTGATGGCTTTGAGATTGCCGAAGTTGATTTAAAACTAAGAGGGCCAGGTGATATCATGGGAACACAACAAAGTGGGGTATTGCAGTTAAAAATCGCTAATATTGTTAAAGATAAAGAGCTATTGTCATTAGCACGAACTTGGGCCAAAAACATACTTAAAGAAGATCCACAACTCAGTCTGGCCAAACATTTACCCATCCATACCACTTATATTCAGATGGGGAAGTATAAAAACATTTGGAACTATATCAGCTAATGTTGATTAAGAAAAGTAGCACTTATCTGCTTTAAATCCTTAAACACAATTTTAAAATCAGCTTCAAATTCTGAATAAAACTGTTGGAGCTCAATGGTTGCCTTATCCATTCCAGAACGTCCATTGGTGCGTCTATTCATCCCTGATAAGACACTAGAAATCCCCTCAATAGAGGCATAACTCAACAGCCAATTGCCTTTGGTCATATAGGGCAAAATATATTGCGCTTTTTCAGGCATCATTTGGATATTTTTATTTAAAATGGCATAACATTTTTGAGCATAGTCGGCCAAGGAAATTGAGGAGTAATGCTTCCAATTTTTAGCCAAAAAATGATCAAAAAAGATATCGACAATCACTCCAGAATAATGTCCGTAATTTTTATGCAATCGTTTTGTACTTGTTCTAAAATTGGGGTGTGCATCGGTGTGGGTATCAATTTGGCGATGCAACACTATTCCACGTTGGATGTCTATAGAATAATCTTTATATTTTGAACCTTTAACACTATCAGCGATAAAATTGCCGATTAAAACGTCTTCATTTTTTCCGGAAAGATAGAGATGTGCGAGGTAGTTCATGGGGTCAAAATTATGAATACTATTTTATAAAACTAGAATTGAAATCCTATATTTGTAAAAACTTTTTAAAATGACTTTAATCAAATCAATTTCTGGAATTCGTGGTACAATTGGCGGTGCTGTTTCTGATAATTTAACGCCTATAGATGCGGTTAAATTTGCTGCGGCTTATGGCATGTGGATTAAGGAGCAACGCAAAAAAACCAATTATAGAGTGGTTATTGGTAGAGATGCTCGAATTTCTGGTGAAATGATTCAAAGTTTAGTGATGAACACCCTAGTTGGAATGGGTATAGACGTGGTGAATTTGGGACTTTCAACAACACCAACCGTAGAAGTTGCAGTACCAATGGAACACGCCGATGGTGGACTTATTTTAACGGCAAGCCATAACCCAAAACAATGGAATGCTTTAAAATTGCTTGATAGTAATGGTGAATTTTTAAATGCAACCCATAGCCAACGGGTATTGGATTTGGCGGAAAGCGAGGAAGTGATCTTTGCAGAAGTTGATGATTTGGGAAAAATTACAGTAAATGACGCCTATTTTGATTTACATATCGATGAAGTTTTAGATTTAGATTATGTCGATGTTGAAGCCATAAAATCGTGTAAATTTAAAGTCGTTGTAGACGGTGTCAATTCTACGGGAGGGCTTGCTGTACCGCTATTGCTCGAACGTTTGGGTGTAGAACCCATTAAATTGCATTGTACGCCCAATGGACATTTTCCTCATAATCCAGAACCACTTAAGGCACATTTGACAGATTTATCTGAAAAAGTAGTACAAACCGGAGCAGATTTTGGAATTGCTGTGGACCCCGATGTTGACCGTTTGGCCTTTATGGACGAAAAAGGGGAATTGTTTGGCGAAGAATATACCTTAGTTGCCTGTGCCGATTATGTTTTAAGCCAGAACAAAGGCAACACAGTAAGTAATTTGAGCTCTACACGCGCCCTTAGAGATGTTACCGAAAAACACGGCGGAACCTATACCGCCAGTGCAGTAGGGGAAGTGAATGTGGTCAATGCCATGAAAGCCAATAAGGCCGTTATTGGCGGAGAAGGCAACGGCGGTGTTATTTTGCCTGAAGCCCATTATGGGCGTGATGCTTTGGTGGGAATTGCCTTGTTTTTAAGTTTATTGGCCGAAAAAAAAATTTCCGTAAGCACTCTTAAAAACACCTATCCTTTGTACTTTATGAGTAAAAAGAAAATTGACTTAAACCCCACTATTGATGTTGATGGACTACTACAATTGATAGAAAACAAATATGCAAACGAACCTTTAACTACTGTTGACGGGGTTAAAATTGATTTTGCAAACTCTTGGGTGCATCTGAGAAAAAGTAATACAGAACCCATCATTAGAATTTATACAGAAGCGCCTTCGCAACAACAAGCCGATGCATTGGCCGACCGTTTTATTTCTGAACTCAAAGCCCTGTCTTAATCCTTATTTTACATTTTTTAATTTTTCTTAAAAAAAAATGTGACTTTTTAGATTTTTCTGTGTCCAATACGATAGAGAAGTATAAATGTTTCGTTTTTTCAAAAGGCAAAAATTAACCCCAATGCGCATTTGATTAAAGGCGTTGTTTGTGGCTATCGCATTGAAGACATCGCGGAGGAGTTTGACGTCTATAAACGCTGTCGCCAACTAGAAAAACTTATTGATGAATTGGCCAAAGGGCGACAACTTGAAAAAATTCTAAGAACACCTAAATAAGCGTCTAAACTTTACGGTGTTTCCAACGCTTATGAGTCCATAAATAGTATTGTGGGGCTTCGTGAATTTGATTTTCAACAAGTTTTAAAAACTGATCTGTAATCTCATAATCCTTAAACTCATTGGGGTGTTCTGCTAGGGTTTGAAACGTAGTTTCATAAAACCCTCTTTTAACACGTTTTACAGAGAAGAAAATGACAGGCATATCTAATTTTTTGGCCAGCATTTCTGCACCGGTATGAATAGGAACTTCAATCCCCATAAATGTATTCCAATGGTATGCTTTTTCCTTTTTTGGCGTCTGATCCGAAACAAAACCATTCATTGTTAGAATACCGTTTTTCATGTTTTCTGTTAGTGTTGGAATGGTTTCTTTTGTAGTAACCAAATAGCTGTTATAACGTGCTCTAATAGCTCGAACAAGTTTATCAAAGTATTTGTTATTCAAACGTTTATAGATGGCATATCCTCGAAATTTGACATAGGTCTGTATGATAAAAATCCATTCCCAACTGCCATAATGGGCGCACATCAAAACAATACTTTTATTTTGCTTTTCAAATGCTTTAATCACTTCAATATTGGTAAACTTGTATCGCGCTCTCATGTCCTTAACACTAATGTTCATGGATTTGATGGCTTCCAAAATCATATCACATAAATGATGGAAAAATTCCTTTGTGATTTTTTTGCGTTCAGCTTCGGATTTTTCTGGAAAAACAAGTTTTAAATTGTCTTCAACCGTTTTTTTTCGGTAACCCACAACATGATACAACAAAAAAAACAGCATATCAGATACGGCATAGAGCAAACGAAATGGCAAAATGGATACCAACCAAAGTAAAGGATAGATGAGCACAAAGGCTAATAATTGCATAAATTAGTCTTAAATTTACATCACAAAGATAATTTATTTTGTCTGATTTTATAACTTTACTTCATGAACATCCACACCCTTATCATTATCGTAGCCAATCTTCTGTTTTCCATGCGTGGTTTTAAAGATTATTCCTTTTTTGAGCAGTACAAATTTAACATAGGAGCATTACAACGTGGCGAAAAAATACGCATGATAAGTTCTGGGTTTTTGCATGTCAATTGGCAGCATTTTATGTTCAATATGATTTCGTTGTATTTTTTTGCTCATATTGTGATTTATCAATTGGGAGCGCTTAATTTTTATTTGGTCTATCTTTTTAGCTTAATTGCAGGAAATCTTTTGTCGTTTTATTTTCACAAAAACGAACCTTTTTATAGTGCTGTTGGGGCGAGTGGAGCGGTCACAGGGATTGTCTATTCGGCCATTTTATTACAACCTGATATGCATATGTTTATATATTTTATACCTGTTCCAATACCATCTTATGTTGTTGGAGTGGGGTATTTATTATTTTCGATATATGGTATGAAAACCAAACTTGGAAACATTGGCCATGATGCACATTTTGGTGGTGCAGTAGGGGGGTATTTAATGACCTTGTTTTTGGCCCCATGGATTTTTGAATATCATTTTTGGATGGTGGCCTTGTTGGCGGCACCAATAGGGCTTTTATTGCTTTTAAAATGGAAAAACAAGCTGTAAGATTAATCGAGTAGCTCTGCAATTTTTCGTTCCAACGCACTTCCACGTAAACGTTCTGCAATAATAACGCCTTGTTCATCTATTATAAATGCGGCAGGAATTGACGACACATTGTATAACTTAGCCACAGGATCATTCCAAAATTTTAAGTTTGAAACGTTATACCACGTCAATTTATCTTTTGCAATAGCATCAACCCAGCGTTGCTTTTGGTTTTCTCTATCCAAAGAAAAACTGATGATCTCTAAGCCTTTGATGTGGTATTTTTCATAAAGTCGTACATAGGTAGGATTTTCTACACGGCAAGGTTTACACCATGATGCCCAAAAGTCAATAATGGTGACTTTACCTTTAATTTTGCTCATGGTAAGCGCAGTTCCATCGGGGTTTGGTGCCGTAAAATCTGGAGCGATATCACCAACAGCTAATTTTTTGTTGGTTGTTGTTTGATTAATTTTACTTTGAATATTTTGAACCGTAAGGATGTTTGTAGATTTATTGAGCAGCTCATCATTCATCAGCGCCAATACTTCTTTAGCAGATTTGGTGTCAAATTTTGGTTGAGATGTAAGACCGTCTAATAGCATTAAAGAAAAGTCTGAATTTGGATGTTCTTTAAGAAAATTAAAACCATAATTCTTCAGTTCTTCGCGAAGCTCAACATTACGTTTTTGTAAATCTTGAACCACTTTAGGGTTTTGAGCAGCAGCAGCATATTCTTCACGTAATTTATCCAACTTAGTGGTAATAGCTACAAATCCGCTTCTGTATTTCGAGAAAACCTCATTATTGAAACCACCAGAAACTTTGGATTTTTGAATACTGTCTTTGTAAATAGTTAATTTGATGTTTTCAGGTTCTAAAACAAAAAACACCTGACCGTTAATCCCATCAATTGTAATAAAACGCATTTCTGGAGCTAAAACGTCCCCTTTAAACTGAAACTTGCCATTTTGAGCAATGGCAGTATCGGTAGCAGTTGTTGTTTTTCCATTTTCGTTTCGTTTGATATATGCACGAACCCCATCATAAATGCCTTCTGCTTCGATAGTTACAGTAAAATTAGTTGTTTTTGAGGAGGAGGAGTTACATCCAATACTCAGCATTAAAATTAAAATAGATAGAAAAAAGTAACGTAAAGTCATTGGTAAAATTTTTATGCAAAATTAAATTAAATTTCAATACTACATTGTTTTGATGTAATATTAATATTTTTGTCAAAAAGTATTAGAAATGACACACAATGATACAATAATAGCTCTTGCCACAGCCTCTGGCGCTGGTGCTATTGCTGTACTTCGTGTTTCGGGTACAGAAGCCCTATCGATATCCAATATCCTATTTAAATCCATTCATAACAAACAGCTTATTGATCAACCCACACATACGGTGCATTTGGGTCATATTATCGATGGTGAACGTGTTTTGGACGAAGTTTTAGTCAGTATATTCAAAAATCCACAATCGTATACAGGAGAGGATGTTGTTGAGATTTCATGTCATGGTAGCAGTTATATTCAACAAGAAATTTTACAACTCTTTATCCGAAAAGGGTGTCGGGCGGCCAATGCTGGAGAATTTACCCTTCGTGCGTTTCTGAATGGTAAAATGGACCTAAGCCAAGCTGAAGCGGTTGCCGATCTCATTGCAAGTGATAGTGCTGCTGCACATCAAATTGCGTTGCAACAAATGCGAGGTGGGTTTAGTTCGGAAATCAAAAATCTTCGCCAAGAACTCCTCAATTTTGCTTCATTGATTGAATTAGAACTGGATTTTTCTGAAGAAGATGTAGAATTTGCCGATCGTCAACAATTTGAAGATTTATTACAACGTATCGTTAAAGTCCTAAAATACCTTATCGATTCATTTTCAACGGGGAATGTCATCAAGAATGGTGTTCCTATAGCTATTGTTGGAGCACCTAATGTAGGAAAATCTACGCTGTTAAATGCGCTTCTTAATGAAGAAAAAGCCATTGTTAGTACTATTGCAGGAACCACACGTGATGCTATTGAAGACGAAATAACCATAGAGGGTGTTAAATTTCGATTTATAGATACTGCAGGTATTCGTCAAACGAATGATACTGTGGAGGCGATTGGTATTGAAAAAACCTTTAAAAAAATAGCACAGTCACAAGTTGTTCTTCAGCTTTTTGATGGAAGTAAAATTTCAGAAGAAACATACTCTGAAATCAAAAATAAAATTGAAAAAAAATTATCACAAAATCCTGATAAACAACAACTTATAGTGGTTAATAAAATGGATACTTCAAATATGAAAACTGTCAAAAAATGTTTTGATCAGTACGATTATTTAACAATAAGTGCCAAAACAGGTGAAGGGGTAGAGGCCTTAAAAAAACAACTTTTGGGATTGGTGCAAATGGGTAAACTTCATAACAATGACACCATCATCACCAATGCCCGCCACTACGATGCCTTACGGCAAGCACTGGATAACATCCAAAAGGTACAACATGGTTTACAAACAGGACTTTCGGGTGATTTATTGGCCATAGACATTCGTGAGGCTTTACACCATTTTGGACGTATTACGGGTGAAATTTCTACCGACGACCTTTTGGGTAATATTTTTGCTAATTTCTG
>CAXPPN010000020.1:0-4199 GCA_964219345.1 Aeromicrobium sp. | reverse complement strand
TATAACTAATAACCCAATCTTCTCTGTCTTTGGGTTTGTAGTTCGGATCGATGATATCATGGGTTTGTATCATGGCTAACAATACTGCCTTAATTTGATTGGGTATCCAAGAAGTGATAGGCGTGCCTCCTGTCGCTTTTGGATAGGCAATTTATTTGTTGGAATTGTTAGAAGAAATCTACTTGTTTAGAAACGGTCATTGGCAGTTTGTTCAAAAATACATCATGCAAAACACTGCCTATCCAAAAGCGACAGGAGGCACGCCTATCACTTCTTGGATTCCCAATCAAATTAAGGCAGTATTGTTAGCCATGATACAAACCCATGATATCATCGATCCGAACTACAAACCCAAAGACAGAGAAGATTGGGTTATTAGTTATAGACGAAAAGTTAGCCTACTGAACAAACAACTCGACATGCTAAAGGTAGACCAGTTTGACCCCAAAAAACTGTTTGATTTAAATCAAAAGATGCGTTTGCGAGATTTTTAGAACTTTATCTTACTGATTGTTAGTAAATCATTCTTCCAACCTTCAAAAACCGTTCGATTAATCGAGGGGTTTTATTCTTTATCCGCCAGCACAGTTATTGGAGCATCTTTTTCTGCTAACCAAGAGGTGGTGAAAATTAAATCCTCAGAGCCTAAGTTTTGTGAATAATGCCAGGTGTTTGCTGTTCCAATAAAGGCCTCGCCAGCCCTAAAGGTTTTCGTAATACTTGTGGATTTGTTTGGACTTTTATCATCCAGAGAAGCGATTGTATCAAAATTTACAGTTAACTCACCTTGAATAATATGTGCTACACATTGGTAAGGGTGGTAATGCCAAGGGGAGTTAAAATCAGGCGCCCAAACTTTTACTTGAGAGGTAATTGATGCATCCCCATTGGGATACAACAATGCATTCCCATTAGGATCTGTAGATATATTTGTCATTAAATCGCCATTTTTAAAAATAGTGGCAATGTTATTTGTTGTTTGTGAAGTGTCATTTGTATAGTTACAGGAAGTTATTGTAGCTATAAAAATTATAAAAAATGTAATAATTGTTTTTTTCATTATGATTGATTTATAATTAGTACTCCTGAATATATGAATTTAAATTACAACAAAAAATAATAGAACTATTGATAAAGAAACGAATAATAAATTTAACCTTTAATAAGATGGGATTTTCGAAATGGAGATTATGCCTTCATAATAGAATAAATCAGCTTGTTAAACGCCCTTTACCAATTTAAAATCTAATACAGACTATGCCTGCGTCCACTGCTAAACATAATGATTATTGATTATGATGTCCCGAAGCCACAAAGCTGACTGTTCAAATAAAAAAAGCCCTACATTTCTGTAAGGCTTTGCTCCCCCTATTATTCAAAGTTGCAGCATAACTTCTTCTATTGAATTCAATGTTTTGTAAATGAAAAATAAGTCAATTTTCTCCACAGCCATTCTAATGGTCCAAATCGATAATTCTTTAAAACTAACGGAGAAATAATCAAAATTAGAATCCACACAGAAATTACAACTAGGAACTGCTGCAACCTGTCGAAACTACCGAATAGCCCTAGTCCATGGCCATTAAAAATGAGTGTGCAAATTACAGACATGCCTATATAGTTGGTAAATGCCATTCTGCCAGCTGCCCGCAATCGGGTTTGAAATTTTTTAAACACCCCTTTTTTATAGCACCAAATAACTAATCCAATATAACCTAATGCCATCAAGAGGCCAGATACAATCTTAAAGTTCGCACCAATGTTCATTACATACCCAGCATTCCAATTGGAGGCATATGCTTCATTTAAACCAATTCCAGAAAGCATCAGTCCTGGCACAAACCCTAGTAACATCAAATTCTTATAATACCCTGTGGATTTTTCAGCCGATAGGATGCCTTTTCGATATAAGATCATTCCTAACAGCATCATAGCGCTGGCACGCCAAAACATTTCAATCATAAAAACAACCGTTTGAAGTCCGATAGCCTCTTTCACTCTAAGTGGCATTTGTTCGAAATAAGAGCCACGCATTGCTTGGGTTTGGTACGAAATCTCCTCTGCGGAAGGGTAAAAGAAAGCAAAAGTACTTTCAAGTTCATCTGCTGGCATGCCGAAATAGGTAATAAAATTTAAACTTATGGGAATGAGAAAAAGAATCAATGTTAGAATAACAAGTGTCTGAATTGATTTTTTTCTAAAAAAGAAAACGAAACTACCACAAATAGCATAGGCTACTAATATATCTCCCACCCAAATAAAATAGGCGTGGATTAAACCAAAGAGCAAAAGCCAAAACATTCTTCTGAAATGCAATGCAGCAACTCTTTCGCCTTTCGCCTCTATTCTTTGTGTGAATAAAACCACGCCTGCCCCAAACAGTATTGAGAAAATAGACATAAATCGAGTGTCGGCAAAAATGAAGTTGAAGGCGTGAAAATATTGGTTATAGCCTTCTAAGCCAGCGCCAATTGTGGGGTTCATATACGCCATTCCGATTTGAGAAAAAGACGTGATATTCATAATCAGTATTCCTAAAACAGCGAATCCCCGAAGCAAGTCAAGTGAATGAATTCTGTATTTTAAATCAATGAATTGATATAGTTTAGGCATTTTGGTTAATTGTCTTGATTTTTATTTTCTTAATGTAATTTTTAATTATACCTATAAACCAAGGTACCCCATATCCATTTTTGTACAGGTGGGCACCACCAAATTCATAAATGGCCTGATTACCCTTGATGCCATAGCCATCTAGTAGACGATTGTAAAAATTAAATAAACAACCAATCAGTATTAAATCTTGTAAATCTTGTTCACTCCAACCTTCACGAAATATTTTATCTGCATCTTCTTGAATTAGTTTACTTGGTGAGAGTGTAAGTTTCTTGAGGTAGTGAAAAAGTGGTTTTTCATTTGAAGCAATTGGAGCATTGTCTATATCTTCTATCAAAGCCTCGATAGTTTTTGCAGGAATTCCGAAATTATCGGCAACGGCAGCATGAGAACCATAACAAAATGAACATGCATTAAGTCCTGATACAAAAGCTGCAAAAACTTCTTTTTGTGCAGAAGTAAATGAAGATTTACCGCGCATAATATTTTGAGATGCTTTGTCGAGAGGACCCAATCGTTTTCTGTCGTTCCATGTGATGTCCGTTATGTCAGATAAGTCATCTAAATGTTTAAAAAAGGGCATAATTAAGTCTAATTTTAAACAAAAATACGGGGCTTCTAGACGAGGAAATTGAATAAAACCGACATACTAATTTATCTTCAAAAGGTTACGGTAGTAAAAAGATGGAGTTTGTCCCGTGTAGCTTTTGAAGGTTCTTATAAAGTGGGACTGGTCTGTAAAGCCGCTTTCAAATCCAATGTCTATTAATTTCTTAAATTTTGTTTCTGTTAGCTTATTGAGGGATGATTGAAACTGAATTATTTTTGAGAATTGCTTGGGAGAAAGACCTACATAAGCTCTAAAGTTGCGCTCAAGTGTACGTTCGGTCAAGGGTAATTCCTTTAGTAATTCTTTAATCTTTATTTGACCTTTACTGTGCAATATTAGTGATATGGCTTTCTCTATGTTGTCATTTTCATTAACGTTATGGGAGTTTATTAATTCACGCATTAGATTCGAAATGATTTCAACCTGTTCGTTTAAACCTTTAGACTCTCTTAATTGTGTTCGATAATTTTCTGTTTCAATGTATTTGATTTGAAGCAAGTCAAAGCATTCATCATTTAATACCCTGGGGTCAATGTTTAACAGGTACTTTGAAGCGAAGGGGTATAGCTGAACTACCACATAATTATGAGGACCCATAACATCTAATGAAATAGGATCTAACGTCTGTCCATAAAGAAATAATTCTGATAATTTCTTCTTTTTCGGGAGCAGGTAGAAACCGTTTTTGGATTGTTGAAACATGATTCCTGGATAACCATCAGCATATAATGGGATATTTGTATGTGAATCAATCCGAGAGTTTTCACCAAACATAATACAATTTACATATGGCGATAAATCTTCATCTATATGGAATTCTGTTTCTACCAAGAATGATAGTTTAAATTGCACATAACCACTTATGTGAATTACAAAAGTAAAAAACGGCTACACTATAATAGTATAACCGTTTTATCATTTTACTCGCTCCCCCTCTTGGGCTCGAACCAAGGACCCTCTGATTAACAGTCAG
>CAXPPN010000019.1:0-7592 GCA_964219345.1 Aeromicrobium sp. | reverse complement strand
AATATGTATGTAGTCAAATAAAATTGAACTTTTTCGCTCAAAATTTAAGAGGTGTTTCTGCTAATATAGTTAAAAATTTTGATATTGTTTTCTAGCTTTCAAAGTGCTATTTTTTGTCATTTTTCGTTTTCTTAATTTTCTTTTTATCAGAGCTCATGTTTTTAATAATACGAACCCCGTCATCAATAGACATATTTTTAGCATCTGACATATATCTGTCTATTTCATTTTCATTTTTAGGTTTCCACTTTATGATTTTCATATTTGTAAAAATTGCTTTGTACTCTTTATCATCTGAATGACCGTCTACTGACAATAAATTTATTTGTGCCATCAGATAAGCTAATTTTTCTTGATAAGTCCATTTTCTAAAAAATATATCTTGAAGTGTGTACATACTTTATTTTTATTATCGAAAATTCATCGTATTATGTTTGTAAATACAATTTATTGCAAGAAAAACTAATAAAATAAATTCAAATCCTCCCCAAAATAGTTCGACTTCACTCCATTTGGCTCCACGGCATTATTCCCTAAAATAAAATTTATTTTAGGGAATATTTTTTACATTTGTTAATCAAATTATCCATCTATTGAAAAAGTTTCTGCTGTTCATATTACTTTTAATCATTTCGTGCTCAAAAGACGAAAATCAAATTAGCCAGCCTGTAGTCAACAACATGTATTTCCCAAGCATAGATTCCGACCAATGGGAAACTATATCACCTGATGAGCTAAACTGGGATTCTGTTGAGATTGAAAATCTATATGAATTTCTTGAGCTCAACAACACTCGTGCTTTTGTAGTTTTAAAGGATGGTAAAATCGTAATTGAAAATTATTGGGGCAATAATATTTTAAATACAGCTCCTTTTGATAGAAACTCTAGTTGGTATTGGGCTTCTGCAGGCAAGACACTCACTGCCATTATGGTCGGGATCGCACAAGAAGATGGGCTTTTGTCTATTGAGGACAGTAGTGCTATATATCTTGGCAATGGGTGGACCAGTTTAACAGCAGAACAAGAGGGTTTAATTAAAATTAAACACCAATTAACGATGACAACTGGGTTGGATTATCAAGTAGTAAATCTTAATTGTACAGATCCAGATTGCCTAAGCTATAAAAACACCCCTGGAACAAACTGGTTTTATCACAACGCCACATACTCACTTTTAAAGGATGTCATCGAAAATGCAACCGAAACCTCATACAATGAATTTACCAATCAAAAAGTGAAAATAAAAATAGGAATGGGTGGAAGTTGGATTCAATTAAATAACAGTGACACATACTACAGTACAGCCAGAGACATGGCAAGATTTGGGCTATTGATATTAAATGAAGGTGTATGGGACGAGGATGTTATCTTGAATGACACAAATTATTTTTCAAATATGGTAAATACATCTCAAGATATAAATAAGTCCTATGGATACTTGTGGTGGCTTAATGGCAAAGAAAGTTTGATTCCTCCAGGGATAACAATTCCAATACAGGCTTCTTTGGCCTCCAACGCCCCAGAAGATTTAATTGCAGGGATGGGTAAAAACGGCCAATATCTTGATATTATTCCAAGTCAAAATCTAGTAATCATTCGCATGGGTGAAGCTCCCGATAGTGATAATTTAGTCCCCATTAATTTCCATAACGAAATGTGGAGTTATTTAAACGATATTTTATTTTAATAATTCCAAATCCTCCCCAAAATAGTTCGATTTCACTCACTTTGGCTCCACGGCATTATTCCCAAGAATAATATTCTTTTCTTGGGAATATTTTTTGTCGAAAATCAAAATATGAAGCAGATCAATTTTTATATGATTACTATCTTATGTTAGAGAATTTAAATTGAGTTTCAATTGGAACGTCATAAAGACTTTCTAATTCATTGATATTTTTTAAATAAAATTTGGTTTCTGGGGGTAAGCTGATATTATTCCAAAAATTTTCATCATAAGGGATTTTATAAAGTGTCATATCTTGTTGAAGGGATTCGCTGTTTAATTTCATTTTACTTTTTTCATCATTTAAATCTAAAACAAAAACCTCATGGCGGTATGAAATAGGAATGTATTTTCTTTCCTTTTTTCCCGCCTGAAGCATCGCTCGCTTAATATGGTCGGGGGTTTTTACAGCGCCCTCCCACTGACGCTTATGATAACTAAGATATAATTTGCCTTTATTATTATTTTTGTAGATATACAGCGCATTGAGACGCTTACCAACATTCATGCTTATTGTATTTTTTTCTACCTTATAAATTTTTGAAGTCTCAAAGCCCACATAAAGCGTAATACTATTTCCATTGTTTTGAGTACCCTCTAACACCAAAACGTCCTCATCCTCATAATATGTATCTTCAATTTTTTTCCAGCTATATGAACCAACCGAAGGACCATTCCGTAATGGATTGTTGAGTTCCATAAACTGTAAAGCATGGCGATCTTGTTCATTTTTAATAAATCTATAATCCGATGATGTACGACTGTGTTGAACATCAAAAGCTTGAATATATGAGGATGGTCCGCGATCCAAAACATCAATATATTGCTCTATAAAATAGCGGCAAATTTTATCTTCAACAGACCAGCGCCGGTACAATATACCCAACTTATGCTTGTCGTTTATAGTATTGTCTTTTAATTTTTTAAACGCTTTTTTGACTATATTTTTTGGGCTTTCGATTGAGACTTCATTAAGTGCCGTAATTTTTTCCTTAAGGATAAAAGTTTTATCCCTTAGGTCGATAAAATTTTGAACTGTAATTTCAAATGATTCATAGCCAATGGACGAAATTTCAATAACATCTGAGAGCTCATTATTTGACACAAAAAATTTAAATGTCCCCTCCTCAGTTGAACTTGTACCTATATTTTTTTTTACGATGCCAATAGAGGCATAAGGAATGGGGTAATCATATTCATCATATACAACACCCTCAATATTAATTCTATTTTGAGCGGATATAGACAAACTAGACAAAAAAACAATAATGAATAGGTAAATAAATTTTATAGATGAAGAAAAAATATCCATTTTAAAAACGCTTTAAAAATTCCCAAACTGGACCATAAAAATTAGCGGTATTAGGCTGATTCAAATTATGTCCTGCATTATTTACACTATGAAAGCGAATCTCTTTTCCTGATTCACAATCTTCGTAAATTAAAATTTCATCATCTCCTAACATTTCTACAATTGGCTCAGTTGTACAATTAAAAGCATTTACCCAGCTAAGAGCACTATCAGATGCACTTAAAAAATGATGTCCTACCACAGACATTCCACCTCCGTAAGGAATAATATTATCTAACGTTCCACACATTTGATAAACTGCTACTGGAGAGGTTGAATTATTTGGTATTGTTCCAATTATTAATTGACTAGCCAAAGCTGCAATGGCACTGAAATGAGCAGTTTCAATACCCAGTTTATTTATTAGAGCAGATCCGTTAGATACACCTATTCCATAAACTTTTGAAGCGTCAAAAAATGAATATGTTTCAAGTTTAGCCATAATTTGATTGAAAAAATAAACTTCATCTGCAGTTGATGCTTCTGCACCTAAATTCCATGAGTTTAAATATCCCTGTGGATATACCCCAATAAATTCACCTATATCCACAAACTGTGATAACTGATTAAACCAGCTATTATTTTGCCCTCCATTACCATGAAAAGCAATTACAACTGGATAAGTTTGAGTGGAATCAAAATTGTTTGGCAAATGTAAAAGCACTTCTCGCTGAACTTGAACTCCACCAATAGACTGAGATACGAAAAAAACTTCATCTTGTGTAGTAGTATTGTCAGAACTGTTGTCAGACCCACTGCAACAAACCAATAAAATTAAAAAAGATAATAAATTAAATTGTTTCATCTTTATATGTTTAAATAATTAGCCTGTAAAATAGCATAGAATTCCAATAACTAAGAGCACAAGAACCAACGAAAAAACAACATCTAATGCATCAAAACTATCTTTTTGAGTTTGTTTTTGCGCTTTGGTAAGAGTGCCGTAAGATAATCCAGTAATTGCTTTGTAGTTTGGAGCAGTGGTAGCTAGGCTTATAGAAATACATATTATAACCGAAAAAACAAACATAAAAATAGCCATGTGCGCAAAGTTGATTGTTGCGAAACTAAAAAATATACTATCCACTAACTGATTTGATATAATTTGTGGTTGATAATAAATTTCTGATCCAAGCCTTAATATTAATAGTAAAAGACCAACCAAAAGAGTAGTTATTGCAGCAATTGAGTTGACACGTTTCCAAATTATTCCCAGCAAGAATACAGCAGTAACGGGTGGCGCAATATATGATTGTACATTTTGTAAGTACTGATACATGACACCGCCACCGATTTTCTCCATTATTGGTATCCAAATAATCCCCAATACCACAATAAAGCCTGTAGCTATTTTCCCTGTTTTAAGAAGATTTTTCTCTGATTTATCAGGTTTTAACTTTTTATAAATATCAATAGTGAAAATTGTAGAACAAGAGTTAAAAACCGAAGCTAACGAACTCATTAAAGCGGCCATAAGCCCTCCAGCAACCAATCCTTTAAGTCCAACTGGAAGTAAAGTTTTGACAAGCATTGGGAAAGCGCGGTCTGCTTTTTCAATAGCAAAAACTTCTGGGTTTTGAATGGATAATGCGAAAGCAATGATTCCTGGAACTAAAAAAATAAAAATTGGTAAAAGCTTTAAATAAGCCCCAAAAATAGCCCCTCGCCTGCCGATTTTAATATTATTGGCTGCCAAAGTTCGTTGAACGATATACTGATCGGTACACCAATACCAAATTCCAACAATTGTTCCACCAATTAAAAGTCCTGTCCATGGAAAATCTGGATCGGACATTGGGCGCCACATGTTGAAGTGATCTGGACTCACGGCCTCTACTGTTTCACGCAATTGTCCCCAGCCTCCAACTTCTTGTAGCCCTAAAAATGTAATAATAATTGAACCCAGGATAAGGACAATGGTTTGAAGTGTTTCGGTATATATCACTGCTTTCATTCCTCCCACTACTGTATATATTCCCGTAAATACAACAACTCCAATAGCACCATACCAGAACGGAATACCCAACAGCTCAGAGACCACAATTCCACCTGCATAAATAGTAACTGAAACTTTGGTCAATACATAAGCCACCAAAGAAAATAAGGATAAAAACCAACGTGAGCGACTATCAAAACGTTTTTCTAAAAACTCTGGCATGGTAAAAGCGCCACTTCTAATATAAAATGGTAAAAACAACCAACCCAACAACAATACAATCCATGCGTGAAGCTCATAATGAGCCATTGGAGTACCTGACTCAAAACCAGTACCAGCAAGCCCAACCACATGTTCCGATCCAATATTAGAGGCAAATATAGATGCCCCAATAACGAACCACCCCACGTTTCGTCCTGCTAAAAAATAATCCTCAGTATTTTTATCTTTTTGAAGAACGACCCAAACGGCCACTGCAATTAGTGCCAAAAAATAGACGCTCAATACAACCCAGTCTAAACTTTCTAAGATTGATGACGTTGATATTAACTTAAAGAACATAAAATTGAATTAAATTTTAAATGTATTGATTTATGATATTTTCAAAAAGTTCTTGTTTACCGCTTTGAGGAGAAATCTCTCCATTTTCGAGTGCAATTTGATACAAATCTTGAAGGTTTAATGATCCTGACTCAAATGCAGCTCCTTTTCCATCATCAAAAGAAGCGTATCGCTCTTTTCTTAGTTTTTTGTAAGGAGAAGATGTTATAATTTTATCAGCCGTAATCAATGCGCGAGCAAAGGTGTCAGCACCACCAATATGTGCCAAAAATACATCTTCCATATCAGTTGAATTTCGTCTAATTTTTGCGTCGAAATTAATACCACCACCTTGTAATCCTCCAGATTCTAAAAACACTAACATCGCTTCTGTTGTTTCTAAAATATTATTGGGAAATTGATCGGTATCCCAACCATTTTGATAATCCCCTCTATTGGCATCAATACTACCCAACATATTGGCTTTTGCGGCAACTGCCAGCTCATGCTGCATCGTGTGTTGAGCAAGCGTGGCATGATTTACTTCTATGTTTAATTTAAAATCTTTATCCAATCCATATTCTTTCAAAAAACCTATAGCTGTTGCAGAATCAAAATCATATTGGTGTTTCATGGGTTCCATTGGTTTTGGTTCAATAAAAAAGGTACCTCTAAACCCTTGAGACCTTGCATAATCTCTTGCCATGGTTAAAAATTGGCCCATATGATCCAATTCGCGACTCATATCAGTATTCAATAGTGACATATAGCCCTCTCGTCCTCCCCAAAAAACATAATTTTCTCCATTAAGTGCCATGGTCGCATCTAATGCCAATTTGACCTGTGCTCCAGCTCGTGCAACCACCTCAAAATTTGGGTTGGTAGAGGCACCGTTCATAAATCTTGGATTTGAAAAACAATTAGAGGTTCCCCAAAGAAGTTTTACACCCGATTCTTGTTGTTTTTGCTTGATATAATCCACAATTATTAAAAGGCGTTTTTCGGATTCGGCTAGTGTGTTGGCCTCGGCGACTAAATCATAGTCATGAAAACAAAAATAATTGAATCCCATTTTGGTGATGAATTCAAAAGCTGCATCTGCTTTATCTTTAGCCGCCTGAATAGGGTCGGACGATTGATCCCACGCAAAATTTTGAGTTCCAGGGCCGAACGGATCAGAGCCTTGTCCGCAGAAAGTATGCCAGTATGCGATGGCAAATTTAAAATGCTCACGCATGGTTTTACCAGCTACAACACGTGTAGGGTCATAATATTTAAATGCAAGTGGGTTATCCGAATCTTTGCCTTCATATTGAATGGCATCAATTCCCTTGTAGTATTCTTTATTTCCAGTAAGTATCATTATTTAATTTTTAATTTGTTTTTCTAATTCTGTTTTCCAGTTTTGGTAAGCATCAAGATATGGGTTCTTATTTTCGATGGGCTTAAATGTCATCACATGGTCGTTTTTTGTAATGTTTTGCCCAAAGCGTTCAAAATCTTTATCGGTCAAAGCTGCAGCTCTTGCAGCACCAATAGCGCCTGTGGTATTATAAATTTCAATATCATAACCAATAAGAGTGGACAAGGTTTTGGCAAAAATCTCAGATCTAAAAAGATTGTCATTACCCGCGCGAATAACCTTGATGGCAGCATTGTCGTTTTTAAGGATTTCCATTCCATAAACAAATGAAAAAGCTATGCCCTCTAGTGCAGCTCTGTAAAGATGGGCTTTAGAATGCTGATTTAAATTGATGTTACAAAATTGAGAGCCTATATTTAAATTATTGAGCATGCGCTCAGCACCATTTCCGAAAGGTAAAATAACCAAGCCATCAGAACCAATGGGAACTTTAGACGCTCTCCTATTCATCGTTTCGTAGGATTCTGCAGAACTTTGATTGCGTAACCAGCGGTACATAATCCCAGCACCGTTGATACATAACAATTTTCCAATTGTTGGCTTTTCAGATGAATAATTTACGTGAGCAAAATGATTGATTCGACTCGCTTCAATAGAATTTTTACTGTCAGTCAC
>CAXPPN010000018.1:0-4959 GCA_964219345.1 Aeromicrobium sp. | reverse complement strand
AATGTAATTACCCTTCAGTTTTGTTACAGTAATTGCTAACCACTGAAATATTTCAAAGTTGCAAAAAAGCTCATTGTAACAATAAAAAATAGTATTATGATAATAGTCCATCTTAAGTTGGGACTGTAAGCAAGGTGTCGAGCTATTTTTTGGGTTATAGTGTCCGTATTTTTCACCCCCAACTTTTTTTTGCAACGTTTTGATAGATTAAGCCAAGCCTTTGATAAAAGTTGTGTATGACTTTCATCTTCGTCATCCCAAAAATTTGGTTTGTATAGTTTATAATTTTGTAGCGCTATCTCTAGTAATTCCTCTAACACTTTAGGATTTGATGGCAGGATGTAGGTGTTTATAAATTTAGCTTGGGATCTTGTAATTTTTTGGATTGCTTGATTCTCGAGATCTTCGTCCCAATCAAAGTCTGGTTTTGTACCAAAAATCTTATCAAAAGTAGAGAGATTATTATTTTTATTGTCCAGTTTCAATTGCACTTTTTCACGCACATTTTGTTCAATTGCTAGTAAATCATCTTGAAGCTTTTTGATTGGATGATTTTCATCTTGGCTGCTATACATGATAAGCTCTGCACCACACCATTGACAAATGACATCAGTTTCTGTAACGGGATTTTTACATTGATTACACTTCATCCTTGACTTGTTTTAGTTCGCTAATTTCTGTTCTTAGTTGTCGTATTTCTTCATCTTGCTTGGCATTTTTATCGTTACTGTAAACGGAGTCGTAATTTTTAACGACAGCAGCAATTATGATGTTGAGCAGGAAAAAAGCGGAGAATATCAACCATGACACAAAATAAATATTTACCACCCAAAAGGGTGCATCTGAGCTCAATAAATCGTAGCGAAGATCAGTCCAATCTTCACCAGTTGTTACTCTAAACAATGAAAATAACGCTTCACCAACATTACCGAAAGGATCGAAAGTTTTGTTGTAGTTGTTAAGTATTTCTGTTTTACCTTTAAACAGAATTATTCCCACTAGAGCATAAAAATACATCAATATAATGAGTAAAGATATTATTCTAAAAAGAGCACCAAATGAATTTTTAATGACTTTAAACATGGCAATAGTTTCCGGAAACACCTTTACCAACCTGATGATTCTGATTACTCTTACAATTCTGAAAGCCGTTAATAAGTCTGAATTTTCAAACAAGGTTTCTGGCACTAATGATACCAGAATTAGAACTAGATCAACTAGATTCCAAATACTTTTAAAAAAGGCTGAAATCGATTCTCGAGCAAACCATCTGAAAATAATTTCTGCAACAAAAAGAACGATGCAGAAATCTTGAATCCAAGTGATGATCTCGGACTGAAAGGATTGTTCTACACCAATTAGAATACAATTGATAAGAATAATGAAGGCTACAATCCAATTAAAGACCTGTGAATTAACTATTTTTTTAAAAACCGAACTCATCTATGTCTTCAATTTGTTGCCGCAGTTTGAACAAAACTTAGAATCAGGTGGACATTGATTGCCACAAGCACAATTCACTGGGAGAACGTACTCGCAAGCGTGACATATTGTTGCGCTAGCCTCAAGGTCTTCTTTACAATTTGGACAGGGGTTGTACACATCACCGCAACTTGGGCAGAATTTATATTTAGATGAAAATTTAGTTTTGCACTTATCACAAGTAGCAATAGGAATAGAAAAATCTTGGTCAGGGGCAGAAGTATCGGTTTGAGTTTGTTGGGTGCCACAATTTGAACAGAAAATGGTATTCATCCCTATGTTTGCATTACAATTAGAGCAGGACTGAGTGGAATTGGTCAATCCGCTGGTATTCATTTGGTTTTGAACCATACCGCCCACTTGATTTGCTAATGGCATAGCCATTCCAAGTCCTACCATGGTTCCTAGAATTCCAGATGTTCCGGAACCGTCTCCGCCTTCACCACCGCCAATATTGGTTGCTGCTGCCTCAGTCGTGTCAAAGGTCCTTTCAACTTTATAGACATTGAGTTGTTCTGCACGACGCTTAAGACGCAGCTTTTCTTCCATGTCCTCAGACATGATGCGGTGAAAGTCTTCAACAATTTTCTTTACTTTTGGATCTTCGTCAACGACTGCAATACCTTCTACGCTAAAAAGATCCATTTGTATACCATAACTGGTTAAGGCTTGTTCAATATTGGGTTGAATACTGTTACTAAGTTCCTTCACCATATATTCCAGTTCTAAAGGCCCTAACTCTAATTCCTTTGACAGTTTCCATATAGCGTCTTTTGTGGACTCTGTTATGATACCTCTGAACATATTTTGCAACACTGATTGGTCGTAGATTTTGGTTACCCCAACCAATTGTGTGAGAAACAACCGAGAGTCAACAACTT
The DNA here is from genome assembly GCA_964219345.1 of Aeromicrobium sp. GTDB lineage: Bacteria > Bacteroidota > Bacteroidia > Flavobacteriales > Flavobacteriaceae > UBA3537. The sequence goes on along the minus strand of CAXPPN010000018.1, from coordinate 2,596 downwards.
TAATTGAATAACTTCCTCTACAAGTAATTGGGATGGGGACTTTAAAATTAGGTTCAATGAGATTAAATGGAATCAATCCCCATTTAGCGTCTTGTGATACGGCTTTATTGACATAAAAAACTTCAGCAGAAAAAGGACTGTCTCCACCAAAAAACTCTCCAATCAAGTCAGCTAGAAAAGGTAAGTTATAACTTGTCAAGGTATGGGTGCCAGGACCAAAAGCATCAAGAAGTTTACCCCCTTTAAACATAAAAGCCTCTTGACTTTCATTGACCACCAGTTGTGTTCCTATTCTCAATTGATTTTCGCGCTTAGAATTTCCCTGTTTTGGAGTCCATTTCCAAACTAGTTCATCGTTTGGCCCTTCATATTTTAATACATCAATTATTGCCATATTTCTATTTTTTTGGTATGGGAATATTCAAACTTCCTTGGTTAGTCACCAATAAGATATCTTTCAGTTCATCAATTTTTTTTCGAGTTCTAAATTTATATACCAATTGATTTCCATCGACTAACTTCTCCGAAGGTCTGATAGGGTTTATAGAATTAATATTATTTATGGTTACGTAAGGATCAAATTCAATAATTTTCTTGGTTATAGAAAATGTAATATCGTTGTAAACATAACCTCTATCGACTAGAACTTTAGCTTGATTAAGTTCTTGCAGCATTTCACTAGAAAAATTGCTGTTTTCAATTCCATATTTATTGAAATTCACTTGAGCTTCTTTGAATTTAAAGCCCTCCTCATCAATCCAAGATACGATGTCATCGGTAATGATCACCCCTCTTACTTTTACAATATCTTCAGGAACTTCTTTTTCGCTATCCAGCCACTTGTAATTAACCACTAGAGGTTCATCAAATTTTTTCTCACTATACGCATCTAAATTGTTCAGAGCATCTGGAACTCTGAATACTTGATAGCTATCTTTGTAGGTGTCTGTAAAGTGAATACATAAAAATAACCGTACATTTTCAATAAAGCGGTCAGAGTTATTGATCATTTTAACACGTAATGAATTTTTCGGGTCAATTATTGAACCTTTTGAAACTTCAATATCAACAAAGGGATGCTCTACAAACATTTTTGAAAATATATCAGTCAAATATTTGTTACAAAAATTTAAGTCCCCAGGGAGATAGTCTTGAACCACTTGGTTGCCACGTCTAAAGAAGTGACGCTTTATTTCTTCAAGTGCTTTGTTTGTATTTCCCAAATCGTTGTGGATTATTGCCTTTTGAAAATTAGGACTGAAATTTCCAAAACCTTCCATCATACTCATGTACGATTTTGAAATAAATTCAGATTCAACCGATCTAAATATTGAACTCCTAATATTGAAAATATTTGCAAGATCAAGTAATTCCTCGGATTGTTTGGGATATAATATTGAGGCCTCATCAAATGAGGTCATTGCGGACTCAATGTCTCCATTTTTGTACTCAAACATCCCTTTTAGAATAAAGGCTGGTGCTGTTGATTTAGGAAAATTATTAAAGTAATTATCCAATAAGTTTTGAATTTCTATATTATCTGACAATTGGCCTTCAGAATTTTCTGTATCAAAATTATTTAACTTCAATAAAGAAAAACCTTTCAATAAAGTTGACTCTCGATCTGTTGATGATATTTTTAGAGCCTCTTCGGAAAACTCTAGGACTTTGTTGTAATTGGAGTTGTACAAAGAAATATAGGCTTGGTCTCTTTGAGCACAAAGCTTATCCCACTCTGTCATGTATTTTAAAAATATCGGACTAGAGAACTTAATATAATCTAAGTATTTATTTTTAACCTTATTAATTCTTTTGGTAATCTCAACCTCCTTCTCGTATCTTGCACCAGCAGTATTCAGAGCATCAGTACCTGCTTTTACTAAATTAAGTCCACCTTTGACAACATCGCCAGAATATATTTGCAACCCAGACGCAACAGCAACCCCTGTTATACTTCCAAAATCAGAAAAAGCAGTCCAAATAGATTCATTAATTTCTTTTTCAATCTCGGAGTCATATAAATTGTCCAAAATTGGAACTAATTTTATAAAACATTCCACAACCTCTGGTGCTACACCGCTCATATCAAATTTATAGAGATACTCTTTATACTCGTTAACATCTCTAACGTTTTTTATGGCCTCATCTAAAACAAAGATGGTTTTAATGGTTGCCTCTAAATTTAACGACTTTGCATTTTCCTCTTTTACTTTGTTTAATCGCTCATTCAACGCATTGTCTGTGTTATTGCTTTTAGTTTCACTGTCACAAGCAACTAGGGTTACAATAAACAGAGCCCAAATATATTTTTTCATGATTTGTATTTTAATCCAATTTAGTTTAATTAAAAAAAAATATTCGTACATATTTTGTACATTTATGTCATGATAAAGAATTTAAAAATAATCACCCAAAAAAAGGCAGGTTTTAAAATTTCCAATTATAATACTTCAAAACGTTTAAGTGACATCGTTTACATTGAAACTGGTATTGAGGTGAGTTACAATACGCTTAGGCGATTTTTTGGCATCGTTAAGTCTGTAAAGCCTAGTAACCACACTCTTAATGCGCTGGCTATTTTTAATGGGTTTACCGA
>CAXPPN010000017.1:0-43966 GCA_964219345.1 Aeromicrobium sp. | reverse complement strand
GCTTTTGACCCCAATACAACAACAACATACACCTTTACCCCTGATGCTGGACAATGTGCTAATTCAAGTGATTTAGAAATTATAGTTTTACCAGAAACTACACCAGATTTTACTCAAATTACTGATGTATGTATTGGTACGAGTTTAACCATTCCTACAACATCAAATAACGGTATAACAGGTACTTGGAGTCCAGCTTTTGACCCCAATACAACAACAACATACACCTTTACCCCTGATGCAGGGCAATGTGCTGATAACTATGATATGACTATCGGGATTACACCGCTCACAATACCTGACTTTACTCAAATTGCTGATGTATGTATCGGAACAAACATTACACTTCCAACATCGTCAAACGAGGGTATAACAGGAACCTGGAGTCCAGCTTTTGACCCCAATACAACAACAACATACACATTTACCCCTGATGCAGGGCAATGTGCTGATAACGTTGATATGACTATCGGGATTACATCGCTCACAATACCTGACTTTACTCAAATTGCTGATGTATGTATCGGAACAAACATTACACTTCCAACATCGTCAAACGAGGGTATTACAGGTACTTGGAGTCCAGCTTTTGACCCCAATACAACAACAACATACACCTTTAACCCTGATGCGGGGCAATGTGCTGATAATGTTGATATGACTATCGGGATTACACCGCTCACAATACCAACATTTACAGCAATAGATCCTATTTGTATAGGCGATACTATTGGACCATTACCAACAACTTCAAACAATGGTATTGCAGGAACTTGGAGTCCATTGACAATTGACAATACAACTACTACAGAGTATACATTTACGCCAAATGGTTCTGGTTGTTTTGATGAAACAACTTTAGAAATTGTAGTATTACAACAAGTAACTCCAACATTTCAGATAGATGATATTTGTATTGGAGAAACTATTCCTCTGTTACCAAATTTTTCTCAAGAAGGAATTGTTGGAACTTGGAGTCCTGCAATTAATAACTTAGTGACTACAACATACACATTTACTCCAGATTCTGGACAATGTGCAAATTCGACTACAGAAACAATTCAAGTTAATCCAATAAACACCCTAGCGATTATTACTGAAAATACTTCTGCACCATTTGAAAGTAATCAAATTATTGAGGTCACAGTAACTGGAGGAAGTGGTAATTATGAATATCAATTGGATGGAGGAAATTGGCAAACAAGTTCTATTTTTCAAAACGTAGTAGGATGCCAAGATCATATTGTTAAAGTTAGAGATGCAGAGGGTTGTAGTAACGAACCAGAATCTACCGTTACAATTTTATCTTATCCTAAATTTTTCACCCCAAATGGTGATGGTTTTAATGATTTTTGGAATATAAAATGTCTTAGAAACAGTGCAGGTTTGGTTTCAATATTTGATCGATTTGGGAAACTTTTAAAGCAATTTAAAACTACAAGTGCTGGCTGGAATGGGACTTACAATAATAACCTTATGCCAACAAATGATTACTGGTTTTTAGTAACGTATTATGATGAAAATGGAATTGAAAAAGAATTTAGATCCCATTTTACATTAAGACGATAAAAAATTAAAAATAAGCTTTCAATTGCACTGTTCCAGTATGAATTGTTCGGCTATTTTCAGTTTTTCTGCCAAAATAATTCAAATTCAAATCCAAAAACTTAGTGAGTTTTTTTTGTGCAATTAATGACCAAGTAAAATTTGTTCCAGGTTGTAAACCTTCCATCATTTGGTAGGCTACAGGTGTGTTTGCATTACCCTCAAAAGCATTTGAAAAATAGTTAAACTCTGCCGAAATGGAAGAACTCGTATTTTGATTCATGACCGCAGAAACCCCAAGTTTATGCTGTTTCAAATATTCTTTATCATTAATTAAATTGTCCTGTTGTTGAAACTGATAAAAAACATCAAAACGTTTATTATCATCTAATAAATATGAAATCTTTGGATTCATTAAAATTTGATCTAATTCAAAATTTTTAGAAGAATAATTTTCACTTTCAGATTTATTATTATCAAAATTAAATTGAAAATTTAAAAGCCATTGTTGCTGAATTTTGTGCGTAAAATTCAATTGATGTGCATAGCTTTTTTGGGCAATAGAACCAAACGATAAAACATTCTTCATCTCTGAACCCGAAAGACTATAGGACACTGTATAGTGTTGTTTGCCTCTATTAAAAAACAATTGATTTCGAAAATTGGATTGCATTGCAAGTTGATTTTCTGAGTTGGACTGAAATGGATTTAAATTGATATTTTGACCATTATTTCTTTGTTTTCTATCGATTAAAAATGTGGTTTGATTATAAAAATGAGACCAAAAACGTTTTGCTTTATTGGAAGACCCACTCCACTGAATAGGATCAATTATAAGCGATTGACTCAAACGGTTCTGGTGTGTTCGAATATAAACTTGATTTGGCAAAAGCACTCGAATATAAGTTGCTTGATCTTGAAATTGTGCAACTTCAAACTCTTCAAGTTCTTGAATACCGTTGCTATTATAATCCAACCACATAAAACTTCCTTGGCCTGGCTCAACTTCTACATAAGTGAAATCTTGTTGTGGGAGTTGCCCTGAGCTTGTTTCATATACACTTTGCCACTGGACTAGATTTTTGGCCAACTTTTGATCATAAAACAATCTTGAATTAAGTATTTTTTGAATTGATTTATTTTCATCTTCAGGCTTAAAAACTCTATAATTTGCATATAAACTCAAATTGGAAGTTTCACTTCGAATCATTTGAGTATTAGCATAGTAGGTGTCAGAGGTATTAACACGTCTTAAAGTGTTATTTTGCACACTGTCATTATGACGTTTGATATATCCTACTTTCATAAAAACTTTGGTTGAATCTCCAACGCCTATAAACGTTTCGTAGGCACTAAATTTTTGACTTTGAAGGTCTAAGTCTTCCGATGGAAGTTTAGTAATTTTATTTTGTTCTGTAGAAAATTTAACGCCTGGCCAAAATACCCCAACATCGTATTTGAGCTGAGATAAAGAACGAAAAAAAGTAGACTTTGATTGCCCGCCGTTTGTATGTAGAACACTAGAATTTGTTCGGAACTCAAAGTTCTTTAGACGTATATTTGAATTTAAAATATGGCGATTCCCATTAAATTCTTTTGAAAAATTAAGATGCTGATATTGATAATTAATTTGATTTGAATCAGTATTATAAAAAGAAACTCCGGCGTTCATAAAAAGCTGATCTCCAAAATCTGAAACAACTTGATTACTTGTCGGTTGATCCAAATTCCAATCTCTATTAAATTCAGGATTATATAACCCTTCTAGATTCCTAAAATCTTTATGAATATAATCCATTTCGGAATCCATATTAATGTTCCATCTATTAGATTTAAGAATGTGTTGTTTTACAGCCAATCGTGCTGCAAAACCATCATTGTCATCATCTGAAATCCCTGAAAATGTATTAAGATCATTTTGACTTGCTGCCAACTCAAAGTCTACAGTTGTTTTTTCATTTGGAATATATGCCCCGTTTAAAACTGCAAGTTGTAGTTTGACTGGTGCAACAAGCTGTACAATAGGCTCATAGCTTCCTTGCATTTGACCAGAAATGGGCGATACATAGCTATAAATATTTGAAATTGCAGTTGAATTTGATAACGTATAATTTCCTTGTTGTTCTCCTACAAACAAAAAATTAACTTGATATAGACTGTCTTCTGAATTGTTAGAAAACACAAAGATTTCTTCGCCATCAATAATTTCTTTTTTATATAAAATTCTATTTTCACTAAACTCTGCTGGAGTTGCAGACGGCGCAGTCATTAGTGAATTATCATCACCCGCATTGGACAATATTTCAGCCTGATTGGCATTTAAATTTTGTTGTAATGGCTGATTTTTCAAATCATTTTCATTGTAAAATGATACCCCAAATTTTAATTTTTCTGAATCATATTCAGCGGCAGCATATCCTACAAATCTTGTGTAGTTACGTTCGCTGTACTGATAATCCACAATAATTCGCATTTCGGAAGTAATAGGATATGTTGGATTAAAAATAATTTCTCCGGCATTATAGTCAATGATATAATCTTTAGTCGCTCCACGTTCCAAAGCAATGCCATTGACATATACGGTTTCACTACCAGAAACAACCAATACAAACAATTCATTATTTGGTCCTTTAAGTTTATATGGTCCTTGATTGCCTTCTTGGGCAGTAAATTGACTCGTTATAAACTGTCCTCGCACCAATGCTCCAGAAGCATAGGCTGTTGTTTTTGACGTATTGTGTTGAAAAACAGAACTAACAGAAAGCCCTTGCACTCGTTTTGAAAATTCGGCAAAATACGAGCGGTAGTTTTCCAGATCTATATCTCCAGCACGTAATGCCCACTGATCTGTAAAAGCCTCAATAAAAACCTGATCAAACTCATCTAAACGTTGAGAATACCCACTCTGTTGTAGAGGAATATTGGCATCTTGAATTGATGCTCTAAGTGTTACTTTTTCACTAATTTTTCCACTAATTTGTAAATCTAACTCACTATTTAAAACAGAATTTTGATTGTTACCAATAGTTACACCTCTTGAAATACTACCAGAAGTCGTTAGGCCATCAAAAGGAACAACTTCCTGTGCAGTGTTAGATTCTGATATTTGATACAGTTTGTCCAAAGTCCCCGTTGAATTCACAATAACTGAAGTATCAATTTGCCTATAAGTTTTGGTTAAAAATTCAGGATATTTTAAATAAGTCACTTCAATTGAATCTGTTAGTGGAAGCGTATTTTTAAAGTTTAAAACTGCTTTTTTAAAATCCATATAATAAGAAGCTGTATCAACAAAAACTCCACTGGAATCCACAATTTTAAAATAAGAAGGATTAATACTCAGACTGTCTAAAACAATGGTTTTATTTGTCGCAATTTTTTTAGTTTGGTACAAAGTCTTTGAGTCTTGTGCCAAAACATAAGATGATGAAAATAAAATTACAGAAATCAAAAACCTGTGCATACTTAGTTTTAACTATAAAAAAACGAAAATATTTTGTTGATACTTTTCAATAAAACTCTAAAATTATTTAGTGTAAAAGTAAGGCTTTAATTATTTTAGCTAAAATATTCAATGTACTCTATGAAAATTGTTTCATATAATGTCAATGGAATTCGAGCTGCACTAAAAAAGGGGTTTTTGGATTGGTTAGTTGCTGCCAATCCAGATGTGATTTGTTTACAAGAAATTAAAGCCCAAGAAGATCAACTAGACCTTAGTCTATTTGAAGCTGCTGGCTATCCTTATACCTATTGGTTTAGCGCTCAGAAAAAAGGCTACAGCGGTGTGGCTATTTTATCCAAAACAAAACCCAAAAATATAGTTTTTGGAACTGGAATTGAATCCATGGATTTTGAAGGCCGAAACATTCGTGCAGACTTTTCTGATGTTTCTGTGATGAGTTTGTACCTTCCATCTGGAACTAATATTCAACGTTTGGAACACAAGTTTGAATATATGGATTTGTTTAAATCATATATTGATGAATTAAAAAAAGAAATCCCAAATTTGATTATTTGTGGCGATTACAACATTTGCCACGAGGCCATCGACATACACGATCCTGTTCGAAACAAAAATGTTTCAGGTTTTTTACCTGAAGAACGTGCATGGATGAGTAATTTTTTGAAAAGTGGATTTGTTGATGCCTTTCGACATCTAAATAAAGCACCGCACCAATACAGTTGGTGGAGCTACAGAGCTAATGCACGTGCCAATAATAAAGGGTGGCGACTAGATTATACATTAGTTTCAACCCCTTTAAAAGAAAATATTAAAAGAGCAGTTATACTTTCAGAAGCAGTCCATAGCGATCACTGCCCTGTACTATTAGAATTAAATCAATAAAAATAAAAATCATGTTTAAACACTTCATTCTTTTATCCGTATTCGCACTTACAACTACATCTTGTGTATCTTCAAAGTTGTATAAAGAACTAGAGGGAAAATACAACACACTAAAATCAGATTATGATGAATTGTCTGGAAATAATGATCAAGAAATTCTCCAGAAAAAAGAACTCGAAGAACAACTGAGGACACTTCAAGAAGATTTTGATTACGTACAAACCGAACGCAATCAGTTGGCTCAAGAAGTTGAAGCACTTCAAAAAAAATATAATAATTTAGATGCTGCATATTCTGCATTGGAGCAAAACAGCTCAAAGTCGATAGAAAAAAATGCACAAAAAAACAGAGAACTTCTTGCTCAACTTGAGGTAAAAGAACAAGCATTGGCTGCAGAAAATGATCGGTTGATGCGACTTGAAGCAGATATGCAAGAACGTTCGCAGCGCATTGCAGAATTGGAAGCATTGATAGCAGCAAAAGATCAAGCGATGACCGATTTAAAAAATGCTATTTCTAGTGCACTTACTGCTTTTGAAGGCAAAGGACTTACTGTTGAACAACGCAACGGTAAAGTTTATGTGTCTATGGAAAATAAACTTCTTTTTAAATCTGGAAGTTGGTCTGTAGGATCTGATGGACGAAAAGCGATTGTACAACTTGGAAAAGTTCTTGGCGAAAATCCAGAAATTGCTGTTTTGATTGAAGGACACACCGACAATGTACCGTTTTCTAATGGTGGCCAAATTTCTGGAAACTGGGATTTATCCACCAAGCGTGCAACTTCTATAATTGCGATTTTAAGTGAAAATGATGCTATAAACCTTGAAAATTTAACCGCTGCTGGTCGCAGTGAATATGCACCAATTGCAACAAATGAAACAACCGAAGGTAAAGCAAAAAACAGACGTATTGAAGTTGTTTTGACTCCAAAACTTGATGAAATTTCTAAACTTCTAAATACTAATTAATGGAATATACATCACTTCCAAATACCAACATTAAAGTGAGTAAAATTTGCCTTGGTACAATGACTTGGGGCAACCAAAATACAGAAGCTGAAGGATTTAGTCAGATGGATTATGCTTTGGAACGTGGTGTCAATTTCTTTGATACAGCAGAGCTATATCCTGTTCCAGCTACAAAAGAAACTCAAGGGCAAACGAGTAAAATTATTGGAAATTGGCTAAAAAAAAGTAATAATAGAGACAAAGTAATTCTTGCAAGTAAAATTGCTGGTCCTGGAGACTATACTGCACATATTAGAACTACAGGTTTTGGAGGCACATCAATCCAAGAAGCTATTGAGCTAGAGCTCCAAAGATTACAAACAGACTACATTGATTTATACCAATTGCATTGGCCAGAACGACACACCAACACCTTTGGGGTAAGAGATTTTAAACCTAGTTCAAACGATCCCTGGTTGGATAATTTCAATGAAGTGTTACATGAACTAAATAATCTTGTAAAAGCAGGAAAAATTAGAGCTTATGGACTTTCCAACGAAAAAGGCTGGGGTACTATGCGCTATGCCGAAGAAGTTCGAAAAGATAATTTACCCAAAATTAGCACAATTCAAAATGCTTATTCTCTATTGAATCGTGTATTTGAAGGCGACTTAGCAGAAATATCTCTTCGAGAAAATATTGGTCTATTGGCCTATTCGCCATTGGCTTTTGGGGTGCTTTCTGGAAAATATATCAAAGGCACTGCTGCTGATAATGCACGACTGAATTTGTTTCCAAGATTTGCTCGTTATAGTAGTGCACAATCAACAGAGGCTACAAAACAGTATTTGGACTTAGCAAATGATATTGGAATATCACTAACAACACTGTCGTTGGCCTTTGTAAATCAGCGCCCATTTGTAACTAGTAATATCATTGGAGCAACAAATTTGGAACAACTTGAGGAAAATATTAATAGTATAGAAACAAAATTAAGCGAAGACACATTGGCTAGAATCAATGAAATTCATGCTAAGATTCCAAATCCAGCACCTTGATCTTAGGACTTATTGGCCAATTGACCACAAGCTGCGTCAATGTCTTTGCCTCGAGATCTTCGAACAGTTACTGTTATATTATTTGCTTCAAGCATTGAAACATAACGTTCTATGATTGAGGATTTTGCTTGCTTAAATTCCCCATCATCAATAGGGTTATATTCAATAATATTAACTTTACTTGGTGCAAATTTACAGAAGTCAATTAGGGCTTTAATATCTTCTACAGTATCGTTGATACCCTCCCAAACAACATATTCATAAGTAATTTGACGTTTTGTTTTGGCGTACCAAAATTGTAAAGCCTCACGAAGATCTTTAAGGGGAAATGTTTCATTAAATGGCATAATTTGAGTTCGAACCTCATCTCTTGCAGAATGTAATGATACAGCTAAATTAAATTTGACCTCATCCTCTGCCATTTTTTTTATCATTTTTGGAACTCCAGAAGTCGATACTACAATACGTTTTGGCGACATTCCAAGTCCCTCATCAGAAGTGATTTTGTCAATTGCTTTTAAAACATTATTGTAATTCATTAGAGGTTCACCCATACCCATAAAAACAATATTAGTGAGCTTTCTATCATGATAAAGACGGCTTTGTTTGTCAATGGCTACAACTTGGTCATAAATTTCATCAGGGTTTAAATTACGCATACGCTTTAACCTTGATGTAGCACAAAACTTACAGTCTAGACTGCACCCCACTTGAGAAGATACACAGGCTGTTGTTCTCTTTGGAGTTGGAATAAGTACAGATTCTACAACAAGACCATCATGCAAACGAATGGCATTCTTTAGTGTTCCATCGGAGCTTCGTTGCATAGTATCTACTTCAATATGGTTTATACTGAAAGCATCGTTTAATAATTGTCGAGTTTCATGAGATAAATTGGTCATGTCGTCAAATTGATGTATCCCTTTTTTCCACAACCACTCATAGACTTGTTTACCTCTAAAGGCTTTATCGCCATGAGCAGTAAAAAATGCCATCAATTGCTCTTTTGAAAGTGCACGTATGTCTTGTTTTGTTTGACTCAATTGAATACAATTATAAAGATAAAAAAAGCCTCCAAGGAGGCTTAATAGGTTTTATAGAATAAGCATGGCATCGCCATAGCTGTAGAATTTATATTCTTCTTTTACAGCTTCTTCGTAGGCTTTCATAACAAAATCGTAACCTCCAAAAGCAGAAGTCATCATAAGTAATGTAGACTTTGGCGTATGGAAATTAGTTATCATACAATTAGCAATTGAAAAATCATATGGTGGAAAAATAAATTTATTGGTCCAGCCACTAAATTCATTGAGTGTACCACTAGAAGACACAGAACTTTCTACAGAACGCATAACGGTTGTTCCTACTGCACAAATTCGTCTTTTATCTTTTAACGCAGTATTGATGGTTTGTGTGGCATTACTGTCAATAATAATTTCTTCACTATCCATTTTGTGTTTAGAAAGGTCTTCTACTTCAACAGGATTGAACGTCCCTAATCCAACGTGGAGTGTGAGTTCAGCAAAATTTATTCCTTTGATTTCAAGACGTTTCAACAAATGCTTTGAAAAATGTAGGCCAGCTGTTGGTGCTGCTACTGCCCCTTCATTTTTAGCATAAATTGTTTGGTAGCGTTCTTCATCTTCTGGCTCAACTTCTCTACGAATATATTTTGGAAGAGGTGTTTGACCTAATTCCGTTAATTTTCTTCTAAATTCTTCATAAGATCCATCAAATAAAAATCTAAGAGTTCTTCCTCTTGAAGTGGTATTGTCAATAACCTCTGCAACTAAACTTTCATCATCACCAAAATAAAGCTTATTCCCAATACGGATTTTTCGAGCTGGATCGACTAAAACATCCCAAAGACGTTGTTCTGAATTAAGTTCTCTTAATAAAAAAACTTCAATGCGAGCACCTGTTTTTTCCTTGTTACCAAAAAGCCTTGCTGGAAATACTTTGGTATTATTTAAAATAATAACATCATCTTCATCAAAGTAGTCTATAAGATCTTTAAAGTACTTATGCTCAATGGTTTGTTTTTCTCTGTTCAATACCATTAAACGTGCCTCATCTCTGTGCTCCGAAGGATATTCTGCTAAAAGGTGGTCTGGTAAATCAAAGTTAAAATGGGATAGTTTCATTTGTTTTTATTTTTTCAAGTTGCAAATATACAATCACAAAATAGGCGTTGTCAAGTAAATAGGGGTTTATTTTTAATTACTCTATTGTAAATCCAATAGTTTTAAGATCATTCCAAAAGTCTGGATATGATTTTGAAACCACCTCTGCATCATCAACAAAAAGTTGTGTTTTTAGAGCAAGTGGTGCAAATGCCATAGCCATTCGATGATCGTTATAGGTACTAATAACAACACCTGGATTTAAATCCAATGGCGATTTCAGTTGTAAGCTGTTATTTGTAATATTTATGGTTGTTCCTAATTTTTGAATTTCATTTTGAAGTGCCACCAACCTGTCTGTTTCTTTAATTTTAAGCGTATGCAACCCTGTCAAATCACAATCTATTTTCAATCCTAAACATGTTACAGCAATAGTTTGTGCGATGTCTGGAGCATTTGATAAATCGATAGATAAGCAATTTGGAGATGAGGTTTCAATTTTTTTTAAAATGAGCGTAGTTCCGTTAAATGTACTTTCTACACCCAAATCTTTATAAATTTTTTGAAGTATTGCATCACCCTGTAAACTTGTCGACTTATACTCTGAAATAGCAATTTGAGTGCCCACTGGACTAAGCGCAACAATACTGTAAAAGTAAGAGGCTGAAGACCAATCTGATTCTACAACAAAAGTTTTTGAAGTTAATTGACGAAATGGAAATACTGTAATGGTATTGATTTCAAAACTTGTTTGAACACCCAATTCATTGAGCAATGAAAGTGTCATTTTTATATATGGTGTAGAGGTAATTTCTCCCTCCAAATGAAGTGTTAATCCATTTTCTAATGTTGGCGCAATGAGTAGTAAAGCAGAAATATACTGACTGCTAACATTGGCTTTCATCTGTACGTTGCTTTTTGTAAGCGTTTTGCCTTCTATCAATAAGGGGGGATAACCATCATTTTTGGTGTAGGAAATTGAGGCTCCTAAAGTGTTCAATGCATCTACTAAAATTTTAATTGGGCGTTCTTGCATTCGCGAAGAACCTGTTAGTGTTGTTGTTTTCCCCAAGCGCGTTGCATAATATGCAGTCAAAAAACGCATAGCTGTTCCTGCATGATGAATATCTACAACCGAAGAGTTTGATTTTAGAGCTTTTTGCATCAATTGGCTGTCATCTGAATTGGATACGTTTTTTATTTCTAATCCTTCAAATAGTGCTTGAAGCAATAAAACTCTATTAGATTCACTTTTAGAACCTGTTATTTTCAATTCAGAAAATGAATTAATCTTGGATTTTTTCAGTTGAATCTGCACTTTTATTTTAATTTTTGATTAGAATGATGACGGTTATGATCTCGTTTTGTCTTTACATCTAGCTTTTTGTCAAAAGCGGCTTGTAGATCTACGCCCGTCTGATTTGCCAAACAAAGCACTACAAAAATAACATCGGCCAATTCCTCACCTAAATCTTTGTTCTTATCAGATTCCTTTTCACTTTGCTCTCCATAGCGTCGAGCAATAATACGCGCTACCTCCCCTACTTCCTCTGTAAGTTGTGCCATATTGGTAAGCTCATTAAAATAGCGTACCCCATGAGTTTTAATCCATTGATCAACTGTTTCTTGTGCGTTTTGAAGATTCATAACTTTCTATTTTACAAAGAACTAAAGTAGTTAATGTCCTTTTTAAATCAAATAATATCGTCTTAAATTAACTAAGAATTATTCACGGTTTTTTGTATCAATGATAATAGTAACTGGGCCATCATTTAAAAGGTCTATTTCCATGTTTGCACCAAAAACTCCAGACTGAACTTCCTTGCCTAAATCGTGTTGTAATTGACGGATAAACTCCTCATACAATGGTATTGCAATTTCTGGTCGTGCAGCTTTTATATAACTAGGCCGATTGCCTTTTTTAGTTTGTGCATGTAACGTAAATTGGCTAATAACTAGTGCCTCAAAATTTTGGTCGATTAGAGATAAATTCATCACGTCATTTTTGTCACTAAATATCCTAAGGTTTGAAATTTTTTTACTCAACCATTTTGTATCCTCTAAGGTGTCTTCAGCAACAATTCCTAAAAAAATAAGAACCCCTGATGCAATTTGGCCTTCTATATTATTATCAATTGCTACACTTGCTCTTTTAACTCTTTGAATAACTACTCTCATGCTGTATCGTATGAATCGGTTCGATAATTAGCCTCTTCACCTTGTAGAATTTGGAGATAAGATTTGTAGCGCGATGACGCTATTTCGCCTGAATCAACAGCTGTTTTTACAGCACATTTTGGCTCATGCAAATGAAGACAATTGTGAAACTTACAATACGTTTTTATGGCAAATAACTCAGGAAAATAATGATCTAATTCTGCTGGCTCCATATCTACAACACCAAATCCCTTAATCCCAGGAGTGTCAATAATCCTAGCGTCAAAACTTAAATCAAACATTTCTGCAAAAGTAGTTGTATGTTGACCTTGTTGATGTTGCTCAGAAATGGCTTTGGTCTTTAAATTGAGTTGAGGTTCTATAGTGTTTACAAGTGTCGATTTTCCTACTCCAGAATGTCCAGAAAACATACTGATTTTTTCATTCATTTTTAATTTTACAGCTTCCAAATTTTCGCTCAATTTGGCAGATATTTTAAGACAATCGTATCCAATTTTAGTATAAATTTGAATCAAATTTTCTACGATAGATTTAGTATCACTATCGTAAGTATCCATTTTGTTAAACAACAAAATAGCTTCAATTCCATAAGCTTCAGCGGTGACCAAAAAACGATCTATAAAACTTGTAAATGTCGGTGGATTGTCTATGGTAACTAACAAAAAAACCTGATCAATATTACTCGCAATAATATGGGTTTGCTTTGAAAGATTTACAGATTTTCTAACAATATAATTTTTCCGTGTATGAATAGTTTTAATGACACCGGTCTCTTTATTATTACTCGTTTCTAAATCAAAATCAACAACATCACCCACTGCAATAGGATTTGTACTTTTGATGCCTTGCATACGGAACTTCCCTTTGATACGGCACTCAAAAAAAGTACCATTCAAAGCTTTGACAGTGTACCAACTACCTGTCGATTTATAAACCGTTCCTGTCATATATTAAACATCTTTAGAAACACAAAGAAACAAATTTCTTTTTACACCATTTAGTGTTCAAAGTTATACCCACTAAAAAAGGGTGCAGTTGCACCCTTTTTTTTATCCTTTCAAAATTTGTTTTTGATGATTGATGGATTCTTGATGTATGGCCTTAAATAGTTTTAAGATAAACTCCTCACTTAGACTATGCTGTTCCCCTTCTAGAACCATTTTACCTAGAATTTCGTTCCAACGTTTGCTCTGTAAAACGGCAACATTTTTCTCTTTTTTTAGAGCTCCAATAGCTTCTGCAACTTTCATTCTTTTTCCTAATGTTTCTAAAAGTTGATTGTCTGCGACATCAATTTGTGCGCGTAATTTTTGAAGCTCACTAGTATAATCTGCTTCTGTAGTACTTTCATTACGGATTTTTAAATCTTTAGTGTACTGAATAAGTGTGCTTGGTGTAATTTGCTGTGCAGCATCACTCCATGCATTATCGGGATCAAAATGAGTTTCAATCATTAGACCATCAAAATTTAAATCCAAAGCTGTTTGACATACATCAAAAACCATATCACGCTTTCCTGTAATGTGCGAAGGGTCATTGATTAGTGGTAGGTCTGGAAATTTCGTTTGTAACTCAATGGCCAATTGCCATTCTGGGTTGTTTCTATATTTTGATTTTTCATAAGTTGAAAACCCTCTATGAATGACTCCTAATTTTTTAATATTTGCCGAAGCCAATCGCTCTACAGCACCAAGCCATAATGCAAGGTCTGGATTAACAGGATTTTTAATCAAAACAATTTTATCGGTCCCCTCCAATGCATCTGCAATTTCTTGGACAATAAATGGACTTACTGTTGAGCGTGCACCAATCCAAAGTAAGTCGATATCATGTTCTAGTGCCAACTCTACGTGTGCTCTATTGGCTACTTCTGTTGCTGTTTTTAGTCCTGTTTCGGCTTTTACTTTTTGAAGCCATTTGAGACCCAAAGCACCTACGCCTTCAAAATTACCTGGGCGAGTTCGAGGTTTCCAAATCCCTGCTCTATAATAACTAACATCTGAATCTTTAAGTTCGTGAGCAATTTTTAAAACTTGTACTTCTGTTTCTGCACTACATGGCCCTGCAATGACTAGCGGATGATCTAATTTTAAATCATCTAACCATGTTCTAAGTTGTTTACTATTTTCCATAGTGGTATTGGTTTAAGAAATTCCTTTAAGTATTGTTTTTATATAATTTGTGTTTTTCATTTCGTTTCGAATGGCTTCAAAATCCTCGGACTCCATTAATTTTTTGAAGTGCGTCAAATTTTGAATGTACTCGTCTAATGTTTCAATAACATTAGTTTTATTTTGTTCAAAAATTGGGGCCCACATCTCTGGTGAGCTTTTTGCTAGCCGTACTGTAGACTCAAATCCACTCCCAGCCATATCAAAAATATTGCTTTCGTTTTTCTCTTTGTCAATAACTGTTTTACCAAGCATGAATGAACTAATATGAGACAGGTGAGACACATAGGCAATGTGTTTATCATGATCTTTTGCGTTCATATGTCGAATACGCATCCCAATAGATTCAAAAATTGAAATCACCTCTTTTGAACATTTTGCGTCTGTTTTTTCAATATCACAAATGATATTAGTTTTGTTTTTGAATAGCCCCTCATGTGCCGCTGTTGGTCCAGAAAATTCTGTTCCTGCAATAGGATGATTGGCCAAAAACTGTGATCGTTTCGGATGGTCATCTACAACCTTGCATATAGCCTCTTTTGTAGAACCCATATCAACAACAATCCCATGTTTTGGAATAAGATCTAAAAGCGTTGGGAGAAGTTTTAATGTCGCATTTACAGGGATGGCTAAAATTACTAAATCGGCATTCTTAATATCATTCAACATGGACTTTTTATCTATCAGCCCTAATTCTAATGCTGTGGTCAAATGCGCTTCATTATGATCTATTCCATACACAACAACTTCAGGTTTTAGAGCTTTTAAATCTAAAGCAAAACTACCTCCAATGAGTCCTATACCTATAACATATACATTTTTCATACAGTACGTTTTATGGCTTCATTAATAGACTTTTCTGATGCGCAAAGAGAGAAACGAACATATCCATTTCCATTGGAACCAAAAATAGTTCCAGGAGCTATAAATATATTTTTCTTATAAAGTAATTCATCAATAAATTGCTTTGAGTCGATGCCTTGTGGAAGCTTTGCCCAAACAAACATTCCCGATGTTTTTTTATCAAAATCACAACCCAATTGCGTAGCCAATTGCCAAACAAGTTGTCGGCGTTTTTCATAAATAGCATTCAATTCTTTAAACCATTTTGTTGATGATTTAAGTGCCTCTATGGCTCCTTTTTGAACTCCATAAAACATTCCAGAATCCATATTACTTTTTACCTTAATGACATTTACTATATGATGCGCAGCACCTGAAAGCATACCCACACGCCAACCCGCCATATTGAACGTTTTACTCAAAGAATTTAGCTCTAAACAAACATCTTTGGCCCCGTCAAAATTGAAAATACTTGTTGGATTATCATTTAAAATAAAGCTATATGGATTGTCATTTATCAATAAAATATTGTGTGCTTTCGCAAATTGAATCAACGCTGACAAGTGCGATTTTGATGCCTTTGTTCCTGTTGGCATATGTGGATAATTTACCCACATAAGTTTTACTTTAGACAAATCCATTTTTGATAATTCATCAAGATTTGGTTGCCATTGCGATTCGTATTTTAAATCATAAAAAATTGGCGTTGCCCCCAATAGCTTTGTAACAGAACTATAGGTTGGATAGCCAGGATTAGGAATAAGTACAGCATCACCTTCATTGAGGTAAGCCATCGAAATGTGCATAATTCCTTCTTTACTTCCCATGAGTGGGAGAATTTCAGATTCAGAATTCAATTCTACACCATAATTCTTTTTATAAAAATCAGAAATAGCCATTCTTAGTTCTGGCAAACCTTGATAACTCTGATATTTGTGTGCGGTTACATCTGAAAGGCTAGTATTGAGCGCCTCAACCACTTGTGGTGGCGGTGGTAAATCTGGACTTCCTATCCCCAAATTAATTATTGGTTTACCATCTGATAAGAGCGCGCGTACTTCCTTCAATTTTCTTGAAAAATAATACTCCTCAACAGTATGTAATCGATGGGCTACACTAATCATTGTTTAGCATTTTTATATTCTCCTAAAACTTTAAATTCTTCAGCCATAATGGTCATAATAGACTTTGCTTTTAGATAATCTTCATAGGCATCAAAGGTGACATCCACGAAAAAAGCATATTTCCAAGGAGTATCAATTTTTGGTAGAGATTGTATTTTCGTCAAGTTCAATTTGCAGTCACTCATCACATTTAGCATCGCAGCCAAACTTCCTCGTTTGTGGTCTAACATGAATTTTAATGAGGCTTTATTAATCGTTGCAGATAAATTTTGATGACGTTCTACAATAACAAATCGGGTTTCGTTTTGCTTGATTGTTTGAATGCTTTTCGCTAATATTTTCAATTTATAAATTTCGGCTGCGGCTTCGCTTGCAATGGCTGCAATACCTAAAAGTTGCTGGTCATGAACTTGTCTCGCCACTTCTGCCGTATCGCTATCCTCTACCAATTTGATATGTGGATATTGATCAAAAAACACTTTACACTGCAATAAAGCCATTGGATGTGAGTGAACTTCTTTGATATCCATTATATTTTGGCCAGATAGTGCCATTAAATTGTGTTGTACGTCCAAATAATACTCGCCTGTAATGTAGAGTCCATTAGTATCAATTAATGCATAATTTGGAATAATTGAACCTGCAATAGAATTTTCAAGTGCCATAATCGCTGCATCAGCTTTATGTTGAGAAAGACTACACACCACTTCATTGAATGTCAAAAAAGGTAAGGTTTCAACAGCGTTCAAAAAATAATTTTTTGAAACGATATCGTGAAACGATCCTTGAATTCCTTGTATGGCAACTTTTTTTATCATAAAAAAAAATCTCGGCTTTTGGACCGAGACTTACATTGAAATTTATTGTTTAAAATTATACAAACAAAGTCTCGTTCTTTTCGCTAAAAAAGAAATAAAACCAGCTATATGTTGTATAATTTGTATGTTTCATCATTGATAATGAACGGCTAAAGTAAATATTTTTTTTTCAAAACAAAATTGAATTTTATTTTTTTTAAAATCTAAAGAGAGTTTTCGATAATTCTAAAATAAAATAGGTTAAAATTGAAGAATATTTATTTTTTAGAGTATTTTTTGAGATAGACTCAATCAGTTTATAAATATCAAAGACCCTGTATAGAGTTCTGATACATCTATATTTGGGGGTTCATTGACTGAGATTAAATTTCCCGTACTGCGCAATACTCCACTCAAAGACTGAACAGGATGTACAGTAATATCATGACTGCTACGATGAGAAATTTCGACATCTTGTGTCAACAGATTTGCGCCAAAAAAAGCTGTAGTGCCAGAGTAAAAGCCCACAAAAAGAGTGTCTGTACTCCCAGAAATAAAAAATTGAGAGATGTTGTTCGAAATAACACTTATACTTTCACTCTGAACTCTTAGATTAAAATCCCCAGAACTCATATTATCTTCATTAAAATTTTCAGAAATCAATTTAAGATTTGGAAACCCCAGTATACCTTCCGATTTGATGGTGTATTGTGTATTGCTTCGTATTTCTTTAAGATTTGGAGTTGTTACAAAAATTTTCGTTGGTGCATAGTTTCGCACCCAGTTGCATTGATTATTATCATTAAGTGTCAATAAGCCAGTGTTATCAATATTATAATTTACATCAGAAATCAAATGCTCCCCTGATTCTATTTTGAGGTGATATTCCAAACCTTGCAAAAGAATTAGTTCTATATTTTCATTGACCAAAATACGATCAAATGGATCAATATTTTGTTCTATTATTGTCAAATCTCCTGCAGTTTGAATACAATTCGGAGCATTATCTTTGACACAAGACAACATTAGAAAAATTACACCATATAAAAGAGATGTTCTCATAATCGTATTCCAAAACTAAATTCTAAAGCTTCAGCCTTTGCCGCATGTGATTTTAAAGTTGCACTCACAAACCATTTTGATGACAAATAATGCTTCATTCCAATTCTATTGTACACACGCCCTTCAAAATCAAAAGGCGAATATACATAATACCCTAATTGTGTTTGCACTGAAAATCTTCCAAAAAGAAGTTCATGACCAACATAAACCCCAATGCGTTTGTAATCCAAATCATGATCAATATTATTTTCTGGATAGGCGACACTTTGATAATAAATATATTCTTTTAAAAATTTTGAATTGAAATATTCGCTACCAATCATAATTAAACTTTTTGGATTTAGGCGTTTTTCTGCAAAAGCTGAAAAGATATAAAAAGGAAACTGAGGCGTCCCTACCACATCACTTTGATTGATTCCGGTTCGAAATATAAATCCAAACCTTATTTTTTTATTTATATCCTTTTCAAAGGTTTCAATTTCTTTAGTTTTTATATTATCATCTAGAGCAGCAGTAAGACCAACATTAAATGTAACGGAATTGATACTCGTATTTGGGGCCTTTATATTGGCATTGGATAAATGCAATAATGTTGCTCCAGCCTGTACACCTACAGGGCCAAAGATTTGAGGACGAACATAATTAAGCATCAAATATGTACCACTCAATAAATCAGAACCAAAAGCTATATTTTTTGGATTTTTGAATTTATCATAAGGATTTGTGGCATAAGAAACCCCTTGTGCGATTCGAAGCATCAAATGTCTTTCTAAAAAGTAAAAATTGTAATGCCCATATACTCCATAAGATGAGCCAAGTGTTGAATTATTAAAATTTTGAGCTACAAAAGAAGCCCCAAATTCGGGATAATTGTACTGAGAATGCCATATTTTTCTCCCAGAAACACGCTTATTCCAACCAATTATAAAACCATTGGGATGCCCTTGAATCAGATGAGCAATATTATCATTGTGACGTGCAATATTCCCAGAATACATATTGACATCAATAAATGAACTGGGGTTTTCTTTTTGAGCATTACTCAAAAAAAACAAACACAAAAAAGCATATTTAAGTATGTGTTTTATCATAATATAAGGCGTTGTAAAACTAATTAAATAACTCCGTAAAATCACATTAGCGAGAGAAAGATTTTTTTTTCTTATTATTATATATACATTTGCAGTCGACTAATAGAGGATAAATTTGATCTGATTGCAACCTCATAAAAAAAAGCTAAAGCAGTAATTCCTTTTAGCTTGTTGCACTTATTTTTCCTCATAAAACTAAATTATGAGTTATTTATTTACATCTGAAAGTGTTTCTGAAGGTCACCCAGACAAGGTTGCAGACCAGATAAGTGATGCAATAATCGATCATTTTTTAGCTTTTGATCCACAATCCAAAGTCGCTTGTGAAACTTTGGTGACAACAGGGCAAGTCATTTTGGCTGGTGAAGTCAAATCTAAAACGTATTTGGATGTACAACAAATTGCTAGAGATACCATCAATAAAATTGGCTACACCAAAGGCGAATATATGTTTGATGGCAATTCATGTGGTGTATTGTCTGCCATTCACGAACAATCCGATGATATCAATAGAGGGGTAGACAAAGAAAATCCTGAAGATCAAGGTGCTGGAGATCAGGGTATGATGTTTGGTTATGCCACCAACGAAACTGAAAACTATATGCCTTTGGCTTTAGATTTATCTCATCTGATTTTAAAAGAATTAGCAGAATTACGCCGAGAACATAAAGAAATTACATATCTACGACCAGATTCTAAAAGTCAGGTCACCATTGAATATAGCGACGATAATGTGCCATTGCGCATTGATTCTATTGTAATTTCAACCCAACACGATGATTTTTCGGAAGATGAAAAAGAAATGCTTGATACAATTAAAAAAGACATCAAAGCCATTTTGATTCCTCGAGTAATCTCAAAATTACCAATGGCGACTCAAGCACTTTTTAATGATGATATTACCTATCATATCAATCCTACAGGAAAGTTTGTCATTGGTGGCCCTCATGGTGATACTGGACTTACAGGACGCAAAATTATTGTAGACACCTACGGTGGAAAAGGTGCACACGGTGGTGGTGCATTTTCTGGAAAAGACCCAAGTAAAGTAGACCGATCAGCAGCCTATGCGATGCGTCATATTGCCAAAAATATGGTTGCTGCAGGCGTATGTTCAGAAATTTTAGTCCAAGTCAGCTATGCCATTGGTGTGGCAGAACCAATGGGAGTTTTTGTAGACACTTATGGCACGGCAAAAGTAGACCTCAGCGATGGTACTATTGCACAAAAGATTGCAGCGCTTTTTGATCTACGTCCCGCAGCCATTGAACAACGTCTAAAATTACGCTCGCCCATGTATAGCGAAACCGCTGCTTATGGCCATATGGGGCGTACAAACGAAACTGTGGAAAAGGTATTTTATCTGCCCAATGGCGAAAAACGGGTGTTGGATGTAGAACTTTTTACTTGGGAAAAACTGGATTATGTTGAAGCAATTAAAACAGATTTTGAGCTTTAAAAAATTAGAGTTTTTTGATATAAAAAATGCCACGCAAAGCGTGGCATTATTGTTAGTTTAAGATCTATTCAATTTTATAGTTCATAGCGTACCCGAAACGTGATAAATCGGGGTTGAATAAAATATTCCGTTGCACTTACAGAAACCGTCCCCGCATTACTCTGGCTTTGTGCTCGGGTGTCCAATAAGTTTGTCGCTTTAATTTCATATTCAAATTTTGCATCTTCATCTTTTCTATAGGACAATGATGCATTCCAAAATTCAAAGGTATTAATCGTACCATTTTCATCACTAAAATCATTATAGGAATAATCCGTTCTAAACGTAAAGGACTTTAAAAACAAAGCGTCCAATTCTACAGTTGGACTTTTGGTAAAAAACTTGGTGCTGTTTTCTCCCAAATTGTTGTCTTGTATCGAATAACGATAGCTTACATCTAAATTGGGTGCAGTTCGGAAATTGGTACGCACTTGCGCTCTGTAGGTTTGAGTGAAATTCTCATTAATTGATCGTCTATTTTGAATAAACTGATTGAACTTTGAATAATTGAAATTCGCTCTTAGAGTTCCACGAATTTTTCCAAACGTACGCTGAAAACGCCCATTTGCAGTGACGCTTTCATCTGCAAATGGTGAATTGAATGGCGTCGAAACTCGAATCACACCACCTGGCTGAAATATAGATTCTGTACGAATATTATCGATACTTTTATTGTAGTTTATACTCGCAAATACATTGGTATAATTGAACATATTAAAGCTATAATAAAATAAGTTTACATTGTGAGATAATGAATTTTCTAAAGCCGGATTTCCAGAAAACAACGCATTGTAATTATTCAACACTAGTCCGCTTGCAAAATTTGAAACATCTGTAAATTGTGTTTGCATACTGTATGTTAAGTTTAGGGTTTCACTCTTTTTGAGTTGTACAATAACATTCAAATCTGGTAAAAATCTAAAGAAATTATCCGTTGTTTTTTGACCAAACTGAGTGTTATTGACATTGTATAAATGCGCCGAAATTCCTGGTGTAATTGTAAAAATTCCTGTTTTGAGGCGATAGTGAAGACCTAAATAAATATCAGAAAAATTATAATCAATGGCATTGACATCAAGTCCATCATTAATTGTAGGGGTGGTATCTAGCTGAGAATTGTCATTTAAAAATTGAAAAATATTAGAATCAAACTTTTGATGACTTAAAATCGTTCCAAAAGTAAAATTAATATTACTCTTTTTATTTAAAATATTCCAATAGTCCAATTTGGCATCCAATTGGTTGGACTTAACACGTTTTTCTTGTGCTAAATTATAATTGCTTTGATTATCATCTAGGCCCAAATTGGCTGCGGTACCACCATAGTTAAGCTTGTCTTGTAGAATGGCGTTATAAAATGGATCTTCGTCCTTGATGACATGTTGTGCTTCAAGAGCAAAAATATTGTTCTCATTCAAAGTGTAATAATAGTTCAAATTCTGACTTACATTGTAGGGGGTTGTCTCTTCTAATTGGTCAATATTGTTGTTGATGGATGAGAAAAAACGCTGGTCTTGCTCACTCTTAGACATTTGACCAAAAATATCATACTCCATTTGATTGTTGGCATTGGGTTGATATTTTGATGATAACTTCAACATTCCCAAGTTATTTTCTTGAACAGTATTACTTTCTGTTCTTTCGTCTGGAATATTCAAATCTGGATTGGTATATTGAATGGCTCTATTTTCCTGTAGTTCATTTCTACTGTTCGAAAAAATAGCAAATCCGCCCAAATCCAATGTTTTCTTTGGAGACCAACTAAAGTTGGTGGCCGCAAATTTTGTATTGATATCTTTAGCACGATCATTTTGAAGGGTCAAAAATCCAATATCATTGCTCCCTAAATTCAAACTCGTTCCACTACTCAAACTTGGTCTTCTAAATCCACCCGTAAAATTGAAATAATCTCTTCTGCTAAAAGCCACCTCCCCAATGTTGTTTAAATCTCCAATGAAATTGATGCTATAATCTGGGCTGTAATAAAATAGTTTTGGCTGCGCCAAATAGAGCGTCTTGTTGTCTGAATCACCGGCACCAGCCGTTACATTCCCAAACCAAAAGTTCTTTTTCCCCTCTTTCAATTTTATATTTATAGCAACATTATTTTGATTATTGGTCACACCTCCAAGCTGACTCACTTCAGAATAGTTCTTTAAAACTTGAACTTTATCCACCGCATTTGAGGGAATATTTTTGGTCGCTAATTTTGTATCGCCGTCAAAAAAATCTTTTCCTTCAACCATAAGTTTAGACACAACTTTTCCCTCAACTTCAACCTGACCATCGTCATTGATTTCTACTCCAGGTAAATTTTCTAAAACATCCTCCAATTTTCGCTCTGTTCCTTTATTGAAAGAGTCAGCATTGTACACCAATGTATCGCCACTAATGGTAACGGGCATTTCGTAGGTGAGTTCCACCTCCTCCAAAGCATTATCTTCTTGTAAAGTGAAATTTTGTGTCGCATTGGACTCCCCAGTTTCAAAAGCCTGAGTCATAGATTTCATTCCAATATAACTGACTTGAATAGAGTAGGTTGTATTTTTTTTCAAATCTAGTCGATACTTTCCTTTGTCGTTTGTGATGCCATAAGAATCTAAAGCGCTTGTGGCTTTATTAATGGCAATAACATTGGCCAATTCTAATGGATTGCCCAATGAATCTTTGACAAACCCTTCCAATTTTACTTGAGAAAAAGATAGTCCAAAAAAGAACAGCAAAAGCGTGCTTAAGTAATATTTCATTATTCAAATTTTTAAATTAAATGTGGTAATTAGTTTCGTCTTTTATTTCCTCGACCACGGTACATCTCTCGCATTTCCTCCATTTTTTTCTTAACAGTAGCATTATAATCGGAACGAGAAATAACTTTGCCTTTTTCAGGGGCTTGGATTTCAATTTTTTGTTGAGGATTTAACGTAATTTTATTGCACAATATTGTTGTACGATCGGCATTAACTTCAAGAATTAATCCTGGTAATCCCCAATATTCTCCTGGACCTTGATTTACAGGAATTTGAGGTGTATACCACGCTGTAACTTCAACTGTTTTTGGAACTTCAATTTCATCTGAAACAGAAGTTGTTTTTGTAGAATCAGTTTTTGTTTCTTTGTTTTCTTTTCTGCGGTCTCTTCTTCGCATACTTCTCCAATCAAATTCATCAACTGTTTTTGTGGCTGTTGCTTTCATACACAAATATTGACCAATTTGCTTTGTTTCAGAGCCTAGTTTCCAATCTAATTTTTGCAACGAATCTGTAATTAAAAATTGTCTTCCAAAAAATTCCTGGTCTTGAATAAATTGTTGCGACTTTACATTTTTGTATTGTGGCCCTGTAGAAAAACTATTGCCCCACATTCCAAAACCACTTTGCCCTGGAGCTTCCAAAACTTCCTCCTCCTTAAAAATAGAAGCCTGTTTGTCAAACGTCAAAATGTACGTTTTTTCAAACATACTACGCATACGATTCATTATTTGTTTTTTTTGAGCTTCGTTCATCTGTTGCCCACCCCAACTATCTAAGTCAGGATTTGTCTTGGAGATATAATAAGCTTTCCCCTGAAAATCTTGTGAAAAAACAAATGTGCTAAAGGTTAGAAGTATAGCAACAATGGAGTGTTTAAAAGTCATTTTTGGTTTTTTTAAATGTTATGCAAATTTACATTTTGTTTAATATTGTGACGTTAAATAATTCACAAAAGGATTAGCCACCAATACGAATCTCGATGCCTTCTTTTTCAGATCCTCTTCCTCTATACTGTTCGCTCATCTCTTCCATTTTTTTCATCATAATTTTATCGTATTCTTCTTGTGTAACTTGTTTCCCTTTTTTGGGCTCAGAAATTTCAATCGATTTTTTGGGGTTGATTGTAATTTTACTACAAAGAATTGTCAAATCTCCGTCATTGACTTCCAAAATTAGCCCTGGTAATCCTTGATAATTGTCTGGCCCATTACTCACTGGAATTTGTGGTGTATACCATGCCGTAACGGTAATTGTTTTCGTCTCAGGTGAAGGTATAGGCGCTTCGTCGTTTTGCTCATCATCACTACTACTAAATGTCATCGTTGACATTTCTTCTATTTCTTTTGTATAAGTTGCTTTATAGCAAGTGTAATTACCAATGTTTTTAGTATCGCTGTGCAATTCCCATTCAATAGGTTTCAAACGGTCTTTAATTATAAATTGCTTTCCAAAAGTTTCTTGTTGATTTGTAAATGATTCATGTTTTATGTTCTTATATAATGCTCCAGAACCGCCCATAGAAGAAATAACCATGATAGATCCTCCTGCTGATGGTGGAGCCAATGCTTCGTCTTCTTTATAAATTGAGGTGTTTTTATCAAATGTAAGAACATAGGTTTTTTGAAATTGCTTTTTTAGCATAGCCATAATTTGCTTTTGCATTTCCCCTCCTCCAACTTGTGTACTATCAATTTTAAGGTCTAACTTACGTTGAGTTTTGTATGTCGCCACACCTTGAAAATCTTGAGCAAGCAAAGAAAATGTAGAACATAAAAGGAAGACTACGAGTCGAAATAATATATTCATGATAAAATCAATTTGAGTTAAAAAAATGTTTACGATATATTAGACGACTCAATTTGAAAATTGTAACAGAAATTAATTTTATTTTTTTGTACTTTTCCAAAAATGAAAAATTTCAACTTATTTTTAATCTTGCTGGTGTTCAGCACAGTACAATCTCAACAGTCTATTGAAGCTCGTTTTGTAAAAAAAACGAAAGCAGATTGGGAATATTTTGTGGGGGTAGATCAATTTGATGCATTGTATTATATTAAAGATGAAACACTTTATAAGAAACAAAAAAATAAAATTCAATCTTACAGCAACTTACAATTAGGTGAAATTGATCATGTTCAGGTATTTAATACCTTAAAAATTGTTGCTTTTCACAAAGATCAAAATACAGTTGTTTTATTGGATAATCGCTTGGCAGAATTATCTGAAATCAATTTTAATACCACCACCCAATACCGATTAATTAACAACGTAGCATTGGGGAGCGATACAACGTTTTGGATATTTAATACACTAACACTGCAGCTTGAATTAATTGATTATGAAACAAGCAAAACAAAACTCAACACCATACCACTAGACGATAAAGCGTTGGTTATAGACAGCAATTACAACAATCTTTTCGTACTAACGGCTTCTTATTTTTATCAATTTAACTATACAGGAAGTTTGATCTATAAAATCAAACACAATGGATTTGAAGATTTTAAAAAGATGAATGAAGGGGTTTTGTTTAAAAAGAATAATAACATCTACTATAAACCCTCAAATAGCAGTGAATTTCATATTTTAGAAATTCCAAAAAATTTAATTAAACAGTTTTTTGTAATGAATCAAACCTTGTATATTTATGACGGTGAATTTCTTCACCATTACCAATTTAAAAAAGATTAAGTTATGCACATTGCAATTGCAGGAAATATTGGCGCTGGAAAAACGACTTTGACACAATTATTGTCAAAACATTACAAATGGGAAGCTCAGCTTGAAGACGTTGTAGATAATCCATACTTGGATGATTTTTATAACCAAATGGAACGTTGGAGTTTCAATCTTCAGGTTTACTTTTTGAACAGTAGGTTTCGACAGGTTTTACAAATTCGTAAAAGTGGAAAAGATATTATTCAAGATCGAACAATTTATGAAGATGCCAATATTTTTGCGCCAAACTTGCACGCAATGGGGCTTATGACCAACAGAGATTTTGAAAATTACAGTTCTTTATTCAATTTGATGGAAAGTTTGGTGGAGGCACCAGATCTGCTTATTTATTTGAGGAGTTCAATTCCTAACCTAGTGAGCCAAATTCATAAACGCGGTAGAGATTATGAAAACTCTATTAGTATTGATTACCTCAGCCGACTCAACGAACGCTATGAAGCTTGGATTCACAATTATAAAAAAGGCCGATTGCTTATTATTGATGTTGATCATTTAGATTTTGTTGAAAACAAAGAGGATCTTGGTGGAATTATCACTAAAATTGATGCTGAAATAAACGGACTTTTTTAAAGTTTTAAATAATATTACAAAACAAAAAAAGCACACCAATTGGCGTGCTTTTTTTAGTAATCTAAAATGTAATTACTCTTTTTTTATTTTAACTTCTTTAATGACTTTCCCTTCAGAGCCATTTTTGGTTTGTAGAGAAAGTTCAAAAGCTTCAAGTTGTTGTTTTACTTCAGATTCTGTTCCACTAAATGTTTTTTCAACTACAGATTCTTCACCGTCTTCAACAGAAACATATTTAATTTTTTCAACAACATTTTCTAATTCAGCTTTGTCAATAGAAACATTAAGCTCAACTTCCTGAGTGTTCATAGCTGTTGCTTCTTCAGGATGTCCTCCTAAGATTGGCGCAACCACTAGCCCAATAAGACAAGTCAATTTGATTAAAATATTCATTGAAGGCCCCGAAGTATCTTTGAATGGATCTCCAACAGTATCTCCAGTAACTGCTGCTTTGTGGGCATCAGAACCTTTGTAAGTCATTTCACCATTAATTTCTACTCCTGCTTCAAAAGATTTTTTGGCATTATCCCAAGCACCACCGGCATTGTTTTGGAAAATTGCCCAAAGTACACCTGAAACAGTAACTCCAGCCATATATCCTCCAAGCATTTCTGCTACTAGTTTATGGTCATCTGAATAAATTAATAACCCAATAAGTACGATCAAAATAGGGAAACCAATGGTCAATAGCCCTGGCAATAACATTTGTTTTAAAGAGGCCTTTGTAGAAATATCAACACATTTGTCGTATTCTGGTTTTCCGGTACCTTCCATAATTCCTGGAATCTCTTTGAATTGGCGTCTAACCTCCTCTACCATTTCCATAGCTGCTTTTCCAACAGAGCTAATCGCCAATGCAGAAAATACAACTGGAACCATTCCTCCTACAAAAAGCATTGCAAGAACTGGTGCCTTAAATATGTTAATCCCATCGATTTCTGTAAACGTTACATAGGCTGCAAACAAAGCGAGTGCTGTAAGTGCCGCAGAGGCAATAGCAAAACCTTTTCCTGTTGCAGCAGTGGTATTCCCTACAGAATCCAAAATGTCTGTACGTTCACGTACAATTGGTTCTTGTTCACTCATTTCGGCAATACCTCCTGCGTTGTCTGCAATAGGTCCAAAAGCATCAATAGCCAATTGCATTGCTGTTGTAGCCATCATTGCAGAAGCAGCCATCGCTACACCATAGAAACCAGCAAAAGCATAGGAAGCCCAAATAGCAATTGCAAATAATAATACAGAAGAAAATGTAGAAATCATCCCTGTTGCAAGACCTGCAATAATATTGGTTGCTGCCCCGGTACTCGATTGTTGTACAATATTTAATATTGGTTTTTTACCTAGTCCTGTATAATATTCTGTAAATGATGAAATTGCACCACCAACAACAAGTCCAACTAAGGTTGCATAAAATACACGAAGAGCAGAAATGTCT
The DNA here is from genome assembly GCA_964219345.1 of Aeromicrobium sp. GTDB lineage: Bacteria > Bacteroidota > Bacteroidia > Flavobacteriales > Flavobacteriaceae > UBA3537. The sequence continues at coordinate 15,681 of CAXPPN010000017.1, read as the reverse complement.
TTTAGCCCTTCTCCATAAAATTCCATTTGCATCGTTTCTGGAAGCATCCAAGTGACCAAAGTAAAACTCGCAACGCCTACCAAAACAATAGAGGTCCAGTTTCCAATGTTAAGTGCTTTTTGCACCTGTGCTTCTTTAGCGTCATTTGAACTAATTTTTACAAGAAGTGTTCCTATGATTGAAATGATAATTCCAGCACCTGCGATTGCCATTGGCAATAGAATAGGTCCAATACCACCAAAAGCATCTGAGATACTTCCGCCCATGTCTTTAATAATGTAGTTACCTAGAACCATCGCCGCTAAAACCGTTGCTACATATGACCCAAAAAGATCGGCTCCCATACCAGCAACATCACCTACATTGTCTCCAACATTATCTGCAATGGTTGCAGGGTTTCGAGGGTCATCTTCAGGAATACCAGCTTCAACTTTACCTACCAAATCGGCACCAACATCGGCTGCTTTAGTATAAATACCACCACCCACACGAGCAAATAGTGCAATAGATTCTGCCCCTAAAGAAAATCCTGCAAGAGTTTCAAGGACTATAGTCATGTCTACATTGTTGGTCCAAACACCTCCCATAAATAGTTGGAAAAATAGGATGAAGAATAATGAAAGTCCAAGAACTGCCAATCCTGCTACACCAAGCCCCATTACTGTTCCACCACCAAAGGAAATCTTTAGAGCTTCGGGAAGACTTGTACGCGCAGCCTGTGTTGTACGAACATTAGTCTTAGTGGCTATACGCATCCCAATATTTCCAGCTACCGCAGAAAAAACAGCACCGATAACAAAAGCAACTATAATAAGATAGCTTGTTGTTTCTACTACGGAAGCAACTCCAGCTAGTACAATACTTGCTCCAATAACAAAATATGTAAGTAACTTATATTCAGCTTTTAAGAACGCTAATGCGCCTACATATATATGATCAGAAATTTCTTTCATTTTGCCATCTCCAGCATCTTGTTTCATTATTGAAACTCTTTTGACCCACATATAAAGTAAGCCTAAAACTGCCATTGCGATTGGCATATAAATCATCAATGATTCCATAATTTAAATTTAATTGATTTTAAAGGCCACAAATGTAGTAAAATGAATAAGAATAGAAAAAACTATTTTTTGCTTACAATTGACCTAATTTTATTTATTTGTATAATACTTTTTTTACAGCTTTTACAACATCATAACTGTTTGGCAACCATTCTTCCAATAGAACAGGAGAATAAGGTGCTGGGGTATCTGCTGTATTAATTTTTATAATTGGTGCATCTAAATAATCAAATGCTTTTTGCTGTACTTGATAGGTGATTTCTGTTGAAACATTTCCAAATGGCCATGCTTCTTCCAAAATAACCAGTCGATTTGTCTTTTTGACAGATTCCAAAATTGAATTGATATCTAATGGACGTACAGTTCTTAAGTCAATAACTTCACAAGAAATGCCCTCTTTTTCCAATTCGTCTGCAGCTTTGTAGGCCTCTTTTATAATTTTACCAAATGAAACAACCGTTACATCTGATCCTGTACGTTTGATTTCTGCAACTCCAATAGGTAAAATGTATTCGCCTTCTGGAACTTCACCTTTATCCCCGTACATTTGCTCACTTTCCATAAAAATAACAGGGTCATCATCACGAATTGCGGCTTTTAAAAGGCCTTTTGCATCATATGGATTAGATGGAACAATGACTTTTAGCCCTGGACAGTTTGCATACCAACTCTCAAAAGCCTGAGAGTGTGTTGCAGCCAATTGCCCTGCAGATGCTGTTGGCCCTCTAAAAACAATTGGACATTTGAATTGTCCTCCAGACATTTGTCTGATTTTGGCAGCATTATTTATAATTTGATCAATTCCAACAAGGGAAAAGTTAAAAGTCATAAACTCTACAATAGGTCTATTACCTGTCATTGTAGATCCCACGGCAATTCCTGCAAAACCAAGCTCTGCAATAGGGGTATCTATAACACGCTTCTCACCAAACTCGTCTAGCATTCCTTTAGAAGCCTTGTATGCACCATTATACTCTGCAACTTCCTCACCCATCAAGTATATACTTTCATCGCGACGCATTTCTTCGCTCATGGCTTCACAAATTGCTTCTCTAAATTGAATTGTTTTCATTCGCTGATTTTTGATGGTGCAAAAATAACAATAATGTATAATAATAAACACATCATTTGTTTAAAATTTCCTATGCATGCATAGGAAATATGAACTTTTTTTGTACCTTCGTCCTGATATTTAATTCAAACATTAAAAAACACCCAATCAATGAAAATATTAGTGTGTATAAGTCATGTACCTGATACGACTTCAAAAATAAATTTCACAAACGATAATAGAACTTTTGATACCAATGGGGTTCAATTTGTAATCAATCCCAACGATGAGTTTGGCTTAACAAGAGCTATGTGGTTTAAAGAAAAACAAAACGCAACCGTAGATGTTGTAAATGTTGGAGGACCAGAAACAGAATCAACATTACGGAAGGCTTTAGCCATTGGTGCCGATGCTGCTTTTAGGGTAAATACTCCCCCAACAGATGGATTTGCTGTAGCCAAAGAGCTCACAAAAGTGGCACAAGACGGTGGTTATGATTTGATCATTGCAGGTCGAGAATCCATAGACTACAATGGTGGTATGGTACCAGGAATGATGGCAGCAGCCTTGGGAGCAAGCTTTGTTAATAATTGTATTGCTCTTGAAATTGAAGGAGGAAAAGCAACCGCTGTTCGGGAAATAGATGGGGGAAAAGAAACACTTACAAGCACTTTACCACTTGTTATTGGTGGACAAAAAGGTCTTGTAGAAGAAAGCGACCTAAAAATTCCCAACATGCGAGGCATTATGATGGCTAGAAAAAAGCCTCTAACTGTACTAGAACCCTCCGAAAATAAAACATTTACAGCATCTGTCCATTTTGAAAAACCTGCGCCAAAAGGTGCTATTAAAATGGTTGATGCCGATAACATTGATGAACTTATTGATCTTTTGCACAACGAAGCAAAAGTCATCTAATACAAAAAAATATGTCTGTACTCGTATACATAGAATCTGATAATGGAACTATTAAAAAAGCGGCTTTAGAAGTTGCTTCCTATGGGCGTGCCTTGGCCAATACACTCAATACAAGTTTAAGTGCTGTGGTTTTTTCTTCAGAAAATAGTGAATTGCTGGGAAACTACGGAGTTGATAAAGTATTAACGGTAGATTTTTCTGAAAAATTTAATGCAAAAATTTATGCTGATATCATTACACAAGCAGCACAAAAAGAACAAGCTAGTGTGGTGGTTTTGAGTAGTAGCGCAGATAGCCGCTACCTTGCACCATTGCTTTCTGTAGGACTAGATGCCGGATATGTTCCAAATGTAATTGAGCTTCCAACACAAACACAACCATTTACAGTAAAAAGGAGTGTGTTTAGCAATAAAGCATTTTGTGAAACAGAAATAACAACGGAAGTCAAAATTATTGGACTTTCTAATAATGCTTTTGGACTAGTAGAACATGCTGTTTCTCCGCATACGGAGTCTTTTTCTCCTAGCATTATAGCATCAGAAATTACTGTTGAAAATATTGATAAAGCCGCCAATAAAGTTTCTATTGCAGATGCAGAAACTGTAGTCTCTGCAGGTAGAGGACTAAAAGGTCCAGAAAATTGGAACATGATTGAAGATCTTGCCGAAGTTTTGGGCGCTGCTACAGCATGTTCAAAACCTGTTTCAGATCTTGGATGGAGACCTCACAGCGAACATGTTGGACAAACAGGAAAACCTGTGGCAAGCAACCTTTATATTGCTATTGGAATTTCTGGAGCAATACAGCATTTGGCGGGAATAAATTCTTCCAAAGTAAAAGTCGTCATCAACACTGATCCAGAGGCTCCATTTTTTAAGGCAGCTGATTATGGGATTGTTGGAGATGCCTTTGAAGTGGTTCCAAAATTGACAGAAAAACTCAAAGAATTTAAGGCTCAGAACACATAAAAACCCCAATTCCAAATCATTTATAACTAGTTTTTAATTTAATTTATTAAAACTTAAAGATTTAAGTTTGGTATTTTAGGAATTAAAACTGTTATTTGTTACTACAAATAATGAGTCTTGTTCGTCTAAATATAAAAGGTATTTCATACAGTCAAACGCAAAGCGGTGCTTACGCTTTGATTCTCAGTGAAGTAGATGGAGAACGAAAGCTACCAATTGTTATTGGAGCATTTGAAGCTCAATCTATTGCCATTGCTTTAGAAAAAGATATCCGACCACCAAGACCTCTAACTCATGATTTATTTAAAAACTTTTCAGACCGTTTCAATATAACCATTAAACAAGTAATCATTCATAAACTTGTAGACGGTGTATTTTATGCCTCGTTAATATGTGAATGCAATGGAAAAGAAGAAATTATTGATGCTCGAACTAGCGATGCCATTGCTCTTGCTTTACGCTTTTCTGCACCGATTTTCACTTATAAAAACATTCTAGAAAAAGCAGGAATAATTCTCAAAATTAATCCTGAAGAAAATGAGGATGAAAAAGATGATACGGTGATTTTTGAAGAGGCATCATTTGAATCTACAGGTGAAGATTTAAACCCACAACTAGAATATAAAAACTTATCTTTACAAGAATTAGAAGAATTATTACAAAAAGCAGTACAAGAAGAAGATTATGAAAAAGCTGCAAAACTAAGAGATGAAATCTCAAAACGATAACCAACATAACCAATGAAAAATATTGTATTCCTATTTATTTTACTTTTCAGTCAAATTGCAATAGGTCAAGACAACTCAAACCAAATAATTGAAAGTCAAGGATTTAACTTAAATAGCTTATTCAGAGGGGGTCTTGGAATACTTGTTCTTTTAGGGATTTCAATTCTATTGAGCACAAACAGAAAAGCCATTAACTGGAGAACTGTAGGCTTCGGATTATCGGCTCAACTCATACTTGCAATTGCGGTTTTGAAAATAGATTTTGTCCAGAAAATTTTTAAAGGCATTGGGGGATTATTCCTCGCCGTTCTTGACTTTACACAAAAAGGAACAGAGTTTCTTTTTGCGGCATTTAGCACAGGAAAAATTGATACATCGCTAAACACTTTTGCCATTTCAATACTTCCCACTATTATTTTCTTTTCAGCTTTGACCTCGCTATTGTTTTATTTGGGAATCATTCAAAAGGTGGTAAAAATATTTGCATGGTGTCTAACAAAATTATTACAAGTTTCAGGCGCAGAAAGTTTGAGTGTTGCTGGAAATATATTTTTAGGTCAAACAGAAGCACCGTTGATGATTAAAGCCTACTTAGAAAAAATGAATCGCTCAGAAATTCTTCTGGTGATGATTGGTGGAATGGCAACTGTTGCTGGAGGGGTGCTAGCTGCTTATATTGGATTTTTAGGCGGTGAAGACGAAATCTTAAGACAATATTATGCCAAACACTTATTAACAGCTTCAGTAATGGCCGCGCCTGGCGCTATTGTAATTTCAAAAATTTTATATCCTCAAACAGAAACTATCAATAATGACATTACAATTTCTCAAGAAAAAGTAGGTTCAAATATTCTTGACGCTATAGCAAATGGAACTACAGAAGGTCTAAAACTCGCTTTTAATATTGGTGCAATGCTATTGGTGTTTTTAGCTTTTATTGCAATGATTAATGGCATTTTAGGATGGTTAGGCGATTTTGGTGGTCTAAATGGATGGGTTCAGGCCAATACGCCTTACTCAGAATTTTCATTAGAATTTATTCTTGGATATGCCTTTGCCCCGCTCATGTGGCTTATTGGAATTGCAAAAGAAGATGTTGCGCTTATGGGACAACTGCTTGGAATAAAACTTGCAGCTAGTGAATTTGTAGGGTATATTCAACTAGCAGACTTGAAAAATCCGCTAGAACTTGTACATCTGAAATATGAAAAATCAATTGTAATGGCTACCTATATGCTATGCGGTTTTGCCAATTTTGCTTCCATCGGAATTCAAGTAGGAGGCATTGGTTCTCTAGCGCCAGGACAAAGAAAAACACTCTCAGAACTAGGAATGAAAGCTCTTATCGGAGGAACTATCGCATCCCTTTTGTCTGCAACAATAGCAGGCCTAATTATTGGATAATAATTTCGTTGATAACTTTTAAAATTATTAACCCTAGTCGCTTTACATTCATCACTGTATTAATTATTTTTATTCATTATAATTCACTTTATATATGAAGCAATATCTTGACCTAGTAAACCATGTTTTAGAACATGGAAACGAAAAAGGAGACCGTACAGGAACTGGAACAAAAAGTGTTTTTGGATATCAAATGCGCTTCGATTTGAGTGAGGGTTTTCCTATGGTTACTACAAAAAAACTCCACCTAAAATCCATTATCTATGAATTGTTGTGGTTCCTTAAAGGAGACACCAACACAAAATATCTAACAGAAAATGGTGTTCGAATTTGGAATGAATGGGCAAATGAGAATGGGGATCTTGGCCCTGTATATGGCCATCAATGGCGCAATTGGAATAGCGATGAAATCGACCAAATTCAATCTGTTATCGATACCTTAAAAACAAATCCAAATAGCAGAAGAATGTTGGTTTCTGCATGGAACCCCTCTGTGTTACCTGATACCTCAAAATCATTTTCAGACAATGTTGCCGAAGGAAAAGCAGCCCTCCCGCCCTGTCATGCTTTTTTTCAATTTTATGTACACGAAGGAAAATTATCTTGTCAATTGTATCAGCGTAGTGCAGACATATTTTTGGGTGTTCCTTTTAATATTGCTTCTTATGCCTTGTTTACCATGATGATGGCACAAGTTTGTGGGTATCAAGCTGGTGAGTTTATACACACCTTTGGAGATGCTCATATTTATAATAATCATATTGAACAAATAGAATTGCAACGCTCCAGAGAACCACGACCTTTACCAAAAATGATCCTTAATGCCGAAGTAGATAATATTTTCGACTTCACTTTTGATGATTTTACCCTTGTTGATTACGACCCACACCCACACATCAAAGGAAAAGTTGCTATATAATTTCAACTGAAAACGCTATTTTTGCGGACTAAGTTTATATACTATTGAACACAACAAAACATCAAATAGTGACCATAATTGTGGCCGTTTCAGAAAATCAAGTGATAGGCAAAGACAATGATTTGATTTGGAATTTGAGTCTAGATTTGAAACGCTTTAAAGCCCTAACTTCTGGGCATTACATTATTATGGGGCGAAAAACTTTTGAAAGTTTTCCAAAGCCTTTGCCAAATCGAACTCATGTCGTCATCACACGTCAAAAGAATTATAAAGTTCCAAAAGGAATTTTGGTGGTCAATTCATTAGAAAAAGCTATTGAAATTTCAAAAAATGATCCACAACCCTATATTATTGGTGGTGGAGAAATTTATAAACAAGCTTTAAATGTTGCTGATAGAATTGAACTTACACGAGTACATGCTAATTTTGAAGGCGATACATTTTTTCCAGAAATTGATTTAAAAGTGTGGAAAGAAGTTAGTAAAGAATACATAAAAAAAGACGATAAACACGTTTGTGATTTTAGCTTTATAACATATATAAAACAACAAAATTAATTGAAATGAACGCATATATTTTTCCAGGTCAAGGAGCACAATTTCCAGGAATGGGGCAAGAACTATATCAGCAATCTTCTGTAGCAAAAACAATGTTTGAACAGGCAAATTCAATCCTTGGTTTTGAAATTACAAAAATCATGTTTGAAGGAACTCCAGAAGATTTGAAGCAAACCAATGTGACACAACCCGCCATATTTCTTCATTCTGTAGTTTTGGCAAAAAGTATGGGAGACCATTTTAATCCAGATATGGTCGCCGGACATTCATTGGGTGAATTTTCTGCTTTGGTTGCCAATAATACTTTGAGTTTCGAACAAGGCTTAAAACTTGTTGCACAACGTGCAGATGCGATGCAAAAAGCATGTGAATCTACAGAAGGTACAATGGCCGCCGTATTAGGTTTAGAAAATGATATTGTTGAAACAGTCTGTAATAGTATTGATGGCGTTGTTGTAGCTGCAAACTATAATTGCCCAGGACAACTGGTCATTTCTGGCGCAATCGAACCAATTCATAAAGCTTGCGAGATATTGAAGGAAAAAGGGGCTAGACGTGCATTGGTCTTGCCTGTTGGAGGGGCATTTCACTCTCCACTAATGGAGCCTGCAAGAGAACAATTAGCTGCGGCTATTGAAGACACAACATTCAACACCCCTGACTGTCCAATTTATCAAAATGTAACTGCAAGTGCCGTTCAAGATACTTTAGACATAAAAAAGAATTTGATTGCTCAATTGACATCACCTGTACGTTGGACTCAATCTGTAGATCAAATGTTAATAGATGGTGCTCAAAACTTTACTGAAGTAGGTCCTGGAAAAGTCTTACAAGGTTTAGTTAAAAAAATCAATAGAGAGGCCAACACTAGCACTGCAACCTTATAAAGCTAGAATTTATGAACAAAAGAGTAGCATACATCATCTTTTTGATTTTATTAAATATTGGTCTCGATCAATATTCAAAACATATTGTAAGAGCAGAAGTTTTGCCAGGCTCACGCACTGAAATTGTTGGCAAATTGTTGCAACTGATGAATGTGGAAAACACTGGCGCTTTTTTGGGAATTGGAAGTGATTCGCACCCAACAATAAAACTAATTTTTCTTTTGATTTTACCTGTAATTGTCCTTAGCGTTGTGCTCTATTATCTACTTACAAACTGTTCTCTAGATCGTCTTTCTGTTATAGGTTTTAGTTGTGTTTCTGGTGGTGGTATTGCAAATTTGTATGATCGTTTTGTACATGGATCTGTCACAGACTTTTTATTTATGGATTTTAGTTTTGTACAAACTGGTATTTTTAATGTTGCTGATTTATCAGTAACCTTAGGAATGATACTACTTATTATTGCTTCTTATCAGCAAAAAAGAAAAAGCGAAAATGTAATTTCGTAGATTAGTTTTTATAAATAATGCCGTCTTTCATTACAAAACTTATACGCTCCATTGCAGTAATATCTTCCAATGGGTTTGAATCGGTAGCAACTATATCTGCAATAAAATTAGGTTTGATTTGGCCTAGTTCATTAGCTAATCCCAATACTTTTGCATTTATAAGTGTCGCAGATTGAATGGCCTCCATAGGCGGCATACCAACTTCTACCATATAGCCAAACTCCTTAGCATTTTGGCCATGAGGAAATACACCAGCATCTGTTCCAAAGGCAATATTTACGCCGCGTTTGTAGGCCTTAGCAAAAGTACTTTGGATTTTTGGGCCAATTTCCAACGCTTTTGGCACTATAATTTCTGGATAAAATCCATCAATTTTGGCATTTTCTGCAACTGCTTTTCCTGCAGTAATTGTTGGCACAAAGTAAGTACCATATTGCTTCATGAGGTCCATTGTTTTATAGCTCATTTTAGTGCCATGTTCAATAGTTGTTACACCTCCAATAACAGCACGTTGCATGCCTTCATCGCCATGGGCATGTGCCGCTACTATCATTCCATAATCCTTAGCCGTTTCGCATATAGCTCTAACCTCTTCTAGAGTGAATTGTGGGTTTTGTCCATTTTTTGCAACACTCAAAACACCACCAGTTGCCGTAATTTTTATGTTATCGGCACCATTTTTATACCTTTGACGCACTGCTTTTCTGGCTTCATCTGGGCTATTTATTACTCCTTGTTCCGGACCAGGATCGCCCATTAAAAGTTTCTTTCTTCCATTGGTAGGATCGGCATGTCCACCTGTTGTTGCAATGGCTTTTCCTGCAGTGAAAATCCTTGGCCCTAAAATGGTATTGTTGTTTATGGCATTTCTAAGCGCAATATTAACACCTGTTCCTCCTAAATCTCTAACCGTTGTAAATCCTGCTAAAAGTGTTATTTCTGCATAATTTACAGATTTAAATGCTACGTCGGCTTCATTCGCAGTGAATTGATCCATATAACGTGCCGGATTGTATTCATTCTCCATGTGTACATGCATATCAATCAACCCCGGCATTACTGTTTTTGATTTTAAATCAACAACGGTATCATTTGGATTATCAGATGTTATATATCCATTTTCAATAGATTTAATTTTATTCCCAGAAACTACAATTGTTTTTTCTGTAAATACTTCTTCCTTTTCGGTATCAATAAGTTGTCCGCAATGCAAATAGATATCTTGAGCAAAACCCACAAAGATTTGAGAGAGAAAAAATAAGACTATTAACTTTTTCATAGTATTGTTATTTAGGATAAAAACTCTAAAACAGTGGTCGTAATAAATTCAATCTGACTATCATCTAATTCTGTATGCATTGGCAATGAAATCACTTCTTTAGATAATTGATTTGTGACTTTAAAATCTGCGTCATTGTAACGTTTATCTACATAAGCTTTTTGCTTATGCAAAGGAATTGGATAATATACGCCACAAGGTATTCCTTTTGAATTCAAATGCGCAACCAAAGCATCTCGATCTGTATTTTTAAGTTTTAAAGTATATTGATGAAAAACATGGCAATCGCAGTTTTCGCATATGGAATCACATCCATTTCCAGCTTTTGGTATTTCTATATTTGGGTGATTTTTGAAAGCACTATTGTATTTTCTAGCGGCATTTTGTCGTGCTTTATTGTAGTTGTCTAAATGAGGTAATTTTGCATCCAACACTGCAGCTTGAATGGAGTCTAATCTAGAATTAACCCCTACAACATCATGGTGATATCTTTTGTACATTCCGTGATTAACAATCCCACGAATCGTATGAGCCAAATCATCGTTGTTGGTAAAAATTGCGCCCCCATCACCATAGCACCCTAAGTTTTTTGATGGAAAAAAAGAAGTTGAAGCGACATCTCCAATGGTTCCAGCTTTGGATTTAGCACCGTTTTTTGATGTATATGTAGCACCTATGGCTTGAGCATTGTCCTCAATAACATACAAGTTATGCTTTTTTGCAAGTGCTAAAATGGCGTCCATATTGGCACATTGCCCAAATAAATGCACAGGTACAATTGCTTTTGTTCTTGGAGTAATTGCTTTTTCAATTGCGTCTACATCAATATTAAAATGCTCAGAATCAACATCAACAAGAACAGGTGTTAATCCTAAAAGTGCAATCACTTCTACGGTGGCGGCAAATGTAAAATCTGCAGTAATGACCTCATTTCCCGGCTTAAGCCCGAGTCCCATCATTGCAATTTGCAAAGCGTCGGTCCCATTGGCACAAGGAATCACATGTTTTACACCTAAATAATCTTCAAGATTTTTTTGAAATTCCTTGACTTTAGGTCCATTGATAAAAGAAGTTGTATTAATTACCTCTTGAATGGAAGTATTAACTTGATCTTTTATCGTGGCATATTGACCTTTTAGATCGACCATTTGAATTTTTTTCATATCACTTTTTATCAGAAAATAAATTGATTTTGTGCATCACAAAAATACAAAAATAGCTTTGGGCAAATGCTAAAATTAAGATAAAGAATGTATTTTTGTTTTTTAAACACAACATATTGTTAGTCATTTATAATCTTATTATTGCATTTGTTAAGCTTTTACTTCCTGTTGCAGGAGGGTTCAATACGAAATTGAAAAAAGGTATAGATGGCCGCAAAAAGACCTTTGAGACTCTCCAAAACAATATTCAAAAAGAAGATACTGTTTTTTGGTTGCATTGTGCTTCACTAGGGGAATATGAACAAGGACTCCCTGTATTTGAGAAACTTAAATCTAAATATCCTAAAGCAAAAATTGTGCTTTCATTTTTCTCACCTTCTGGATATGAAGTTCGAAAAGAAAACCCATTAACTTCAATTGTGGTGTATTTGCCTTTAGACACCAAAAGAAACGCTGAAATATTTTTAAAACTTGTTAATCCAAAACTAGTTGTTTTTGTAAAATATGATTTGTGGCCAAATTACCTGAAAGCACTAAAAAATCACCCCACAAAAGTTGTTTTAATCTCTACATTGTTGAGACCTCATCAACACTTTTTTAAGTTTTATGGCAAATCATTTCAAAAATTATTTTTCAGTTTTGATCATATTTTTACTCAAAATAGTGAATCAAAAGAATTATTAAAATCAATAGGGTATTATTATGTTACAGAGTCAAATGATACCCGCTTCGATCGTGTTTCGAATCAATTGACACATAATAATTCACTTCCATATTTAGAAGATTTTATAGATAATAAGTTGTGTATAGTTGCTGGAAGCACATGGGTTGAAGATGAAAACATACTAGTCCCTTTCATCCAAAAAGCTGATAAATCAACAAAATTTATCATTGCTCCTCATTTGATAAATAAACAAGAAATAAAAAGGTTAATGAAAGCTTTGGGAGATAACGCTGTTTTATTTTCTAAGCATCAGAAAGTGTCACTATCAGATAAACAAGTTTTTGTTGTTGATACCATTGGAATCCTCTCCAAGATTTATAACTATGCAAATATCGCTTATGTTGGTGGCGGTATGGGCTCTAGTGGATTGCACAATACACTTGAAGCTGCTGTTTTTGGTATTCCAATTATAATTGGTAAAAACTATGATAAATTTCCTGAAGCGAAAAAAATGTTAGAGCGGGGAGGGCTTTTTAGTATTGGAGATTATAAGTCCTTTGAAACAACTTTAGATAAGTTGATTATTGATGCAGATCATAGAGAAAAATGTGGAAAAATTAACAACGCTTATATTAAAGAAAACAAAGGAGCGACTTCAAAAATTATAGATAAACTTACGCTTTTACTTAAAGATTAGGCGTTTTATAAACTTTGATATAATCAATAATAAATTCTTGTGGAAAAATGGAGTCATCAACTTCAAATCCACCAAAATACCCTCCAACTGCTAAATTTAGAATGAGATAAAAAGGCTTATCAAATGGCCATATATCCGCAGTTTTTTCTTCTGGAGCAAAAGTGTATACATTTTCATCGTCTACAAAAAATTGAATTTGATTTTCATCCCATTGCATTTTGTAGGTGTGAAATCCATCCTCAATATTGTCAAATAAAGAAATTTTGGTGTTTTTTGATACGCCATAACTATCTTTTGTGTGAAGGGTTGTGTGAATTTTTCCAGGCATTCTACCCACATACTCCATAATGTCAATTTCTCCACAATTTGGCCAATAATTTTCTTCAATATCGTAGCCAAGCATCCAGATCGCTGGCCATACTCCCAAGCCTTTTGGAAGTTTCGCTTTTACCTCAACAGTACCATATTGAAATTCAATTTTGTCTTTTGTTGTAATTCTTCCTGAGTAATAACGATCTCCTTCTTTTGTTGCTCTAATAACTAATTTTTTATCACGAACAAAAATATTCTCTTTTGTGTAGTGCTGGTATTCTTTGTTACCCCATCCACAAAGATTTGGACAACCATCTCCTAAGTCATAATTCCAATACTTTAAGTCCAAAAAAGACTGTTCGAAATCATCATTAAAAATAATACGTTTACCAGGATTATCCTCTGGTTTTTGTAAAAAAGTAAATGCTAGTATGAGTAAAATTCTAAAAATCATCATAAGCTAAAGTTTGTACTTAAATCTGCTGTGGAATCTCCTCCTACAAAAACAGAAAATTCACCAGACTGTAATGTAAAATCTCCATTATTGTCATAAAAACCAAGTTCTTTTTCAGTGAGTAAAAATTGTACTGTCTTTGTCTCGCCTGGATTCAAATTAATCAATTCAAAACCTTTTAAATTTCGAACCGCTTGAGCAGGACGTGCAAAATGATCCTTTACATAAAGTTGAACAACCTCTTTTCCCTCAAGGTTTCCAGTATTGGTCACTTCTACACTAACTTCAATAGAAGTATCAGTTTGACTTTGAATTTTCAAATTCTTATATCCAAAAGTGGTATAACTTAATCCATAACCGAAAGGATACAAAGGTGTGTTTTCTTCATCTTGATAATGCGTCCAAAAAACCTCTCCTGGAGATGGTAAAGTTGGCCTTCCGGTACTTTTATAATTGTAATAAATGGGTACTTGACCCACAGATCTTGGAAATGTCATTGGTAATTTCCCACTCGGATTGTAATCACCATACAGGACTTGAGCAATTGCATTGCCACTTTGAGAGCCCAATTGCCAGGCTTCAACAATTGCAGGGATATGTTTATTGGCCCAATTCAATACTAAAGGTCTGCCATTATTTAGTACAAGGACAATATTTTTATTAATGTTATAAACTGCTTCAAGAAGTTCTTGTTGTAACCCAGGTAATCCAATATTTGTTCTGCTTCGTCCTTCTCCACTTTGAAGACCATGTTCTCCTAAAACCATTACGACAACATCGGATGTTTTAGCAAGTTTCAAAGCAGCAGCAAAATCACTTTTGTCTGTAGTATTGATTTTTAATTCTTTTGCAAATTCTAACGCTCCAATATTCAATTTTGTACCAACAGAAAATTCAACGTTATTTCTAGAATAAGATTTTAACCCCTCAAGAACTGAAACTGCAGAATTCTTCTCTGCTGCTAATATCCAATTGCCTAGCGGACTTGTTTTGTCATTAGCAAGGTCGCCAATCAATGCAATATTTAGCCCTTCTTTTTTTAGAGGTAATATTTGATTTTGGTTTTTTAAAAGTACGATTGATTTTTTGGCCATATCTAAACTGGCATCATGAAGATTTTGATTGCCTAAAATTTTACTTTCTCGTGATAAATCACAGTATTTGTAAGGGTCGTCAAAAAGACCAAGTTCAAATTTTACACGTAATATTCTTCGTGCAGCATCATCAATAAGTTTTTCATCAACAATACCCGATTTTACTAAATCTGCTAAATTTTCCACATAGGAAAGCGATTGCATATCCATATCAGAACCTGCTTCTACCGCCAATTGAGCCGCTTCTTTTTCATCTTTGGCATAACCATGTTCTACCATTTCTTCAATTGAACCCCAGTCTGACACTACAAAGCCATCAAAATTCCAATCTCTTTTTAGAATATCACGCTGAAGAAATTTACTACCTGTTGCAGGAACACCGTTTAGTTGACTAAATGAATTCATAAAAGTACGAACACCAGCATCAATAGTAGCCTTAAAAGGAGGCATAATAATATTGTGCAAGGTTTGAGTTCCTACATCAACAGAGTTGTATTCTTTTCCTGATTCGGTAAATCCATATCCAGCAAAGTGTTTTGCACAAGCTGCAATTGTTGATGGATTTGATAGATCGTCTCCTTGAAATCCTTTGACCCTTGCAAATGCAATTTTAGACCCTAAATAGGGATCTTCTCCACCGCCTTCCATGACTCGTCCCCAACGTGCATCTCTCGAAATATCTACCATTGGTGCAAATGTCCAATTGATTCCTGCTGCAGAGGCCTCCAAGGCTGCATTTTTAGCCGACAATTCTATAGCTTCTAAATCCCAACTTGCGGCTTCAGCCAAAGGTATTGGAGTGATTATTTTATAGCCATGAATAACATCAAACCCAAAAATTAATGGGATTCCTAGTCGTGTTTCTTCTACGGCTATTTTTTGTAATTTGTATACATTTTCAACACCATGAACATTAAGCATTGACCCTACAAGTCCGTTTTTAAGTTGCTCAAATTGTACGGCTGCTGAGCCTTCTTTTGGAGCAGGCCCTGTAACATCCCAAAAACTAGAATATT
>CAXPPN010000016.1:0-84876 GCA_964219345.1 Aeromicrobium sp. | reverse complement strand
TTTATTTTAGGCAATAATTTTTAATATTCTAAAATTTGAAATTTTCACAAAATAATAATCCTTTATAATATCAAACATTTGATTAGAAAATAAGTATTTTACAATTACACAAAATATTCTTACAATTTGACTATATATTTTACTAATTTTATTGAATACTATTTCTGCTTTGAGACTATTTTTTTTACTTTCAATTATACATTTTTTCTCTTGTGCCAATGAAAATACAGAGCTGTCTATTGATGCTTATAGAGAAACACGGACTATTTCCTATAATAATATTAATGTTGATGTTGTAATAGACAAACCTGCCTTAAACCAAGTTGATGTCTTATTAGTATTTCACGGTACAGTATTGTATGACTTAAACTTAATGACTGCTGCCAATACAACTCTTGATAAATTCAAGAGCGTTTTAGATCGAAATGATATGATGATTGTAAGTGTAGCATATCCCCAAGAAAATATATTATTAGGCGATGGTATTATTCAATGTGAAGCTGCCTTATTATGGTTGAAAAACAAAGCAAGTCAAGAATTAGGAATAACTGTAAATAAGATATTATTAGCGGGGCACTCCCAAGGAGGCTATATGGTAACAAGACTTAATACAATGCACCAAACAAATGGCGTAATTGCTAATGCTCCAGGACCATTAAATCTTGTTTATAGGTGTCAACTAGAGGAAAATGGTCAGGTTCAATCAGGGGTTGTATGTTCTAATCTTAAGGATTTATACGGAACTACCGCTGACAACCCAAACGCATATTTTCAAAGGTCATTACTCAATTTCACAAATGATTTCAAGTCCGATATTTTGTTTGTTCAAGGTTTAGATGATTCTTCTATACAAATGAACTTGTGGCCAACTTTTAAACAAGAGGTAATAAGTTGCTTAACTTGTCAAAACAGACAATTTGTTGAAATCCCAGGTGGTGGACACGTCTCTCTTTTTGAAAGTTTGACCGCAAAGACGGAATTCAATAATTTTATAAATAGTCACTAATTATAAAATATCTGGTTTGAAAAATATTATCGTTGGTTTTGCAAAGCTACAGAACTAAATTCAAAGTTAATCCTGAACAGCAGACCAATAGAAATTGGAATTACTATGATAAAGTGATTAAATCCTCCCCAAAATAGTTCGATTTCACTCCCCTCTGCTCCACAGCATTATTCCCTAAAATAAATTTATTTTAGGGAATATTTTTTTATTAAATTTAAAAAATACAAAAAGACTATAACCTAAATAAATTAAAAAAATAAAATTATGAAGAAAATTCTTTCTCTTTTCATTCTAAATGTGATGCTTTTGACAGCTTGTAACAAGGAAGAGACTCCACAGCCAATACAGACCCAAGGTTATAATATGCTGCTTATTGGAAATAGTTTCTTTAAGCCCTATGCTGAAAAACTTGATGACTTGTCAATTCTTGCTGGATTTGAAAATCATAATAGTACTCGAATAACCCGAGGAGGCGAGAATGGAAGACCTATTAATTTTTGGAATGACTCAAACACAAGTGAACATCAACAAATAAAAGCAACCCTAGATCAAGGCAATATTGATATTTTTGGAATGACAGCAGGTCACGAACCTGAAGATCCAACTGAAGGACACCGCGCATGGATAAATTATGCTTTACAAAACAATCCAAACATTATCATTTTTATTGCGATACCACAAATTGATTTCCCAGCAGATTGGGAACAACGTGCTCAAGAATATGGATTTGAAACTATCCAAGAATTGTACGATTATTTTGTTAATGATATTGTCCATCATCAGATAGTAGACCAATTACGTATAGAATTTCCATCTACAAAAATTTTCACCATACCTACGGGATGGACATCAGTAAAATTGGATCAAATGAATGAAAACAATGAGCTATTGGATGATATATCAAGATTTGGTCCACAATCAACCTCATTGTTTGTTGATCCAAAAGGACA
Organism: Aeromicrobium sp.; assembly: GCA_964219345.1. Lineage (GTDB taxonomy): Bacteria > Bacteroidota > Bacteroidia > Flavobacteriales > Flavobacteriaceae > UBA3537. The sequence continues at coordinate 82,920 of CAXPPN010000016.1, read as the reverse complement.
CCAGGGAGATATTATTAGAGAAACAGGAACAATGTTATGGTTGAGTAGTATTTATGGCGTTAATCTCAGCAACTTTACTTATGACACGGGGTTTAATACAAACTTACATGAAATTGCAAAGCAAATAACAGATAGTCATGATTCAAATTATAAACTTTAAGGACTAAATCCAAAACATAAAACTTGTCTATGTATCACTTAATTTATTAAAATGAAAGTAAGTCACGTTTTATATAAAACTAGCAATCTGGGTGACTGTGTTATCAAATTTCGCAACAAGGGTTTTAAAGTTGATTTTGGCTCAAAAAAAAGACCGCATAATGCATTAATTTATTTTTCAGATGGCCCATATATTGAACTATTACAGAAAGCACCTGCAAACTTTTACATCATTCTAATTTTAAGACTTTTGGGTAAGGCAAAAGTCGTAGAAAGATTTAAGTATTGGAAAAATATAAACGAAGGATTCTTTGGCTTGTGTTTAGAAAATTATAGCTCTGATTTCAAAGAAGAGGAGAAAATATTAATAAAAAATGAGCAAAATTATTTTATTACAAAAAGTTACAGAATAGACCCTTTAAACAGAATTCTTAAGTGGAAACTTTTGTTTCCTTATGAGCTAAAACTCCCTTTTCTGATGACCTATTTTGATGTCGATCCAAAACCCAAAAATTTTATCCACCCAAACGGCGTAAAAAAAATTAAATCTATTTCATTTGGAACTGACCAAAATTTAATTCCTATAGTAAAAGAATTATGTGATGATAAAATATTGGAACTTTCTGTAGGAAATGGTGTACAAAGTGTAACTTATGAAAAAAAATAGGTAAAAATTTTATTCTGTTTCTATATTTTGTTATTTACTTCTCTGAATGTTTAATTTTGTTTAACATTATTTATTATTGTCTAGTCAAAAAATAATTATAATTTTACTGCCTATAATTAAATTAACAAATATGTTTAGCTTAAAATCAATTAAACACAGATGGTCATTATTACTGACTTTTTGTGTTATTTTCATTTCATCTGCTCAAATAAAAGATTTAAATTCTGTTGAAATTAAAGAGGCAAGTGTAGATTCTGAATCAGAAAAAAAACTTTATTCAAGTTTCAATCAATATTCATTGTTTGAAATTGACACAGAATCATTAAACAAATATGTTCAACAACATTTAGATAATGAAATTCTCTTGAATTTTGAATTTCCTAACGTTGATGATTTTGATATCGTTTTAAGAAAAAATAATGTTATTTCCGATGACTACAAACTTATAATTGGATCTGATTCTGGAAGATCAATTAGTGGTGGAAATAGAAATGTAACATTTGAAGGGAATATTTTAAACCAACCAAACAATGGTGTTCGATTAACAATTACCAAAGATATCATTCATGGTATGATCATAACCAACGATAAAGAATATTTTATTGAACCTCTACATTTCATTATTGGCAATAAAAAGAAGAATACATTTGTTTTGTACGAAGCCAGAAACCTTAATCTTAATGAGGACACCAAATGTGGAGTTACTGATGCTTACAAAATCAGAAAGAATCTAGAAAACAATTACAGAAATCAAGCTTTAGGAGATTGCTATAGAGTTGAAGTTGCAATAGCATCAGACGAGTCTGCTTTGACTGCACTTGGTGGTGATGTTACAGATATGGAAGTTTTTAATATTGCCTTGATGAATATTTCTGCGCCCTATTTTAAAGATTTTGAATTTGATACTAATGTAGAGCTTATTTTTGTTGGTCAATATATTTCGACTTCTAATACAACTGAATCAGAACCATACAGTGTTGACTGTAGTAGTTGCACAATACAAAATCAATTAGATAGGTTTGGAGAATGGGCAGGCACTGGCGGTTTTGGAGCAATAGATTTTGATTTAGCCCATAATATAACTGCTCATTTTGGGCCTTTCGGAACTGTAGGTTTAGCTTGGATTGGAACGCTTAACCAACCTGGCTATAAATATGCTGTCAGTAGTAGTATAACTAATGATCCTACATGGTTGGTCTTTATTCATGAATTAGGTCATAACTTTGGAATGAGTCATACGTTTCAAGATGGACAGGGTAATACAGGTGGGTTTATGGATTATAATAATGGTCCATGGATTGATGAATTTAGCTGGAACCCTCAATACACTCTAAATGAGTTTGAAACAGAAGTAAATAGTGCCCCAATAGCAACCTGTAGTAGTATTGGCACCCCACTTGTCGATTTCGAAACCGTTGAGTTGGTTTGTATCAACTCTCCTGTTGAATTTGATAATTATTCTTTGGGTGGAGCTACGTCATATGATTGGACTTTTGAAGATGGATCGCCTTCATCATTAACAGAAACCGGTCCGTTTAATTCTTATCCATCGGTAACAACTTTAGCATCGTTTAGCTCCTTAGGTAGCAAGGAAGTGTCTCTTACAGCTACTAACGAAAATGGAACATCTAGTACACTAACAAAAACTGTTTATGTTCATGATTTAACACCAACTAATCCATCTTGCATTCCTACTAGCTCTTACAATGCAAATGGTTATGATGGAGGAATTACATTTTTTGAATTTAATACCATAAGGAAAACTTCTGGTGGCGTGATATCTGATGATGGCTATTACAAAGATTACAGTTGTACAGACCAAACAATTCTGGAAACAAGAACAACATATGATGTAAATATTATACAGTATCGACCAGCTAATGCACTAAGTTTTTCAACTAATATAGGATTTTATATTGATTACAATAACGACGGTGATTTTCTTGACGCCAATGAGACCGTATTTAGTGGATCAACTTCTACCGCGTCATCTTTATCCTTTTCATTCACTACACCAAATTCTGGAGTAGTTGAAAACGCTATATTAAGAGCCCGTTTAATTGTTCAGCAACTTGATGCAATTAACGACCCTTGTTTTGAGCCACAATATAATCTTGGACAAGTCGAAGATTATGGGGTTTATTTTGGTAATCCTTTAAGCATTGATGATAACAATGAGTTTGTTTTTTATGTGTATCCAAATCCCACCAAAGATGGTAACTTTACTGTAAACTTACCTTACAGCTCGAAAAAAACACAAATCTCTTTGTATAATGCACTTGGACAATTGGTATACAATTCAAGTACAGAAAAAAATGGTGAATATGTTATTCAATTAAATAATGCTGTAGCTAGTGGAATCTATCACCTAAGAATTGTTCAAGGAAACAACACATTAACAAAAAAATTAATCATTCAATAGGAATGGTACTTAATTAAATTTCAAAACATGAAAAAAATAATATTTGTTCTTACCGGCATTTTATTATGGTCGTGTAGTGGAGATTCGGCTAGTGACACACAATTTGAACCTGAGATAACTTCTTTTAATTTTGAGGAACGCTTACCTCAAAATATGCAAAATGATGCCCCTATTATTTACTCTCAAGTGATGAGTATGCAAGGGCAAATGAATGCCATGGGTGCTTTTATGACTAATAATGGTTACATGAATAGGACTGCAAACGAAGCTAGAACCACCAGCGACTGGTCTTATGGAGATTTCGATGTAGACTATAGTTATGATTTAGTAGGTAATCAGTACCAATTTTATTATACAATTACCTATCAAGGTGCGGTTTATTATACTATTGAGGGTTGGCAAATGGTTGATGGCTCTTCAGGATATTGGGCTTCAACAGTCGACTTTGAAGCTTTAGGGCAAGGCATGGAAAATATGCCAGACTACACAACAGAAGTCTCTTGGGCCTCGGATGCCAATGGTCTAAATATGGAAATGTCATTTGATTTTGGTGACACTATGCAAATATTTTATGAGATGACTATTAATAATGATGGCTCTGGATATTTTGCTTACACATTAAATGGTGATTTAACATATTCTGCTTTGTGGAGTGCAAACGGAACAGGTCTATGGACTAATCATACCACTAACCCACCAACTGTAACGACTTGGTAAAAACGCTTTTATAACTATAATCTCTAATAATAATTTAAAAACCCAACATGTTGTTGGGTTTTTTATTAAAATTTAATAAAGCGCTGTGTTGTAGAAATGTTTTCATTTCTAATCCTTATCAAATAAATACCTTGACTTAACAAACTTACGTCTATTTCATTAGCATTAGATACCGTCTTTACAAGCTGACCAATTAAGGAATAAATTTCAATCGAATAGGCCTCTGAATTTCCTTTAACATAGAGTATATTTTGAACAGGGTTTGGATAGATTATGACACCTGAAGCCTCCCCACTATTACTTGTGTCATTTATAGCCTTTGGACTTCCATATGTGTTGATACAATTCCAACTTTCTGGTAATGAATTGTCCAAATCTGGGGAAATCAATTCTAATGTATTTCCAGTTCCATTTGCACAACTAGGCCAGGGTTGTTCAGAAGTGTAATAAACTTCATCCATGAGTTTGTCCCAAGGATTAAACAATCGAACAGCATCTGTTTGACCAAATCCAAAGCTCAATTCCCCTACATATGGGATGTTTGGAAATACACTAACAAAGTTCATTTCATTTTTGACAATTACCAAATAGTCATTACCCTCTATTTGTGTACCCTCTGGTATTACAAATACATGATTATCATTATCATCTTTTATTTGCCAATTTGAAAGATCAATAGAAGTTGGTTGTGAATTATATAATTCAATCCAGTCACTAGGGTTAAATGCATCACTTGAATTGTAATTAATTTCGTTGATAACCACCTGTGATTTGACTTTAACAGGGACACTTTCGTTGTATGTACAAATTTCTGATTCATCCTTTACAATGACATTATAAATACCAACAGCTAAGCCTAAAAACACATTATTGGTATCAAAATTTTGCCCTCCATCGATGCTATACAAATATGGACCTATTCCAGATGTTGGATTAATGGATATTGATCCATCTGCCGAAACAACAGAAGAAACTTCCGTTGCTATAATATCAACTGTAATAAATTCACAAGCTTGAATTGTAAAGGTCTCCTCAAAAAAACAAAGACCCTGCGAATCTTCAACAACAATATCATAATTATCTGGAGCTAAATTATCAAACGAATTAGAGTCTGAAAATGTTTGTCCTCCATCAATACTATATTGAAAAGGACTTAATCCAGATGAAGTATAAATTCTGATAACTCCGTCATTTGAAGAAGGAGAAGAGGCGTGAGTTATATTAACATCAGCTTCTATAGTACAACCTGTTCCATCGGGACAAAATACTTCTTGTACTTCATATTCAAATTCTCCAGTATTGGTTAGAATTACATTGCCATTTGAATCAAGAACACTAAAATCCCCCTCTCCATAGCCACAGCAAATTCCATCGCCATAAGAATCATAAAAATATAGCGTGAAACATGAACTGTAATCAATACAAATATCCTCACTATAAAAATCCATTCCACCTTGTAATGAACCTGTATTTACAATTTGATTTGCCCCTTCATCATAGAGTTTCCATGAGGTTTCTTGAGGATAATTATCGGCATTGATCACTAGGGTTACAATATCATATTCCGAATCTAAATTTGTGGTTGTAAAATCAGAATTGTTGCTAGAATCTCCGTCAACTTGATTATTGACTTCTAATAAATTTAAAGTAATGTTGTTATTGTTTTGTTGAAGATTATCGTCTATATTAATGATAAATCCTTCCTGTTCTTGAAAAGTTATATTGACCGATTGATTAATAATATCAACTACAACTCCATTTACAACAACCTCAATTTTTACATCAGTTATAGTTGTTTCACCTTGATTTAAAATAACCGTATTTACCTCAACCTCTTCATCACAAACTACAGCAATATCAGCAATTGAAAGTGCTCCATCCAATGCATGCACTTTACTTACAATAACACTTAAAGAATCGTTGTTTTCATACTCATCAAGTATGTGATTTACATTTACTGTAATATTATAATCTCCAATATTTGAAAAATCATGAGGTGCTGAAAATTGAAAATCCGATGCACTAAAAGGTGGAATTGTTTGAGAAATTGTAAGTGATTCGACAGGTTGATCGTTAATCAGTAGTTCAATCTCGAAATCACTCATATCATTAAGACCAAAATTGGTGATTGTAGCAGTTACTAACTCACTGTTACCTAAGGTAGAAGACGAAAGAGGTTCAACGATTGCTGATACACCCAAATCATAATCACCATTGATATCTGCCCAAAATGAAACCCATGGTCTTGCTTGTTTTATGGCTAATTGATCCTGTGCTGTTACCTTATACTCGATATCCATTCCAAAACCTTCTGCACCCACAACATCGTAAAGAATCGAAAATTCATCATGAATAGTCGTTAAATATTCCCTCATTTGGTCGAGGTATACTTGATCCATGACCAATTCACCCGGGTTGACTAAATTAGATAATCTTAATACAAGATACCCTCCGCCTTGCGTTGGATTTTGATACAATAAAATTTCCTCTGGCACCGAATTTGGATCAGGATTTGTAATCAATGACTCCCCTACTTGTGTGTTCAAATAAAATGTATCTTCTGTCTTATAAATTGGATCGATACTTATCCCAACGCCATTTGATTTTTCTTCTTGAAAATTGGGATGACACAAGACACCCATAGCAGCCATAAAATGATCAATACGATAAAAATCTCGCTCTTCATAGGCTCTAAAATTCCACATACTGGCATAGACCTGTTTTATGGATTTAGAGATATGTCCTTCGTCAAGATGCTGAGTTTTGGAGGTATATAATCCTGCACCACTAAATCCAGGTAAGTCTTCATTGTTAGTGCTTGAACGGCATCTTACTGCAGTACCCTCTGGAAAATCATCATGCATAGCTTGCAAATCTTCCATCATCCATTGTGGCATTGGAGCATCTTTTATATCTCTTCTAAAATCTTTTAGCCGTTCAGTTCTAAAATTGATGTCATTTTGAAACGCAGGATTATTAATCATTACTTGTGCTTCTTCATAAAAATTATTGAACTGCATGAATTCATCATAATAATAAAACGGAATTCCAAAACCATCGGGAATTGTTCCCTCAGGAAAATCAAATGATCTCATGGTTGCAACGTTAGAACATTTTGCACCAAAAGAACTTGACATTTCAAAATTGATGTCTTCTAAAGGCATTATTTCAGTAATACTTAAATCTCGAACGGGGATTTGTAGCTCTGTTGGTCTAAGATCTTCATACCAATTATTGACTTCATTTAAAGTCGCTTCTCTTATCTCAAATTGCTCATTTTCAACCTTATAATAAATGTAATTACCAAGTAAATTTGCAATTGAATCAATAGCCAAAGGTTCTGCGATGTAGGCATTCGGAACATTATCTTGTATGGCTCTCAAATTGACATGCGACAATGGAGTTTGTATCACAGAGGTTATGATTCCTCCAACTCTTGGCAATGAATTTGGAAGTGCGTCATAAAGAACAATATCACGGCTTCCGGGTGTTTCATTTAAGTCCTGCATATGCTTAAAAAAACCATAGCCTTCTGCTTCATGGAAAGGAATATAATTCACTTCCGCAAAAACATCAGATTCTAAAGCCACTTCAATTCTTGAACCCTCAAAATCTTCAGCATAATTATTGAGATGATTGTTTTCAGAAGATTGCCCAATAAAATGATTCATATTATTTTGAAGAAATGGCATACTAGCCACCAATAATTCATATGTTCTTTGTGTTGCTTCAAAATCATAGGCATCTCCAAAAGAGAAATTAAACGAGTAACTACCTATACTACCGTTTGGAAGAATGTCATTTGGGTTAAAAACAATTTCTCCAGAGCTATCATCACCTGTAACAGACGCTCCAATACCACTCCAAAAACTTGCATGAATGATATAAGTATTGCTATTGATAAAATAGACTTTTGGCTCTGGAGTATCTCGATCAAGTATTCCAAACTTTACATACAACTGGTCATCCAAAAAAGGTGCCCATCCAACATTTTGTACGGTTGCCAAATCCATAAAAGTTTCAGCATCTGGAATTGAGGTTGAACCGTCTATAAAATCAATAGGAGCAGCATAGTTAAAAGGTGCATCTGTAGGCATATTATTAAACTCTGTGAGGTCATCTATACCGTCTCCGTCATAATCATCTGGCGATACAATATCATGTTCTGTAATAGAATAGTTCTCCAAAGGATATGCTCCTGCAGGTTCAGTAATAATCATCGTTCCGTCAACACCAATTGTCATTGAAGTCGCCCAATTGTAAGTTGGACTATGTTGAGCATGAAGGATATAATATTTATCTGCTTGACCCTGAATAGATAATTGCACTTGACCAAGACCATTTATTGAATAATTATCTATTGTAACAGTTTGGGAAAAAGAAAAATTATAGGCGGAAATTGAACAAAGAATCAGTAATAAAATTCTTTTTATCATTAAAAATGCATATTAAATTGGTTTCTATCTCCCTAATATACAAATGTTAAGCGTCTTATTTCCGTGTTTTCAAATAAAATTTATTACCAACTGATGTAAATAACTATGTAAATCAATCAATACAATCTAAAGGCATGTGTAATAAATGGAGTCGGGCTTTGTCATTGTAAATTACAATTTGATAAATACGATCATAAATACCTGAATCGTAAGCATCTAAATTTTCATTGATTAAAAAACCTGCCAAAACTCCAGTCGTATTGCTATGTCCAACAACAAGTACGTTTTGCTTACGGTCTAATAATAATTCTGAAAATTCTTTAAGATGCTCTGCATTGTAATTCTCAATTCCTAATTCTTTGGCTGTAGCTGTTGGCATTGCAGTAGTTGTGGTTCTAATATAGTCTGTACTGTAAATGACTTCTAGAGGCACATCCTTGAAAAAACGTCTTAGGTTCTCCGACCTTATCTGACCGCATTCAGAGAGTGGTGGATTTGAAGAATTACTGGATTCTAAATCTTTTTCTGAATGTCTTACCAAATAAATCGTAAATATGTCATCGTGGTTTTGAGCATTGGCATCTTCCCCACCTGAGCAAGTAAAAATTAAAAAAACAAAAAGAAAAATGAGGTTTTTCAAAAGTGATTTTCAATTTATATTATAAAATAAATTTAATGTTTTTTTATGACCTAAAATATATATGGTAAATTATTTTTTATAAATTTGTCACAATCCCAAGATAAATAATGAAAAACAAAGTGAATATCAGAAAAAAAGTAACAGCAAATTTATTGTTTGTTGTTTTGATATTTCCAACTGTTTTTAACTTCCTTCATCACTTTAGTGAACATCATCATATAGAATGTTCAGAAAACAAATCACACATTCATCAATCTATATCCAATTGTGATGTTTGTGACTTTAATTTGTTATCATTCAATTATGATATCAATATTGATAATGAACTACAAACAATAGAAATTTATGAAGAGGTCAATATAATCTTTACCTCTTTAAAATTTCGCTCTTTTAACATAACTCATAAACAGCTTCGCGCACCTCCTATTTTTTCATAACACCCACTCCCCTTTTTTTAAGTTAATGAAGAAATATGATGCGCAACTATGCTTTAGCTATCTTGCTGGTATGCAGTTATTTAGCTATATCTCAAAATTGTAAATACACCCTATCGGGTAAGGTTTTAGACTTACATGATAGCTCCGTTTTATCTGGAGCTACCCTTGTTGTGGCTGAAACTGAATCGATGACTCAAACCTCTCTTGATGGTGATTATACAATTTTAAACTTATGCGAAAACACAACATATAGTATTAAAATTTTGCATTCGTCTTGTGAGACAAAAACATTTTATGTTAAAATATCAGAAGACACTCAAAGAGATTTTAAGCTAGAGCATCATTTAGAAGAACTCAATGAGATTATTTTGGAAGGAAAGGCTTACGAAAATAACACCAATACTACACTTGAAAATAATGTTTCAAAAGAAACACTAGAACGCTACAGTACTGGTGCTTTAGGCGATGCGCTCAACAGTTTAAGTGGTGTATCTTCATTAAATAAAGGAAATGGGATTGTAAAACCCATTGTGAATGGTTTGCATAGTAGCCGCATTATTATGGTGAATAATGGCGTAAGAATGCAAGACCAAGAATGGGGAGCAGAACATGCACCAAATATTGATATCAACTCAGTGGGCAGACTAACACTCATAAAAAGTGCCAGCGCGCTACAATATGGTGGAGACGCCATGGGTGGCGTAATAATTGCAGAGGCCCTAAAAGTGCCTGTAAAAGACAGTTTATATGGCAAGACCATGACTTCAGTAGCTTCCAATGGAAGAGGCGGAATATTAACTTCAAATTTGACTAAAAGCTATTCTAGTGGCTGGTTTAGTACAGCTCAAGGTACAGTAAAACGCTTTGGAGATTTTGAAGCCGCAGATTATATTTTAAGTAACACAGGACTGATTGAACAAAATGCATCATTGCATCTTGGTCTTAATAAATTCAATTATGGATTTGAAGGATATTTTTCATTTTTTAGCAACAAAATTGGCATTTTGCGGGCTTCTCACTTACATGGTGCTGCCGATCAAGTTCGTGCATTTGAAAGTAATACACCATTAATTATTAATGATTTTACTTATAATATTGAAGCACCACGACAAAATGTTAAACATCAACTGGCGAGAATAAAAGGGTTTAAAACTTTTGAAAATTTTGGCATATTGAGTTTACAGTATGATTATCAACAAAACAATCGGCTTGAATTTGACATCAGAAGAGGAGATGACAGAGATAAAGCTGCTATGGATTTAAAACTCAAAACGCATACGCTACTACTTGATTATGAAAATGATTTTGAACATAAATTGGACTTAAAATCAGGTTTAATGGCACGCTATCAAAATAATTTTGCGAATCCAAATACAGGTGTACGTAGGCTAATTCCCGATTATGATAAATACGAATTAGGTATTTATCTTTTAGGAAATTTTACTCTAGATGATCGATGGTTAGTAGAAGCAGGTGCTCGATTTGATTATACTCATTTAGATGCTTATAAATTCTACCGAACGTCTTTTTGGGAAGATCGAAATTATGATGTTTTATATCCACATATTGTCATTGAAGATCTTGGTACGCAAGTATTGGCGAATCCGAATTTAAAATTCCATAACGCCTCCGCTACAGCAGGTTTGAAATATACTTTTAAGGACAACTACCAACTATTTTTAAATTATGCTTTAGCCTCACGTGCACCAAATCCTTCCGAGCTTTTTAGTGAAGGCCTACACCACTCTGGCGCTCGAATAGAGCTAGGTGATTTGAGTTTTAATTCTGAAGTGGGACACAAAGTATCTGTTACATTTCAACGCGATCATGATACATTTAGTTTTTCAATAAATCCATATGTAAATACAATTTCTGATTTTATAATCATTGAACCCACAAAAGTTTTAGAAACAATTCGTGGAAATTTTCAGGTTTGGGAATATAGACAAACTAATGCTCAATTACTTGGAGTTGATATTGATGCCGCTTATAAATTTACAGATAAACTAAATTTTACACATCAATTATCCATTGTTAAAGGTTATGATCGTAGTAAAGATTTACCATTAATTAGCATGCCTCCAATCTCTACTAAAAATGAAATTTCATTTGAACATCCAAAATTTCACAATTTAAAACTCGCGCTACAAAGCGAATATGTTTTTGCACAAAATGAATACCCCGATAATAATTTTGAGGTATATGTTCCAGAAACAGAAACTACAGAACTTTTGGATATAAGCTCAACACCAAGCGCTTATCATTTGCTAAATTTTAATTCTAGTATAGATTTCGAAATTACCAAAACGTCACTCCTAACCGTAGGATTAGGAATTACAAATATTTTAAATACTTCCTACAGAAACTACTTAAATCTTCAGCGCTTTTATGCCGATGATTTAGGTAGAAATTTTTTATTAAATCTAAAATTTAAATATTAATTATTAAATACAAAAACAATGAAAAAATCAATCTTTTTAATCCCACTTTTAATCCTAGCCTTAATTTTTACAGGATGTTCTGATGATGATGACACAACTCCAGAGCCTGTAAATGAGGAAGAATTAATTACAACAATGACAGTAACTCTATCTCCAGTTGGTGGAGGATCAGACATCATTCTTAAAACTGTTGATATGGACGGTGATGGTGGAAATGAACCAGTAATTACCGTTAATGGAGTTACTGGTAACGAAGTTAGTTTAACTGTTGGAACATCTTATGAAGGTTCTATAGAGCTATTAAACGAGAGTGAGGATCCTGCTGAAGACATTACAGAAGAGGTTCAAGAAGAGGCTGAGGAACACCAGTTTTTCTATACTGCAAGTAGTAGTCTAGATGTAACTACAATTTACGAAGATGAGGACGGAGACGGAAACCCTATTGGTGTCGATTTTACACTAGAAGCCAATGCAGCAAGTTCTGGCGATCTTACATTTACACTACGTCATGAGCCCAACAAATCAGCGGCTGGTGTTAGTAATGGTGACATTACAAATGCAGGAGGTGAAACGGATATAACTGAAACTTTTTCGGTGACTATTGAACCGTAAATTTTTGAATTATTTGAATAAAAAAGCCCAACGCTATGTGTTGGGCTTTTTTAATGGAAACAACATTATTTCAAAATAAGTTTTTTAGTAATTGCTTTGTTATTTGTATTTAATCTTACATAATACATTCCTTTTGAGGAATTTAATTCAATATTAGGGTTTAATCTTAAATTTCTATCTTTTTCATAAAAAACAAGTTTACCTAAAACATCAAAAATTTTAATAGTAACCAATTCACTAGTATTCCATTTTATGGTAAATATTCCATTTGTTGGATTTGGAAATAGAGTAAAACTATCTGCACTAAAATCATTAAGTCCAGCTGTTGAAGGATTAAATAAATTGACGCGCCAAAGCCCACGCCCATAAGTTCCTGCATAAAGTTTATCATCTGCAGTATTAACTTCAAGTTCGTTTACAATGACATTAGGTAGAGCAGTACTATACGGCTCCCAAGAAGTGGTATTTTCAAGAAGATAATAAACACCGTAATTCATTCCCAGATACAATACATCCTCTCCAAATGTTGTATCCCAAACCAATGCTAAAGCACTAAAATCTGGTAAATCATAAAGTGCAGTTACCCATGTATTTCCACCATCGCTGGAAGTATATACTTTCGATGATGAAGTTGTGGCTACCGCAATTTTGTTGGGATTTGTAGGATGAATAGCAATTGAATTTATACTTCCTGAAAAACTAGTGAGCTGTTGCCATAAGGTTAAACCGCCATCTGTTGTTCGATAAAGAAGACCTCCATAGGCAGCATACATTATTTGATTATTGGATTGAGCAATTTTTAAATGGTTTAAATTTGTACCAAAATCTTGTGAAACAGAATTCCAGTTACTCCCACCATCTATTGATTTGTAAACCTGACTGTAGCCCGTATATATTGTGTTAAGGGCAATAGGATCTTGCTCAAAAGGTGTTACCCAATTTCCCGATTGTCCAAAACCAATACCTTGGTATGAGTCCCCTTGATTAGTGGACTTATACAAACTACCAAGTTGTGATGTGCCATAAAGTATATATGAATCTGAATGATCCACAAAAGTTTCCATTCCATCAGCACCCAACCAATCATACCATTGTGTATCGGCTCTATACAATGATGTTCCATTGTCTTGAGACCCACCAGAAACAATAACTGGATTGGTTTGACTAATGCCTATTTTATAAAATTGACGTATTCCTAGACCTGAAGACAAATCCGTATAATAGGTACTACTTACATTTAAGGGGTCATTAGCTACAAATATACCGCCATCGCTACCAACAAAAATCTTATTATTTCTATAAATCATAATATCAATATCGGCATGGCAATATCCAATATTTTGATTAGCAGCATTTTGGGGTACCCATTGAGAAGTAATATTAAAATTTGCACCTCCATCTGTTGAACGCCACGATAGAATTCCTGCAATATGAACATCATTTGCATCATTAGGATTTACAATGACATCCATATCTCTAGGTGCTTGACCTCTATCATCACTGGCCGTAGAGCTGTATCCAAAATAGTTTTTCCCTGTATGATCCAATTTAATAAAATTATCCCCACCATCTATTGATTTGTAAAATCCACCAAATTTCCCAGAAGATTCTTCTAATAGATAAACCACATTTGGATCATCCTCTGAAACACCAATCATTTTTGCTCCTGTGCTAAAATTATTTACATTTGGGCCCTGATCAAAATTATCTGAAAAAACTACTCCTAAGCTAAAATCCTCAACTGAGACATCGTCTAGTGTTAAACCTCTTCCATAGTTTGACTTTCCCTCAAAAGCAACATAATAATCTGATGTTGGACTAGGTAAACTAATTTCAACATCTTGCCAAGAAACAGATTCAGCGGTATAATGAACAAGTTCTATCCAGTTTTCATTGATCCCAGTTTTGTACAATATTTTAAGTTCGTCAATATCTCCCTCCCAATTCACACTGGAATACGAAAATTTTAGTTTAGGTAGAGTACTGCCGCTAAGATCTAATTGCGGTGAAATTAATTTTGTAATAGGACCAGAAAAATCTGGTTGATAAAAAATGGCTAAATAATTACCACTTTGAGCAGAAACCGAATTATTTTGATTTGCAGTAGCTTTAATCCAATCTGTATTCCCTGAAACATAATCTTGTGTCCACGACGCTAGAGAATTATCGGATTGTATTATTTGAAAAATATTTCCACCGTCAGTAGACTTGAAAAACGAATTACCACTAGCATAAACAGTATTGTAATCACCTGGTTTAAATTCTATATCAAAACCTGTGTTAGCCTCTGAATGAATTCGAGACCAACTAACTCCTGCATCAGTAGATTTAAAAATACCTCCATATTGTGCCGAGCAGTACATTTTGTTGGTATCTGTAGGGTCAATTAAAATTTTATTGACATCTCCTCCCCCAATGTCAGCAAGTTGATTCCAAGTCGCACCACTATCTATAGATTTAAAAATAATTCCTGAACTTGTTCCCCAAAAATAATTGTTTGCATTTGTTGGATCAATCGCTAGTGAGTAAACAACAATATTCGATAAATTATCCGTAAGGACAGACCATGTACTACCGCCATCTGTGGACTTCCAAACACCACCCGTTTGTGATCCTACTATAATGTGATTGTCGTTATTTTCTTCAAAGGCTATGCTGGTAATTCTTCCAACCCCTGGATTCCATCCGCTGGTTTGATTCCAATTGGTAGGGCCCAAATCTTCCCAACTCGCAACTGAGCTCATCCTACTATTTTGCTGTAAAAGATTGCGTTCAGCATTATAGCTCTCAAGGGTATTGTTGTAGTAATCTGGACTTTTTAAAAATCCACTTTCGTCTTGCATACGAAGGGCGTTATATTCCCAACGCTTGTAGCTTTTATAGCCTGTACCTCTCCCTTTGTCCGAAGATGCAAAATATAATTCTGCTGCATTTTGGATTTCTTGAACTGTATAGCTCTCAGAGCTAATCATTTTTTTATAATCTTGACTTCTTCCCAAAAAAAACATTAGGCAGACAACAATTTGTAGTATTGCTTTCATTTAAATTAAATTGGTTAAAAAATTAAATTAATTCAAGATAAATATTATCTTTTATTCCATTCTGTAAGTTTTATAATTTTATGAAAAATATCCGTATTATCATAAATACCAGAAAATAGTTCTGCACCCGGACCATAAGCAAAAACTGGAATCAAAGTTGCTGAGTGTCCACCCGTTGAAAATTTTGGATCTAACGTAGTATAACTACTGTATATATTTCCGTCTTTTGTAGTATAATTTTCTCCAGCCAAGGTAAAACCTCCTGTTTCGTGATCAGAAGTTACAATAACCAACGTTTCACCATCTTGTTCAGCAAAATCTAATACACGCCCAATAGTTTCGTCAAAATCTATAAGTTCTGAAATAAGATAGTCTGTATCATTATCGTGACCAGCCCAATCAATTTGTGAACCTTCTGACATTAAAAAAAATGGGGTGTTATTTTGATGTAAAAAATCAATACCCAATAATGTTGCTTTAGACAAAAAGTCTCCTCTGCCCTCAATCATTTTTTGCATACCATCATCACTAAGCAAAAACCCTTGTTTTTTATGTGATTTTATCACATCAAATGTGGTTAATCCTAGTGTATCTATGCCAAATCCATTTGATTTTAGCACTTCGTATAGATTATTGTTATCCAATCTATTTTTAAAGAATTTTTTTCCGCCTCCAGCAAAATAATCAATCTCAGAATTTGAAAGTTGCAATGCAATTTTCTGCTCATAATCTCTATCTACAACGTGTGCATAAAAACTTGCTGGTGTGGCATGAGTAATTGACGATGTCGCAACTATTCCTGCTTTAACACCTTTTTTTGAAGCCATCTCTATAATATTCTCAACAGTTGTAGAATCTTCTAAAATACCAATACCACCATTATAGGTCTTTTCTCCAGTTGAAAATGCAGTTCCACTTGCTGCAGAATCTGTAATATCTTCTTTTGAGGAGTGTGTTGTAATAAGACCAATGTGCTCAAAACGTGAATAATTAACCTCAGAATTTTTATAATAATACGCTGCAGAAATTTGAGATAATCCCGTACCATCACTGATTAGAAGAATGACATTTTTTGGGACTTTGGTGTTTGATTTATATGATTTTTTATTGACACAACCTGAAAATAAAAATAACACCAAAAGAAGTAGGAAAAAAAATTTATTCATGGCTTATAATTGTATTCAAAGGTATGTTTTTATTGAGGAAAAATAGAAATTATTATTACAAAAAATAAAAATTGTATTAAATTTGATAAACTAACTAAACTAAATTTAACTTTTAATTGCCGACTTTTAATAATCATCTCAAAAACATCCACTTTAATTATTTAAAATTATTTTAAACAATTGCTTCAATCTAAATTGTTTGAATAGTCGTAGATTTTTGATTTTTACTAATTGTGCCAATTATTAATTTCTAATTATGAAATATCTTTTCACATTATTTTTATTTCTTTTTTCATTTATTTCTATTGATGCACAATTAGGATTTTGTGATGGAAATTCTGGTACTCCCATTTTTGTTGAAGACTTTGGAGCTGGAACAGGCAGCGTACCTCTACCAAATGGAACTACAACCTATTCATATTCTTCTGGTTTTCCAAATGATAGTTTTTACACTGTAAGAAATGGTACTTTTGGAAACCCATATGATTGGCAAGAAATTGAGGACCATACACCCAACGATAGTAACGGTAGATTTCTTATTGTAAATGCAGATTTTACAGCAGGAGAATTTTATAAAACAACTGTAACTGGATTATGCGAATTTACGACTTATGAATTTTCGTCATGGCTGTTGAATTTATTAAAAGTTCCTGGATTTTGCGTTGATTTGGGAATCGAAATTCCAATTAATGTCAAATTTCAAATATGGGATAGCACCGAAACTACACTTATAGCAAGCGGCGATACTGGAGATATTTATGCAACAGCAGTTCCTACATGGGGTGAGTATGGTTTAGTTTTTCAAACTCTAGAAAACCAACAATCTGTTGTCTTAAAAATGCTCAACAATGGTGGTGGTGGCTGTGGAAATGACATAGTTATAGATGATATTGAATTCAAAACTTGTGGAGATAATGTAGTCGTAACGGATGAATCAGGTAATACTTCTGCAACAATTTGTAATAGCGAAACACCATATGCCACAACCTTAACTTCTACTCCAGATTTTTCAGTTTTTACTTCTCATTTCTATCAATGGCAAGAAAGTGCAGATGGTATAATGTGGCAAGATATTACTGGAGAAACAAACCAAAGTATAAATCTAAATATTACATCTGAAGGATTTTATAGAACAAAAGTTTCTGAATTTGCAGATAACCTATCAAATGAACAATGTGTATTATTTTCAGATCTATTTCAAATCACAATCAATCCAAATCCCCCTGCGCCTAATAGCAATGGAGATGTTACTTTTGATTGTAGTTTAAATGAAGCCATTTTATCTGTAACCTCAACTTCAAATACTAGCGTCAACTGGTATGATGCTGCTTCAGATGGACAACTTTTACAAGCAAACAGTTTAACCTATACTACTAATGCTGTTGGCACCTATTATGCGGAAACAATCGACAATATTACAGGTTGTATTTCTACAACAAGAACAGCTGTAATTACTGAAACAAATACTCCTGCACCAACAGCAGATACCCCACAAACTTTTTGCAATTCAGTTCTTTTACAAGAGCTTCAAACCAATGGTGAGAATATTAAATTCTATGCCGATCAATTAGGAGACACCTTGCTTGATGATACTACTGAAATTAGTGATGATACTACAGTTTATATTACTCAAACTATAGGTGACTGTGAAAGTCAGGATTTAATTGCAGTTGAAATTATAATTGAAAATCCAATCATATATACAGACAATTTTGAAATTATTTATTGCCAAAGTAACCGCCCAACAATAAATTTGTTTGATGCTTCTGATGTGTTTTTAGGTGACGATTTTATTGGTTTTTTCAATTCTCTTGATGATGTAGAAAATTTTGAAAATATTATCGTTAATCCTATTGATTTTGAAGTTAATTCAGAAAACCAATTGGTTTATGGAACAATTGAAAATGATATATGCTATGAAGTTTATCCAATCCTGTTAGTTTCAGAAAATTGTGATATTATTGTTCCTCAAGCCATTTCACCAAACAACGATGGACTCAATGATGTCTTTCAAATTCAAAATCTTTATGGCATACACTTGAATCACTCTTTGAAAATTTTCAACCGTTATGGTATATGTATTTTTGAAGGAAATAATAATCGCAAGTGGGATGGAACATCCAAAGAGGGTGATTTAGTCCCTGTTGGAACTTATTTCTATGTACTAAAACTTAACAACGATGAAAACGATGTGTTTACAGGTTGGGTCTATACAAATTATTAAGAATTAATTAAAAAATGATTAGTTATCGGCGACGCATTCGGTTATTTCTGAACTCCGCCATTTTGTTCTGAATAATATCTTGATATTCATTTTTGGTAACAGTAGTCCCTTTTTTAGGAGCTTCAATTTCAATAGCTTCAACAGGATTTATGACAATTTTTGAACACAACATTGTTGTTTCTCCCGCGCTAACCTCCAAAATTAAACCTGGTAGGCCCCAATATTCAGATGGTCCATGACCAACAGGAATTTGTGGCGTATACCATGCCTCAATTTGAGTGACATCAACTTCAGTGTCATTATTTTCTTTGTCTTCAGCATCTTGAATATCCGTTGATTTCATTCTACTCCATGAAAAAGAGTACCACAACAAATCATCTGTTGGTATAAAACTAGTAGCTTTAAAACAAAGGTAATTTCCTATTTGTTTGGACTCTTTACCTAAAGTCCAATCAATTTTTTGAAGTTTATCTTTAACTAAAAACTTCTTGCCATAAAATTCCTGTTGTTGAATTTGAGCATTTGTTTTTACATTTTTATAATTTTCTCCTGCAGCGAAATTTTTTCCCCATGAGTCTGTTGCTCCAGAAATAGCATCTAGCTGTTCTTCTTCAGTAAAAACAGATTCTTGTTTGTTGAAAACCAAAACAAACTCTTTTTCTAAACGGTTTTTTAATCGAGCGGCAATTTGTTTTTTTTGTGCCTCACTCATTCGGGCTCCCCAGCGCCCGAGTTCCATTTTAGATTTAGAAATATAGGTAGCCTTTCCTTGAAAGTCCTGAGCATATATATCGTTATTGCTAAATAACAAAGCAAAAGATAAAATAAAGACTATTTTAAAATACTGTGTTTTCATTTTGTTTGACTTTTGTAGTATCTATCAAACAAATATATAGGAAGAGTATATAAATTGATTTTGGTTTACCAAAACATTAACACATTCAAATTAAAATCCAAACTCTTGATTCAACCAATTCATGCGTGCCAATAACCACTGTTTTACATAATCTACTTCTTCTTGGTGTGTATCAAACCAAACTGGATTTGGCCATACATAGGTCCCCAAGGTTTGCCATATATCATAATTATAGCTTTGTGAGACGCTTAAGTAAGAACTAAATTCGTCTATTTTTGAATTGAAGTTGTCTAGGTTTTGATAATAAAAATCAAATCGCTCTCTAACAAGATTTTCAAAGTATGGATCTTCAAACATCCTGCTGAACCATGGATTATATTTTACCCAATAACCTTCTGTATATTGTGAATCTGCATAATTTACATTTCCGTAAGATAAATCAAAATCCCAAATCGGTCCCATTTTAATTTTTTCACCTGGAACATAAGTAAAATAAATACTTGAATACCATCGGGCATCTACTGTTTTTGCAATTTCATTAATTAAAAACCAATCTATAAAACTATCAATATCAATATAACTTCGATATCCAACATCTGGATCTGTAAAATCTGGACCAAATAAAACGGCTTCAAAACTATTAATATGATCTTCAATTAGGGTAAATTCTGGAGTATCATAAGAAATATTTGGAGCTTTAATGTTGAATACATTTGTGTAATATTGTTGAGTAAAAATTGTTGGTGTAAAGAAAACATCATCCGGATCAACTCTGTAATCTTGATCAATTTCAATCAAATAGCCTTCATCACCAATATTAACACGGTTGTTTGATTCTTCGACTTTTTGTGCTAAAACATAGGTTCCCTTATGTTCATTATTAAGAAAAACTTCTACATATTCTCCCTTTGGTGTATAATCTAAACTACTAATCGCTCCCATTTCATAAGCAATTTTATTGCGCACAAGAGATTTATCTGAATATTCTGCCAAAAGAACCCATTTTCTATCTTTAGGAAGTCCAAGAATAGGCGTTCTGGCATCAAATTTTATTTGATATGGTCTTTTTGGATTAAACCAAGTAGAATTCCCTCGACCTCTTATGAGTATTGAAGTCATATCAATATCATCAAAAATTAATCCTCCAAATAGATCTAATTCACCAGAAACATAAAAATCCCTTGAGTCAACAGGAATATTATCTGTATCAATAGAAATAATCGGAAGACCTGTAAAATAGGTTAATCTAATTTTATAACTCCAATAATCTGTTTGATTAGAATTGAATATATCAACATTAACTTCTTTAGAGAAATTATGAGACGTTGTATTGTCCTGATAATTAATTTCATCCAATTTGATAAATCCATTTCCTGGGTTTGTAACAATGGAGGGAATTAAATTCTTAATGTCAACCCCGTAAGGTATTGCACCTGTAAAAAACTCAACTCCATCAAAATCCAACACAATATCTTCAAATAGTGTGGCATTTAAATCTGCCTTAAAACTTATTTGAGTGATTTCGTATGGGGTTTCAATGACATCTCCATTGGAAGTTCCAACGGGTTCTACATCATCTTTACAGTTAACTAAAAAAGTAAATATTAAAAGGACTGCTATTTTTCTCATGTGTAATTTAAATAACCAATTGCAATATATTACAATTAATTTTTTTATGTAAAAATAGCCATAATAAAAATCTAAACTCTTGGCAAATCATATTCGTCTTTGAGTGGCAAGTCAGAAGTACCCATCAAAAATGCGTCAATATGATGAGCAGATTGACGGCCTTCTGAAATAGCCCAAACAATAAGCGATTGTCCTCTTCTAATATCTCCAGCAGCAAAAACACCTGGAATATTAGTTTTGTAATCTTTGGTTGTGGCTTTGATATTAGTTCTAAAGTCAGTATCTAGGTTTAATTGCTGGACAAGGTTAGAACCAGGTCCTGTAAATCCAAGTGCTAACAACACTAAATCACAAGGCCATGTTTTTTCAGTTCCTTGAAGTTCTTTTAATTGAGGGCGTTCTCCCTCTTTAAAAATCCATTCTACTTCGCAAGTCACCAAGCCCGTCAGATTACCATTTTCATCGCTTAAAAACTTTTTTGTAGAAACACTCCAATGACGTTCAACTCCTTCTTGATGCGAAGAACTTGTTTTCATTTTCATGGGCCAAAATGGCCAAGGCTGATGAGCTGGTCTTCCTTCTGTTGGTTTGTCTAGAATTTCGAAATTTGTAACACTTTTTGCACCGTGTCTATTTGAAGTCCCTATACAATCGGACCCCGTATCTCCTCCTCCTATTACAATGACATTTTTTCCTTTTGCAGAAATAATTTCATCAAATGTTTTAAGGCCATCAACATATTCATTATTGAATTTCAAAAAGTCCATTGCTTGATATATTCCTTTTAAATCTGAACCGTCAACAGGAAGTACACGACGTGCTGTTGCACCACCACAAAGTAGTAGTGCATCAAAATCAGATTGTAGAGATTCAACAGAAAAATCTTCACCAACATTAGTGTTTGTTTTGAATACAATTCCTTCTTGTTCAAGGATTTCTATACGTCTGTCAATTATTGATTTTTCAAGTTTAAAATCTGGAATTCCATAGCGCAACAATCCTCCTGCTTTTGCATCACGTTCAAAAACAGTGACAAGATGACCCGCGCGATTTAGTTGTTGTGCTGCTGCCAATCCAGATGGACCAGAACCAACAACAGCTACTGTTTTTCCTGTTCTAGTTGTTGGAATTTGTGGTTTTACCCATCCTTTTTCAAAAGCAACTTCAACAATGTTTTTTTCAATGTTTTCTATACTTACAGGATCTTCATTGATGCCCAATACACAAGCTTGTTCGCATGGCGCTGGACATAATCGCCCAGTAAACTCAGGGAAGTTATTCGTGGAATGCAAAATCTTTGCCGCTTTTTCCCAATTTCCTCGGTAAACATTGTCATTGAAATCAGGAATTAAATTTCCTAATGGACAACCACTGTGACAAAATGGGATGCCACAATCCATGCATCGTGCGCCTTGGTTTTTTAATTCTTTTTCTTTTAGGGGAATAGTAAATTCTTTGTAGTGCTTGACACGTTCTTTTACCGCATCATAAGCTTCATCTACACGTTTGTATTCCATAAAACCTGTGATCTTTCCCATAGTATTATTTTTTTACGAGGTTTTCTTCTTGTAATCTGATTAATGCTTGTCTGTATTCTTCTGGCAGTACACGAATAAAGTCTTTGACTGCGGTTTCCCATTGTTCCAAAATGCGTTGTGCTAGCGGACTTAATGTTGTATTGTAATGATTTTCAATTAATGTTCTTAATTCTTGAACATGTGCATCATCTTTAAGAGGATCTAAATTAAGCCCCTCTTGATTGCATTTGCTTTTGAATGTTTTATTTGGATCATAGACATAAGCGATTCCACCACTCATACCAGCTCCAAAATTACGACCAACTTCACCCAACACAACCGCAACTCCTCCTGTCATATATTCACAACCATGGTCTCCAATGCCTTCTACAACAGCTGTAGCACCTGAGTTTCTAACACAAAAACGCTCACCTGCTTTTCCATTGATATAGGCTTCACCAGAAGTTGCTCCATACAACGCTACATTTCCAATAATAATATTTTCCTCAGGAACAATAGTGGATTCATCTGGGATACGTACTGTAATCTTCGCGCCAGATAAACCTTTACCTAAATAATCATTGGTATTCCCAATCACATTGAGCGTTAATCCTTTTGTTGCAAAAGCTCCAAAACTCTGCCCTGCAGAGCCTTTAAAATTGATTTTTAAAGTATTCTCTGGCAACCCTTGAGCTCCATATATTTTTGAAATTTCATTACTTAAAATTGCACCTACAGCTCTATTTTCATTATTTATTTTTAAATCCAAAACTGTTGGCTCTTTTCTAAATAATGCCGGATGAGCTTTATCAATAATTTCAAAATCCAAAGCACGTTCAAGTTGATGATCTTGTGTTTCTGTATTGAAAATATCTACATCAGCATCTACCTCAACTTTATGAAGAATTGGTGTAAGGTCTATTCCTCTTGATTTGTAATGTTCAATTGCTGTATTGCGGTCTAGCTTTTCAACTTTACCAACCATTTCATCAATAGTCCTAAACCCTAGTTTTGCCATAATTTCACGCAATTCCTGTGCTACGAAATACATGAAATTAACAACATGTTCTGGTTTTCCTTTAAATTTTTTACGCAATTCTGGATTTTGAGTTGCAATCCCAACTGGGCATGTATTTAAATGACAAGCTCTCATCATAATGCATCCAGATGCAACTAATGGTGCGGTTGCAAAACCAAATTCTTCAGCACCTAAAAGGCAAGCCACCGCAACATCTCTTCCTGTTTTCAATTGACCATCACATTCTACAACAATTCTACTTCTCAAATCATTCATGACAAGGGTTTGTTGTGCTTCAGCAAGCCCCAATTCCCATGGCAAACCAGCGTGTTTTAATGACGTTAATGGAGAAGCTCCTGTTCCGCCATCATAACCAGAAATTAAAACGACATCTGCCTTTGCTTTGGCTACACCAGCCGCTACAGTTCCAACACCAACTTCTGATACTAGTTTTACATTAATACGTGCTTCTCGATTCGCGGATTTTAAATCATAAATCAACTGCGATAAATCTTCAATAGAATATATATCGTGGTGTGGTGGTGGAGAAATTAGACCTACATATGGTGTAGAATTTCGTGTTTTTGCAATATCAGGGTTTACTTTTGGTCCTGGTAACTGCCCACCTTCTCCTGGTTTGGCACCTTGTGCCATTTTAATTTGAATTTCTTTGGCATTGGACAAATAATTTGATGTAACACCAAATCGCCCAGAAGCCACCTGTTTTATGGCGCTATTTTTCCAATCGCCATTAGCATTTTTGTAAAAACGTTCTTGATCTTCACCGCCTTCTCCAGAATTGCTCTTTCCACCAATTCTGTTCATTGCAATGGCCAAATTTTCATGGGCTTCTTTACTAATAGAACCATAAGACATTGCACCTGTTTTAAAACGCTTAACAATGTTTGTCCATGGCTCTACTTCTTCTAAAGGGATAGGATCGTAATTTGTAAATTCAAACAATCCTCGAATCGTCATGAGTTGTTTGGATTGATTATTAATCAACTCCGAATATTCCTTATATTTTTGAGGCTTATTTGTTCGAACCGAATCTTGAAGTTTGGCGATAGAAAGTGGATTAAACAAATGATGCTCTCCATTTCTTCTCCAACGGTATTGACCTCCCATTTCTAAATCTAGGTTGGCATCAATTGCTTTTTTGACATAAGCAGAGGCATAACGCTTAGAAATTTCTTTTTCTAGTTGATGCAAATCTACACCTTGAATTCGAGTTGCAGTTTTTGGAAAATATTTGTCAACCACATTTGTATTAATTCCAATACATTCAAATAATTGTGACCCGCGATAAGAATTTAGTGTAGAGATACCAATCTTGTTCATCACCTTTAAAATCCCTTTACCAACGGCTTTGTTATAATTGGCAATGGCTTTTTCTGTATCTGCTTTTGGGTCAAGATTTAAAACTTCATCTTCAATAATTTCGTTAACCATATAAGGATTTATGGCACTTGCTCCATAGCCAAATAGCAATGCAAAGTGATGTACTTCTCTAGGCTCTGCAGATTCTATTATGATACTGATTTTAGAACGCTTTCCTAATTTCTGTAATCCGCTGTTGATGAACGAACAGGCCAAAAGAGCAGGGATAGGTGCTTTGTCTTTTGAAACTTTTCTGTCGGATAAAATCAAAATATTAGTCCCATTATCAACATGAGAAGAGACTGTTTTTAAAAGTTGATCCAAAGCATCTTCCAAACCATTGTGTCCTTTATTTATGTCATATAAAATAGGAACAGAGGAAATTTTAAAGTTGGGATTATCGAAACTTTTAATTTTATCCAAATCCTGTTTAGAAATTACAGGATTTTGAATTTTTAATTTTTGACAATGCGTCTCATTAATTTCAAAGATATTATGATCACTACCTAAAGTTAGGCTAATATCTGTAATCAACTCCTCTCGAATACCGTCCAAAGGAGGGTTAGTCACTTGAGCAAATAACTGCTTGAAATAATTATATATCAATTGTGGCTTTTCGGACAAAAGTGCTAGTGGGGTGTCACTTCCCATAGAACCTATTGGTTCTTTGGCTTGATTGGCCATCGGTAATATAATTGTTTTGATATCTTCTTGGGTATATCCAAAAAGTACTTTTCTTTTATCTAAAGACTCTTGATCAAGAAAAATTGGACAATCATTATATGGGATTTGTTTCAAATAAACAAGTTGGTCATCGAGCCATTTGCGATATGGTTTTTGTGCGGCAATGTGTTCTTTGATTTCTTCATCATTTACAATCCGCCCTTCGTTCATATCAACAAGGAACATTTTGCCAGGCTCCAAACGCCCATGATGAGCAACATTTTCTGGTGCCAACTCAATGACTCCAATCTCCGAAGACATAATAACATAACCATCTTTTGTAACAGAATAGCGCGATGGTCTTAATCCATTTCTATCCAAAACAGCACCAATATAATTACCATCTGTAAAAGGAATTGAAGCAGGTCCATCCCATGGCTCCATCAAACATGAGTTGTATTCATAAAATGCCTTTTTTGTAGAAGACATTTCATCATTTTTCTCCCATGCTTCTGGAATTAGCATCATCATTACTTCTGGTAAAGAGCGGCCTGTCATTAGCAATAGTTCCACAGCCATATCCATAGATGCTGAATCTGATTTATTTGGAAGAATTATTGGTAATACGGATTTGATATCTTCACCAAACCAATCGCTTTTGAGCAATGCTTCTCGAGAAAGCATTCGAGATACATTACCACGAAGGGTATTAATTTCTCCATTATGACACATATATCTAAAAGGTTGTGCCAAATCCCAAGTTGGAAACGTATTGGTCGAAAAACGCTGATGAACCAATGCAAGTCGAGTTACAAATAAAGGATTTTCTAAATCTCTGTAATAAAGTTTTATATCTTCAGGGATGAGTAGTCCTTTATATATTATAACTTTTGTTGAAAGACTTGGTAAATAGAAAAAATTACTTTCAGAAAGTTTAGAATTATAAATTTCGTGTTCAGCTTTTTTACGTGCAATAAAAAGTTTTAAATTAAAATTAAAATCGTCTTGCTGTTCATTGTTTTTGGTGATAAAGATTTGCTTTACTTCAGGTTCAGTTTCCTGAGCGATAGTTCCAAGAACAGAAGAATCAACTGGTACTTCTCTCCAGCCCAAAACATTAAGTCCTTGCTCCTCTATACATTTTTCAAAAACAGAAATACAATAATTTCTTTGGTTCTCTTTTTTGGGTAAAAACACATTACCAGCTGCATACTGTCCAAAACTTGGTAAATCAAAAGGACAATCATTTACAAAAAGCTCGTGAGGGATATCTGTGAGAATTCCTGCACCATCACCTGTTTTTCCATCAGAACTAACTGCTCCTCTGTGTTCTAGGCGTTCCAAAATCTGAAGCGCCTTATGAATAATATCATTAGATTTATTTCCTTCTAAACTACAAATAAATCCTGCACCACAATTATCGTGCTCGAATTCTGGCAAATACATTCCTTGTTTTTTCAACATATGCTTGATTTTAAATTGTTAGTTTTCAACAAAATAGAGACGAAATATAAGAACAAAAACAGGACTGATAACAATGTTTAATAAATTATTATGATTTTAATATTTTAAAGGCTTTAAAATGTATTTTAGATATTTTGACCCTATTGTTTTTGATGAATTATTAATGCCTTTTTTTTCAAAATTTCAAATTTCAGCATAGCGCCATATTAAATCAAAATTCACAATTATTTCTTACCAAAAATCATCAAAAATTGACTTTATGCGAAAAATCATAATGTGAATTTGATAATTTTCATAATAATTTATATAACACCCCTAAAATAAATATGGTTAATTTTATTAAGTACATAAAAATGATATATAACACCCTATTTATTTAGGGGTTTATGTGTTTATGACGTAAGTTTGGGGTATTAATCACTAAAAATTAAACTAATTTTATTATGAAAAAAATTTTTACACTATTAACAATCTCAGTTTCTTTTGCTGTTTTTGCACAAGACGAAGAGAAAACATTATCTATTTCTGGAACTGTTGATGCTTATTACCAATCTAACTTATCAGCTGGTGATGACGTTGCTCAGTCTTTCGGAACTTCTTTTGCAGATGAAACAGGTTTTGCTTTAGGTATGGCAAACCTTATTGCGTCTTATGAAGGCGAAAAAACAGGTGTTGTTGCCGATGTTGTTTTTGGACCAAGAGCAGATGCAGCTGTTGGAGGGTACAACCTCAACCAATTGTATGCGTACTGGAACGTATCTGAATCTACTACTCTTACAGTTGGTCGTTTCAATACATATTTAGGTTATGAAGTTATTTCTCCTGCAGGAAACTTCAACTACAGTACGTCTTATTTATTTTCTAACGGACCATTTTCACATGTTGGTTTAAAAGCTGACTTTGATTTAGGAAGCGATGTAAGCTTAATGCTTGCTTTAATGAACCCTACAGATGTTAACAACAACACAACAGGTGGATATGCTTTAGGTGCTCAGTTAGGATATGCTGGTCAGTACCTTAACCTTTATTATGATGACGAAGAAGTATTAGGATTTGAGATCGACTATACTGGTGGATTTGACCTTTCAGATGACTTCTTTTTAGGGATCAATGGTGCTTACCAAGTGAGTGACGATGCTGGGTTCTACGGTGTTGCACTTTACCCACAACTAGCGGCTTCTGAAGATTTTTCAGTAGGTCTAAGAGGTGAAATTTTTGGATACCACGCTGATGGAGCAGATGATTTACCTAGCGTTTTTGCTGCTACACTTACAGGAAGTTACACTGTTGAAAACTTAACAATCAAGCCAGAAATCAGATTAGACTCTTGGAGTGAAACTAAGCCTTACGTAGACAGTGATGGCGAAGCTTCAGATTCTTTAGCTGCATTTACAGTTGCTGCAATCTACAGCTTCTAAGATATATAAAACATTTTTTTGTTTGTGATTAAAAAGTCCTTGGGTATTCGTACCTAGGGGCTTTTTTCGTTGAATAGAGTTTATTTACATCAAAGTAAATGAGACCATGTTGAATTCTATTGATGGTTTTTGAAAAACATCAATTTTCTTATTAATTATTTGGAAAGAAAAAACCCTAAAGCAAAATACTTTAGGGTTATGTTTTGTTAGGCAGAGTTTCTACTCGCATTGATGATACCGTAGAGTGTACGTGTTACAATTTTTTCAAAAACTTCAACTTGCTCCTTGTCAACAGTTTTTTGTTTTTGAAGATGTTGAATTTTCCTAAGAGCATATTGTTGTATGGTTACCAATGGCAGTACAATAGACTCTCGCACGTCTATAGAAGCCTTTCCACTAGGCTCATTTTCCATCAACTCTTTGTAGCCTGTAATTTTTAGTAATAAACGTAAAGTAAGTTGATATTCATTATAAATGATAGTCCAGAATTCACCAAATTCTTCATCATCGGCCATATATTTTGTCAAAGCAAAAAACGATTTACTCAAAGACATCATACTGTTTTCCAACAACGTTTTAAAGAAACTAGAATTATTGTAAAGCGCAACCACTTTATCAAGTTCTCCTCGTTCTTCAAAAGATTGAATAGCGGTACCTACACCAAAAAATCCAGGGACATTTTGTTTTAGTTGACTCCAAGATCCTACAAAAGGTATGGCTCTTAAATCTGAAAAAATCAAACGATCTGATTTAGATCTTTTGGATGGACGACTACCAATATTAGCTTTTGCATAATATTTCAACGTACTGATACGCTCTAAATAAGGAATGAACTTTGGATGAGCTTTAAAGTCCTGATAGGTTTGATAACTCAAAGTAGCCAATTCATCCATAGTTTGACGGTCTTCATCTGAAAATCCTTTATTTTCAGAACCTAGACTGTTAGATAAACCAGAACTAATGAGTTGCTCCAAATTATATTTTGACGAATCTGGTGTTCCAAAATTAGAACTAATTGTCTGTCCTTGAATAGTAAGCTGAACTTCTTTATCCTCAATTGTTGGCCCTAGAGAAGCATAAAACTGATGTGTTTTTCCTCCACCACGTGCTGGCGGTCCACCTCGTCCGTCAAAAAATACAACATCAATATTGTACTCTTTTGATACTTTGGTGAGAGCTTCTTTTGCTCTAAAAATTGCCCAATTCGCCATAAAATACCCACCGTCTTTTGTACCATCTGAAAATCCTAACATTATGGTTTGCTTTTGTCCTCGAGACCTCAAGTGCGCTTTATAAGCTTTATTTGTGTACAATTGTTTCATAACTTTTGGAGCGTTTTCCAAATCTGTTACTGTTTCAAACAAGGGCACAATATCTATAGAAAGTTTGTCATTGAACGCTACCAATTTTAACATGGCATACAACTGCATGACATTTAGCGCCGTCTGGTTGTTACTAATAATATAGCGATGCGCCCCTTGCTCTCCATTAGTCTGCTGTATTTCTTTGACAACTTTTATGGTTTGAAGCGTATTTTTAACCAATTCATCTTCAAAAATAGAAATATCCAATACACCATCTACTCCGGACAACACATCAATTTGTTCACTTTCTGAAAGCTCATCATAATTTTCTGGAAAAATACCGTTATTTATTTGCTTAGACTTTTCAACAATTTTTGAAAATACTTTATGATGAATTCTACTGTCCTGACGAATATCTAGAGTCGCAAAATGGTG
The DNA here is from genome assembly GCA_964219345.1 of Aeromicrobium sp. Lineage (GTDB taxonomy): Bacteria > Bacteroidota > Bacteroidia > Flavobacteriales > Flavobacteriaceae > UBA3537. The sequence continues at coordinate 52,274 of CAXPPN010000016.1, read as the reverse complement.
TCCAAAAAGTTGAATTTTATTAATCAAACTTGTAATTTCACTCAAATACAAAGAATGATGATCTCTTGAAACAACTTTTCGAATATCTTTTAATTCATTAACAAAAGCATCTAAATCAAAAACCCCAGGGTTATCATAGCCACTATATGCATCTTTTATCAATTGACCAACACGATCTTCAACCCCTCTAAACGTCAATTTTCGCTTAAGCTTTTTCAAATCTTTCGCGTAATTCTTTAAAATTGACTTTTTGAGTAATCCTGCTACTTTAAGTGTGGTGTCTGGAAGAACAAATGGATTTCCATCACGGTCACCACCTGGCCAAAAACCAATATTTATAATTTCATTTTTTATGACTTTATTGTCATAAATGTTCTGTTGAATATAATCAAATATAGATCCAAAAGAATCATAAAATACATTTTCGAGATACCATATTAAATTTACCGCCTCGTCGTATGGGGTTGGTTTTTCATGTTTGAAAAATGGTGTTTTTCCTAGTTGGGCAAGCAAACCGTTGATACGGCTCAAATCGTTATCTTTTATAGCCTCAGTTAAATCTGTTATAATCCCCAAAACTGAACCTGGATAAAACTGAGTAGGATGGGCTGTAAGTACAATACGCACCTTAAATTCGTCCAAATAAGCTTTTAACTCATCCATTTTATTTTCCGAAAAAGCTTTTTCTTTTAAACTACGAAGCGTACCAATTCCGTCCATGTTATTGATTACTGGAAAAGCTGCATCTTCAATAGCATCAAACAAAACCACCTGACGCTCAATGTATTGTATAAATCTAAATAATAATTTAATCTGGCTTTTCTTTGTGCGTCTTGCTTGATATTTTTGAAAAAATGTATCAACAATTGTACTTGGATTATCTCCTGCAGCATAACCTTTTTCACAAGTTTCATGAAACAAAGGCAACAATACCCCTGTTTTAGTAATTTGATCAAAAGGTAAAGTCATAAAAATACTGTTGTATATCTGAAATTTAGATAATACATTTTTTTTGAATCGCTCTAGTTTAGGTTGAACTGCCATGAAAATTTATTAAATCGAGCGTAAAGATAAGAAAGCTAACTTCTTAATACACAATGATTAAAGCAAATTATGGATTTGGTAATTATAGGTGTTAAAATTGTTAATCATTCAAAAAAATATTCTCTTTTTTAAAGATTTCAAACATTTTGAAAAATGTCTTAAACCTGAAACAAAACCACATTCACCAAAGAGTAAGCTAATTTTGTCTTAAAATCTAAATCCCTATTATTTAATTGCTATATTTAAAATAAAAAATAAATGAGCAAACCAAGTTTTATCAATGCACTAAATCTCCCTGTTGTTGCAGCCCCTATGTTTCTAATTTCTGGCCCAAAATTAGTTATAGAGTGTTGCAAAAACGGTATAGTTGGTACATTTCCAGCACTCAACCAACGCACAACCGAAGGTTTTGAGGAATGGATTATTGAGATCAAAGCCGCACTTGAAGCCTTTGAAAAAGAAGCTGGAAAAAAAGCAGCACCTTTTGGTGTCAATTTAATTGTACATCATACAAACCCAAGAGTTCAGGCAGATTTAGCTATTTGTATAAAACACCAAGTCCCGTTAATCATAACTTCGCTAGGCGCAGTACCACAACTTGTAGGTGCAGTCCATAGTTACGGAGGTCTTGTATTTCATGATGTCATTAAAAAACGACATGCCGAAAAAGCTGCAGAAGCTGGCGTGGACGGATTGATTTTGGTAACGGCTGGAGCAGGCGGGCATGCAGGAACACTAAATCCTATGCCATTTGTTGCTGAAATTAAAAAGTTTTTCAAAAAAACAATTTTACTTTCTGGATGTATTTCCAACGGTAGAGATGTTGCATCAACATTACAGATTGGTGCAGATTTAGCTTATATGGGTACACGATTTATCAATACAAAAGAAAGTAAGGCATCTGAAGATTATAGAAATATGATCATCAATTCTGGTGCAAGTGATATTGTGTATACCGCAGCGATTTCTGGAGTTTCTGCAAACTTCCTTCGCCCAAGTCTCGAAGCTATGGGCATTACAGAAGAAATGCTGTCGCGAACCAAAAAAATTGACTTTGGAAACGAACTCAATGCAATGGAAAAAGAAGCCAAAGCATGGAGTACCATATGGTCTGCAGGTCAAGGTGTTACAAATATCCAAGACAATCCTTCTGTTAAAGAACTTGTAGAAAAAATGAAGGATGAATTTATTAGTGCAATTAAGGCACAAAATAAGGTTTTAAAAATTTACAAATAAAAAAACCTGAATTTTATTTACCCTCTTAAAATCAGTACTGCGATTCCAATAAAAAAACCGACCTGTAAACGCTTTAAGAGTTTTATCTTTTTTGATGAATTCAAAAATAATTTTGAAAAAAAACCTGACAATATCACAAAAGAAGAAAACACTACAAAAGATGTTATAATAAAAAGAAAGCCTAGTACATAAAACTGCTTGAAAAGAGAAATGGAATCACTAAAAATAAAAGCAGGAAAAAAGGCTAAAAAGAAAATTGAAACCTTTGGATTTAGAACATTCATTATAAAACCTTGCTTGAATAATTGAATGATTTTTTTTTGTGATACCTCTGTAGTTAATGGGGATAAATTTTGTTTTGATTTATAAACTTTAAAAGCTAAAAATAGCATATATGCTGCGCCAAAAACTTTTAGAATCCAATATAATTTTTCATTAGCCTGAATAAAAGCAGACAATCCAAAAGCAACAAGAGAAGTGTGTACCAAACATCCAGACATTAAGCCACACACCACCGAAAAACCATATTTTTTACCATAGGTTGCACTTTGAATTAAGACAAATATATTATCGGGGCCTGGTGAAAAAGCCAACGTTGCTGTTGCAATAATAAATGATATGAGAACCTCAATATTCAATATTAAATGCCCCTTGCTCTTTGTATAAGCGCCTTATTAATACGTTTAATTAATGCCGGGCCTTCATATACAAATCCTGTATAAATTTGAACTAAATCTGCGCCAGCATCAAGTTTTTCAAGAGCGTCTTTGGTAGAGTGAATCCCTCCTACACCAATAATTGGAAAAGCTTTATTACTATTCTTTGATAAATATTGAATGACTCTAGTGCTTTTAGATTTTATGGGCTGTCCACTTAATCCTCCATTTCCAATGGCTTTCAATTTCTGCTTTGGTGTTTTTAATCCATCACGAGATACTGAAGTATTTGAAGCAATAACTCCAGCAATTTTGGTGTCTTGTATTAATTCAATAATTTCATCCAATTGAGTATCATTTAAATCGGGAGCAATTTTGAGTAGAATAGGTTTTTGAATCTCAAAAGTGGTATTTAGACGCTTCATTTCATTAATAAGTTCTTCCAAATAATCTTTATCAGTAAGTTTTGCATGACTTCCCACATTTGGACAACTTACGTTAAGTACAAAATAATCAACATAGGGGTGCAATGCTTTAAAACAAGCCGCATAGTCTTCTGTATAATGTTCTGGTAATGTGGCTGTATTCTTTCCAATATTTCCGCCAATAATTAGTCGTTTTTTATTGTGTTTTAACTTACTAATAACAGCATCTAGTCCTGCATTATTGAATCCCATACGATTAATAAGCCCATTGTCATCTTTTAGTCTAAAAAGACGTTTTTTAGGGTTACCCTCTTGAGCTTTTGGAGTTACCGTTCCAATTTCTATAAATCCGAATCCAAAATTGGCAAGTTCGTTATACAGTACTGCATTCTTGTCAAATCCAGCAGCAAGGCCCACAGGATTTTGAAATTTTAATCCAAACAATTCGCGCTCCAATACAGGATGCTGAACCTTAAACAATAAACGAATCAAAGAAGAAATAAAAGGAATTTTTGAAATTAATTTAATAATATCAAAAGTAAAATAATGTACAGCTTCTGGATCAAATTTAAAAAGAAGAGAACGAATAACGGCCTTGTACATGGTATCTATTTGAATGCAAAAATACATTAATTTAAGAACACAAAAAAGACTACAAACAAAAGAAGCACAAGATTTGCCTCATTTGATGAGGTTAATTATTTTTGAAGAAATCCTATTTTAAATGTTAGACAGAAAAAAAATCCTCGATCGCTTTTTAACTTATGTAAAAATTGATACAGAAAGTGATCCCAATTCACAAACTACACCGAGCACAGAAAAACAATGGACCTTAGCCAAGCATCTTGCGAAAGAATTAGAAACTATTGGATTAAAAGACGTTTCTATTGACGAAAATGCCTATGTGATGGGTACACTTCCATCAAATGTAGACCACAATGTGCCTGCCATAGGATTTATTTCTCATTTTGACACTTCCCCTGACTATACAGCTAAAAACGTATCGCCTCAAATTGTTGAAAATTACGATGGAAAAGATATCATCTTGAACAAAGAAAAAAACATCATTTTATCGCCAAACTATTTTGAGGACTTATTACAATACAAAGGAAAAACTCTAATTACAACTGATGGTACAACCTTGCTAGGTGCAGATGACAAAGCGGGCGTTTGCGAAATTGTAAGTGCTATGGAATATTTGGTGCAACACCCAGAAATAAAGCATGGACCCATTAAAGTGGGATTTACTCCAGATGAAGAAATTGGTAGAGGGGCCCATAAATTTGATGTCAAAAAATTTGGAGCTGAATGGGCCTACACCATGGACGGAAGTCAAATTGGAGAGCTCGAATACGAGAATTTTAATGCCGCTAGTGCAGAAATTACAGTCCATGGAAAAATAGTACACCCGGGATATGCTAAAGGAAAAATGGTGAATAGTATGTATTATGCCCAAAAATTTATAGAGCGTTTACCTGAAAAAGAAACCCCAGAACACACCGAGGGGTATGAGGGTTTTTATCATCTGCACCATATCGAGGGAAAAGTTGAAAAAACTGTTCTAAAATATATCATTAGAGATCATGATATGGATCTTTTTGAAGCTCGAAAAACCACAGTAAAACAATTGGTTGAAGCATTTAATAGAAAATACGATAATGTTACTTTTGAAGCTGAAATAAAGGATCAGTATTTCAATATGAAAGAAAAAGTGATTCCTGTTATGCACTGTGTAGATATTGCTGAAGAGGCAATGAAATCTCTTGGAATTGTACCTTTAATTAAGCCCATACGTGGCGGAACAGATGGTTCTCAACTCAGTTATATGGGACTACCCTGCCCCAACATTTTTGCAGGAGGGCATAACTTTCATGGACGATACGAATATGTACCACTTGAAAGTATTTTGAGTGCCACAGAAGTAATTTGCAAAATTGCGGTGCTTACCCAAAATAAATACGTATAAAAAAAGCTGCCTAATGGCAGCTTTTTTATTAAAAATAAATATAACTATTTTTTAGAAGCATTGAGCTTTTGTGTCATTTCCATAGAAATTGCAGAACGGTCAAACTTGATTTTACCGGCTAGAGTTTCAATGATACAAGAGGCATCTTTGTCGTTAAGCTCTGTAACTTTACCATGCATTCCAGATTTTGTAATGACACGATCGCCTTTTTTGAGTGCAGCTGCAAATTGTTTTTCTTTTTTTGCGCGCTTCATTTGTGGTGCAATCATAAAAAAATAGACGATTACAAACATTAAAATAAAGGGCATAAAATTACTAAGACCTTCCATGGGTAAATGTTATTGTGTTAGTTTATTGTTTTTTTACAGCAGGTGCTGCATTTGGATCTGGCTTGATGAACGCCGAAATTCGCACTTGCTCTCTTCCTTTTTCAGTATTTGTAGTAAGAGTAATAGTCTTAGAAACTTTGTTGGCTCCTTTTCCATTAAACTTAACTGTAAATTGAGACGAAGCCCCTGGTGCTAGTGGTTCTCTACTCCAACCCTGAGGTACTGTACAACCACAAGTACTTTTGATATCTGTAACCACTAGTGGCGATTTGCCTGAGTTCGTATATGTAAATACAGTTTCAACTGGAGTGCCGTTCATAATCTCTCCAAAATCATGTGTGGTTTTATCAAATGTTACAGAGGGAAAAACAATGGCTTGTGCATCGCGCTCTGCTGCTTTCTCTACATTTTCTTGATTTATTTTTTCTGTTGCTTTTTCTTTACAAGATGTAAATGAAACAAATGCAATTGTTGATAGTAATAAAAACAGTTTTTTCATATGGTTATAATATTGATTTATAAAAAATTTCTTTGTGGGCATAAATTTAACAAAAATTACATTAATCCACGCCCTTTCTTGTTTAAGGATTTATTGTCTTTATAATCGCGCACAATTTTATCCAAAACACCATTGATAAATACATTACTTTTTGGGGTAGAATATTCTTTGGCAAGCTCTATATATTCGTTGATGGTTACTTTTGTTGGAATTGTTGGAAATTCCTGAATCTCACAAATAGCCATCTGAAGCAGCACAAAATCAATTGAAGCAATTCGGTCTTTGTCCCAGTTTTTGGTATAAGAAATAATTTCTTTGTTAAATTTCTCTTCATTTTTAAGGGTTTTATTTAATAATGAAATCCCAAATTTTTCATCATCCTTGTCTCTAAATAATAAAGGTGTAAAATAGGTGTCTGGTGATGTTTTTTTAAACTTACTAAAAAGTTTAACCAAAGCTGTATTAACAACAGGTAAATCATCAATCCAAGTTAGATTTTTGTCTTCAAAATAATCATATAACTTTTCGTTGGGAACGATTATTTGTTTAAATAAATCTACCACAAAGTTTACATCTTTTTCAAATGATATTGTGGTAGTGTTCATGTACAATTTGTACAAATTACTATGTATCATTTCTTGAAAAAACAATTCAATATATTCTCCATCTTGTTCCCAAAAATCAATTTTATAAAATTCTAATTTAGATTTTAAGGCTTCACTTTGTGCTAATCTTAGCAGAAGAATGTTTTCTACAAAACGCATATTTGGGTTAGCATCTTCGTATGTAGGTTGAATTTTTTGTTTGGCTTTTTGCTGATGATCCAAAGCACGTTGACGAAGCTTAATAAAAAGAGAAAGTAAAACAAGATGAAGCGAATACATATTCTCAAAATTTTCTTTTAACTCAAAGGAGTTAGTGCCATCCGTGGTATTGCTTGTTTGCGCATAAAGAACTTGCATTACTTTGGCACGAATATGTCTTCTATTTAACATGATTTAAAGAACTTAAACTAAATTAATTTTTGTGGTACAAATAAAATGCATTTGCCTTGCAAAAATAATGTTATTTTGGTCTTAAAAAATTGAAATTTAGTTTTTTTATAAGATATCTTCTAAAATCTAAAAAGTATCTTTGCAGAGTTGTCAATTATGAAAGAACTCCGTTACCTCAATAAATATTTTATCAAATACAAATACAGGGTCATCCTTGGAGTGGTCATTGTGGCTTGTGCTAAGATTTTTTCATTATTTACTCCTCGACTTATTGGTGATGTGATTACTCTTGTAGCCAGTCAAATTTCAAACCCCATTGATGACGCCAGTTTTAAGTCGGCTATTGGACTTAAAATTCTTTTTATTGTAGGTGCTGCAATTGCAACTGGAGTGTTTACTTTTTTGATGCGTCAAACTCTAATTAACGTTTCTAGATACATAGAATTTGATTTAAAAAATGAAATATACGCACACTACCAAAGACTTTGTCTTCCTTTTTACAAACAAAACAGAACCGGCGATCTTATCAATAGAATTTCTGAAGATGTTGGAAAAGTCCGAATGTATGTTGGCCCCGCTTTGATGTATACCATAAATATGGTGACGCTGTTTATTGTAGCACTCGCGTATATGTATAGTAAAGCTCCAAGTCTTACGCTATATACTATTATACCTCTTCCTATATTATCTGTATCGATTTATTTTTTAAGCAAGTTTATACACAAACGCAGTACTATTGTTCAAGAACAACTTTCAACACTCACTTCAGCTACTCAAGAAATTTTTAGTGGTATAACCGTTGCAAAAGCCTATGCATTAGAAGATGAAATAGAAGAGAATTTCACAGATTTATCAAATGATCAAAGAAAAAAGCGTTTAAATTTAACCAAGACACAAGCCTTCTTTTTTCCATTGATGTTACTGCTAATTGGTACAAGCAATTTACTAGTAATATACATTGGTGGGCAACAGTACATCAATGGGGAAATTGCCGAACTTGGAACGATAGCAGAGTTTATTATTTATGTGAATATGCTTACATGGCCAGTAGCTTCTGTGGGGTGGGTAACCTCTTTGGTACAGCAAGCAGAAGCTTCTCAAAAACGAATCAATGCGTTTTTGAAACAAAAACCAAGCGTATTCAATACCGAAAAACAACCAAGTATTATCAAAGGAAAAATTGAATTTAAGAATGTTCATTTCACATATAAAGACACTAATATTGAAGCACTTAAAGGCATAAGTTTTACTATTGAACAAGGAAAAACCCTTGCAGTTATTGGAAAAACAGGAAGCGGCAAAACTACTATTCTAGAGCTCATTGGAAGAATGTACAACACTACAAAAGGGGATATCAAAATTGATGATATTTCAATTAAAAATGTAAATCTTCATTGCTTACGTGATAGTATTGGCTATGTCCCTCAAGATCCTTTTTTATTTTCGGATACACTTAACAATAATATAAAATTTGGAAAAAATAATGCCACAAATCAGGAGGTCATTCAAGCGGCAAAAGATGCTGTAGTTCATGATAATATTATCAATTTTTCCAAAGGCTATGACACTATCTTAGGGGAACGAGGTATTACACTTTCTGGGGGGCAAAAACAACGCGTTTCTATTGCTCGTGCATTTATAAAATCTCCACAAATATTACTTTTAGACGATTGTCTTTCTGCTGTTGATACCGAAACTGAAGAACAAATTTTGAATACTATTGAAAGAATTTCAAAAAATACAACAACTGTTATTGTAAGTCATCGAATTTCTTCTGTAAAAAATGCCGACCATATTATTGTGCTTGAAGATGGGCAAATTATCCAAGAAGGTACACATAATCAATTGGTTAGAAAAAATGGGTATTACAAAACTTTGTACAAAAAACAACTTCAAGAATTTTCATCTTAAATTTAAATAAAAAATTCAAGAAAATTATAATTTAAAAAAGTTGGCGACTTCATTATTTTTTTAGACTTTTGGTTTAACTATAATTATAGCAAAATAAAATTCTAACTATGACCGAGAGAGAACAAGACATTTTTTCTAAGGCACTTCGTGCAGGACGAAGAACCTATTTTTTTGATGTCAAAGCTACCAAAGCTGGAGACTATTACCTTACCATAACGGAGAGTAAAAAATTTACAAATGACGATGGTTCATTCCATTTCAAAAAACATAAAATTTATTTGTATAAAGAAGATTTTAATGAATTTAAATCTATTTTAGATGAAGCTACAAACTTTATTATTGGTGAAAAAGGTGAAGAAATCATTAGCGACTACAACCCAGAACAAGTTACCACAAATAGCGAAAATCAAGAATCAAACAACGGCTCTGAAGGCCAATTTACAGATTTAGATTTTGATGATATTTAAAATGGTAAATTAAAAAAATAAAAGCCGCTCTTTAGGAGCGGTTTTTTTTATTCCATTTCTTATTGAACTGTAGATCCGTTTGGAATTTTTTGATTAGGTTCAAGCAAAACCACAGAGGTTTTATCAACTCCTCCAATAACCAAACACTGACTATTAAAATTGGCAATCTGTTTGTCATCAAAGTTAACATTAGCCACAATTTGTCTTTGAAGTAAATCGTCTTTTGTGTAAAGTTCTGTAATTTGAGCCGATGATTTTTTTATTCCCAAAGGGCCAAAATCTATGGTAAGTTGGTAGGCGGGTTTTTGAGCCTTTGGAAAATCATTGACCTCAATAATGGTGCCTACACGCAAATCTAACTTTTGAAAATCTTCAAATAAAACTTCACTCATTTATACGTAACTTTATGGCGTAAAGATAAAAATTTAAGAACATTATGGCTAGAACACCCTCCAATATGTTGCCGCTTGGGACAAATGCGCCTCAATTTAGTTTATTTGATACCATTTCAGGAGATTTTAAAACTTTAGAACAGCTTAAAGGTACTTCTGGAACAATTGTAATGTTCATTTGTAACCACTGTCCTTTTGTTATTCATGTCAATAAAACGCTAGTAGAACTGGCAAATAGTTATCAGAAGTTTGGGATTAATTGTGTTGCCATTTCGAGTAATGATATCATTAATTATCCTCAAGATGGTCCAGATGAAATGAAAAAAAATGCAATTGAACTAAACTACTCCTTCCCCTATTTGTATGACGAAACACAAGAAATTGCAAAAGCATATGATGCAGCCTGTACACCAGATTTTTTTCTTTTTGATGAAAGTTTAAAACTCGTATACAGAGGTCAAATGGACGATTCTAGACCTGGAAATGGGATTTCTGTAAATGCTAAGGACTTAAAAAATGCAATGGATTGTTTATTGCTGAAAAAAGTAAACACATGGCCTCAAAAACCAAGTATTGGGTGTAACATTAAGTGGAAATAATCAATCCTGAACTTTTAGGATAAACAAATCTTCATATTTTAAGATATATGCAGAGGTATTAACATATCCGCCCTCTTCATTTTGTATGTACTTAAATTTGTTTTCCAAATAATTTGTTTGAGTCTCTGTTAATTGTTCAAAAACAGAATCAAAAGCCGCTAATCGTAATAGGATATCTAGAGTCAAATCAAAACCTCGAGTAGCATAACGTGTTGGGTATGTTCCAAATCTTTGTTTGTACATCTTAGTAAAAGAGTTTAAATCTTCTTTATAGAAATGAACTGATGGAAATTGAAAATTCAAATTGGACAAATCGGTATTGGAAATATTATTGCCCATAAAGGCATTGTTTCGATTGGTTGTCATTAAAATCAATTCACGTTCGACTTCTATTTCGATATCTTCGTCTTGTTCATCTTTTTGTAATGTAATTCCATTCAAACCATTGAGCATACTAGACACATTGGACGCAAAACTCTCGTTGTTGGTCTCCAAAAACACTAAGGTTTTCCCTGGTTGTAATGCTTTTTGTACCGTTTCAAATTCAACATAATATTGTTCTTCACCCTCTTTATTACGCTCTGAGGACAGCATTTTAGCATCTGGAAAGGCCCTACGAATTTGCTGTACGCGATTCGTAGACTTTGAATCGTAAATGATTAAGGTTTGATGAGGGATAGTATCTTTTTTAACATAATTTAATAGCTTTTCTGCTAGCCATTCATCATTTGGAATGGTCTGAATAAGATTAGGATAATTTTTATCCAACTTCACAAAAGGTGATACTAACGCAGTAGTAGTTTGTTGTAAATTTTGCGCCACCAGAGTTATATTATTTGAGGTTAAAGGACCTAATACAACATCGTGTTTTGAAAAATTGTGTGTTTGCAACAATTGAGCTGTTGTTTGTGGGCTTGCTTCAGTATCATATACTGCCAAAGTTGTAGAAATTCCTAATCGTTTTGCAGAGTCTAGCGCCATTTCTACACCCGCATAAAATTCTGTAGAGATACGAATATAACCATCTCTTTGAATTTGTTGTTTTGCCGATTTAATGGAATCAAAATCAACCAAATTGGCTTTAAATGGGAGCATTAATGCCACTGATTTTGGACTAAAATACTGCAACTGATCCGCTAAATGAGTAACCTCAAGAGCAGTCAAATCGATATCTTTAATATGTTCTGCTGGAACTTTCAATACCATTCCCGCTTTTAAGCCTGTTTCTGCTAGCCCTGGATTTAAGAGTTCCAAGCTGTCTTGACGTATTCCTAATTTTTTATATAATCGATAAAATCCTTCTTTTGGTAGTACCTCATAAAAACCAAAACGTGTATCTGAAACAATTTTTTCCTCACCTGATTCTATATTTGGCACATTCAATAATTGCCCTTCTTGTAACACATCTCCAAGACTAGGATTCAGAGCTTCAAGTTCTTGAACAGAAATACCAAATTTATAGGCCACACGCCACTTCCCTTCTTTAGGCAAAACTTTGTATGTTTTTACCGCCTGTGGAACAATTGCAACTCTTTTTGTTTTATATTTTGGAATATAAATTTTGTCTTTAAATTGCAAAGGAGCATCATAAAGCTGTTGGTTGTGCTTTTTTATTTCTTCAATTGTTAAATCAAATTTTTTAGCAATACTATAGAGTGTTTCTTTTCGCTTAACGCGATATACTCTATATGAAACTAATTCTTTAACTTCCGTAGTTTCATTCGCTTTTTTTTCAATTGGATTTGGAATAACAAGAACACTTCCAACTGGAAGCTGATTCTTAGCATCGGGGTTTAGTGCTAAAATATCTTCTGGAATTACGCCATAACGTTGGGCTATTGTTTCTAGAGTGTCTTGGGCATCAACAGTGTGAGTACGTAAAGTTTGTGCAGAAATAATTCCGAAAAAAAGAAAGAAAAAAATATTTAAAAAAAATCTATTCATGTTGTTGTTTTGGTGCAAATAACTCTTAAAACTACAGCGCAGTTTTTAGAAATCCAAATCTTATTCCCATTCAATGGTTGCTGGAGGTTTAGAACTGATGTCATAAACCACACGATTCACCCCTTTTACTTTATTGATGATGTCATTGGATATTTTTTGTAAAAATTCATAGGGCAAGTTCACCCAATCTGCAGTCATACCGTCTGTACTTTCAACAGCTCTAAGAGCAACACATTTTTCATAAGTACGTTCATCACCCATAACGCCTACACTATTGACAGGCAATAACATAGCACCTGCTTGCCATACTTTGTCATACAAATCCCATTCACGCAATCCGTTGATGAAAATTGCATCAACTTCTTGTAAAATGCGTACTTTTTCGGCAGTAATATCGCCCAAAATTCGAATGGCCAAACCTGGACCAGGGAAAGGATGACGACCAAGCAATTGTGCATCAATACCCATTGAAGCCCCCACACGGCGAACTTCGTCTTTAAATAATGCTTTTAATGGCTCAACAACTTTCAATTTCATAAAATCTGGTAATCCTCCTACGTTGTGATGACTTTTTATTGTAGCACTTGGACCACCAGTCGCCGAAACACTTTCAATGACATCTGGATAAATCGTTCCTTGCGCCAGCCATTTAACATCATTAATCAAGTGAGCTTCATCATCAAAAACCTCAATAAAAACACGTCCAATGGCTTTACGTTTTTGTTCTGGATCATCTATTCCTGCCAAAGCATCCAAAAAACGTGCCGAAGCATCTACACCCTTAACATTTAGCCCCATACCTTCGTATTGATTTAATACACTACTAAATTCATCTTTACGTAACAAGCCATTATTAACAAAAATACAATACAAGTTTTTCCCAATAGCTTTGTTTAGCAAAATGGCTGCAACCGTTGAATCTACACCGCCAGAAAGCCCTAAAACAACTTTGTCATTTTGTAGCTGTGATTTTAAATCAGCAACTGTTTCTTCGACAAATGAATCTGGCGTCCAATCTTGTTGTAAACCTGCTATATCAACCAAAAAATTCTTAAGTAATGTTTTACCATCAGTTGAATGATACACCTCTGGGTGAAATTGAATAGCGTAGGTTGTCTCACCTTCAATTTTATAGGCCGCATTTTCAACATCATGGGTACTAGCCAATAATACACCGTTGGTTGGTAAGGTTTTTATAGTATCGCTATGACTCATCCAAACTTGACTGCCCTCAGAAATCCCTTCAAAAAAAGAGTCATTTGTTTTGATATAAGACAAATTGGCGCGCCCATACTCTCTTGTGTTTGAAGGTGCAACATTGCCACCAGAAAAATGTGCCAAATATTGTGCGCCATAACAGACCGCCAACAACGGTTTTATGTTTCGAATTTCCGACAAATCGGGATGCAGTGCATCATCGCCACGAACTGACTGTGGACTGCCCGAAAGCACCACCGCTTTATAGTCGTCTAATGAGGTTGGAATTTTGTTATAGGGATGAATTTCACAATAAATATTTAACTCTCTAACGCGACGCGCAATGAGCTGTGTATATTGAGATCCAAAATCGAGAATGAGTACCTTATCGTGTTGCATGCCCAAAAGTACTATTTATCTCTAAATTTTAAATCAATTTTTTATAAAAACTTATAAAGAAATTATAGCAAATCCTTGTTGAAAAGGATTTAAATCTGATTTTAATTTTTCAATAAAATCATGGCCATAAATCGCATAAAAAGTTGAAAAATTAAGAACACGTTCTTGTAAATTTCCATTAGGAAATAATGCAGATTGAAGCAATAGCGCTTGTTCAATTTGTGCTTTATGCTTTTGTTTTTCGGCTTTCAAAAGTCGTTTTTCCAAATGTGACAAACCTTTGAGTTGTTTTTTCTCCTGTGCTGCAACTGCACCCAAAAAAGAAGCATCTGTTTGTTTTGCAATGCGATAAAGATTTTCAAATTGCTGTTTTAAGTGTTGTTTTTGATCCGAAAAATTGATCAAGTCTCTTTGAGCTTTAGCAATTTTAGTTGATAATTCCTCTGAAGACAAAAACAAGTCTTCAAAAGAAATATTTCCTTTTTGTAGTTTTTTGTGTTGTTTACTAGTAACAATTATTGCTGAACTTCGATGCAATAGTAATGGAAAAGGTACATTAAAAGCGTCAAAACACGACTTGAGTTGAAGCCAATAGGAAAGTTCGCCACCGCCACCAACATAACACAAATTTGGTAAAATCGTTTCTTGATACAATGGACGCATCAAAACATTTGGAGAAAAACGTTTGGGTTGCGCTTCGAGTTCTTTTAAAATCGCCTCTAAATTCCAACTCAATTCTGTATTTAACACTCGAAAAATACCGTTGTTTAACTCAATACGTTCTCTTAAATTATTCTTGATGTAAAACAAATTAAGTGGTCTTGGATTGACTTGAATTTTAAAATTTGAATTAATCTGTTTTAGAGCCAAATTTGTTTGTGTCACTTCATTTAAAACGATTTGATGTTTAAGCTCATTTTTAATAACAGGGATAAACAAGCGCTTAAGGTTTGCATCATCGCCATCAACAACGATAAGTCCGTCATTACCAAAAAGTTGATGTACTAAAGCTCGAGTTGCATCAGCTAAATTATATTGTTTTAGATATGCATTTTTAAACAATTCAGTCAATACTTCTGAATGTTCATCAGCGCCCGTATGTGCTGAAAATTGACTAAAAAATTCGACTAATTCTTTAGTCGATAATCGACCTACAGGCCCTTCAGATTGGTGTTGCCATTCTAAGTAATTTTCTCTAAAATAAAAATGATTAATTTCTTCAAAATCATGATCTTCAGTAGCCATCCAAAATACAGGAACAAAATCATTTTCTGGATACTTTTCTTTTAAAGTTTTAGCCAAATTAATGACTGTAATAATTTTGTAAATAAAATATAACGGCCCACCCATTAGATTCAGTTGATGCCCCGTAGTTACTGTAAAAGTAGTTACGTTTTTTAAACTATCAATCCGTGCTGTAGTTGAAGTATTGGGGTTTAGAGAATTGTATTGCTGATGTAAACAATCTGCCAAAACGGTTCTATTTTCAATAGAAAATTGAGCAGATTTTGTGGTCATTTGAGAGCTGAAGTTTTCTAGTGTTGTAGGTGCCGTGTAAAATTTATCCAATTCAGGATTATTGCCTAAAACTTCTTGTAAAAGTCGAGGCAAGGTTTGTGTTGTTTTGTATGAAAAATATGGAGTTAACAAAAGTTAATTTTATTTTGTAAAGATAATTGAATAAATTCTATGGTAAAAATTACACTACTTCCGCATACAAATCAAAGTCAGCGGCATCAGTAATGGTTACTGTTGTGTATTCTCCTGTTTTGAGATATACTTTTGTAGCATCAATTAGTACCTCATTGTCAACATCTGGAGAATCAAACTCAGTACGACCTACAAAATGTTGGCCTTCTTTGCGATCGATAATAACACGTAGAGTTTGTCCTATTTTGGCTTGATTTAATTCCCAAGAAATCTGTGATTGCAATTCCATAATTTCATTGGCACGAGCTTGTTTGATCTCTTGTGGGACATCGTCCTCTAGATTGTAGGCATGTGTGTTTTCTTCATGTGAATAGGTAAAACATCCCAAACGTTCAAATCGCATAGCTTCTACCCATTGCTTTAGGGTTTGAAAATCTTCTTCTGTCTCACCAGGATAACCAACAATCAAAGTAGTGCGTATAGCCATATTGGGTACTGCTTCACGAAATTGTTGCAGTAATTTTGTAGTTTTTGCCTGTGTGGTTCCACGGCGCATACTTTTCAAAATTTTATCTGAAATATGCTGTAATGGAATGTCCAAATAATTGCAGATTTTTGGTTCATTTTTCATCACTTCCAAAACATCCATTGGGAAGCCTGTTGGAAAAGCATAGTGCAAACGAATCCACTCTATACCCTCAACTTTTACTAAAGCTTTTAGCAGCTCTGCAAGGTTACGTTTTTTGTATAAATCTAGTCCGTAATAGGTTAAATCTTGTGCAATTAAAATCAATTCTTTAACACCATTTGCTGCTAATTTTTCGGCTTCAACAACTAGATCCTCTATAGGTGTTGAGCGGTGCTTACCACGCATTAAAGGGATAGCACAAAAGCTACATGGACGGTCACAGCCTTCAGCAATTTTTAAATAGGCATAATTTTTTGGTGTGGTAGTCAATCGCTCACCAATAAGTTCATGCTTATAATCTGCACCCAATGCTTTTAAAAGTTGAGGCAGTTCTGTAGTTCCAAAATATTGATCTACGTTTGGAATTTCTTTAACTAAATCGGGCTTATAACGTTCACTTAAACAGCCGGTTACAAAAACTTTATCAACATCACCAGCTTCTTTTTTTTGAACAAAATCTAAAATGGTATTGACACTTTCTTCTTTAGCGTTATCAATAAATCCACAGGTGTTGATGACCACAATATTACCTTCATCTTCGTGTGCAACTGCTTTGCCATTGGCTTTGAGTTGCCCCATAAGCACCTCACTGTCATATACATTTTTGCTACAACCCAAAGTCACAACATTGATTTTATTTTTTTTGAGTGATTTTGTTCTCATAAAAGTAATTAGTTGTACTGGTTTGGTAAAGGTCGTTTATTAGCAACTTTTTCGAAGTGATATCCCCATTGGTAAAGTTGTATTTCTTGAAAGGGTTTTGTAATAAATGTAAGTCCCATTGGAGCATTTTCTTTGTTAAGCCCCATTGGAACAGTTAGGGCTGGATATTCTGCCACTGCAGCATAGCCTGCATGATAATTGTTTACAGATAATACACCGTCTAATTCATGTGTAGTCATCATTGTATCGAAATAGGCTTTGCCATTTGTTTTTAAGGTTGATTTAATAGTGCTAAATTCTTCTGGAGTTGCTGAATCTTCTACAATACCATGAAACAGTTTTTGACCATATGGCGCACGAATGCTATCTAAAATATTGTAATCAATAATAGATTGTACGCCATTGAATGTCATATTTTTATTTGCATGATTTTGAAAATACAAAGGCAAATCATCTTTCATATCTAGATTTAATAACCTTAAAAAGTTGGGTAAATTGACATTTTCTGGCTCAACAATGACGATTTCAGCACCATGTTTTTCTAATAATTTTATAGCCTTTGAGTAAAGAGAATCATTCAATAATTCTTTGATGGCGCCAAAACGTTTTCCTTTAAAAGAGGTGTTTAAAACTGTTTTAAGATCAATTTTAGATGTTGGTGTTGATTTAAAATCCTTATCGTCGTATCCAATAATTGCATTAAAAACCAAAATATTATCAATAATTGTTTTGGTTATTGGCCCAGCCGTGTCTAATGTGCTTGAAATGGGAATAATACCACTACGGCTTACAGTTCCTATAGTTGGTTTTAGGCCAACTCCAGCATTTTGACTGGCAGGCGACAAAATAGATCCAGATGTTTCACTACCGATTGCGGCTGCACAAAAATTGGCGGCTACCGCTACAGCACTTCCAGAGCTTGAGCCTCCAGTATCCAATGTTTTTCTTCCGTAAGGATTAAATGTTTGACCACCAACAGCACTATAGCCGCTTGGGCAATCGCCACAAAAGAAATAGGCCCATTCACTAAGATTTACCTTTCCTAAAATAAGAGCGCCCGAAGACTTTAATTGTTGACTTAAAAATGAATCTTCTGTTGTATTTTTCATCAAAGCTACTGCACCTGCAGTAGTTACCATTTCTTTAGCATTGATATTATCTTTCAAAAGAATAGGCATGCCATAAATTGAATTAACTGATAAATTCTTTGGACGCTTTTTGTCTTTATCTCGAGCTTCTTCAATAATTGATGAATTTAATGAAATTACAGAATTAAGCGATTTTTTATTTTCTCGATCTAATAAGTTGATACGGTATAAATAAAACGTAACCAAAGCCTCATAGCTAAGTATTTTGTTTTGAATATGGCGTTGTAGCGTTGGAATATCCTGATTCATTATAAAAGGTTTCAAGGCTTCATATTTTTCTTTAGAAAAACTAGAAAGTTGATCCTGAAATGGTGCCCAGAGTTCTTCTAAATTTATGTAATTTGAATCTTCAACTTTGAATTTTCGAAAAGATTTTTCAGAAATATCACTTAGATTATTTTCTGTTTTTTGAGCATCATTTTTACATCCAAAAACAACACTAATCAAAAAGAATAATGCAATATTTTTCATGTCTCTAATTATTTAAAAAAGGAATCTACAAATTCGAATTTATTAAAAACTTGCAAATCATCTATGCCTTCACCAACACCTATATACTTTACAGGCACTTGAAATTGATCACTTATTCCAATAACAACTCCACCTTTGGCTGTGCCATCTAATTTAGTGACAGCCAATGCATTAACTTCAGTGGCAGCCGTAAATTTTTTGGCTTGTTCAAAAGCATTTTGACCTGTTGAACCATCAAGAACCAATAAAATTTCATTTGGTGCATTTGGAACTACTTTTTGCATAACACGTTTAATTTTGGTCAATTCATTCATTAAATTCACCTTGTTGTGTAATCGACCAGCAGTATCAATAATAACAACATCTGCATCGGAACTAACAGCACTTTGCAGTGTATCAAAAGCCACTGAGGCAGGATCGCTACCCATAGATTGCTTTACGATTGGTATATCTACACGATTAGCCCAAACTTGTAATTGATCGATGGCGGCAGCTCTAAAAGTATCAGCGGCACCCAATACAACATTTAAACCTTGTTTTTTGAATTGATATGCGAGTTTTCCAATCGTGGTTGTTTTTCCAGCACCATTTACACCTACAACCATTATAACATGAGGTTTTTGTGTTTTGGGCGATGAAAAATCATAAGCTTCTCCTGAATTTGTTTCCGAAAGTAATGCTGCAATTTCTTCTCTAAGAATAACATTCAACTCCTCAGTTCCTAAATATTTATCGCGAGATACACGCGCTTCGATACGCTCAATAATTTTTAGGGTGGTATTGACTCCTACATCACTTGTGACTAACACTTCCTCTAGGTTGTCCAATACACTATCATCAACTTTGGATTTCCCTGCAACGGCCTTTCCTAGTTTGTCAAAAAAACTAGATTTAGATTTTTCAAGCCCCTTATCTAAAGTGGCTTTTTTTTCAGATGAAAATATCTTTTTAAAAAAACTCATACTAGCTGTTATTTTATCTTTATTTGGTCTTTTGCAAGGTACTAAAAAAATAAAAGCTGCTTTGTAGAAAAGCAGCTTTTAACTCTAAAATTTTTAGAACTATTACTTCTTGTTTAAGAAGTCGTTTACTTTATCTGGAGACATAATTGACTCTACAAAAGTGTAAGCACCAGTTTTTGGAGACTTTACCATTTTGATTGCTTTTGTCAAACGTTTAGATCCTGTTTGAAGTGATGCTACTGATTTCTTTGCCATGATTCAAGTATTTCTTGGTGGTTTGTGTTTAAACCTAATTATTTAATTTCTTTATGCACCGTCATGCGCTTTAGGATTGGATTAAATTTCTTAATTTCCATGCGGTCTGGTGTGTTCTTTTTGTTCTTCGTTGTAATGTATCGAGACGTTCCTGGCTGTCCTGATGCTTTATGCTCAGTACATTCCAAAATCACTTGAACTCTATTTCCTTTCTTTGCCATGATGCTTTACTTTTTGGTGTAATTATTTTAAAAACCCTTTTGACTTTGCTTCTTTGATAGCTGCGCTAATACCAATCTTGTTGATCGTTTTCAATGCAGATGTTGAAACCTTAAGCGTTACCCACTTATCTTCTTCAGGGATATAAAAACGCTTCTTCACCAAATTTGCATTGAATTTGCGTTTTGTTCTATTCAAAGAGAAGGAAACGTTATTTCCTACCATTGCTTTTTTTCCTGTAAGTTCACAAATTTTTGACATGATCTTTAATTTAATTGTTTTGTTGTTTCAAAACGAGGTGCAAAAATACGAATTCTTTGTAAGTTCACAAATTTTATGAAGTCAATTTTAAAAAATTTCTTTCTGTAATAAAGTTAATGCCATATGCACAGCTTTTGTGGTGATGCGTTCTCGGTGTTTACCGAAAGTAAATTGCTTTGAAAAAACATGTTTAGGTGTTGCAATAGCAATACAAACCGTTCCAACTTCTGCATCAGAATCCCCTTTTGTTGGACCTGCATTACCTGTTGTTGCCACAGCATAATCTGAATTAAACAATTTTTGAACGCCCAAAGCCATTGCTTTAGCAACCTCTACACTTACGACAGAATGTTTTTTAATTACATCTTTTTGAACCCCCAAAATCTGAGTTTTAATGGTCGTATTATATGCAATCACTCCACCTTTAAAATAAACTGATGCTCCAGCATTTGCTGTAAACTGTGCTCCAATTCGTCCACCTGTACAGCTCTCAGCTACAGCTAAGGTTGTATTTGACTTCATCAATTGATTTCCAATAATTTGCTCAATTGAAGAATCTTCTTCAAAACCTACAAAAACGTCACTAATTTGTGGTACTAATTTTTCAATTTCTGTATTGATTGATTCATAAACCAATACTTTGTCAAATCCTTTTGATGATAATCGCAAACGCACACGACCTAGATTTGGTAAGTAGGCCAATTTTATATTTTTAGGTAAATTATTTTCCCAATCCGAAATCCGGTCGGCAATGACACTTTCACCCAGTCCATAGGTAAGCACTGTTTTGTGTAATATAAAAGGTAATTTAAATTGCTCTGAAAGTCGAGGTAAAACCTCATTTTGCATCAATGCTTTCATCTCAAATGGTACACCTGGAAGCGAAACAAAAACTGTGGCGTTATTTTCTATCCACATACCTGGTGCAGAACCCGATTGATTCATCAAAACTTTAGCTTTTGAAAGCACTAATGCTTGATCCAAATTAACCTGCAAAAGGGGTTGTTTTATGTATGTTTTCCAAATGTGTTTGATATGTGCTGTAACTTCTTTGTTTCGAACCAAAGTATCATCAAAATACTCCGCTAATGTTTTTTTTGTGATGTCATCTTTTGTTGGGCCTAACCCGCCTGTAAGAATCACCAAATCAGCATGTTTTTCTGCATTTTCTAGTGCCTCAAGAATATGGCTTTTATCATCTTTAATAGAAGTAATTTGAAAAACAGAAACCCCAATTTTGTTTAACTCTTTTGAAATATATGCTGAATTGGTATCAACAATTTGACCAATCAGAATTTCATCGCCGATTGTAATGATTTCAGCATTCATTTACTTGACTTTTATATTGAAAAATTCTTCGTTTTCGATGTAGCCTGAAAGACTATCATTGGCTTGAACCGGACCTACTCCAGAAGGCGTTCCTGTAAAAATAATATCTCCGATTTTAAGTGTAAAAAATTGTGAAACATACGAAATAATTCCATCAATATTCCAAAGCATATCTTTTGTATTTCCAGATTGTACAATGGTATCATTTTTCTTTAAACTAAATGACATATTATTCAGGTTTTCAAATTGACGCTTAGAAACCCACTTTCCTATAACTGCAGAACCATCAAACGCTTTTGCTTTTTCCCATGGTAATCCTTTTTGTTTCAATGTTTGTTGCAAATCTCGGGCTGTAAAGTCTATACCTAAACCAATTTGATCATAATACTTATGTGCAAACTCTGGAGTAATATATTTTCCAACTCTGTTGATTTTTACAAGTACCTCAACTTCATGTTGTACATTTTTGGAAAAATCAGGGATAAAAAAAGGTTGTTTTTTGAGTAATATGGCTGTATCTGGCTTTAAAAAAACCACAGGTTCAGTTGGTTTTTTATTTTTTAGCTCTGCAATGTGATTGCTATAGTTTCGACCAATACAAATCAGTTTCATGTATTAGAGTTTCTGATTAAACGCACGAAGTTTTATGGCTGTTAAAACTTTTTTGGTGTACAATGGAAAATCTGCATTAAGTAGCCATCCAAAATAACCTGGTTCTATTTCAAGAATTTCGGTTACTTTTTTGCCTTTGTGTTTTCCAAACGAAAAACATTCGTTACCATCCTTATCATATCTAATAAAACCTGCAAAATCGGCAAATTTCTGACGTGTGCTAAATTCAGCTAAAAACGAGGTGTCGTTTTCTAAATCTTCATATCTATCGAGTTGTGCTTTGAGCACCTCATATGTTGCTATGGTATCGGCCTCTGCACTATGTGCATTTTCCAAATTTTTATCACAATAAAATTTATAGGCTGCAGTAAGTGTTCGTTGCTCCATTTTATGAAAAATTGTTTGAACATCAACAGACTTTCTATTTTTCATGTCAAAATCAACACCAGCTCTTAGCATTTCTTCAGCTAGAATTGGAATATCAAAACGGTTTGAATTAAATCCACCCAAATCAGCGTCTTTTACCCATGTATTTATCTCATTGGCAAGCATTGTAAAAGTGGGCTCATTAGCTACCTTTTCATCTGAAATTCCATGTACTGCAGTGGCTTGTGCAGGAATAGGCATTTCTGGATTGACAAGCCATGTTTTTTTTTCTTCTTTCCCGTCTGGAAAAACTTTTAAAATAGAAATCTCTACAATCCTATCGGTAGTAATATTAACGCCAGTTGTTTCTAAATCAAAGAAACAAATGGGTTTTTTTAGGTTTAATTGCATTGTTTTATACTTGTCTATTTTCGTCCCAAGACTCCAATAATTCTTTTACTGTTTTTAGAAATTGACCGCCAAGAGCACCATTGACTACTCTGTGGTCATAGGAATGGGACAAAAACATTTTTTGACAAATGCCTATAAAATCACCCTCACTGGTTTCTATGACAGCAGGTACTTTTCTAATCGCCCCAAGAGCTAAAATTCCTACTTGTGGTTGATTGATAATCGGCGTACCCATTATACTTCCAAATCCACCAACATTTGTAACCGTATATGTACCATCTTGAATATCATCTGGACTTAATTGATTATTTCTTGCTCGGACTGCTAAATCGTTAACACGTTTGGTCATTCCCATCAAATTGAGTTGGTCTGCATTTTTGATGACAGGAACAATAAGATTACCATCGGCTAAGGCTGTTGCCATTCCCAAGTTAATGGATTTGTGCTTGACAATATGATCACCATCAACCGAAATATTTAGCATTGGATGAATGGTTAGTGCTTTTGCTACAGCTTCCATAAAAATAGGGGTAAATGTGATTTTTTCTCCTGTATTTTGCTGAAATTTAGCTTTAATTTTTTCGCGCCAATTCCATATTTTTGTAACATCAACTTCTATAAAAGACTGTACATGAGCCGAAGTTTGCACTGAATTAATCATGTGTTTTGAAATGAGTTTACCCATTCGAGTCATTTCAATAATCTCATCTGCTCCACTTCGTACTATTGGTGCTTCAGAGGTTGGTAATGATGCTGGAGCTGACTGAGGCGTCTGGATTGGAGTTGAAACACTTGTTTGTGATCGTTTTTCGATATATGCAAGCATGTCGTTTTTTGTCACTCTTCCTCCTTTTCCACTGCCATCAATTTGGTCTAATTCCGACTGTACAATCCCTTCTTTTTTGGCTATATTTTTTACCAAAGGAGAATAAAATCTAGTTCCATTTGAACTGATTGGGGTAGCAGCAGTTTTTGCAGCAACAACTGTATCTTGAATATCAGCAATTATCTCTGGTTCTGGTATTGATTGTTCTGTATCTTTTGGAGTCTGTTTTGGTGGTTCAGTTTGTGTCTCTCCATCTGTTTCAATAATGGCAATGGTTTGTCCAACCTCAACAACTTGATCAACTTCAAATTTTTTCTCAACTAAAATTCCACTGACTTCGCTTGGCACATCACTATCTACTTTGTCTGTTGAAATTTCTACAACAGATTCATCCATTTCCACACGATCGCCAATGTCCTTCAACCAAGAATTGATTGTTGCTTCTGCAACACTCTCTCCCATTTTGGGTAATTTGAGCTCAAACTTTGCCATATATTATAGTTTTATTTGGGTACGTTTTGTGGCACAAAACTACAGAAAATTGATGACTTAATCAATTGTTTTTAAAAGTAGGCTCTACTTTCAAATTTATCAAAATGCACCACTTCTCCTCTACGCACAGAAAAATCGCTTCCAACAAAATAATTACACTTTTTTGGAAGGAATTTGTAAGTAATAAATTTATTTTTGGTTGAACTAATTTGTTTAATTGCAGATTGGAAATTTGTAGAGTTTAAATCAAAAATAACATCATAATAGATATTTTTTGGTAATTCTTCAATAGAATTAATAGCTGTTAAATTCTTCTTTTTGAGCCATTGTGGACTCGGACAGGGCTTTAAAAATGTAATCTTTTTGTTATTTCTTTTTGCAGTGAAGCTAAATTTTGGAATGTATGGTGCCAAACTTGTTATTGTGTTTACTAAAGCTCCAATGAAAAAATTTAATTTGAAATGTTTTTTATAAAATAGCTTCATTGCATGATAAAAACGTTTCGATTGTGTTCTGTTTTTAATTGTACTTTCACCCTTAAAATGAATAACGGTGCTCGTTCCTAAATAATAATTTTTGCGCCCTAATTGCTTTGCTCTGTAGGATAAATCTATATCCTCTCCATACATAAAAAAGCTTTCATCAAAACCTTTCAAATCCTCATAAAGTGATCGCTTTAAAAACATCAAAGCACCGGGGAGCACCTCAACTTCTGCGTTAGTAACTTCATCAACTTGATGCGCATAATATAATTTGCTTCTCCCAATTAATTTTTGAAAGGCCACAGAAACTGTAGGGAAATTTCTTTTACTTTCTGGTAAAAAACAACCCGATCCGTCAATTAGACGACATCCAACAATTCCTAAATGTTTTGACTTTGATTCAGAAAATTGAAGTAAATTTTGGAATGTATTTTCAGCCACTACAATATCGGGATTGAGAATACACACAAACTCCCCTTGCGCCACTTGAAGCAGTTGGTTATTAGCTTTTGAAAAGCCAACATTTTTTTCGTTTTCAATTAGTGTGATTTCTGGAAATTTAGCTTTTACCATAGTACAACTATCGTCCATTGAATGATTATCTATAACAATAATTTCTGATGGAATATCCTTCAATGCTGCTTGAACACTTTGTAAGCATAGCTCCAAAAAGTAGCGTACATTATAATTGATAATAACTACAGATAGCTTCAATGATCTATGATTTTAAAGAGGATTCAAATGGTACTCTATTTGTGATACTTCGTCCTAAAGTAACTTCATCGGCGTATTCTAATTCGTCACCTACTGAAATCCCTCTTGCTATTGTTGAAAGTATAACCTCTGCGCCTTGAATTTGCTTATAAATATAGAAATTGGTGGTGTCGCCTTCCATTGTAGAACTCAACGCAAAAATAAGCTCTTTTATTTTGCCTTCATTGACTTTATCGACCAAACTTTGAATATTCAAATCTGTTGGACCAATACCATCCATAGGAGAAATTTTACCCCCTAGAACATGATATACTCCACGATAACTTGCAGTGCTTTCAATGGCTAAAACATCTCGAATATCTTCCACCACACAAATAGTATTTTGATTTCTGTTTGGATTTGCACAGATTTCACAAACAAGTTGATCAGAAATATTATGGCATTGCTGACAAAAATTTATTGAAGATCTCATGTCTAAAAGTGCTTTAGATAACTGATTAGTCTGGTCTTCTGATTGCCGCAAAAGATGAAGTACCAAACGAAGCGCAGTACGCCGACCAATACCCGGCAATTGCGAAACTTCATTCACTGCATTTTCTAATAATTTCGATGAAAACTCCATTTTATTTATATTTTCCTAAATGATTTAAACACCTCATTAGCAGAACTTAAAGTAAAAACAATTGAAAAATCTAATAATTTGACTTAAGATTATTTCAGAATATTTTACATTTGAACACAGACTCGTGGTACATTTGAGTACTACAAATATAAATTTATTAAGTTGAAAGGACAACACATTCTACTGATCACTATAGTTTATTTTGTATTTCTTGTCATTATCGCAAGAATTACTGGAAAAAATGATAGCAATAATGATTTTTTCAAAGCTGGAAAACAATCGCCTTGGTATTTGGTGGCCTTTGGAATGATTGGTGCTTCACTTTCTGGTGTGACTTTTATATCTGTACCGGGATGGGTTCAAAGTTCGGAGTTTAGCTATTTTCAAGTGTGCTTGGGTTATATTGCGGGCTATTTTGTGGTTGCTTTTTTGCTGTTGCCTATTTATTACAAATTAAATTTAACGTCAATTTACGAATACCTACAACAGCGATTTGGACGTGTCAGTCATAAAACTGGTGCATTTTTCTTTTTTGTTTCTAGGGTTTTGGGGGCTGCTTTTCGAATGTATCTTATGGCAATTGTATTGCAACAATTTGTCTTTGAGCAATGGAATATTCCTTTTGAAGCTACGGTCATTTTATCAATATTATTGATATGGATTTATACCAACAAAGGTGGTATCAAAACGATTGTTTGGACCGATACACTACAAACACTTTTTATGGTTTGTGCTGTGGTGCTTTCCATTTATTTTATCACAGATCAATTGGGTTGGAGTTTTTCAGAGTTTTTAGTTTCAGACGAACTAAATCAATACAGTTCAATTTTTAGAACAGATTCTATTTTAGCAAGAGACCATTTCTTAAAATCGTTCTTTGGAGGCATGTTTATCACTATTTGTATGACGGGATTAGATCAGGACATGATGCAGAAAAATCTAACCTGTAAATCGCTAAAAGATGCACAAAAAAATATGCTTTGGTTTAGTATTGTGCTTACACTAGTCACATTTTTATTTTTACTTTTGGGTGCTTTATTATTCATTTATGCAGAACGCTTTGGTCTAGCACTGCCGCTTATGGACGGACAACCCAAAACAGACTTATTATTCCCTGAAATCGCTCTTAATTCTGGCTTAGGATTAACCTTAGCTTCTGTATTTATTTTGGGACTTATTGCAGCAGCCTACAGCAGTGCCGATAGTGCATTGACTTCACTTACAACTTCTTTCTGTGTCGATATTTTAGACCTTAATAAACGTTCAGATACTGACAAAAAACGCATTCGAAAACAAACTCACATAGGGATGAGTGTGCTTTTAATTTTGGTTATCATTGCTTTCAAACATATCTTAGATTCCAATGTTATTGATAGCCTGCTTACTGTTGCTGGATATACCTATGGACCTTTACTTGGCCTTTTTGCCTTTGGAATTTTTACAAACTACAAAGTAAAAGACAAGTTTGTATGGCTTGTAGCGTTACTGTCTGTTTCTATTTCTTATAGTTTAGGACAAATTCCAGCGGAAAATCTTGGGGGCTATGTTATTGGTTATGAGTTATTACCAATAAATGGAATGCTTACCTTTTTAGGATTAATACTGATTCGTAGAAAGTAATACTAGAGTACAGGCAATTTCATAAGCAATGTTTTGACGTTCCAAAAGTTTGAAAAAAGCAGGGTTTTCTGTTCCTGGATTAAAAATCACACGTTTCGGATTTAAATTCAAAATGTATTCCATATAATCCAATTGACGTTTGGGGTTTAAATAAAGCGTAATGGTGTGAATAGATGTGTACAATTTTAAATTGGTATCGATTTCTACATCACCTACAACTCCATGCTTGAGACCAAAAGCCACTACCGGAATATTAGCTTTTCTTAACATCAAAATTGCTTTGTATGAATAGCGCTCTGGATTAAGGGAAGCCCCCAAAACAAGCGTTTTATAAGATTCTACCATTTGATGATTACACTACCCCAAGTAAAACCACTACCAAACGCCGCAAGGACAACGGTATCGCCTGATTTAATTTTTCCTTGCTCACAAGCCTCACTAAGTGCAATTGGAATAGAGGCTGCAGTCGTATTACCATAATTTTGAATATTATTAAAAACTTGATCGTCAGAAAGTTGAAACTTTTTTTGAATGTATTGAGAAATTCGCAAATTGGCCTGGTGGGGTATTAGCATATCAATATCCGAAACTTGTAGATCATTGGCTTCAAGACCTTGATTGATGACCTCACTAAATCGTCGAATGGCATTTTTAAATACAAACTGCCCGTTCATATAGGGTCTGTAACTCATATCTTCGGGGTCATTATCTTCAATTATTTCTGTTACCCATCGCTTTCCCATGCCTGGTGCTTCTGCGGCCAATTTTAACGCATGCTCGCCTTGAGAATGTAAATGTGATGATAAAATACCTTTAGAAGTGTCTTCCTCTCGAGTCAAAACAGCAGCTCCAGCACCATCGCCAAAAATCACAGAAATACTTCGCCCTCTAGTTGAAACATCAATACCACGAGATTGCAATTCGCTACCAATGACTAAAATATTTTTGTACATCCCAGTTTTTATAAATTGATCCGCAACAGAAATCCCATATACAAAACCAGAACATTGGTTACGAACATCCAAAGCGCCAACGGTATCAATTCCTAAAGCTTCCTGCACTTGAACACCTGGGCCTGGAAAATAGTAATCTGGACTTAATGTTGCAAAAACAATAAAATCAATGTCTTGTTTGTCAATTCCTGCATTTTTAATGGCATTTTCGGCAGCTTTTAACCCCATACTAAAAGTGGTATCTCCATCGCCTTTAACAGCCCAACGGCGCTGTTTTATTCCTGTACGTTCCTGAATCCACTGATCGTTAGTATCCATCAGTTGCGACAAATCGTCATTTGTGACGACATTTTCTGGGACATAGTGCCCCATTCCTATTATTTTTGAGTTGTACATAAACTATTTTTGTTGTGATTTCTTTACAAATATAAACTTTATAAAATGTCAGTTTGTCACATTTTAAAAAATGGTATTCTTTTTGACATAAGTTTAAGACTATTAATCAATATAATAATCGTTTAAAATATATAAAATTATGAGTAAAGGAACAATAAATGTATCCGTTGAAAATATTTTTCCACTGATTAAAAAGTTTTTGTACAGCGATCACGAAATCTTTTTAAGAGAATTAATTAGTAATGCTACTGATGCAACCCTAAAGTTGAAGCATTTAACCAATATTGGCGAAGCTAAAGTAGAATATGGGAATCCAATCATTGAAGTTAAAATTGACAAAGAAGGAAAAAAACTGCATCTCATTGACCAAGGCATTGGAATGACAGCCGATGAAGTTCAAAAATACATCAATGAAGTAGCATTTTCTGGTGCCGAAGAGTTTTTGGACAAATACAAGGATAAAGTTGAAGATGCTGGTATTATTGGACATTTTGGACTAGGGTTTTACTCTGCATTCATGGTAGCTGAAAAAGTAGAAATTATTACAAAATCTTTTAAAGACGAACCTGCTGCACATTGGGTTTGTGACGGAAGTCCAGAATATAGCTTAGAAACTGCTGATAAAAAAGAAAGAGGCACAGAAATCATTTTGCATATTGCAGAAGATTCTACGGAATTTTTGGAAGACCATCGTATTACTGAACTGTTGAACAAGTACAACAAATTTATGCCAATCCCAATAAAATTTGGCACAAAAGAAATCAACGATCCAGAGCACGAGCCAAAAACGATAACAGACAAAGACGGTAAAGAAACTACTGAGCCTCAACGCAAAATTACAGTCGATAATATCATCAATAATCCAAATCCAGCGTGGACAAAAACACCATCGGATTTAAAAGAAGAAGACTATAAAGGGTTTTATCGTGAATTGTACCCCATGCAATTTGAAGAACCACTTTTTAACATTCATTTGAATGTCGACTATCCATTTAATCTTACTGGAATTCTATATTTTCCGAAAATGACCAACGATATGAATATCCAAAAGGATAAAATTCAATTGTATCAAAATCAAGTCTTTGTAACGAATAATGTAGAAGGAATTGTACCAGAATTTTTAACTATGCTTCGTGGTGTGATTGACTCTCCAGATATTCCTTTGAATGTATCACGTTCCTACCTTCAGGCTGATGGTGCTGTAAAAAAGATTTCGTCTTATATAACCAAAAAAGTGGCCGATAAATTAAAGTCATTATTTAATAATGATAGAGAAGATTTTGAAGCTAAATGGAATGACATCAAAATTGTGATTGAGTATGGAATGCTCTCTGAAGAAAAATTCTTTGAAAAAGCTGAAGCTTTTGCATTGTATCCAACAGTAGATGGCACCTACTATACTTACGATGAATTGTACAATAAAATTAAAGCGAAGCAAACTGACAAGGATGACAAATTAGTGATTTTATATGCATCTAATGCAGACGAACAACATAGCTATATTGAGGCTGCAAAAGCGAA
The DNA here is from genome assembly GCA_964219345.1 of Aeromicrobium sp. Classification (GTDB taxonomy): domain Bacteria; phylum Bacteroidota; class Bacteroidia; order Flavobacteriales; family Flavobacteriaceae; genus UBA3537. The sequence goes on along the minus strand of CAXPPN010000016.1, from coordinate 21,554 downwards.
AGATTATGAAGTTCTTTTGTTGGATTCTCCTATTGTATCACATTTGATTCAAAAATTAGAAGGCAGTAAAGAAAATATCACTTTTGCTAGAGTAGATGCCGATCATATTGATAAACTGATTCAAAAAGAGGATACTGTAATTTCAAAACTCTCTGAAGAACAAAAAACAACTTTAGAGGAACATCTAAAAGCGGTTATTTCTTCTGAGAAATTTGTTGTTCAATTGGAAGCTATGGACAGCAATGCTGCACCATTTATGATCACTCAGCCAGAGTTTATGCGCCGTATGAAAGAAATGCAACAAACTGGTGGAGGCGGTATGTTTGGTATGGGGAATATGCCAGAAATGTATAACCTTGTAGTGAATACAAATTCTGAATTGGTTAATGAAATTTTAAACACAAAAACCGCAAAAAAACGCGAACGTTTGATTAATCAAAGTTTAGATTTGGCACAACTCTCGCAAGGTCTTCTTAAAGGCGAAGCCCTGACTAACTTTATCAAGCGAAGTTATGAGATGATAAAATAATTATTCATTATTACTCAAAAAAAAAGGTGGTTTTTTATAAAATCACCTTTTTTATTCTACAACAAAATCAAAATAGGTCTTTGGAAATGGCTCATTGTTTAAGGTAAAATGCCACCACTCTTGTGCATAGGGTCGGAATCCATATTTAATCATAATACGCTGTATCAACTCACGATTGGAGCGTTGTTTGGCGTTTAAATCTTGATAATCTAAATTCGAAATTTTACCAAAAAAATCATAAGGACTCCCCATGTCAAGTTCCTCGCAAGTATTAAAATCTATAAGTGTTACATCTATTGAACTTCCTCTACTATGTCCAGAATGTGTGGAAATGTAATGCTTTTTAAATAATTCAGACTTTGGAATATTAGGATAGAATTGTGCTTTCATTAGGGTGTCGCTGGGAATTTTTGCCCATCGTACAAAATGATCTACTGCCCGTTGTGGACGATAGCCATCAAATAGATTTAGTCCCAAACCCATACGTCCAAATTCCTGCTGTGCTGCAAATAGTGCCTCAGCTGTTTTTGTACTTAAAATGGCTTTTTCGGTCGTATAGCCATCAATTTTTTGACCTACAAAATTATTTTTTTTTGCATAGCGTAAATCAATTTCTAAATCGGGTATCTTATCTTTTGCATAGCTAAAACCTTGAGGCAGTGGTGCTTGAGCAAAAAAAATAGCCATAACAAAAAGGGTTAAAATTGAGAAGATGTTTTTTTGTTGCATGAATTCAGAACTTATGCTAATTTAGAAAAAAAATCAAAAGATGATTTTTGACATCCACAATAACATAACCACCGAGTTAAAAGATGGTGAGATTTTATATGATAGAAACTTCTTAAGTTCAGTAGAAGCATCCAGATATTTTAAAATTTTACGTAACGAAACGGCATGGCAACAGGATCAAATAATGGTATTTGGAAAAGTATATGATCAACCTCGACTTACCGCATTGTATGCTAATAATAACTTTCCTTATAGTTATTCAAATATCACAATGTACCCATCTCCTTTTTCGGCAACACTTTTAGAGATTAAAGAAAAAGTAGAACAACAATTGAAAAAAGAGTTTACAACCTGTCTTTTAAACTTGTATCGTCATGGTCAAGACAGTAATGGTTGGCATGCTGATAACGAAAAAGAATTGGGTAAAAATCCTATAATTGCATCTGTGAGTTTGGGTGCAGAGCGAATGTTTCATATGAAGCATCGAACAGATAATTCTCAAAAAATTAAAATAAATTTGATCCATGGGAGTTTACTTGTAATGAGTGGCAGTACACAACACTACTGGTTACATCAAATTCCAAAAACAAAAAAGCATGTCGAAGAACGTATAAACTTGACCTTTAGAATTTTAAAATAAATAATTATGACACATTTCCTCAAATTTTTAAGCTGTTATCTATTTGCAACAAGTCTATTGATTGCACAAAATTTTTCATCAAAAGACCTCAGTATAAACACCCATGTAGATGGTACTTTATTGACTCCAAATGCTATAAACAATGCACCTTTGGTAATTTTGATTGCGGGTTCTGGCCCAACAGATCGCAATGGTAATCAATCATTCATGAAAAACGATATGCTAAAAAAATTGGCAGAATCATTGGCAAATAATGGTATTGCTTCATTTCGATACGACAAAAGAATTGTAAAACAAATTCGCAACAAAACGATTGACAAAAACATCATGTTTGATGATTTTGTAACGGATGCCAAATTGGTTATTTCCTATTTTAAACCAAAGTTTGAAACTATTGTTGTTGCTGGACATAGTCAAGGAAGTTTGGTAGGATTATTGGCTTTGGAAGACGGGGTTTCTGGTTTTATTTCGTTGGCTGGTGCAGGAAAATCAATTGATCAAATTTTAATTGAACAAATTTCAAAAACAGCACCCATGTTTTTGGAGGATAGTAAACGTGTTTTAGCTGTTCTTATAGAGGGTGGAACTACAGAAGATTTTCCAGTAGCGTTATCATCAATTTTCAATTTAGATCTACAATCTTTTATGTCTAATTGGATACAATATAGTCCTACTGAAATAATGAAAAATCATAATATTCCTTCGCTAATTATTAATGGAGATAAAGATTTGCAAGTGAGTGTAGATGAGGCGAATTTACTTTATGCTTCCGCGCAAAATGGAGCGCTACTAATTGTGGAAAATATGAATCATATTTTGGTAAAAATTGAAGGAGATCAATTGGAGAACATGAAATCGTATAATGATATTAGCCTAGAAATTGCCAAAGATGTTGAAACAAGTATTGTTAATTTTATTAAAAACTTAAAATAAAAAAAGCACCGAAAGAACAGTGCTTTTATTACTAACCAACCAAAGTGTATTCAAGATACAATCTTTATAATACAAATTTATAATCTATAGTTTAAATTTACACAATGTTTAACAATACTTTCACAAAAGGAAAAAGCATCATTTAAAATGATGCTTTAACCACTAACCAACCAAAATATATTACTAACAAAAAAATTAAATAATACATATAACTAAATACAACTTCCGTGCCAAAAAATTAATTAGATGAAAAATGTTTGAAAAAAGACCAAAAATTACTGTTCCTCAAAATTCTACTGACCTTTGGATTGATCGGTTTTCGTTTTTATTGTTTTTTATAATTTGGCTAAGCGTATTTGTATATTATCCTGATCTCCCCAATGAAATTCCAACACATTTCAATGGTCGTGGCCAAGCAGATGCTTTTGGTTCGAAGCAGACTATTTGGATTTTGATGGGTGTATTTAGTAGTATCTTCATTGGAATTTATATTTTAAATAAATATCCTCATCTGCATAATTATACCGTTAAAATTACAGAAGAAAATGCTCTTAAAAATTATCGTTTTAGTACAAGAGTTTTGAGGGTTGTCAATTTTTTAAACCTATTATTATTGGCTTATATTCTCAAAACAATGATGACTCCTTATGAAAAACAAAGCACAGCATTTGGAGGATGGTTTTTGCCCACCATAATGATAGGTAGTTTAGTGCTTATAATTTATATATTTGTCAAGGCCAATAAAATAAATTCCAAAACATAAAAATTATATGACCGATACAACACCACTTTTTACAAATGATACTATAGTCTTTGGACTTCTTATGTTGGCCATTGCTTTTATTTTTTATACCGAATCCAAAACCTCTGGTTTTTGGTTTAAGTTTTACAAGATTGTTCCAGGACTTTTTATGGCTTATATGCTTCCCGCAGTTTTTACAACATTGGGTTGGATTGCCCCAGAATGGGAAAGCATTTCTGCAAATGGAACTGTAACAATAGAAAGTAGTAATTTGTATTATGTTTCTAGCCGATTTTTATTGCCTGCTGCACTAGTACTTATGACTTTAAGTATCGATTTAAAAGCCGTATTTAATTTGGGCTGGAAAGCCCTAATTATGTTTTTTACAGGAACTTTAGGAATCATTATTGGTGGACCAATTGCTATTTTACTTATTGCAATGGTCTCTCCAGAAACGGTTGGGGGTGTTGGTCCAGATGCCGTTTGGCGAGGTTTATCGACGCTTGCTGGAAGTTGGATAGGTGGAGGTGCTAATCAAACTGCTATGCTCGAAATTTATGGATATAACCCAAAGCTTTATGGTGGGATGGTTTTTGTAGATATTGTTGTGGCGAATATTTGGATGGCATTTTTACTCATTGGAATAGGAAAACGCAAACGTATCAATCAATGGCTAAAAGCAGACACCACTGCTATTGAGGAACTAAAAGAAAAAGTGTCTTCATTTACTGAAAGTGTTAAAAGAAATCCGAGTCTTACCGACTTGATGATTATGGTGGGGATTGCCTTTGGATCTGTAGGTTTTGCTCATTTTTGTGCTGGACAATTGGCACCATTTTTCAAGAACGTTGTGGCGTCTATGGGCTCTGAAACCACACGAAATATTTTTACATTTTTGGGATCATCATTCTTTTGGATGATTAGTATTTCTACACTTATTGCTATTGGATTGTCTTTTACAAAGGCCAAAAATTACGAAGGTGCAGGTGCCAGTAAATTTGGTAGTGTTTTTATCTATATCTTGGTAGCGAGTATAGGAATGAAAATGGATCTTACAATGATTTTTGACAACTCAGGACTTATTGCAATTGGAATTGTTTGGATGAGTATTCATGCTATTCTTTTAATTTTGGTAGCCAAACTCATAAGAGCACCATACTTTTTTCTTGCTGTTGGAAGTCAAGCCAATGTTGGTGGAGCCGCCTCTGCTCCCATTGTTGCCTCTGCTTTTCATCCTTCATTAGCTACTGTAGGAGTTTTATTAGCTGTTTTTGGATATGCTATTGGAACCATTGCAGCTATTGGATGTACAATTTTAATGGCTCTTGCCGCATCTTAAACTTTTCAATTTTTTTACTTAAATAACCCATGAAACAACTTTTTAAACTCATACTTATATTTTCTATAATTTCTTGTCATTCTAATCCTAAGCACAACAGTTTAGTTTCAGCTAAAATAAAAGGCCTTCAAAAAGGAACTGTTTATTTACAAAAATTTCAAGACACGGTATATATCACACTAGATTCTTTAAATGTTAAAGGAAAAGAAACAGTACAACTTGGGTGTCAACTCGAAGAACCAGAAGTATTGTATTTGAGTTTATCCAAAGCAATAGATGCCGAACGCATTCAGTTTTTTGCTGAGGCAGGATCGACAACAATTGATACCAATTTAAAACGATTTGTTTTTAATGCAAAAATTGAAGGAGGCATGCAACAAAAATTACTTGAAGACTACCGTAAAAATTTAGAACGTTTTAAAAACTTACATTTGGATTTATTGGAAGCATCACTAAATGCGCAACGCGATGGCAATGAAAAAGAAATTGAAGTTGTACAAAATAAAATGGACAATAATTTGAAAAGACAATATCTATATAGCATAAATTATGCTATCAATAACAATGATAATGAGGTAGCACCTTATATTGCTTTATCTGATATTTTTGATGCAAAGTCTACTTTCTTAGACACTATATACAATAGCTTGACGCCCCAAATTGCAGCATCTCGATATGGAATACTTCTAAAAGATTACTTAGAGAAAATTGAGTCTAAACACCAATAATTAAAGGGCGTTGATTTTATCAATCATTGCACGACCTTTGGATTCGAGCTCGTCTACAATACCTTTAAAATGAGCTTTGTGGTTTTCAACACCTTTTGCATTTACCTTTTCAATAAGATCATCAAAAGTGGCAATAGCTTCGTCTATTATGGCCTCACTTTTTTTTCGGTCTTTATCTGGGTTTGCAGATTCCCAAATGTATACTGCTTCAATAATATCTCCTAGTACATAATTGATATCTTTTTTTAGATTTCTAACGTTTGCCATAATTTTTGTGCATTTAATTTTTACAAAATTACATCATTTTTAGATATAAACCTCCAACAATTCTGCATTCGTCGAGGTTATTTTAAATTCTTTGATACTTGCTGGGATTAAAATGGTTTCTCCATACAATAAATGTGTTGGTTTACCATCAAATTCAAAAACAGCATCACCACCAACAGCCATATAAATCATAAAAGAATCATGAGAATTTTGTTTATAGATAGTTTTATTTATTTCAACAATATTGGTTGTAAAATAGGGGCAAGTGACCAGATTTTCTGGTCTATTTTGTTGAGTCTTATATGAGACTTTAAAATTATTGGGCATATTAAAATCAATAGCATCTATAGCCAAATCGTTGTGTAATTCTCTAGAATTACCCTGATTGTCTACACGATCCCAATCGTACACTCGGTAGGTAATATCACTTGTTTGTTGAATTTCTGCTAGCATTACTCCCGCACCAATAGCATGAACCCGACCAACTTCAATAAAAAAAGTATCGCCTTTGCTGACGGTTTCAAAATTCAAAATTGATGGTAATGTTTTATCATTAAGGTGCTTGAGATACAAATCGTTTGTTACTGGTTGATTAAAATCAATAATCAAATTTGAATTATCATCGGCCTGCATCACGTACCACATTTCTGTTTTTCCAAAACTATTGTGGCGCTCTTTTGCCAATTTATCATTGGGATGTAGTTGTACAGATAAATCTTTTTTTGCATCAATATATTTTATTAAAAGTGGAAATTTTTCGCCAAATTGATCATACACTTTTTGGCCTACCAAATCAGCTTTATGATTTTGTATGAGTGTTTTTAATGATGTTCCTTTTAATGTTCCATTTGCAACAATTGAGGTATTGCCTTCAACGTCGCTGAGTTCCCAACTCTCGCCTGCACTACCAGAGTCTATGGGTTTTCCTAATAATTTATTAAGCTTGTTTCCTCCCCAAATTTTATCTTTTAGGATAGGTGTAAATTTTAGAGGGTATAGTGTTGACATAAATTATTTTCCTGAGTAGGATACAAAATTTCGGGGGGTTTCAAAAAGGGTGACTTCCAGCTCTAAATGCTCGTCTAAGACTGCTTTTAGTTTGTTATAAATAACCACAACAATATTTTCGGCAGTAGGATTCAAATCTTTAAATTCAGGGACATCGAGATTTAGATTTTTGTGGTCAAAAGCGTCTTCGACTTCCGATTTTATAAAATCTTTTAAAATTTTGACATCAATAACATAGCCAGTTTCTGGGTCAATTTCTCCAGTAACACTCACAATCAGTTCGTAGTTGTGCCCATGAAAATTTGGATTATTGCATTTTCCAAAAATGGCATCATTTTTTTCAAAACTCCAATCTGATCGATACAAACGGTGAGCCGCATTAAAGTGGGCTTTTCTACTAACGGTGACTTTCATGTGTCGTGTTTATATGTTCGTAAAATTTTTCAAATATAATCTTAAACCAGACGGTGTAAAGCTCTGGCTGAGCTGCAATATCTGTCCTAACGTTCTCTAGCGGCATCCATTTCCAGTCCTCAACCTCATCAGGATTTATAACTGGCGCTTGTTCGTAATACCCTATCATAATATGATCTAATTCATGTTCGGTAAGACCATTATCAAAAGGAGCCTTATAAATAAATGAAGTGGTTTCTTTTAATGAAGTGGTAAAGCCCATTTCTTCTTGTAATCGGCGTGTCCCTGCTTCAATATTAGTTTCTCCATCACGCTGATGGCTACAACAGGTATTGGTCCAAAGTAATGGAGAATGATATTTATGTGCTGCTCTTTGCTGAAGCATCAGTTCATTGTTGGAATTAAAAATGAACACCGAAAATGCACGATGTAATACGGCTTTTTCGTGTGCTTCCATTTTGGGCATTAGCCCAATTTGTTCATCATTTTCATTAACCAATATGACTTGTTCTTCATTCATGCTGCTAAATTATTAACTAATTTAACATATTCTATTAATTAATTGCTAAAATATATTTAATCAATTTTTTGTAATTTAGCGAAACCTAAATCTAAAAAACATGAAATTTAAACGCAGTCTCTATCTTATATTTTCTTTATTTTTAATTTTAAGTTGTAGCGGTACAAAGAAAACCACAAACAACAATCCCTTATTGACTCTGTTTGAAAGACAGGCACATGAACTGCAAAAAAATTGGGATGCAATTGTAGATGCTGTAGATTTAAGCTATGAAAATATCTTGAGCTGGGTGCCAGAAAGTGGAATTAGAGGACGATATGCACAATTTAAAACAAAACTTGGGAGGCAAATGCTCGAAAAAATCGTTGGCCATAAAGCCTTTATAAAAGGGCCTCATGCAGATACACTCAATTTAAAAAGTCTTACAGAATTTGGTCATTATAATCCAAAATTTTTGAAAAAGTTAAATACTCAACTGAAAACACTTTACGCTAAAAAAACATTTGTTGAAAAATTTCAAGACTTTTATGATAGAGAACTTCAGGATTATTTAAGAGTACATTATCAGGCTCACAATTTTATCAAATACAATCCAGAATATAAAACAGACTATTTGAACCATATTGAACACTACAAGAAAAATCCAGAGTTAGGCGAACAGGGATTATCTCCTACTTATGAAATGTATGATAGTTTTTATCACTTTGGTACCGATATGGAAGATGATGGTTATGATGTTTATGAAGCACACTCCTGCCCTAGTTTTTGGATGAGACGTTCAATAGACGGTACATCTGAGTTGTTTTTTGAACTTTTGGAAACTACTTTAAAAACATTTGATTCTGACTTTGCACTATTAAATTGATGAAAAATAACATCCTTGTACTTTGGATTTACCTCTTTTTGAGTTGGTTTTTATTTTTTATAACCTCTGCAGGATGGACCATGTGGTTATTTCGCTTATTTGGTCATGGTGTACTTTTTATTTTAATTGGTGTCATTTTTACATTTCGGTATCATAAAAACAAATCAACATCCCCATTTTATCTAAAAAAACAACTCATTTGGATACAAATTATAGCAATACTTTTCAATTTTGGTGATTGTGGAGATGCTAATGGAAGTTTTAATTTTTTTGAACGGTTATTGCTTATCAATGGCTGGAATATTATTGGCGAACCCTGTCAAGCACCCTATTTTGATCAAGTGTTTTTTGAAAATTTTGCTTTTACAATTTCTAGAATTTGCTTTTTAATTTACTTTGTTGTGTTGATTGTATTTTTGGTCAAGCAAACACGAAAATAACTAAATCAAGACGTATAGCATACGGCTGCTTTGGCGAATAATAGTATCTTTGCCAAAATTATTTTTTTCATGTCTTTTCAAAGCGAAATCCAACGCCGTCGTACTTTTGGAATTGTTTCTCACCCCGATGCAGGTAAAACTACATTAACAGAAAAACTCCTCCTCTTTGGAGGTGCCATTCAAGAAGCCGGTGCTGTAAAAAGTAATAAAATCAAAAAAGGGGCAACTAGCGACTTTATGGAAATTGAACGCCAACGTGGAATTTCTGTAGCCACTTCTGTTTTGGCTTTTGAATATAAAGGCAACAAAATCAATATTCTAGATACTCCCGGTCACAAAGATTTTGCAGAAGACACCTTTAGAACCCTAACCGCTGTTGATAGCGTTATTGTAGTGATTGATGTGGCTAAGGGGGTTGAGGAGCAAACTGAAAAATTGGTGCAAGTATGCCGCATGCGCAACATTCCTATTATTGTTTTTATTAATAAATTGGACAGAGAGGGAAAAGATGCCTTTGATCTTTTGGACGAAGTAGAACAAAAACTTGGACTTTCAGTCACCCCTTTAAGTTTTCCTATTGGTATGGGCTACGATTTTAAAGGCATCTACAATTTGTGGGAGAAAAACATCAACCTTTTCTCTGGTGATAGTAAAAAAGACATTGAAGACACTGTTGAAATTTCTGATTTATCCGACCAAAAACTAAACACACTTGTTGGTGATACAGTTGCCGAAACCCTACGAGAAGAAGTAGAATTGATTCAAGGAATTTATCCCAAATTTGACAAAAATGCTTATTTGGAGGGTAACCTTCAACCTGTATTTTTTGGTTCTGCACTTAATAATTTTGGTGTCCGCGAATTGTTAGATTGTTTTATAGACATTGCTCCTCCACCCCGACCAAAAGCCAGTGAAGAACGTCTTGTACAACCCGATGAATCTAAATTTTCTGGATTTGTGTTTAAAATTCATGCCAATATGGACCCCAAGCACCGCGACCGATTGGCTTTTATCAAAATTGTTTCTGGTGAATTTAAACGCAATACCCCCTACCTCCATGTGCGCCACAACAAAAAATTAAAATTTTCGAGCCCTAATGCGTTCTTTGCAGAAAAAAAAGAAATTGTAGACATCTCCTACCCCGGTGATATTGTTGGGCTACACGATACAGGGAATTTTAAAATTGGTGACACTCTTACGGAGGGTGAAATCTTAAATTATAAAGGCATTCCTAGTTTTTCTCCAGAGCATTTTAGATACATCAACAATGCAGACCCTTTAAAATCCAAACAACTTTTTAAAGGCATTGATCAACTCATGGACGAAGGTGTTGCACAGCTTTTTACCCTCGATCTCAATGGCCGAAAAGTCATTGGAACTGTGGGTGCGCTTCAATATGAAGTGATCCAATACCGCTTAGAACACGAATATGGCGCCAAATGTAGCTACGAAAACTTAAGTGTCCACAAAGCGGCTTGGGTAGAACCTGAGGACGAAAAAAATGAAGAATTTAAAGAGTTTAAACGTGTCAAACAACGTTTTTTGGCCAAGGATAAACAAGGTCAATTGGTGTTTTTGGCCGATTCTAAATTCTCTTTACAAATGACTGAACAAAAATACCCCTCCATTAAATTTCATTTGACTTCGGAGTTTTAAAACTTAAAATATTCCATAAAAAAATCCCACATTGCTTGTGGGATTTTTTTAGTTATGCTTGTCCAGTAGGGCCAAAATTAAGCGGTACTGGCGGCTTATCGTAGTCTTTAATTTCGCCATGGGCTTGTTCAAAGCGTTTGACATTGTCCTGCAAGGCCTTGGAAAGGCGTTTGGCATGTTGTGGCGTCAAGATGATTCTAGACTTCACTTTGCTCTTTGGAATTCCTGGCATAATATTGACAAAATCAACCACAAATTCAGAAACAGAATGGTTTATAATTGCTAAGTTAGAATAGGTGCCTTCGGCAACCGATGCATCCAACTCAATGTTTATTTGACCTTTTTGTTTGTTCTCTGAATCGCTCATGACTTATATATTAAACTCTTGTTTTTCTTCTTTGGCTTTCATCAAAGTTTCAAGTTCTTCACTAGAACCAACAATCATATTGTCGTATTCGCGAAGCCCTGTACCTGCTGGAATACGATGTCCAACAATCACATTTTCTTTAAGTCCTTCCAAAGCATCTACTTTTCCACTTACAGCGGCTTCGTTCAGTACTTTTGTAGTTTCCTGGAACGATGCTGCAGAGATAAATGACTTAGTTTGAAGTGAAGCACGAGTAATTCCTTGTAAAATTGGCGTGGCCGTCGCTGGACGTGCGTCGCGGGCAGAAACAAGTGTTTTGTCTTCACGTTTCAAAATTGAGTTTTCATCTCTAAGTTCACGAGCTGTAACAATTTGCCCCGCTCTTAGCGTTGCAGATTCACCAGCATCTTCTATGACTTTTTTACCGAAGATATCATCGTTTTCGTCAATAAAATCTGATTTGTGTACCAATTGATTTTCCAAGAAAATAGTATCTCCAGAATCTTCAATTTGTACTTTACGCATCATCTGACGTACAACTACTTCAAAGTGTTTGTCATTAATCTTCACCCCTTGCAGACGGTAGACCTCTTGAACTTCATTGACAAGGTATTGTTGTACAGCAGATGGGCCTTTGATATTAAGAATATCGTTTGGAGTAACAGATCCATCAGAAAGTGGCATACCGGCTTTTACAAAGTCGTTTTCTTGTACCAAAATCTGATTTGAAAGTTTAACCAAATATTTCTTAACATCTCCAGTTTTAGATTCAATGATGATTTCACGGTTACCTCTTTTAATTTTACCAAAAGAAACTACACCATCGATTTCACTCACTACTGCTGGGTTCGATGGGTTACGTGCTTCGAACAATTCGGTTACACGTGGAAGACCACCTGTAATATCTCCAGCTTTAGAAGATTTACGTGGAATTTTTACAAGAATTTTTCCAATGTTAATTTTCTCGTTGTCTTCAACCATCAAGTGCGCTCCAACAGGTAAGTTATATGAACGAATCACACCACCTTTTCCATCTTCAATATGGAGAGTAGGAATGAGCTTTTTATTTCTAGATTCAGAAATTACCTTTTCTTGGAATCCAGTTTGTTCGTCAATTTCTACTTGGTAAGTAACCCCTTGCTCAATGTTTTCATAACGAATTTTGCCAGAAAATTCAGAAATAATAACACCATTATATGGATCCCACTGACAAACAATGTCTCCTTTTTGAAGTTTTTGCCCATTTTTAACAAAAATAGAAGAACCGTATGGTATATTATTGGTACTCAATACAATACCTGTTTTCTTGTCCACTAATTTAATTTCAGAGGTTCTAGAAATCACGATATCAATATCATTGCCTTCGTTATCTTTTCCTTTTACAGTTTTTAAATCTTCAATATCTGCAACACCATCAAACTTAACCGCAAGATTATTTTCTTCAGAAATGTTACCAGCAATACCACCTACGTGGAATGTACGAAGTGTCAACTGCGTTCCTGGTTCTCCAATAGACTGTGCAGCTACAACACCAACGGCTTCTCCCTTTTGTACCATTTTTCCAGTCGCAAGGTTTCTACCATAACATTTTGCACATATTCCTGTTTTAGCTTCACAAGTTAGCGCAGAGCGAACTTCAATAGATTCAATTGGTGAATCTTCGATTTTCTTAGCAATTGCTTCGCTAATATGTTCTCCAGCTCCAACAAGAAGTTCTTCTGTAAGTGGGTCATACACATCATCTAATGATGTACGTCCAACAATACGTTCTTCAAGTTTTTCTACAACTTCCTCATTCTTCTTAAGAGGTGTCACTGTAATACCACGCAATGTTCCACAGTCATCTGAATTTACAATAACATCTTGAGAAACATCTACAAGTCGACGTGTAAGATATCCAGCATCGGCAGTTTTAAGAGCTGTATCGGCAAGACCTTTACGCGCACCGTGAGTAGAAATAAAATATTCTAAAATTGAAAGTCCTTCCTTAAAATTAGAAAGAATTGGATTTTCAATAATTTCTCCACCGCCTGCATTAGATTTTTTTGGCTTAGCCATTAATCCTCGCATACCTGTTAGCTGACGAATTTGTTCTTTAGATCCACGAGCTCCAGAATCAAGCATCATATACACAGAGTTGAACCCTTGCTGATCTTCACGGATACGTTTCATAGAAAGTTCCGTAAGTTCTGCATTTGTTGACGTCCAAATATCAATCACCTGATTGTAACGCTCATTGTTTGTAATTAACCCCATGTTATAGTTCGCCATAATACCATCAACTTGTTTATTTGCTGAATCGATCATTGCATGCTTTTCTTGTGGGATAATGATATCGCCTAAACTGAAAGATAATCCACCTTTGAAGGCAAAATTATATCCTAATGATTTGATTTCATCTAGGAATTCAGCCGTTTCAGGAACAGAAGTAGCTTTTAAAATATCATGTATAATGTCACGAAGCGATTTTTTAGTCAGTACTTCATTGATGTATCCTGCAGCAGCTGGTACTTTTTCGTTGAAAAGCACACGACCTACAGTTGTTTCAATAATTTGAGTTGCAAGTTCACCATCGGTATTAAAATCTTGCGTACGTACACGAATTTGTGCATTCAAATCTACACGTTTTTCGTTGTAGGCAATAATCACTTCTTCTGGCGAGTAGAACGTTAGTCCTTCTCCTTTGATTTTTACTTCTTTTGTTGATTTACGTAACTTCGTCATGTAATACAATCCAAGTACCATATCCTGAGATGGTACTGTAACTGGAGAACCATTTGCAGGATTTAGAATATTGTGTGAAGCAAGCATCAATAGTTGCGCTTCCAAAATAGCTTCTGGTCCTAATGGCAAGTGTACTGCCATCTGATCTCCATCAAAATCGGCATTAAATGCTGTACACACAAGAGGGTGCAATTGAATAGCTTTTCCTTCAATTAATTTTGGTTGGAAGGCTTGAATACCTAAACGGTGTAGAGTTGGCGCACGGTTAAGGAGTACTGGATGTCCTTTTAAGACATTTTCCAAAATATCCCAAACCACTGGCTCCTTTTTGTCTATAATTTTCTTTGCAGATTTTACTGTTTTTACAATCCCTCTTTCAATCAGTTTTCTGATAATGAATGGTTTGTATAATTCAGCAGCCATATTCTTTGGCAATCCACATTCAAATAATTTTAATTCTGGCCCAACAACAATTACAGAACGTGCAGAATAATCAACACGTTTTCCAAGTAAGTTTTGACGGAAACGACCTTGTTTTCCTTTCAATGAATCTGAAAGTGATTTTAGAGGTCTATTAGAATCTGTTTTTACAGCAGAAGACTTACGAGTATTATCGAAAAGTGAGTCTACAGATTCTTGTAGCATACGCTTTTCATTTCTTAAAATTACTTCTGGTGCTTTAATTTCTACCAAACGCTTCAAACGGTTATTTCTAATGATAACACGACGGTATAAATCATTCAAGTCTGAAGTCGCAAAACGACCACCATCTAGCGGTACCAAAGGACGTAATTCTGGTGGAATAACAGGAATGGCTTTCATAATCATCCATTCTGGTTTATTCTCACGATTTTGATTACCATCTTTTAATGCTTCAACAACTTGAAGACGCTTTAAAGCTTCTGTTTTACGTTGTTTTGAAGTTTCTGTATTTGCTTTGTGACGCAATTCAAACGATAGTTCTTCCAAATTGATGCGTGAGAGTAATTCAATTAAACATTCTGCACCCATCTTTGCGATGAATTTGTTTGGATCAGAGTCTTCTAAATATTGATTTTCTTGAGGAAGTGCTTCTGCAATATTTAAATACTCTTCTTCGGTAAGGAAATCCATTTTTTGAACGGGCTCTCCTTCTTCATTTACTGCAACACCTGGTTGAATCACCACATAGCGTTCGTAGTAAATAATCATATCTAATTTCTTAGATGGTAGTCCAAGAAGATATCCAATTTTATTTGGCAAAGAACGGAAGTACCAAATGTGTGCTACTGGAACCACCAAATTGATGTGTCCAACACGCTCACGACGTACTTTTTTCTCTGTTACCTCTACTCCACAACGGTCACAAATAATGCCTTTGTAACGAATACGTTTATATTTTCCACAAGCACATTCGTAATCCTTTACAGGACCAAAAATACGCTCACAAAACAAACCGTCACGCTCTGGCTTATGAGTTCTATAGTTGATTGTTTCTGGTTTGAGAACTTCACCTCTTGAGTCTGCTAAAATAGACTCTGGGGAAGCTAAACCTATAGAAATTTTGTTAAACTTTTTTTGTGCTGTATTATCTTGCTTTCTTGCCATTTTCTTATGGTATATGATAATTTTTTTATTCCTCTAATCTGATGTCCAATCCTAATCCTTTCAATTCGTGCATAAGTACATTGAATGATTCTGGTAAACCTGGTTCTGGCATTGGTTCGCCTTTTACGATTGCTTCGTAAGTTTTGGCTCTACCAACAACATCATCTGATTTTACAGTAAGGATTTCTCTAAGCGTACTAGAAGCACCGTATGCTTCCAACGCCCATACTTCCATTTCTCCAAAACGCTGACCACCAAATTGTGCTTTACCACCAAGAGGTTGCTGTGTAATTAGAGAGTAAGGTCCTATGGAACGTGCGTGCATCTTGTCATCTACCATATGCCCCAATTTAAGCATGTAGATGACACCAACCGTTGCAGGTTGATCAAAGCGATCACCAGTTCCCCCATCGTAAAGGTAAGTATGTCCAAACTGTGGAATACCTGCCTCATCTGTAAGTTCATTGATTTGATCTAGTGTTGCACCATCAAAAATTGGTGTTGCAAAGGTTCGACCAAGGTTTTTACCCGCCCATCCAAGAACAGTTTCATAAATCTGTCCAATGTTCATTCGAGATGGTACCCCTAGTGGATTTAGTACAATATCAACTGGTGTCCCATCTTCCAAGAATGGCATATCTTCTTGACGTACAATTCTAGCAACAATACCTTTGTTTCCGTGACGCCCTGCCATTTTATCACCAACTTTAAGTTTACGCTTCTTAGCAATGTAAACTTTCGCTAGTTTAATAATCCCTGCTGGAAGTTCGTCTCCAACTGAAATTGTAAATTTCTCGCGACGCAAAGAACCTTGTAGGTCATTTTCCTTAATCTTATAGTTATGAATTAAGTCTTTTACTAGTTTGTTTAAGTCGGCATCTGTTGTCCACTTCCCTGCTACAAGGTGAGCATAATCATCTACTACACTTAGCATTTTGAGTGTAAACTTTTTCCCTTTTGTAAAAACTTCTTCTCCTAAATCATTATAAATCCCTTGTGCTGTTTTTCCACCTACAATAGCAAATAGTTTTTGAACTAAAACAGATTTTAATTCTTCAAATTTAACATCGTAAGCATCTTCTAGTTTTGCAATATCCTCTTTGTCTTGAGCACGCTTACGCTTGTCTTTTACAGCTCTTGAGAATAATTTTTTCTCGATAACAACACCGTGTAAAGAAGGTGATGCTTTTAATGAAGCATCTTTCACGTCGCCTGCCTTATCACCAAAAATCGCTCTAAGAAGTTTCTCCTCTGGTGTTGGATCTGATTCTCCTTTTGGAGTGATTTTTCCAATTAGAATATCGCCTGGTTTTATTTCTGCACCAATACGAATCATTCCATTTTCATCCAAATCTTTTGTAGCTTCTTCAGAAACATTAGGGATATCGTTGGTGAGTTCTTCATTTCCTAATTTAGTGTCACGAACATCTAGTGAATATTCATCAATATGAATTGAAGTAAAGATATCATCGCGAACTACTTTTTCAGAAATTACAATCGCATCCTCAAAGTTATAACCTTTCCATGGCATAAACGCTACTTTCATGTTACGTCCAAGAGCAAGCTCTCCATTTTGAGTGGCATATCCTTCACAAAGCACTTGCCCTTTGGTGACTTTATCACCTTTTTGAACAATGGCTTTAAGATTTACAGAAGTGCCTTGATTTGTTTTTCTAAACTTAGTTAATGGATATGTAAATGTATCTGAATCAAAACTAACAAGGTTTTCATTTTCAGATCTATTGTATTTGATTACGATTTTGTCTGCATCAACATACTCAACAACTCCATCGCCTTCGGCATTTACAAGTACTCTTGAATCTGAAGCAACTTGACGCTCCAAACCAGTTCCTACAATAGGAGCTTCTGGACGAAGTAGTGGAACAGCCTGACGCATCATGTTTGATCCCATCAAGGCACGGTTGGCATCATCATGTTCCAAAAATGGAATAAGTGAAGCCGATATTGATGAAATTTGATTCGGTGCAACATCTGTATAATCTACTTTTGTTGAATCTATCACTGGAAAATCACCTTCTTGACGGGCAATAACTTTATCTATTGTGATTTTACCATCTTTATCTACAGGAATACTCGCTTGAGCAATTAATTTTTCTTCTTCCTCTTCAGCACTCAAATAGATTGGATCTCCTTTAATATCAACAACTGCATTTTCTACTTTTCTGTATGGTGTTTCAATAAAGCCCATAGAATTCACTTTGGCATATACAGAAAGAGAAGAAATTAGTCCAATGTTTGGTCCTTCAGGTGTTTCAATTGGGCACAATCTACCGTAGTGCGTGTAATGAACATCTCGAACTTCAAATCCTGCTCGCTCTCTTGAAAGTCCACCAGGTCCAAGAGCAGATAAACGACGCTTGTGTGTGATTTCTGCTAATGGATTGGTTTGATCCATAAACTGTGATAACTGGTTGGTTCCAAAGAACGAATTGATAACCGATGATAATGTTTTAGCATTAATCAAATCAATTGGAGTAAAGACTTCGTTGTCACGAACATTCATTCGCTCACGAATGGTACGAGCCATACGTGCTAATCCTACACCAAATTGTGAAGATAATTGTTCTCCAACGGTTCTTACACGTCTATTTGAAAGGTGGTCAATATCATCAATTTCTGCTTTTGAATTGATTAACTCAATAAGGTATTTGATGATAGTAATGATATCTTCTTTAGTCAAGACTTGCTTATCCATTCCGATATCTAAATCCAATTTTTTATTCATTCTATAGCGTCCAACTTCACCTAAGTTGTAGCGCTGGTCGCTAAAGAATAATTTATCTATAATTCCACGAGCTGTTTCCTCATCTGGCGGCTCGGCATTACGCAACTGACGATAGATGTGCTCTACCGCTTCTTTTTCAGAATTTGTTGGGTCTTTTTGAAGTGTATTATGAATGATTGCATAATCACCTTGTTGTGAGGTTTCTTTATGAAGCAAAATTGTTTTTGTTCCAGACTCCAATATCTCCAAAGAGTTTTCTTTATCAATAATTGTATCTCTATCCAATACAATTTCGTTTCTTTCTATAGAAACAACTTCTCCTGTATCTTCATCAACAAAATCTTCGTGCCATGTGTTTAGAACACGCGCCGCTAATTTTCTTCCAATGACTTTCTTAAGACCTGACTTTGAAACTTTTACTTCTTCTGCAAGGTCAAAAATTTCAAGAATATCTTTATCTCTTTCGAAACCGATGGCTCTAAAAAGTGTCGTTACAGGTAATTTTTTCTTACGATCGATATATGCATACATTACACTGTTGATGTCTGTTGCAAATTCAATCCATGATCCTTTGAATGGAATCACACGTGCTGAGTATAATTTTGTTCCATTAGCATGAAACGATTGTCCGAAGAATACACCAGGTGATCTGTGTAGCTGAGATACAACAACACGTTCTGCACCATTGATACAAAATGTTCCACTAGGTGTCATGTAAGGAATTGTACCAAGATAAACGTCTTGTACGATGGTTTCAAAATCCTCGTGTTCTGGATCAGTACAGTACAGTTTTAGACGGGCTTTTAGAGGAACAGAATACGTTAGACCTCTTTCGATACATTCTTCAATAGAATATCGTGGAGGATCAACGAAGTAGTCTAAAAATTCTAAAACAAATTGGTTACGGGTATCTGTTATGGGGAAATTCTCCATGAAGGTATTAAACAACCCTTCATTGGCTCTTTCATCTGATTTTGTTTCTAACTGGAAAAAATCCTGGAAGGATTTTATCTGAATATCTAGAAAATCTGGATATTCTGTTCTATTTACTATAGACGAGAAATTTAATCTTTCAGCTTTTTTTGCTAACATCGACGGACGAATTATTGATTAAAAAATTAATTTTTGGTGCATATCTCTTTATACACAAAAGGGTTTAGGCCTTAGAGCAGCACACTCTAGGACCTAAACCGTAATTTTTGGGTAAGGTAGGCTTACTTAAGCTCAACCTCAGCTCCAGCCTCTTCTAAAGAATTCTTAAGCCCTTCAGCTTCATCTTTAGAGACACCTTCTTTGATGGCACTTGGTGCATCATCAACAAGACCTTTAGCTTCTTTCAAGCCAAGACCTGTAAGTTCTTTAACTAGTTTTACAACAGCAAGTTTTGAACCTCCAGCTGCTTTAAGTATTACATCAAATTCTGTTTGCTCTTCACCAGCGTCTCCACCAGCAGAAGCTCCACCAGCAGCAACTGCAACTGCAGCAGCAGCAGGCTCAATGCCATACTCATCTTTTAATATTGTAGCAAGCTCGTTTACTTCTTTTACTGTTAAGTTTACTAATTGTTCTGCGAAATCTTTTAAATCTGCCATTTTTCTATCGTTTTAATAATGTTTTAATAATAATTTATAATTGTTGTAAGTGCGTACACGTTTTGGTTTATCCCTCTTTTTGAGATAAAGTTTTGATAATACCTGAAAGTTTTCCACCACTCGATTGAAGTGCCGAAACCACATTTTTGGCTGGCGATTTAAGTAATCCTATGATTTCTCCAATGAGTTCTTCTCTCGACTTGATGTCTACTAACATATCTAATTGATCGTCCCCAATGTAAACGGCTTCCTCTATGTAAGCACCTTTCAAAAAGGGCTTATCAGATTTTTTGCGGAAAGCTTTTATTACTTTTGCGGGAGCATTTCCAGTTTCAGAATACATAACTGAAGTGTTACCTTTTAATGTTGTTGGTAACGCTCCAAAATCTTTATCTGAAGCTTCCATTGCTTTTTCTAACAATGTGTTCTTTACAACGGCTAGTCTCACGTTTGCCTTGAAACAAGCACGTCTAAGGTCAGAAGTTGCTACTGCATTTAATCCTGAAATGTCTGTCAAATAAAAATTTGAACTTTCGGCTAGTTGGGCAGTTAACTCCTCTATTACTTGTGATTTTTCTTCTCTTGTCATAATAATATATTTAACGCCTAATTAACTGCTGCTTTTGAATCCACCGCAATACTTGGGCTCATGGTACTAGACATAAAAATACTTTTTACGTAAGTCCCCTTTGCCGCTGTGGGTTTTAACTTGATTAAAGTTGACAATAATTCTTTGGCATTACCTTCAATTTTATCCGCAGAAAAAGAAACTTTTCCTATGGCTGCATGAATAATACCTGATTTATCAACTTTAAAATCTATTTTACCTGCTTTAACTTCAGAAACTGCTTTAGCAATATCCATTGTTACAGTTCCAGTTTTTGGGTTAGGCATCAATCCTCTTGGCCCTAATACACGACCAAGTGGGCCTAATTTTCCCATTACGCTTGGCATGGTAATGATTACATCTACGTCTGTCCATCCCCCCATGATTTTATCAAGGTACTCATTAAGACCTACGAAGTCTGCACCAGCATCTTTTGCTTCCTGCTCTTTGTCAGGAGTAACAAGTGCCAATACTTTTACGTCTTTACCTGTTCCATGTGGAAGAGATACAACACCTCTTACCATTTGGTTTGCCTTCTTTGGATCTACTCCAAGTCGTACAGCGATATCTACAGAAGCGTCAAACTTTGTATTTGATATTTCTTTTACTAAGGCAGAAGCTTCACTGAGTGAGTAAAATTTACTCTTATCAATTTTTGCAACTGCTTCTTTTTGTTTTTTTGTTAATCTTGCCATTTCGAATACAGTTTATTTGGGTGCATCACCACCTTTAACAGTTATACCCATAGATCTGGCAGTACCAGCAACCATTTTCATTGCAGACTCAATTGTAAATGCGTTTAAATCTACCATTTTGTCTTCAGCAATTGTTTTCACTTGATCCCAAGTGACTTTAGCTACTTTTTTTACATGTGGTTCACCAGAACCCTTTTTTACTTTGGCCGCTTCTAATAATTGTACTGCAGCTGGAGGTGTCTTAATAACAAATTCAAATGATTTGTCTTTATAAACCGATATCACAACTGGTAAAACCTTACCAGCCTTATCTTGAGTTCGTGCATTAAACTGCTTACAAAACTCCATGATATTGACCCCAGCAGCACCTAAAGCGGGTCCAACCGGTGGCGATGGATTCGCTGCACCTCCCCTAACTTGTAGTTT
>CAXPPN010000015.1:0-55702 GCA_964219345.1 Aeromicrobium sp. | reverse complement strand
ACCACCTGGGCCAACGTGTACTCATACTCTTAATATGTTTGATTCATGGGGTGACGGATGGAATGGAGCTTCTGCTGAAATTTTAGTTAATGGAACTTCTGTAGCTACTGCAACTCTTGGAAGTGGTCTAGATACAGGTTCTGTTGATTTTGATGCTGCAACTGGTGATACTATAGTACTTTCTTGGACAGATGATGGGTCTTATCCGAGTGAAATTTCTTGGACAGTTACTGATGGTGGCGGTACAGAAATCGGTTCTGGATCTAACCCTACAACTGGAGATCAAGATGACGCTGGAACAGGTAATTGCCCTGATTGTTTACCACCCTCTGATCTTACTTTAGTCAGTGTGTCGACAACAGGTGCAGTTGTTTCATGGACTGGAGGAGATGCAACAGCTTGGGAATATGAACTCGTTTTAGCTGGAGAAGCTCCAACTGGTGTTGGAGTAGCTACAACAACTAATCCACTAACGATTACAGGATGTTACTCAAATACAGCTTATGACTTATATATAAGGACTGACTGCGGAGGAATTTACAGCAGTTGGGTTGCAATGAGTTTTACTACAAGTCCTGCTTGTGGAGATATCATTTTTGATTCAGGGGGGGAAAATGGAAATTACAGTAACAACGAATTAATTACTATTACCGTATTTCCACAGAATATTGGAGATGTTGTTACATTTACGTTCAACTTTTTTGATATAGAAAATAACTGGGACTTCTTATATGTTTATAATGGGCCAAACACCTCTTCTCCTTTAGTAGGAACATACACCGGTAATACTACCCCTGATCCCGTAACATCAACAGACGATACAGGAGCTCTAACCTTTGTTTTTGAAAGTGATGGTTTTGTAACTGATTTTGGATATGCGATTGCTACATCTTGTGCGCCACCGCCAAGCTGTTTAGCACCAACTGGGCTTACAATATCGAATATTGGTGGTACTGCAGCTGATTTTGATTGGAATGCATTTGACGGCAACCAGTCTTGGGAGTATGTGGTAGTACCAACTGGAGACCCTGCTCCAACTGCTAGTGGTACATTCTCTGCGATAAATTCAACAACTCTAACCGATTTAGATTTCCTTACTACATCTGATGTTTATGTAAGAGCATTTTGTGGTGATGAAGATGGATACTCTGTATGGTCAGGTCCTGTAACATTTACAACAACACAACAAACAGATTATACCATTGATTGTTCGCTTGGAGAGCCTGTAAATATAAATTACTGTTATACTAACAATGATACTACATATTGGTTATTTACCTCTACTGATGGATTTCCTCTAAAAATAGAATTTAATGCAGGAACTATTGAAGGGTTCTGGGACGACCTTACAATTTATGATGGTCCAGACAATACATTCCCTGTTCTATTCAATAATAACGATGCAGACATTGAAGATTTTACAGGATTAGTTGTGGAGTCAACATTTCCAGCAGTTTATGTGGAAGTAGACTCTGACGGTTTTGGAAGTTGTGAATCGAGTTGGTCTGGATCATATATACCGTGGGATTTTGATGTTTCATGTAAAACATGTATCACTCAAACCGTTGAATTTTCAATTGATGGAGCTTGTGAACCTATTCAAGAGTTTTATATTAATGCGAATATCACTGACATGGGTGATGCTATTAATTTAGAATTGACAGACAATCTAGGGAGTCCTGCTCAAACTACAACTCAAACAGGCGTTGTAACTTTTGGGCCTTACCCTGCAAACGAACAAGTGATAATTACTGTAGTCAATAGCGACGACACAAGTTGTTCTGTAGATAGTGATGCATTAACATTCTTGTGTCCGCCTCCTCCAAACGATTGTTCAATTGTCTATGCCGGAGAGGATACTAATTTTTGTAGTGATGGTAGTACCCCTGCGACTTTATCTGCGTCTTATCATTTATTTGGACAAGACACAACATCTTATGATGTTACTGTTCAGGAAAATTGTCCAGCTCCAAATTTAACTGGTGGAACGCCAACAAGTTTGGATATTGATGACCGATGGTCAGATGTGATTGACCTAGGGTTTGAGTTCTGTTTCTTTGGAGAGACTTATAGTCAAATTTTGATTGGTTCTAATGGGGTTTTATCTTTTGAACTCGATAATGCGAATGGTTATAATGAATGGGATTTACAATCTTGGACAAGTTCTAGTCCAGATATCTTACCCAATAGTTCAAATACTACAATCAGTGAAGCTAATATTTTTGGTGTAGGACATGATATCGATCCTTCAGAATGTGGTGATATCAACTACATGATTTTAGGAAGTGCTCCTGCACGACAATTTGTAGTCAATTATAACGAGGTTTGCCACTTTGGTATTAGCTGTTCTGATTACACCTCTACTTCACAAATTATCTTATATGAATCATCAAATGTTATTGATGTAAATATTATAGACAAGCCGCTTTGTACAGATTGGAATGATGGTCTGGCAGTAGTAGGTATTCAAAACATAGATGACACTATTGCATTTTCTGCACCAAACAGAAATACCAGCGCATGGGAAACTACTAATGAGTTCTGGAGATTCTCCCCATCAGTTGGAGATGCAAACTACAGTTTTGGATGGTATGATGGTGATACTTTAGTAAGTAATGAAGATACAATTACTGTAACTCCAGATGTAACAACAACATATACTGCTGCAGTAACTTACAACCTTTGTAACGGAGAAACTGCAACGGTAACAGACACAGTAATTGTTGAAGTTACACCAACTCCAGTTCCTGTGCCAGTTGACAATGATGCCCAAACTTGTATTAATGAAGATCTTGTATTAGAAGTCAATGTTGATCCATCACAAGAATCACCATCATTAATTTACTATTGGTCATATAATAATGAAGACGTTCAAGTTGGACCAGATAATACATATACAATACCTGCTTATTCTGATCTATACGGAGAATATATTGTTACTGCATATAATGAAGAAACAGGATGTTATTCAAGTACAACAATCTTTTCATCAACATATCTAAATCAAACCTGTGTAGATATTCCACAAGGAATCTCACCTAATGGTGATGGGTATAACGATTGTTTGATTCTGGATCATTTGGAAGCGCAAGAAGATATTATAAAAGCTGAAATTTATAACAGATATGGCGTAAAAGTCTTTGAATTAAATGACTACATTGATCATTGGTGTGGACAAGATGCGAGTGATGGAAATTTAGACTCTGACGAATTATTGCCAGTAGGAACATACTTTTATGTCATACAATATGCGTCTGAACGTGAGCCAACAATCAGTTGGATTTATCTTAATTACTAACCAATAACAACTAATAATAAAACAATGAAAAAATTAATTCTAATATTTTTTACCGTACTAATTGCACAGCAAGTTACTGCTCAGCAGGACCCACAGTATACGCAATACATGTACAATATGAATATTATAAATCCAGCTTATGCAGGCATTTCTGAAGGACTAGCCATTGGAGCACTTTACCGCAGTCAATGGGTTGGACTAGATGGAGGGCCAGAAACTTATACGTTCAATATGCATTCACCAGTTGGCAAACAATTGGCTCTAGGATTTTCTGTAATATCTGATAAAATTGGACCTGTAAAAGAAACAAATGCTTATGTAGACGCATCATATACCATTCCTACTGGAATGAAAACACGTCTTGCTTTTGGAATAAAAGGAGGGTTTACTTTTCATGATATCGCTATTGCTGAGACGCAAATTAATGTTATTGATCAAGGAGACCCATTCTTTGCGAGTGCAATAAATGAAACAACTCCAAATATTGGAGCTGGGGTTTATTTTTACAAACCAAACAAATATTATATATCTGTTTCTGTTCCTAATATTCTTAATGGTGTTCATTTGGACGCCAATGGAACAAAAATAGGTTCAGAATCAGAGCACTTGTTTGCAGCCGCTGGTTATGTATTTGATTTATCTGAAAACTTTAAGTTAAAACCACATGCTTTGCTTAAGTATGCCTTTGATGCACCAATGAGTTACGACATCAATGCCAATTTATTTATGTTTGATTTGGTTGAAGTTGGTGTAGGTTATCGTCTTGAAGATTCATTCAGTGGGATGATTAATTTCCAAATCATGGAAAATCTTCGCATTGGATATGCATACGATGCTATTCAGTCCGATTTGGATATTGTAACAAATTCTTCACATGAAGTTTTCATCAATTTTGATTTCAATTTTTCGTCCAAAGTTTCAAGATCACCTCGTTATTTCTAAAATTTAAGCTAAGTATATTATTATCATGAAAAAATATAATTCAATTTTTATAATCATTTTAGTCACTGGCTTATTTGCCAATGCACAATCTAATGCTACCAAAAGAGCCGATAAACTCTTCTCCAAATTTGAGTTTGTTGAAGCTGCCAAGGCATACGAAGATATAATCTCTAAAGGAGATGGAGATGCGTATGTGTATGGAAAACTAGCTGAGGCCTATTATAATGTTTTCAATACTGTTGAAGCAGAAAAATGGTATGCAAAAACTTTGGAATCATCTGAAGTTCCAGAAACCATTTACAAATATGCGCAAATGTTGAAGGCCAATGGAAAATATGAAGACTCCAACACACAAATGGCAAAATTTGCATCTATGCGACCTGCGGATCACAGAGCAATTGCATTTGTTGAGAATCCTAACTACTTGCCTAAAATCCTTGAAAAAGGGAAAAAATTCAACGTTCAAGATGCTGGTATAAATACAGCATACTCCGATTTTGGAGGAACACTAAAAGATGGTAAATTATATATTACCTCTAGTCGAAATGATGAAGGTGTTAGTTATGGTTGGAACAAAGAACCTTTTTTAGATATCTACACCGCAACAAAAAACAATGATGGTTCATTTCAGGCACCTGTTGCAGAAAAGGCTCTAAACACAAAATACCATGAAGGTGTAGTTTCTTTCTCACCAGACGGAAACACTGTATATTTCTCTAGGGAAAGTTATTTTGATAAAATTTTTGAAAGAGATTCTTTATCAAGAAATAAGTTTAGTGTTCTAAATTTATATAAGTCAACTAAAGAAGAGGATGGAAACTGGAGTAAAGCTGAAGCATTATCATTGAATTCTGAAAATTATTCTGTAAAAAATCCAGCGGTAAGCCCTGATGGAAAAACCTTATTTTTCGCTTCAGATATGGCCGGTGGAATGGGGCAATTTGATATTTGGTCTGCTCCAATAAATGATGATGGTTCCGTTGGAGAGGCCACAAACTTGGGGCAAAAACTAAATACTGAAGGGCAAGAAATGTTCCCATTTGTTAGTTCAGACAATACACTATACTTCTCATCTGATGGTCATTTGGGCCTTGGAGGAATGGATGTCTTTTTTGCAAAACTTGTAGATGGAAAAGTAGGCCCAATCAGAAATGTTGGAATTCCTGTTAATGGTAATGCCGATGACTTTGCTTTTAGCATTGATGACGAAACAGACGAAGGTTTTGTGTCTTCCAATCGTGAAGGCGGTGTTGGTAGTGACGATGTTTATGCTATTAAAGTATTACAACCAATTTGTGATGTTTTAGTTACTGTAACAGTGAAAGACAGCGAAACCGGACTTATACTTGCAGGAGCTTCTGTAAACGTATTAGACTCTGAAGGCAATGTTATAAGCACAAAAACCACTACTGATAAAGGTGAAGTCAACTACATTATTGAATGTAACACTGATTTAAGTTTAAGTGCTACAATGGATGAGTACGAAAGTGGTACTGGAAGTATTGAAGGCACTAGTGAAGAAGAAGTTTCTACGGAAATTTTATTGGACCCTATAGATGAGATTATACTTGCCAACAAAGTCATACTAAATCCAATTTATTTCGACTTTGACAAATCTAATATCACAGCGCAAGCGGCTTTTGAGTTAGATAAATTAGTACAACTCATGAATAAGTACGAATCTATTGTAATCCGAGCAGAATCCCATACAGATTCTAGAGGAAGTGAAAAATACAATCAAAGTTTATCTGAAAGACGAGCTTTGACTACCGCTCAATATGTGGTTTCAAAAGGAATTGATGCCAGTAGAATAACTGGTGTAGGAATGGGTGAAACCAGTCCTGTAAATGCTTGCGGAGCCAAATGTAATGAAGATGAACATCAATTGAATAGACGCTCAGAATTTATAATTCTTGAAGGCAATCCAAATGATGAATAGATTTTGAATTTAATTTTAAAAACCTCCACAATTTGTGGGGGTTTTTTTATACTGCATTAGAAAGAATAAAAGACAAGGCAAATAGAGCAAGTAGAAATACAATCAAAGTATATGCAGAGTATTGTTTTGATTTTTTTGTATTCCTTGAAATTAAAATGTTTCTTTTTTTTCCGTTGTAACTCATCCAGTTTTTAAAAAAAATAAAAACTGTAATTCCTAAAGAAACAATCCACAAACTAGTATCATCTAAAATATTAAGTTTCATTTGTTTGGAGAATTTCATGAAAAAAATGCCAAAAAATAAACACAGAGCAAGTTGAAAAACAGAGACATAGAAAAGAGCCCATCGTACGGCTAGTTTGGGTTTGTATTGTTTTACTTGTTGAAAAACGGAAAGGTATAATCTATCAAAAAAATTCATACTTTAAATGTATAAAAAAACCTGTGAGAATTCTCACAGGTTTTTTAATAAATGAACTTGAATTTAATTTTGAACTAATACTTGAAAATCATCAATTTCAAATGTCCCTGTGTAATTGCTTCCTCCTCCAGTGTATTTTAAGGCGATATAAGCATTGCCACTGTAAGAACTTAAATCAGTAAGCCCAGAATCAACCCAGTTTTGGTAGTACTCATCGTCAGAAACAATATTTGTATTGAGTGTACTCCATGTTGATGATTCTATACTAGCTTCGCTACCGTCCCAATCCGTAGAAATTAAAAGTTCCAACTCGCTATTATCACTATAACTATTTGAAGAACTAAACTTTACAAATTCAGCACCTTGAGCATCTAAGTCTATGGCTGGAGTGATTAGCCATACAATATTGCTAGAATCCCCACTATTGTAGGCACTCATATAGGCAATTTTACTTCCAGAATTTTGGTTATCGTAAGTCGTTTTTGCAAGCCATTTTCTATTACCTGCTTCGTTATAATTAGTCCAGCTTCCAGTAATATCGCTATAGTTAGAATATGATTGAAAATCATCTTCAAAGATTGCAATAAAATCATTTATATCTAATAATTCGCAACGGCTATCATTCATTTGAACATCCTCAGTAGTATTTAATGCTAAAACTAAATCGCTTCCGTTATATGTTTTTGAAACAATACCAGAAATTGAACCACCCCCTGAGGGAAGAACTTCGTTCTTAAAGCTAGCAAATGAACTTGTTTCTAATAAGAAAGTCGCATATTCAAAGCCTGAACAACGCTGTACTGTACGTTGTGTATCATAATCATCTGTGGAAGCTACATAAGGCTGCCCCACTTCGTTTGTAGGAAATTCTGTATCGTTTAGAGTTACAAAAATTCCAATATCATCCGAAGATAACGAAGTTACATCTTTTGGCACTATTGTTTCTGTTGTTGCAGAACGGAAAACGTACAATGGCACTTCATTAGCCGTTAGAGACTCAACTTCTCCGTCACCATTTACAGCCCCGCCAATAGTAAATACACCATCGCCACCATTAGCTTCTCCTAAATAGAGATTCTTTAAGGAAATATAAACCTCTCTACCAATATTGAATTGATTGTATGAATCTACTTGATTTAATGAAATTTTTACAGCATCTGTAGCATCTTGTGGCGCATTTTGAATAAAGAATTCTTTGTAAAAGTTCCCTGTAGCATCAGAAGATGATACGTATCCTTTTACTGCAATGTCAGAAGTAATTGCAGTGGCTTCATCGTCAGATTGAAACTGAGCTTTTAGCTCTCCAATTGTAATTAATTGTACCTCTCCAGCATCAATTTGTGAAAGAAGCGTATTTAAGTTTTGATTTTCTTCAGTTCCAACACTTGATGGAACTTCAAATTCGTCGTCCTGAACGCAGGCAACGAAAGCAACAGATGCAAAAATTGTTGCTGCTAGTGTTTTAAAGTTTATTGTTTTCATTAGTTTAAAATTAATGTTCATTTTTAGTTTTTTTAAAATCTGAAATTTAAGTTCAAGAAATAGGTTGGACCTCTTCCGTACCAATATTTTGGTCCAAATACACGCTTAGGATTGCCTGCATCTTCTTTTAGAGATTGATAGTTGGCACTACGCCCTTGTTCGAAACCACCAGATTTGAATTTCTGATTTAAAATATTGTTTAAGCTGACAAATAGACTCACATAATAATCTCCTATTTTCCAAGATTTTCCACCAACGGCATTGATTACCATATAATCATCAAATCTTTCTTGACGTAATAATTCTCTAGCTAAATTTGGGTCGTAATCGGAAAAAGGTAAGCCGTCTGTATCTAAATAAAAATTTTGGGTTCTTGTCAATGGTGAAACATCAACATAGGTGTCTGCAAAGAAATTGGCTGTTGTTCCAAACCACCAATAATTTGGATCTCTGTATTCAAAACCAATAGAGGCAGCTTGTTGAGGTCCAGCGGCAATGCGATAATTTTCTAAATTGGCCTGACCAAAATTTAATCCTTCAACAAAATCACTAGAAGTCAATACTAAGTTCGGATTATTATTGTATGCGTATTGCCCAACTGATGCCACACCAGTAAGTTTGATAGTAGGTGTTACTTGGGCTTCAATTCCAAATTCCAACCCAAGATGACTTTTATCAATTCCTTGTAAAATTTCTTGTACAAAAGCTGTTCCCTGATCTACGCCACTGATACCATCAGCAAAATAAAATGAAATCTCATTCGCATCTTGCATTTGCGTGTAATATCCGGTCAATCGAGCTTTTACAGTTGAAGATCTAAAAACATAATTGGCATCAAATGAAGTGATTTTTTCTTCTGTAATATCAATTCCAGATTGGTCACCTACAATAGCATGGTTTTCACGAGAGTTTGTAAAAGTATTTCGAATTGTTGGTGCTTTAGTCAAATAGCCTGCATTCACATTAAAAATATGCTTTCCTGAAAATTTATAAGTAAATCCTCCTTTTGCACCCAATCCCGTGAATGAAAGCTTGCGCCCTTTTCCATAAGAATTATCAGCATAGGTTTCTGATTGGTACAACCCTTCACGCTGATATTCTGTAGCTGTATAACTTCCTGCTAAAAAGAAATCTACCTTGTTGTATTTAAATTGTGCTTGAACAAAACTGCTCAAAACATTAGCGTCAATATTAAAGTTATACCTGAAAGTATCGCCCTCGCCTACAACTTGATTTGGATTTCTCAAATCGAACTGCACCTGATCAAATGAATCTACATTGAGGTAACCCGTATTGCTCCCTAGCATATCCATAATTTCTGCGAAATTGTGCGATTTTAAACGTTTGTAATTTACAGCAGCATTTAGAGTTACCTGATCTGAAAGTGAAGACTCTAAAATTGTATTTGCTGAAAATTGTTGATCATCGCTTCGGTCCTCATACAAAATGTAAGCTGCATAATCTCCATTGATATTGTTTGTCAAGTTAGCATCATAAATACGATTCCAATTTACTTGACCACCGTTTCTAAATGATTGTTCTGCAAGATATGCTCCTGCATAGTCTGGACCATCTGTATCTGCCAAAAAGTAACTTGGAAGGTCTTGATAATACGCTGGAGATGGGTTGGCACCACCTGCATAGTCCAAACGACTATTCCCAAGCTCTCCAAATTGGTAAGCGACATTTGTATTGAGGGTTGTTTTGTCTGAAATATCCCAATAATGATTAAGCATCAAAACTGGTTCTGCTATTCTTCGAACTCTAGAATTTCGCTTTTCGCCATCATGCCATCCCCAATATTCATTATATGTTGTTCCTTTGAGATCAAAAACTTCTTGAGTGTTTGGTGAAGATTTTCCACGGCGATTTGGTGTATAAATTCCAACAAAATTTAAGCTATGTTTATCATTAATCTTCTTCTCTACCGAGGCAAAAAATGAGTTGGCATCATAGAAAGTTCCGTCCTGAAATCCTTCGTCTCCCCAACGTCTACCAATAGAAAAAGCATAAGACCACCCACCATCGAGCAAACCTGAAGCATAGGTTGCCATTAAGCGATTAGTATAACTACGATTGGATGAAGAATAGGTAATTCGACCTCCTGCTCTATAACTCGATGCTCTCAAATTAATATTTGTTGACCCCAAAAGTCCTCCAAAAGTATAACTTGATGGTGCCAAACCCATGCTAAGTTCTTGACCTCTTAAAACATCATTCAACCCTCCCCAATTACTCCATTGTGGGCGACCATCAAACATTTTGTTCATTTCAATACCATTCATCAAAACGGCCCCATTGTCTGTATTAAGCCCTCGTACACGAAAAAACGATTGACTAAACTCAAATGCTGCAGCTCTTTGAAAAATATCTTGAGAAGCAGAAAGTAAACCAGAAATATTATCGGCACCACTGGTGTCATCATTTAGTTCATCATCAGAGAGTGTGATGGTAAATAAATCATCGTCGGAGTTGTCCAATGAGAGCATCATATCTTGAATGTTTAGGGTTTGTCCCTCTATAACAATTATGGGGTAGCGTGCGTTCAGGAAACCTTCTTTGCTAAGTGATAGCATTTGCTCTCCCAATGGGACAGCAGCAGAAAACTGAAAAAATCCCATATCGTCTGTATAGATTATAAGTTCTGAATTTTCAAAACTTACCGAAACCCCGTCAATGGGTTGGTTTGTTAGCATGTCTTTTACTACACCTTTAACAACGGTTTGCTGAGCGAACACAAAGAGCACATTAAAACACACAAACAAAAAACTAAGAATTCGTTTTTTCATAAAAGATTAATTTGTTTAACTATATATATATTAAACAAAAGTACGTTTCTTATTTTAAAATTTATACTTTTGGTTTATTAAATAATCTTTATTCTTAAGCTTATATTTTAGTATATGTATAAAAAGTATTTCAACATCACATTACTGCTGTATTTAGTTGTTTTTACAACAACAATTGACGCACAATCCGAGCGAAAATTTAAGGTTCATACCATAGGTTTTTATAATGTTGAAAATCTTTTTGATACCATAAATGATCCTAATAAATACGATGAAGCTAGCCCAATGATGGAGCTTAAAACAGGGCGTTCTGAAGTTTACAAAAAAAAGGTTCAAAATATGGCAAGTGTCATTGCAAAAATTGGTGCAAAAACATCCAAAAACACTCCAGCTATTATTGGTCTTTCTGAGGTAGAAAACAGAAGTGTTATTGAAGATTTGGCCAATGACCCTACACTTGTAGAAAAGGATTATGGAATTATTCATTTTGAATCTCCAGATGAGCGTGGAATAGATGTAGCGCTTATGTATCAAAAAGCATTGTTTTCCCCAATAAATTCAAGTTCTCACGAACTAAAGCTTACAGGTAGTGATGGCGACCGTGATTATACAAGGGATCAACTTTTGGTGAGTGGATATTTAGAGGGCGATTTGATTCATCTTATAGTAAATCATTGGCCTTCGCGAAGTGGTGGCGAAGCTAGAAGTCGATCGAAAAGAGAAGCTGCTGCTGCATTGAATAAACGTCTTATTGATTCTCTTCAATCTATAGACCCTTATGCAAAGATATTTAGCATGGGAGATCTTAACGATAACCCAACCAATACAAGTTTAAAAAAAGTTCTCAGAGCAAAAGGCGACAAAAAACGTGTTGGTTTCAAGGACATTTACAACCCAATGGAATCTTTTTTCAAAAAAGGTCTGGGCTCAAATGCCTACAGAGATGCATGGAGTTTATTTGACCAAATTTTGATTACAAAACCTCTACTTGACGATGACTATTCATCATTTAGATTCTATAAAGCTGGAATTTTTAATGCTCAATTTTTAATCACCAAAAAAGGACAGTTTAAAGGATACCCTTTCCGAAGTTTTTCTTGGGGTGGATTCACTAATGGCTACAGCGATCACTTCCCTGTTTATGTTCATGTGATAAAAGAAATTAAGTAACTTCTAGTTGGGCCATACCTCCCATGGTATTCTAGAAAGTATTAGCACTAATGCAATAGTGTAAAATATAGCCAAGGTTTTGTATTTTGTCGCCGACAAGCGTTTCCTTTTGTGTTTAGAATATCCAATAGTGATTAGTGCAACTGCCAAAATATTGATGGTAGGATGTTCCACAAGGTATAGGCGATGAATGGCAGTCTTCATCACTTCTCCAACTCCAAGCTCTGACCATAATAAAAAGCGACTTGAAGTAAAATATAACACAAGACCAATTAATAATTGTACATGTGATACAATTAGTGTAAATAAAGCCACTCGAAATGTTTTTGGGTCGTATTCTTTTTTTGAAATAACTCCAGAAAGGGCTTTAATAACAGCAAAAATTAAAACTACTAAAACGAGGTAAGCCCAATATGAATGTACGGTTTTGATCATGATTATTTGATTTTAAGTATCACAAAAATACAAGATTTTAGCCACACACAAACTGCCCAAGCGAACAAATGATTAGCGCATGCTTTTGTACAATGAAATAAGATTAGAAGTAGAAGCATCGTGTTTTGTATTACTAGTTTCAGTAAATTCCTTAAGAATTTTACCTGCTAATTGCTTCCCCAATTCAACCCCAAATTGATCATAACTAAAGATATTCCAAACTATACCTTGCACAAAAATTTTGTGTTCGTACATGGCAATCAATTTACCTAAGCTTTCGGGTGTTAGTTTCTCAATAAATATAGTATTGGTTGGTCGATTGCCATCAAATATTTTATATGGAATTATAGATTCATTTGTTCCTTCAGCGATGACCTCAGCTTTTGTTTTTCCGTTAAGCAGTGCTTCAGTTTGTGCAAAAAAATTAGACATTAGTTTGTCTTGATGATCTTGATTGCCATGTAATGATGTCCCAAAACCTATAAAATCCGCTGGAATTAATTTTGTACCTTGATGAATTAATTGAAAAAAAGCATGCTGTGAATTAGTTCCTGGCTCTCCCCAAATCAAATTTCCTGTTTGGTAGTTTACTTTAATCCCCTCTCTATCAATACTTTTGCCATTACTTTCCATTATGGCTTGTTGTAGATACGTTGCAAATTGATTTAAATATTGAGTGTATGGTATAATGGCTTCACTTTCAGCTTTAAAAAAATTATTGTACCAAATGCTTAAAAAGGCCAATAATACTGGAATATTTTGTTCAAACTTTTCTTCTTTAAAGTGAATGTCCATTTTATGAGCTCCACCCAACAAAGCTTCAAAATTTTTATATCCAACAGCCAAACTAATGCTAAGTCCAACGGCACTCCATAAAGAAAAACGACCGCCTACCCAATCCCACATGGGGAAGATGTTTTGAGCATCTATTCCAAAAGCTTCAACCTTTTCAATATTGGTGGAAACTGCTACAAATTGCTTTGCAATATCCTCTTGTTTTGCATGTTGTAAAAACCACTCTTTAATGGTTGTCGCATTAGAAAGAGTTTCTTGAGTTGTAAATGTTTTTGAAACAATTACAAAAAGTGTTGTTTCTGGATTTAATTTTTTAAGAACTTCATTAACATGATCTCCATCAACGTTACTTACAAAATGAACATTCAAATGATTTTTGTAGAACGATAATGCATCAACTACCATGGCTGGGCCAAGATCAGAACCTCCAATACCAATATTGACAATATCTGTAAACGATTTGTTTGTAAAGCCTTTTTTGTTTCCGCTAATAACGTCCTCAGAAAATTGTTTTATTTTATTTTTTACCTGAAAAATTTCTGGAATTACATTTCCTCCATCATAGAAAACCTTAGCATTTTCTGGTGCTCTTAGGGCTGTATGCAATACTGCTCTACCTTCTGTTTTATTGATTTTTTCTCCATCAAAATATTTTGATATTGCAGCACTCAATTGAACCTCATCTGCCAAATCTTTAAGCAAATCTAAAGTTTCAGATGTTATTCTATTTTTAGAAAAATCAACAAAAAAATCATCCCATTTGATACTCATTTCTGAAACACGACTTGGATTTTTTTCAAACCAAGTAGTCATATGTTTATCTTTTATTGATTCAAAATGCTTATGTAAATTTTTCCAAGCGGTTGTTGAAGTAGGGTTAATGGATTTTAAACTCATTAGTTTATATTAAATATGGTTAGTTTATCGAATCTAGTCTTTGTTTTAGCGGTGCAATATACTCAAGAAAATCGGATTTATAAACTTCTGAAAGTGCTTTTGCATCGGGTAATTTTTGGCGAAATGGGTCGACTTGACGACCATTTTTCCAAAAACGATAACACACGTGTGGGCCACTTGTATTTCCTGTCATTCCAACTTTCCCAATCACATCACCTTGTTTTACAAAATCTCCAACACTAACCAGACGTTTACTCATGTGCAAATACTGTGTTGAGTACGTGGCGTTATGACGAATTTTTACAAACTTACCGTTACCTCCTCTTCGTGTTGATTCAACTACAGTACCATTTGCTGTTGCCAAAATTGGGGTGCCTACAGGTGCTGCAAAATCGGTACCTTTATGGGGGCGTACTTTGTTTCCATAATAGGCAATCCTTCGATTTTTATTATACCGAGAAGATATTCTACTAAATTTTACTGGGCTTTTTAAAAACGCTTTTTGTAAACTTTTCCCTGAATCATCATAATAGTCTGTACTGTTTTTAGAATCTGGAGTGATATAGTTAAAAGCATAAATAGGCTCACCTTTATGCTCAAAATATGCAGCATCTATACTTTCTATTCCAGCATAAATACTATCTTCAACAAAGCGCTGCTTATAAATAACTTTGAAATTATCACCCTCTTGTAATCTAAAAAAGTCAATAGTCCAAGCATAAATATCATCAGACATATCATAAATCAGTTGAATAGGAAGACCTTGTTTTTCCATCGTTTCTGAAAGTGTGTTTTCTATGACCCCAAAAGCTTCTTTTTCAACAATCTTTACAGGTTTTCGTTGTTTGTAAGCAACTATAGAATCACAAAATTCAAGAACAACATATTCAATTTTGTTGGGTTGATAAATAAAACTCTGCGGTATTCTTGATTCGTCTTTAGAGCACAAAAGCATGTAGGGTTTACCCGCACGCAATTGTCGTATGTCAAAAGTGTCTTTGGCCTGATTTGCAATTTTATAAATGTCAGAAAAGTCTACGTTATATCGAGAAAGTATTTCTCCAAAACTTTCTCCACGCTGGATTGTATCTTGAATAACGTAAAAGTTATTCAGATTATAGCCAAATTTTATATCCTCTTTCAGTTCTTGATCATCGGAGATTTCTTTTTCTTCTGTTGTACATTGTAGAGTCAAAGCTCCAAATCCAATGATAATAAATATTTTTTTTATGATGCTAAAATGGTAATTTCTTGGTGTATACACTAATCTAAATTTTTTCCCCAATTTCCAATTTCTTCTGAAGTCCAAAGTTCTGGAAAAAATATTCTTTTTTGATACTTTGGATGCATATATTTTTGCCAATTGCTTCCCCCCGTTGCTTCACCATCTCCAGAGGTTGCTAATATATAGTGTTTTGCAGCATTAAAATGAGCAATCACCCAAGTTATATTGACCGTATAATCGTAGTGACGCATTGCAGCAACAAGCGTTTTATTGCTTTGATCCTCATGTGATAATTCTTTATATCGTGACCAAAGGTTTTTGGTATTATACACTTTCATAAAAGTGATAAACTCTTCTTTGTAACGGTTTTCAAAATTTGTAAGTAAAATGGATTTTTTTTCTGTTTTATAATCTTTACCAGCGGCTTGCCAATACAAATGCTCTAGTGCATGCTCAAATGGGGTATTTCGATCGATTGTTTTACGAAAACGTGCATCGATTAAATTAATCAGTTCCGTTGAAGCAAACTCAATTTTTCTGTATTGTGCACTCTGAAACCCACTTGCTGGAGTAAGCGTATGTCTAAATTTATTGTATTGTTCGACATCCATACCGTCTTGCATTATGCTAAAGGAAGACGTTAACATATCAAAATAGCGACTCACTCGCATAAGTTTATTGGTAAAGAAGTCTACCTCCAAAACTTCTGCTTCTGCAACTTGTTGTAGTTCCCACAAAATCATTTTAAAAATGAGCTCATTGATTTGATGATAACCAATAAAAACCATTTCATCGGGAAGATTGGTACGTTGAATTTGTAGATTCAGAAGAGCATCTGTATGGACATAATCCCAATAGTTAATGGTTTTGCTGTGTAGTAGTCCTTCTAGATAGACATTTTTATCTTGATTTATAGCTTTGTACTTATCATCTATTGCTTCAATCAAGTTTTTGGTGGTTTTGTTTTTCATAGGTATAAGTTTGAGATTATAATTGAATTTCAAAAGGGTGTTTTAATCCTTTAAAGGCCTCCAAATCAGACCGTAAAGATCCTACTCGGAGGTCTGCTTTTATTTTTAATGGGATTTTATTTTCATCGGCGCTTACCCACAGCGTGACACTTTCTTCTTCGTGAAACACACGCCCTGCCATAACGTAAGGTCGAAACTTTAAGCATTTTACATTTCCAAATTTTGTTTTTATTGTTTCTCGACCTAAAAACTTTAATTTAAATCCAAAAATTTCACTGTCAAAAAACATATTGAGTTTTACAACTTCGCCTACTTTTATGGATTCTGTTTCATAATTATTCCTCAAATAATAATAGGCGGAAATGATATCTTGAATATCAGCTTGAATAGGAACGGTTGTTTTCTTTTTCTCTTTTAAATCATCGACGTATGCTTGATTTTTCTTATAATCAAATTCGACGATTCGATTTTTTGTATACCCTCCTTCGTATATATCTCTTATAAATTTATAGGGTTGTCCAGAAATTTTATCAAAATAACTCTCGTATCGATCATCGACTTTAAAAAACCATTTGATTGCTCCTGTGGTCCACCCTTTTCCAATAACATGAAAAACTGGCTTATCTTTGTGTTGAGCGTCTCTAATTTCTAGGGTTGCATTCCCTGCTTTCATCCATCCGCTATAGCTAAGCTTAAATTTAAGCCATTCACCAGCTTGAAAAGATGAATTTTCTTGTGCTAAAGCAAAACATATATTTATTAAAAAAAGAGCGTATACTAAAAATTTCCTCATTATGTGAACATCTTTTATTTTTGATGTACATGCAAATTTGCAATTATTATTCCAAAACTGAAAGTAACTACAAATCTATTTCAGTTCCAGTGATTTAAAGCGTTCCTCTATTGGCCTGTTCGCGTTCAATAGATTCAAATAATGCTTTGAAATTTCCTGCACCAAAGCCTTTTGCACCCATTCGTTGAATGATTTCAAAGAATAGTGTTGGGCGATCTTCTACTGGTTTTGTGAAAATTTGCAACAAATATCCCTCTTCATCAGCATCTACCAAAATTGAAAGTTCTTTAAGTACAGAAATATCTTCTTTCATAAGTTCCATATGAGACCCCAGTCGTTTTGGAATAGCATCATAATATGTTTGTGGTGGGGGTGGCAAAAATTCGACACCATTGGCACGTAATTGTCGCACTGTTCCTATAATATCATCGGTAGCTACAGCTAAATGTTGTACTCCACAATCTTCGTAAAAGTCTAGATATTCTTCTATTTGAGAACGTTTTTCGGCTTTGGCAGGTTCGTTAATTGGAAATTTAATTCTTCCATTTCCATTGCTCATTACTTTACTCATGAGTGCAGAGTATTCTGTGTGGATTTGTTTGTCATCAAAGGATAAAAAATTGACAAATCCCATAACTTCCTCATACCATTTTACCCATGTATTCATTTCTCCCCATCCTACATTTCCTACAATATGGTCAATATATTTCAACCCTGAACTTGGTGGATTATAATCGGATTCCCACGCAACATATCCTGGGAAAAACACACCATTATAGTTTTTACGTTCTACAAACACATGTACTGTTTCACCATAGGTATAAATCCCTGAGGTGACAATCTCACCAGAATCATCGCGATGTATTTTGGGGTCAAAATATGATTTTGCCCCCCGTTTTGTGGTTTCTTCATAAGCTTTGTGAGCATCTTCTACCCAAAGTGCTATAACTTTTACGCCATCGCCATGTTTACGGAGGTGGTCATTAATTGGTGATTTACTGTTAAGTGGGGTTGTAAGTACTAATTTAATTTTTCCTTGTTGAAGAACATAGCTTACCTCATCTTTTGAACCTGTTTCTAAGCCTTTATATGCTAGTGATTGAAATCCAAAAGCTGTTTTATAAAAGTGT
Source organism: Aeromicrobium sp. (assembly GCA_964219345.1). GTDB lineage: Bacteria > Bacteroidota > Bacteroidia > Flavobacteriales > Flavobacteriaceae > UBA3537. The sequence goes on along the minus strand of CAXPPN010000015.1, from coordinate 37,415 downwards.
GCTGCTTGTTTGGCATTGCCAACATAAAATTCTACAAAGTCTGTCCCGAGAAGAGGTAAAAAATCTTGGGCACCATCGAAAATTTTCTCAAGCCCGTAGTCTACGGATTTTAATGTTTTACTCATAACTTAATTTTTTAAGGTTAATATTACTGCTCTAACCAAGATTTAAAATAATCTTCGTCAGAAATTTTAAGGGCCTCTTCTGTAACCTGAAGAGGTTTGAAGGTATCGACCATTACGGCCAATTCTTGGGTGTCTTTTTGACCAATACTACGTTCCATTGCTCCAGGATGTGGCCCATGTGGAATCCCCGCTGGATGTAAGGATATGTGCCCTGGTTCAATATCATTTCGACTCATAAAATCTCCGTCTACATAATACAATACCTCATCACTGTCAATATTACTATGGTTATAAGGTGCTGGAATTGCTTCTGGATGATAATCATAAAGTCTAGGCACAAAGCTACAAATGACCATTGCATTGGTCTCAAATGTTTGATGTACTGGTGGGGGCTGATGAATTCTTCCTGTAAGGGGCTCAAAATCATGAATTGAAAAAGCATAAGGATAATTAAATCCATCATAACCAACAACATCAAAAGGATGAGAGGCATAAATCATTTCTATGATTTCATTTTGTTTTTTTAATTTTATTTTAAAATCTCCACTTTCATTATAGGTCTCAAGTTCTTCTGGCCTACGAATGTCGCGTTCACAAAAAGGGGAATGTTCTAGCAATTGGCCAAACCAATTTCTGTAGCGTTTTGGCGTATAAATTGGACTGTATGACTCTACAATAAAAAGTCTATTATCTTCTGTATCGAATTGTATTTGATAAATAATCCCCCTTGGAATCATCAAATAGTCGCCATATTTAAAATTTAAATTTCCAAACATGGTACGTAATTTTCCAGATCCTTTATGAATAAATATCAATTCATCTGCATCGGAATTTTTATAAAAATAGTCTGTTAAAGATAATTTTGGCGCAGCCAATATGATGTTACAATCAGAGTTTGTTAGAACCACCTTCCGACTTTCCAAAAAATCTGATTCTGGTTGCACCTTAAATCCATGCAATCTATAGGATTGAATATTGTTTGTTTTGGCAATTTTAGGTGCAATAGAATATTGCTTTTGTATAGATTTTACTTGAGTAGGGCGTTGTTCGTGATAGGAATTGGTGGACATTCCATCAAATCCTATGGTTCCAAAGAGCTGTTCATAGTAGAACTCTCCATTGGGTTTTTTGAATTGGATATGCCTCTTGTGAGGAATTTTTCCAAGTTTGTGATAAAACGGCATTGTAAAAAGTTTTTATGTTAAACAAAATAAGCTCAAAGAGAAATTGGTTCATGATATATATTAAGAACTTAGCTTATTCAGGATTTCTTTTGATAAGAAAATGAAGTAACAATAAAAGGTCTTTCCAATAAAGTGACATGCACAAATTTAATAAAAAAATTATACTTTTAGAACCAATATCCCAAATTTACAAAAGCTCCATTGTAGTCATTCTCTGGAGACCAGTGAAATTTGAGTTCTATTGGGCCAAAGATAGTTTCAAGTCCATACCCAATTGCAAAGCCCATATAGTCTGGTAAAGTAAGCCATTCTTTTCCAAGAAAAATATCATTCCCAATATTGGCAAAATTTCCGGATATATTGATATGGTGGCGCTTATAAAATTCATAATCGGCTGAAAAATAAGCTTTTACAAAACTATCTCCTGATAAACTAAAAAAGTCATAGCCAAAAAATGATCCATTATTATTTAAGTGGTTATGTGCATAGCCTCCAAGACCAAAATTAAGCGCTGAAATTTTATCATCTCCAACCATAAATCCCCCTTCAGTTCCTACTAATATGGATATTTTGTTATTAATTGAAAAGGCCTTTGCAATGTTGGTTTTTAAAATTAAAAACTGGCTAAAGTTGTCATATTTTGATGCGGTCAAGTACAAATCTCCACTTCCTTCAAACAAGAAGCCACTAGATGGAAAGAAAACATCATCTAATGTATCGTACTTCACTGTTGCATTTGTAATGGAAAAATCACTTTCTTCAATTTGATATTTTACGTCTTGAAAGGTTGTAGCTAAAGAGGGGCTTGAAGCGTACATATTGAGGCGCTTAAATGTTGCGCCAATTTTGAGTGAAAAATCTTTTTTTATAAGGGTTTCGACAAAAAAAGTGCCTGTAAAATCTGATAGTGTTGTGGGAATTCTACTACTTAACATTTCTGGAAGAGATGCATCAAAAAATAGTGGACTGATGTCATAGCGAAACCGTATATAGTTTGCGTTGAGTCCTATGCTCCAATAAAATCCTTTGTCTATATAATAATCAAAATTAAAACGAGAATTGTCCCCTAATATAAAATCTAAAGACAACACGTCATTTTTAAGTAGTAATTGTTTTTTAGTAAAATTTAATAGTACAGAACTTTTTAGAACTTGATCATAATGAACGCCTAGCTTTAAAAAACTTGTATTCGCTGTTTCTTTAACAGTTCCAACAAAATCATAATCTTGATTTTCACTTGATAAAAATTTATAACGAAAACTATCAAAATTATTGGTCGCTAATAGGTTATTGACACCATTATTAAAATCCTCAAAACTTAATGTTTCTCCACGACGAAAACGCAACTTACCTAAAACATAAGAGTCCGTATATTTTTCATTTCCTAGGATATCAATTTTATTTATTTTTAGGGTGTCAATGGCAATGACTTTTTTATTTTTCTTTGTAAAGTTTTGTGAGGTCTTCAATCGCTTAAGTTCATTTAAAAATGGGGTAACTGCTTTTTTGCCTTTTTCAATGATCTCTGAGCCTTTATTAAAGGATATCACATTATACCCCTCAACATTAGGTTCTATAAAGAGATCTGTCATTTCCTTTTTAGCTTTCATCGCCTCTGTTGATCTAAAACTATTAATTTGAGTTAGAATTTCAGATACAGATTTAATTTCATCTTTTGTTAAAAGGTCTTCTTGAACATTAACCCCAATGATATAATCTAAATTTTTTGTTTTTAAAATTTCTACAGGATAATTATTTGCAATTCCACCGTCCATCAACAGAATTCCGTCTCTTTCTATGGGTTGAAAAAGTGTTGGAAGTATACTACTTAAAGACATCGCCTCTGCTAGATTTCCTTTGTCCAAAATGACAGCTTCGCCTGTTTCCATGTTTGTTGCGATACAATAAAATGGAATAGGTAGCTTACTAAAATCATTTATGCCCCATTCATCTTTTGTGAGTTTTGTTAGTAAGTTAAAAACGTTTTGACCTCTAGAAATTGAAGATGGCAATTGAAGTTTGAAATCATTTAGAGGAAGTGATGCAGCGTATTTTTCTGCGTTTTTTCGTTCTTGAAACGTTTTGGAAGATCGTGGAACTTTATCTCCAAGAAGAATATCAAAATCAACCTCTCTAAAAATAGAATCTAACTGCTGCCCAGAATAACCAGTAGCATATAACCCGCCAACTACCGCGCCCATACTAGATCCGCCAATATAATCAATACGTAAGTCAAGGCTATCAATTACTTTTAACACCCCAATATGAGCCAATCCTTTGGCGCCTCCGCCGCTTAATACTAATCCTATTTTTGGGTTTTCGGGTAAAGTCTCTTGTGCAAATCCAAAAAGACTGAATAAACATATAGATAATATAAATTTGGGGTTAAATTTCATTTTCTTTATGATAAAATTTATAAATTTTTTGAGCCTTAGATACACCTACTATTTGTTCTAATTCGTCCAATTTGGCAAAAGACACCCTTTGTGCCGACTTAAACGCCTTCAATAATTGCACCCTAGTTTTTTCTCCAATTCCTGGAATAGATTCCAACTCTGAGTGTAATGCCGATTTGCTTCGGCGATTGCGATGATGTTCTATCCCAAAACGATGAGCCTCATTTCTCAATTGTTGAATAATTTTCAATGTTTCACTTTTCTTGTCTAAATATAATGGAATTGGATCATTTGGATAAAATAATTCTTCTAAACGTTTTGCAATGCCAACAATAGCGATTTTACCACGTAAGTTTAATTCATCTAAACTTTTTAGCGCAGCAGACAATTGTCCTTTTCCTCCATCTATAACGATAAGTTGTGGTAAATCTTGTTTTTCGTCCAAAAGTCTTTTATATCTTCTATAAACCACTTCTGTCATAGATGCAAAATCATCTGGACCTTCTACGGTTTTGATATTAAAATGACGGTAGTCTTTTTTGCTTGGTTTACCATTTTTAAAGACAACACAAGCTGCAACAGGATTTGTGCCTTGTATGTTAGAATTATCAAAGCATTCTATATGGGTTGGAAGTTCTGCAAGCCGCAAATCAGACTTCATTTGTGCCATAATACGTTTTACATGACGATCTGGATCAGTTATTTTAACCTGTTTCAATTGCTCCAATCTGTAATATTTAGCATTACGCAAAGACAAATCCAATAACTGCTTTTTATCGCCAACTTTTGGAATTGTAATTTTAACGGCCTCACCTAGCTCAACTTGAAATGGCACATAAATTTCTTTTGAAAGGAGTTGAAAACGCTGTCTCAACTCTGTGATTGCCAATTCCAATAATTCAACATCACTTTCTTGAAGTTTCTTTTTGATTTCCATTGTATGTGCTCTAATGATTGCCCCATAAGACAATTGAAGAAAATTCACATAGGCATAGCTTTCATCACTAACAATTGAGTAAACTTCAACATCGCTAATTTTAGGATTTACAATTGTAGATTTTGATTGATAATTTTCTAAAATAGTAATTTTTTCTTTCAAAACTTGTGCATCTTCAAACTGTAAATTTGCTGCTAAATCTTGCATTTGACTTTTGAAAAGCGATAAAGAGTTTTTGAAATTTCCTTTTAAAATATCACGAATAGCAGCAATATTTTCCAAATATATTTGTTCGGTTTCTTTTGCCTCACAGGCCCCTCTACAATTGCCTAAATGATACTCCAAACATACTTTATATTTTTGATTTTTGATTTTTTCTTCAGACAAATCATAATTGCAGGTGCGGATTGGGAAAAGCCCTTTTATCAAATCTAAAAGCGTTGAAACTGTTTTGATACTAGTATATGGGCCAAAATATTCCGATCCATCTTTTATGACGCGTCGTGTTTGAAAAACTCGTGGAAAGCGCTCTTTTTTTATACAAATCCATGGGTATGACTTATCGTCTTTTAGGAGAACATTATAACGTGGTTGATATTTTTTTATAAGGTTATTTTCAAGCAACAAAGCATCCGTTTCGGTAGCAACAACAATGTGTTTTATATCATGAATTTTCTTTACTAAAACATTTGTTTTGCCATAATCATGAACTTTATTAAAATACGAACGCACTCGATGTTTTAAATTTTTGGCTTTCCCAACATAAATCACAGCACCCTTTGTATCAAAAAATTGATACACTCCGGGCGTACTCGGAAGTGTTTTTAGTTGTATTTCTAATCTTGAAGATGACATCTTTCCAAAGGTAGATTAATTCCTAGTATTGTAAAAATCCATTATAGTTTTTTAGTATATTGCTTGAAAATTAGCTATAATTTTTGCTATGAATATTGTTATCTTATCACGGAACAAAAATTTATACTCAACAAGAAGACTTATTGAAGAGGCCGAAAACAGAGGCCATGATGTAGAAGTTATTGATCCTTTGAGCTGTGATTTAATTATTGAAAAAGAAAAACCAACAGTCTATTACAAGGGCAAATATCTTGATTATGTTGATGCTATTATTCCAAGAATTGGAGCATCAGTTACTTTTTATGGCTGTGCAGTAGTGCGACAATTTGAAATGATGAATGTATTTTCCACAGTTTCATCCGATGCTATTATTCGTTCTAGAGATAAACTACGTAGTTTTCAACGCCTTTCAAAAGGTGGAATTGATATGCCAAAAACTGTATTTACAAACTATTCAAAAGATGTTGAAGAAGTTATAGAACATGTTGGAGGAACTCCAGTGGTTATCAAATTATTAGAAGGAACTCAAGGTCTTGGGGTTGTATTAGCAGAAAGCAAAAATGCTGCGGAATCTGTTTTAGAAGCTTTTAATGGACTACAAGCAAGGGCGTTGGTTCAAGAATATATTGCTGAGGCAAAAGGGGTTGATATTCGTGCTTTTATTGTTGATGGTCAAGTGATCGGAGCCATGAAACGCAAGGGAAAAGAAGGAGAATTTAGATCAAATTTGCATCGTGGTGGTACATTTGAGTACTATCGCATGTCCGAGCCAGAACTTAAAATTGCCATTAAATCTGCGCGGCAACTCAAACTCCCTGTTTGTGGGGTAGATATTTTGCAATCAAACCGTGGACCATTAATTATGGAAATCAATTCTACACCAGGTCTTGAAGGGATTGAAGGCGCCTCAAAGAAAAATATTGCAAAAGCTATTATAACTTTCATTGAAAGAAATAGACGTTAATGACTAATAATAATTCTATATTAAATATTCTTGGCGAAGACATTGCTCTTGGCAAATCACGAGAAATTAATTTTCACGTCGCAAAACTACACACTCGAACCAGAGTGGATGTTCCAGTAATTATCAATCGTTCCAAAAAACCAGGGCCTGTCGTTTTATTTACAGCAGGTATTCACGGAGACGAAGTGAATGGTGTAGAAATTGTTCGACAATTGATTGCAAAAGGAATTAATAAACCAAAAAAAGGCACTATAATTTGTATTCCTGTTTTAAATATTTTTGGATTTCTCAATAAAACTCGCGAGCTCCCCGATGGACGTGATTTAAATCGTGTATTCCCAGGTTCTAAATCAGGATCATTGGCGAGTCAAGTGGCCTATAAACTCATGCACGAAATTATACCACAAGTCGATTTTATTATTGATCATCATACAGGCGGTGCAGGACGTTTCAATGCGCCTCAGATTAGAATCGTTAACAAAGCACCTAAACTCAAAAAATGGGCCAAGGCCTATGGTGCGCCATTTGTGATTTATTCTAAAAAAATCCCGAAATCATTCCGTAGTGCTTGTGATAAGCATAAGATTCCTATTTTACTTTTTGAAGGTGGAAAATCTTATCATATTGATGCGCAAGTTACCAATACGGGAGTCAATGGAGCCAAGCGAATTTTAAATCATCTTGGAATGTTGGGATCAAAATTTAAGGTAACTTTACCTAAAAAAGAAATAATTTTTATTGAAGAAAGTAAATGGATTAGAGCCAAATCTTCCGGGATGTTTCGGGCCACTATAAAACTCAATTCTAAAGTGGAAAAAGACACTATTTTGGGTTATATAACTGATGCTTATGGAAAATTTAATCAATCAGTCAAAGCAGACTGTGAAGGTTATATTTTAAATATCAATGAAGCCCCTATTGTATATAAAGGTGATGCCCTTTTTCGATGTTCCACAAAATATAATTTATGAATAAAAAAGACCTTAGATCAACCTACAAGCAAAAGCGTAAAACTTTAAATCAATCTACCATTGAAAATTTGAGCTTACAAATTGCAAATCAAGCACTGAAACTTCCCATTTGGGACGCTAGTTTTTATCATATCTTTTTGACAATCAAACACTTAAAAGAAATAGAGACAGAACCACTAATAAGTATTTTGTTTGGAAAAGATAAAAATGTAGTCATTCCAAAAAGCAATATTTCAACAGGAAAAATGACTCACTTTTTACTCACCGACAATACTGTAATTAAACCTAATATTTGGAGTATTCCAGAACCTGAAAGCGGTGTGCAAATTCAAGACAATCAAATTGAGGTTGTATTTATACCTTTATTGGTTTTTGATGAAAAAGGACATCGAGTTGGCTATGGAAAAGGATTTTATGATACCTTTTTAAAAAACTGTCCAAATGCAATCAAAATAGGACTTTCTTTTTTTGAAGCTGAAGCTAAAATAGATGACCATAAAGCTTATGATATCCCTATGAATTATTGTATTACTCCAAATCGGATTTATCATTTTGAGTAAGAGTATGTTTGGAAGTGGCGTTCTTACTATTATATAACAAAAGAAGTCCAACACCAGTGCTAATTGCAATATCGGCAATATTAAAAACTGGATTGAAAAATGTAAAATAATCCCCTCCAATAAAAGGCATCCAGTTTGGAAAATAGCCAGAAAATAATGGAAAATGTAACATGTCTACAACTTTTCCATAAAATAATCCGCTATAGTTGTTTTCTGCAAAAATTGCAGCTTTTTGACCATAACTGTGATTAAAAATCATACCATAAAAAACAGAATCAATGATGTTGCCAAATGCACCAGAAAAAATGAGTGCAATAGCGCAAGTCAGTAACTTAGAGGCGTGTTTTTTTATAGAATCGAAAAGCCAATAACCAATCCCTAAAACGGCAACTAATCTAAATAGTGTTAGAAATAATTTTGCAGATTCATCTGATATGAAAGAGAAGATATCACTAAGTTTTGCCCCCCAAGCCATACCATCATTCTCTATAAAAAGAATTTTGAACCAGCTGAGAACAACCCACTCCTGACCTAGTTCAAAATGGGTTTTTACATAAAACTTGGAAAGTTGATCAAAAAATAAAACAGATAAAATAAGATAAAAGACATGCTTTTTAGACATCCTATTTTTGCATGTTTTTTGCTTCAATACTTAGAGTAGCATGAGGTACAAGTTCTAATCGTTTTTTATTTATTAATTTCCCTGTAACTCTACATACACCATAGGTTTTGTTTTGGATTCTAATAAGTGCGTTTTTCAGGTCTCTAATGAATTTCTCTTGACGAATTGCAAGCTGTGCATTAGACTCTTTACTCATCACCTGACTACCTTCATCAAATGCTTTAAATGTTGGAGAAGTATCTTCTGTACCATTATTTAAGTCGTTCATGTAGGCACTTTTTATAAGTTCCAAATCATGTTGTGCCTTTTCAATCTTTTGGTGAATCAATGCTTTGAATTCTTCTAAATCTTTGTCTGAGTATCGGTTGGTTGTTTCCATAGACATCGTTTTTATGAGTGTTGTTGAATAAATAACTTGGTAGAAATATCATCAAAATTTATTTCAATTCCCTTATCAAGTTGATTTACTTCATATAATGTTTTTGTTAAAGTTTCTAATTTTATATAATCTAAATTATTTTGAATGGCTTTGTGCATATTTTCATGGTGAAGAAGAAAAACATCAATATTATCTGTTACTTCAAACCCTGAATCTTTTCTAAAATTTTGAATACGATTCACAAGTTCACGAGCAATCCCTTCCTCCTTTAATGACTCTGAAATGGTGACATCCAATGCCACGGTCATCGCACCTTGATTGGCCACTAACCATCCTTCAATATCTTGTGATGTAATTTCAACATCATTGAGGGTCAATTTACTAATTTTTCCATTAATTTCAATATCCAAACTTCCTTGTTTTTCAATTTCTTTTATACCATTAGCATCAAGGTTCTGAATTGCTGTAGCTACAACCCTCATATCCTTTCCAAATCTTGGCCCTAACACCTTAAAATTTGGTTTAATCTGTTTTACTAAAATATCTGACGCGTCTTCCAAAAGTTCAATTTCTTTCACATTTACCTCGTGTTTAACAAGATCTGATATGGCCAAAATTTCTTCTTTTTGTTCTGGTGATGAAACTGGAATCATAATTTTTTGCAGTGGCTGTCGTACTTTTATTTTTTCTTTTGCTCTGAGCGATAGCACCAAAGAAGAAATTAATTGTGCTTGTGCCATTTTATGCTCCAATGTTTTATCAATTAACTCTGGGTTGGCTTTAGGAAATTCTGCTAAGTGAACACTTTTGTAAGGTTCTTTTTTAGTATGTTTTACAAGATCTAAATAAAGACGATCCATAAAGAATGGTGCAATAGGTGCACCCAACTTTGCAATGGTAAGCATACAGGTATACAACGTTTGGTATGCTGAAATTTTATCGACTTGATAATCGCCTTTCCAAAATCGTCTTCTACTTAAGCGTACATACCAATTACTCAACAACTCTTGTGTGAATTCTGAAATGACTCTTGCGGCCTTAGTGGACTCATAATCAGCATAATAATTATCCACTTTTGTGATTAATGTATTGAGCTCTGATAAAATCCAACGGTCAATTTCTGGTCGTTTTTCAAAACTAATATCAGCCTCAGAATAATTAAATTTATCAATATTTGCATAAAGTGTAAAGAAAGAATAGGTATTGTACAAAGTACCAAAAAACTTACGTTTAACTTCCTCAATTCCTTCAATGTCAAATTTTAAATTATCCCAAGGATTAGCATTACTAATCATATACCAACGTGTGGCATCTGGACCATAAGTGGCTAAGGTCTCGAAAGGGTCAGTGGCATTCCCCAGGCGTTTGGACATTTTTTGTCCATTTTTATCTAATACTAAGCCGTTGGAAACTACATTCTTGTAGGCTACAGAGTCAAAAACCATTGTTCCAATGGCATGAAGTGTATAAAACCATCCTCGTGTTTGATCTACCCCTTCTGCAATAAAATCTGCTGGAAATGCCTTATTTTGATCTATAAGCTCTTTATTTTCAAAAGGATAATGCCATTGTGCGTAGGGCATACTTCCAGAGTCAAACCATACGTCAATAAGATCACTTTCGCGATGCATAGGGGTCCCTGTTGAAGAAACTAATACAATAGCATCAACAATATTTTTGTGTAAATCTATTTTTAAATAATTTTCATCTGAAAAATCTCCAACTACAAAATCTTCAAAAATATCTTTTGTCATTAATCCTGCATCAACAGATTTTTGAATTTCTAACTTTAATTCTTCAACTGAACCAATACAAATTTCTTCTTTTCCGTCTTCTGTACGCCAAATCGGTAGTGGAATACCCCAGTAGCGCGATCGCGATAAGTTCCAGTCATTGGCATTGGCAAGCCAATTCCCAAAACGTCCTTCTCCTGTACTTTTTGGTTTCCAATTTATGCTTTGATTCAGCTCAAACATGCGCTCTTTAACATCACTAATTTTTATAAACCATGAGTCTAGTGGGTAGTACAAAATAGGTTTGTCGGTACGCCAACAGTTTGGATAGCTGTGTTTGTATTTTTCAACCTTAAAGGCTTTATTTTCAATTTTAAGTTTAATGGCTAGCTCCACATCTACAGATTTCTCTGGTGCTTCTCCATCGGGATAGTATTCATTTTTTACATAACGCCCTGCAAAGTCTGAAACTTCTTTTCGAAAACGCCCCTGAAAATCAACCAATGGGACCAAGTTGTCGTCTTCATCTTTTACTAAAAGTGGTGGAACTTCCGGCATTGCTTGCTTGGCGGCAATAGCATCATCGGCACCAAAAGTTGGTGCAGTATGTACAATTCCTGTTCCATCTTCTGTTGTTACAAAATCTCCTGTAATAACTCGAAATGCATTTTCTGGATGATCATTTGGCAAAGCATATTGAAGCAGTTGCTCATATTTTATTCCAACTAAATCGATACCAACAAATGATTTTTGAACAAAAAATGGAATATTTTTATCGTCTTTTTTGAAGTTGTCTAATTCTTGAATTGTTTCAACAAGTTGAAACTTCCCAGAGAATTGTTTTCCAATTAATGCTTTTGCTAAAACAACATTAACAGGTTCAAATGTATATTGATTAAAGGTTTTTACAAGAACATATTCAATTTTTGGGCCTACGGTAAGTGCAGTATTACTTGGCAAAGTCCAAGGCGTTGTAGTCCATGCCAAAAAGTGAATTGCACCTTCATTTTGTAAAAATTCTGGTAAAGAGTCTTGAACAGCTTGAAACTGAGCCACCACAGTAGTATCTGTTACGTCTTGATAGGTTCCTGGTTGATTTAATTCATGTGAACTCAAACCCGTTCCTGCCTTTGGCGAATATGGTTGTATTGTATAGCCTTTATACAATAACTTTTTATTGTAAATCTGTTTGAGTAACCACCACACACTTTCCATATATTTTGAGTCATACGTAACATAGGGATCGTCCATATTGACCCAATAGCCCATTTTTTCGGTAAGGTCGTTCCAAACATCAGTATAGCGCATAACGGCTTTTCTACACGCAGCATTATAGTCTTCTACTGAAATAGTTTTTCCAATATCTTCTTTGGTGATTCCAAGCTCTTTTTCAACGCCAAGTTCAATAGGAAGACCGTGTGTGTCCCAGCCTGCTTTTCGCTTAACCTGAAAGCCTTTCATGGTTTTGTATCTTGGAAAAATATCTTTTATGGCTCGCGCCAAAACATGATGTACGCCTGGTAAACCATTTGCAGATGGAGGGCCTTCAAAAAAAACATAAGGCGTTTGTCCATCTCTTGAAGTGATACTTTCCTCAAAAATATGGTGCTCTTTCCAGTAATCTAGCAGTTCTTCTGCTACATTTGGTAAGTTTAATCCTTTGTACTCTGGAAATAATGCGCTCATCTTTACTCAATTAGTCCGCAAAATTAATAAATTTTAGGATAATAGCGGTGCGGAAAAATGTGTAATTTATAAGGTGGATCTGTTCAACAATAATTTGTTTTGGCATCAACTCATAAGTTAAGGTCCAGACATTTTATAAGAAATAAAACATCAAGCCAATTTTAAAACTTTTTGAGTCTATAGAATTTTGATGAATAGTAGCGTCATTAAACATAGGATTTAATCCATAATAAACAAAACCATTCCAGTTATTGTAGCCCAAACTTAGCGTCAATCCATATTGCCAATTATTTAGGTCAATATTTTTCAGTTTAGTTGACACCTCTTGGTTTTGATAAACATATGAGGATGCAAAAATATAACTGGCCTTAAACCCCGCATATACTCTCCAAAATTTATAGGTTTCTGCGGTAGAAGTTCGCCAACGAAATTCAATTGGAATTTCAATGGATTGATGAGAAAATCTATTCTTTTGAAAAGAATTATTTGAAACAATTTCATAATTATAAACCTCTGAAGATATGGGTGAAATTTTGATGTTTCCAGAGTAGGTATTAAAAGCGTACCCTACACCAACACCTATGGCGATATTACGCTGAAGATTGATGGGAAAATCTCGAATAAAACCAACTTTAAGCCCTGGTGAAAACCCTGTTTGATTAAAATTTTCAGGAGTATTAGTAAAACTGTTATAGGTAAGGCCAAAATAAAATTGATCTTCTCGATAGTTTGAATCGAAATCTTTTGGAGAATTTTGAGCCAAAACATCAACAAATTGTAGCAGAAAAGCAATGACAATAATGGTGTTTTTCATAATGAAAAAGTTTACAATAATTAAATGTACAAAAAAAGGCATTCAAATTTGAATGCCTTTGTATTTGAATAGATTTCTGAACAAAAATTAATTCATATTTGTGGTTACATCTCCAACCCCTGTTGTATAGTTGATTTTCAATGCGTTAACTTTTCTAAGCTCTTGTTTAACATCACCAACGATACCCATATTTGCATCTCTATCTACTTTTAGAGCTACAGTTAAAAATGGAATCAATTCTTCACGCAACGCAGCCCTTTCTGAACTGATAAATGCACTTACATCTGAAAGTGATGCAAATTGATCGTTAAGTTGAATTCTTGCTTCAGTTCCAAACTTTTCATAACCAGAACTTGGTTTTCCCATATAAATATAACTTACAGGGTTTTTCTTATCCAGTTTCTCAACTTGATTTGCTACTGGCAATGAATTTTGTATTTTCAATGAATTTTCTCGCATAACGGTAGCAACCATAAAAAAGAACAATAACATAAATACAATATCTGGCAAAGAGGCTGTGGATATTGCAGGGAGCCCTCCGTCTTTTTTCTTTTTAAATTTTGACATTTTTGTTTTCTTTTAAATAATTAAACTACTGAACTTCAGAGAGTTTTTGTGGAAACTCTAGTTTGATTTGATCAATCACTGCTTTGAGTTTCTCTTTATTTCCAATAAATCGTGCGTCTTTGTAATTTTTTTGCATTTCTACAAAGTCCATATCTCTAAATCCTTTTGATGGACCTAGTTCTAGCGCACGTCTATTTCTTAAAATATTATATGCAGCTACCAATTCATTTTGTACGGAAATGTATGCAGCATATGACGTTTCGCGTTCGTTCTTCAAAGATATAATTGCTTTGTCTGGATTATCAGATGAAGATGGGTCTTTTTTCCCTTGGCAATAATCACAAGTTTTATCTCCGTTATTATCCAAGAAATCGACGGCTGCAGCGCGCAAATCGGCTATTTCCATGAGTTCATCTTCCACTAGCAATTGATCTTTTCCATTGAGTAATACTGTAAAAATATTTTTCTGTTTGATGATTGGCGGTTCAATCTCTTCCATAGGAGGAAGCTTACGGTTGATCCCCGAATCTTTTTCGATGGTTGTTGTAACCAAGAAAAATATTAACAGTAGGAAGGCAATGTCGGCCATAGAGCCTGCATTAACCTCTGGTGCAGATCGTTTGGCCATATTATTTCAACATTTTTTTGATTCCAAATCCTAACATTGTTCCACCCGCTACAATAGCAAGAGCATAAAACAAGTACAGTCCAGCACCAACTAGTTTTGACTGGCTCTCTGTAAGAATTGAACCGTCTTTTAAAACGGTTTCTGTTCCTGAAGCTAAAACAAAATAGCATATCAGAGCGAGAACTAAGAAAGCCCCTAAAGACACTAGGGTGTTTTTCAATCCTGATGCATTAGAGACTAGGTTGAGTACTGTAAAAAGAACTACAGCCAAGACTGCAACAGCTAAGATAAAATAAGCAACATACATAAGTGTACTAACACTTGATGCACTTTCACCAGCTTTAATGGCATCGTCTCCGGCAGAAATAATGCTTACAAGAAAAACTATTGAAAGGACTCCTACAACTGCAGCTATAATCTTTAATAATTTTTGTAAATCCATAATTATTTGATTTAGTTTGAGTTAAGAAGTATTATTTTTTATTTTTTACAAGAATGTCCATCAATGAGATAGAAGCATCTTCCATATTGTTTACAATGCTGTCGATTTTTGCAATAATATAGTTGTAAAAAATTTGTAAGATAATTGCAACAATCAGACCAAATACTGTAGTTAGAAGAGCTACTTTAATACCTCCTGCAACAAGTGACGGTTGCATATCTCCAGCAGCCTCAATTTTATCAAAAGCTTGAATCATTCCAATTACTGTTCCCATGAAACCAAGCATTGGCGCCAAAGCGATAAAAAGAGAAATCCAAGACACATTTTTTTCTAATTGTCCCATTTGTACACCACCATAAGCAACTACTGCTTTTTCGGCAGCATCTAAATCTTCATTGGCACGGTCAAGACCTTGGTAAAAGATTGAAGCAATAGGTCCTTTTGTATTTCTACACACTTCCTTTGCTGCTTCTACGCCTCCAGAAGCAAGCGCTTCTTCTACATCTTCAGTTAATTTTTTTGAGTTTGTTGTTGAAAGATTTAAGAAAATAATTCTTTCAATAGCAATGGCTAATCCTAATATAAGACATAACAAAACGATACCCATGAACCCTGGTCCACCTTCAATAAAACGCTTTTTTAGTTCTTGATGAAATCCTAATGACTCCACTTGTTCTCCAGCTGCATCATCCTGTACTGGACTAACGATTGTGGTTACTGTGGTGTTCATGTTCGTGTTTGTACTTGCATTTACAGACCCGAATGCCATCGTTAGTGCGATTGCTAGAATTGGAAATAATTTTTTCATTGTTCTATTCTTAAAATTTATAAATATTTGTATTGTTTATGGGTTGCTAAAGATATAAAAAAAATCACACTACAAAAATAAAAATTCTACTATACCAAAATTTAACATTTAACAGAGTATATTAAACCCTGAGAAACAATTATTTAGTATCAAAATTATAAGGAAATTAAAAGTAGGCAATCAAATTATTTAAAAACTTTAATCAAGAAGTAAGCCCCTAAAGAACTTATACCCACAATTAGAAGAACTTCTGCAAACTGCAAAGACATCAACTTAAAAAGGACAGCAAATAAAGTGATTGAAAGTCCAAAATATTTGAGTTTTACTAACATAAATAAAAATCAGCAGAGAGGAAGGGATTCGAACCCTCGATACGCTTTTGGCGTATACACACTTTCCAGGCGTGCGCCTTCGACCACTCGGCCACCTCTCTAGTTTCTTTTTTACAAAGAGATCAAATAAATAAAAAATAGTTTACTTGTGAAAGAAAACAGCTCTTAATTTTCCGTTAATTCCCCTCGAATTGAAGTTTCAAAAACAACTTTAAAAGTATTTTTTGATGTGCCTTTACCAAGAAGGTACATTAGTTTTGTAATTGCCGCTTCGGTTGTCATATCCTTAGCAGAAATAACTCCTAATTCACACATTTTTTTACTTGTTTCGTAATGCCCCATATGTACCATCCCCCCCGAACATTGGGTTACATTGACAATATAAATTCCTTTTGAAATGGCTGTTTTTATTAACTCTAAGAACCAACTTTCTGTTGTTGCATTCCCAGATCCGTAGGTTTCCAAAACAACCCCTTTTAGATTTGGAGTTTCAAAAATAGCGTTTAATACAGAAGTTTGAATGCCAGGAAAAAGCTTTATAATCACAACATTTGTGTCTAACGATTTGTGAACCTTCAATTGATTTTGAGTAAAATTCTTTTGTAACAAATCATGTTGTACATGAAGTTGAACTCCAGATGTTACCAAAGGTGGAAAATTACTTGAAGCAAACGCCTCAAAATGATCAGCATTAATTTTTGTAGTTCTATTTCCTCGATATAATTTGTACTCAAAATACAAGCCAACTTCTTTAATGACTGCAGCATTATTCTGACGTAAACTTGCCAATTGAATTGAAGTAATGAGATTTTCTTTAGCATCAGTTCGCAAATCGCCAATAGGAAGTTGAGAGCCTGTGAAAATTACTGGTTTATTTAAATTCTCAAGCATAAAACTAAGCGCCGATGCAGAATAACTCATGGTGTCGCTACCATGAAGCACTACGAATCCATGGTGTGTGTCATAATGTTTTTCAATAATTTCTGCTAAAGTCACCCAATGTGTTGGATTCATATTTGAAGAATCCAGTGGAATTTCAAATGAAATAGTATCAATCTCACAGTTCAAAAGCTTGAGCTCTGGTATATTTTTCAATAAATTTTGAAAATCAAATGCCTGAAGCGACTCCGAATGAGCTGCCTTTACCATGCCAATGGTGCCCCCCGTATAAATCAATAATATTTTTGTATGCATTCGGTTAAATATTAAAAATATCTTTTGAGTTTTTGGTTGTAATTTCGGCAATAATTTTTGTGCTTAGACCATAAATTGAAGAAAGTTTTTCTAATACTTCAACAATGTAAACACTTTCATTTCGCTTTCCTCTAAATGGCACAGGAGCTAAATATGGCGCATCTGTTTCCAAAACAATGTGTTTTAAATCAATTTGTGATAAAAACTGATCTATTTTTCCATTTTTAAACGTAACAACTCCTCCAATACCAAGTTTCATATTGTATGATATCGCTTGCTGTGCTTGTTCTAAAGTCCCCGTAAAACAATGAAAAATCCCAAATAAATTCTCAGATTTTTCTTCTTCTAAAATTTCAAAAACTTCATCAAAAGCATCTCTACAATGAATCACAATAGGGAGTTTATAGCGTTTGGCCAGCTGTATTTGAATTCGAAATGCTTCTTGTTGCTTTTTTAAGGTAGATTTATCCCAATACAAATCAATTCCAATTTCACCAATGGCTACAAATTTTCGAGTTCCTAAAGCCTGTGTTACATGGTCTAATTCCTCTTTATAGTTGTCTTTTATATGAGTGGGATGTACGCCCATCATCAAAAACACATGCGTGGGATATTTGCGTTCCAAAGCATACATACTTTCGGAATATGTAGAGTCTATGGCAGGAACAAAAAAACGTGTAATACCAGCGGCGAGTGCTCTAGAAATCATTTCATCTCGATCTTCGTCAAATGCTTCGCTATAGAGATGTATGTGTGTATCGGTTATGATCATGATACAAAAGTACTATTTTGTGTAGTATCTTTGTTAAAAAATTAATGCCTTGAAAAATAATAGTTCTTTAATGCAGTTTTTGTCTGAAAATCATTTTCATAAGGTGAAATTGCATTTTATTAAAAGTAATCATTACAAAGTAATTGCAAAAATAAACGGCGTAAAAGGGCACTTTATTTTGGACACTGGGGCTTCTACAACTTTTGTAGACAAAAATTTAAAAGAAAAATTCAAGCTAATTTCTGAAGCATCGCAAATAAAAGCTAGTGGTGCTGGCCCTGAGCAAATTGATGCGTTTGTTTCAAAAAAAAATCAATTGAAATTTGGACAATGGCGTTTGGAACAATGCACTATTGCTCTGATAGATTTAGACCCTATTAATACTGCTTTTGCTGCTGCAGATTTGGTGGCGGTTGATGGTATTATTGGTGCAGATGTTCTAAAGAAAGGCAAAGCAATTATTGATTACGACAAAAACTATTTGTATTTAAAATAAAAATCCCCGCATTGCGGGGATTATATTATATAATGTAAAAAAACTAGTCTTGTACTTGGAAAGTAATGGGTAAAGAGTAAGGTACAATTACTGGCTTCCCTCTTTGTCGACCAGGTTTCATTTTTGGCAACATATTAATCACTCGTGCTGCTTCTTTTTCTAACCTTGGGTGTGGTGCTCTAGAGCGTACTCCAGTAACATTTCCGTTTTTGTCAATTTTAAAAATTACGCTAATACGTTGTCTTCCTGTAAGCCCTAAATCTCCAGCTAAATCTGTATTGAATTTACGCTGAACAAATTTGGCAATTTTGTCGGACATACACTTACGTTTGTCGGCATTAGATCCACGTTCGCAACCAGGGTACTCGGGTACGTTTTCAATCACTGCAAAAGGAACCTCAACATCTTCTACAACTTCTTCAACCTCTATTTCTTCAACTTCAATAATTTCTTCTTCTTGATCTGTTTCTGTTGATTCTATTACTGTTTCTTCAATTTCCTCTTCATCTTCCACAACCTCAATTACTTCTGGAGCAGCCGGTGGTGGTGGTGGTGGTGGTGGTGGAATAACTTGTTCTATGATTGGTATTTCTTCATCTAATTCTTCGTCTAGATTAAGTTTTCCGATATCAATATCAGATTTATCATAAGTTTTGTAGTTCAGCGTAGAATATGTTAAAAATAACATCAATGCTAATCCAACGGCAAAATAGATAGAGCCATTTCTGCTGACGTCTGCTTTTGGGTTTTTCTTTGATTCCATTGTGTGTTTTTTACGGGGGGTTAAATTAAATAAAAAAAATAAAACTACATAAACGTTTGAAGTTTTTTAACAAGCGTTTGTTTTTTCCAACTAATAAAAGCGACCATCACTAGTATCCCTAGTGTGTTTGCCACAACATCTAATCCCTCAGAAACTCTTGCTTGTGGCGTTACGCTTTGTAATAGCTCAAGGATTATGCCAAAAATAATCGAAAATAGAGCAGCATAAGTCAAACTTTTATTTATCCCTTTGGTGTACAAAGACAAAAAAACTAAGAAGCAAAGTATGGCATAAGCCAAAAAATGAACAATCTTGTCTTCAAACTCAATATCAAATGTAGATTGATGATTGATTTTTGCCAAACTACCAACGGTCAAAAGAATTATGTAGCCAATTGCTACCGCATGAATTGCCTTTTTTTTAAGCACCAATCAATGTTTTGTAATCCTCCGCAGAAAGTAATTCGTCAAGCTCAGAAGTGTCTGTACATTTAAGTTTAATCATCCATCCTTCTCCATAAGGATCATCATTTACTTTTTCTGGTTCATCTTCCAAAGCTTCATTAAATTCAATAACTTCTCCTGCTACTGGAAGAAACAAATCTGAAACTGTTTTTACGGCTTCAACTGTTCCAAAAACTTCTTCAGCTTCTAGAGTTTCATCTAATGTGTCGACTTCCACATAAACAATATCTCCTAGTTCACTTTGTGCAAAATCTGTGATTCCTATTGTAAGTATTTCGCCCTCTGCACGAACCCACTCGTGGTCTTTTGTGTATTTTAATTCTTCAGGTACATTCATTTTATTAATTTTTGTAAGTATTAATTTTAAAAGTTATATCTTAATGTAAATCCAGATCTAATAGTGGTTTGTGGAAATGCTGTCGAAATAGCATACTCCGAAAAAGCATAGTCAAAATAGAATATGGCCGTCAAATTATTGCTAAAGGCGTAGTCTGCAGCATATTTGAGACTCCAAATGGTTTGACCTGCGCTCACTTGATTATTGTCTAAATCCAAATATCTTATTATGGTTTTATTATTTCTTACAGATAAGTCAGCTTTCATATTCAAATCACTTTTAATAACTTTTTTTGGCCCAGCCAATTTCGAACGAATCCTTAAATCTTTGATACGATAACCCAATCCAAAAATATATTCATATCCTTGAATCTCAGTCAACAAATTATTATCAAAACTGATAGAAAGACTTCTGTCCTTTTTGATTTCTGTTGTAACCTTTATTGAATTTTTCATTTCAAAATCAACTTTAATCAATGGGCTAAATTGCTCTATTAAGTTGACATTACTAAAAAGCGTTTGAGCCTTAAAATTTCCAGACTGATCTAAAACATCGGGGTTTTGACTGGCATAATCCAGAGTAGGATCTGCAGCTTTATAATCTAGATTTGTGCGAAATTGATTTATGGTGTAAGATGATCGATATCCATGAGTAATAGAAAATCGTTTAAACCTTTTTTTGAACCATTTGTTCCTCATAAATCCTGTATATTTTAAGGTCCAATTTGGAATAGGAATGTCTCGAAAAGCATCCAAACTTATTTTATTGGCCTTTTTCCCGGAATACGCCGACAAAAATGCGGGCAACAACACAGACTGACTGTTTTTTCCAAATCCAAGAGGGTATCCTTCTGAATCTGTTGCATAGGTGTTATTACCATAAAAATTCTGCGCCAAACGATTTGCTATTTCTAAACGATTGCTTTTAAAATCTTCAAATGGTGCAGAGCTAGCCTCATCACTTTTGCTAAAGGCTGTTTTAATTAATGATGTAGAAATATTAAAATTACCAAATGTATTCTGAATCAAAGAGTTATAGGTGTTGCTCAAGCCATCACCATTGGTGTCTGTTGTATTGAAGTTTTCTGTAAAATTTGTAGCATAGGTTTTACCTCCTGTAAAATCAATTTTTAAATCTGAAATAGGTTCAGTATTAATGGAGTAATCTAAATTTTCGTTATGCGTTTCAGAATATTGTTGATTAAACTGATCAAATGTTGTTAACCAACCATTTTGAGCCGCAATATGACGAACATCGCGCTGACTTCCCATAGTGTATCCAAAAGTAGGTTTCATGGTACCTATAAATCCAGGGGTTGGTAAATAGCCTGGTAAGAATGAACTGTTGTTTTCCGAATAATTTATTTGCATTCTATCAATGCTTGTTAACAATCCAATACCAAAATCTTTTAAGTTGAATTTCTTTTTTGAATTTGTTCGCGGAGTTCTATTATTGCTATTGCTTTGTACGCGCGAAGGTCTTCTCGATTTTGATTTTTTTATACCAATATATCGATAAAGCTTACGCATATCAAAAGAGGTGTTCAAATTGTGTTGATTTGCATTAGAAATAGAGTTTCCTAAATCATAGGTTTGCCCATTGATATTCAACTGAGCAAATAAGTCAGATCCTTTGGTCCACAAGAAATCACCAGTATAGCTATAATTGGCGGTCAAGAAACTAAGCGTTGGTATTTTATTTAAAGGCAGTTGATAATTTATGCCCAATTGCTGAGCATGTCTGTTGGGGTCACCAAAATCAAAGAAACGATCCCAAACCCCTAGCGTTGGATCTTGGTCGCCATTTAGATCATCATTTATAAAATAATTTCTAACAATGTGATTATTGGACGACGTAAAATTCAAACTTAACGCATTTGTCAACTGATAATTTAATGTGTATTGTAAGTCGAAAGTATAGTTTCTTCGAATTAATTCATCAACAGAAATATTATTTGCGCCTAGTTCAGCATCTCTAAATTTTTGACTATTAAATTGACGAATTATATCAGAATTAATTGTGAGGCTCGATGGCATTAAATTGAGGTTGAAATCCTTTATGATTTTCCAATATTTACCATTAAATAATGAATCTTTTTTCTTGAAAGGTTCAAAATTTAAAGGCTGAAAACTATAACTATAATTGGCTCCAACACGAACGTTTTGATCAAGAGAATTTTCAATTTCAAAATCTCTATGCGTCATTTCGTTATAAGAATAATTAAGGGTTAAATTTTCTACATCATAAACCTTTGGTTTAGCATCTCCTGTACGTTGCTTTTTAACGCCAATAAAATTGATGCTTTTTCGTTTTGTATAATCCTCCGACTGCATACGAATACGATCGCGTTCTTCATTTGTTTCTGCAGCATCCAAACGATTTTGAAGCTTTAAATCTTTGTACTGCTGGTCATATTCTGGAGTGATTAATGTTTCACTTTGTCCATAATTGAAAGGAATTTGAAGCCCCCATTTTTTAGGTAACAATTGCCCAATATTCATGTTTGTAACAAAATCATATTGTTTCAAATCTTCTCGACTACGCTCATTTGGTCCTTGTTCTATATTTCCAAAACCAGTGGTACTTCGCTTTGCAGTAGCATTGATATTCATAAAATCTGCAATATTGGTATCCATACTCATAATTGCCGCCCAACCGCCTTCATTATCCATTTCGGCAAGACGAAGTTCATTGAACCAAACTTCTGCACATTGATTTGTAGGGCCTATATTTTTTATTCCTACCATAAGTGAGCGAATATCTCCAAAATTTGGATTCCCTTTTATGGAAATACGCTGCTCAAATGGCGCTTCTGTTTGTGTTGAATTTAAATCCAATGTAAAAGGTGAAAACTCTCCGACTGGAGTTTCTTGAAGTACTCCATCAATAACATTATAAAATGTAGGATCTTCATTGGTTAGTGTTCCTTGACTGATACCAAGGGCTTTAATTTTTTCTAAAAGTTCTAAAGAAATATTGAGCTCATTATACTCTGGCCAGACTTCAGAATCTGATGCGCCTGTGGCACCTGAGGATTTTCTAAGAGGTAATTCTAATTGATAATAATTTTGTGTAAAATCATTCCCCATACGCACAAAGGCAACCAAATTTCCTTGCTCAAAACTATCTGCCTCGCCATCTTCTGCATGGATAAACATTTTTAGTTTTTTATATTGGCGCATGTCTACATTGATGTTTTTGAAAACAGCTCTAGAATCCAATCGCTCCAAATCACAAACATCAACAACAAGTGATTGTTCATTTTGACGAACAACAGTATTGTTGTTATTCAATTGTTCACGCTGAACATTTGGCGGTGAAACATAGCTCCCATCATTTTCTTGAATTCCAACAATGCCAACACTAAAATCTGTGGGTTCTAGTAATGTAGCAGCATCTGAATCATCGTCCAAAGATTGTAAAAAGCGTCTCCAATCACTGCGTACCAAATCAAAAGTACCAAATCTTAATACTGTTTTTTGTGTAAAATCTTTTAAATACAATCTTGTAAAACGAATTGATCTAAAATCTGAAATCCCACCAATAGCATCCGTAAACTCTGTTAGTGGAATTCTAAATTGATACCAGTTTATATTTCCAGTTTGTGAGCCGTTTGGTAATGTTATGCCAGTAACCGTCTTTCGATCAACAATATATGGGCTATTTGGGTTATTTAGGGCTGCAGAATTGATGTCAATTTCATATTCATAATAGCTATCAATAGTATTCATAGTGTTATCTCTATTGATATCTTCTACATCAGGTTGCGTTGTAGAGCCTCTATTAGTTTCACTAAAAACATCTGGAGAATTGCCTTCAAGACCATTGTATCTTTTATATCTGTCAAAAATATCTCCAGAACTATTCAAATAATACGTATAATTGTCATTAGCTGGATCGGCCAAATTTGAAAACGCTGAAAATCTAGGATCAGTTGTATTAGCTTCTTCCAAATCATCATACCCATCTAGACCAACATCTTGATTGGTGCGTTCTTGTCCTTGAGAAGAAAACGCATAGATTAATGATTGATTTTGAGGTGTTACTGTTCCCCATACAGATTGAGGCAATAAAATAATATTACCATCGGCGGGAAGTCCATTTTCATATTGTTTTTTACCATCTTTAATGACATCTTCAGAAATATTACCTAAGTTGAGAACAAGTTTTCCTCCTGGATTTGTTGGGTTATTTAAAAATGGATCCATCAGCCAAAACTCTACATATTCCACATTAGCTTGTTCAAAATCTGTCGAAGTCAATTGTCTGGAAATTCCAGCCCAACTATTTTGTGGATTATCTAAAATTCCATCTTCTGCTCCTTGCTGATAATTATATGGCCCTCTTTCAGCGGGGCTATATACCAAATCCAAAGAGTTTATGACTGTATATTGCCCTGTTACCAAATCAATTTCTGGAAAAAGTTCATCAATAAAAATACGTCTTGTGTATAAATCTGAAATATCATCATCTGTAATTTCCCCTGGTCTTTGGGAGCTATAGAAAATAGGATCAACAGTATACCAATTCAAAAGTGCTCTGTCAAAGCCATTCTGATAGCCATTATCGTCTTCATTCCCCTGAGGATAGACACGCCCTAATCCTTTTGGTCTACTCGATAAAAACCATGATTGTGGCGTAAGTAAGCTAATACCGTTTTGAGTGCCTTCAAAGTCATCAACATATGAGGTCACTTCTCCATTAAAATCGGTGCCTTTTGGTGCGCCAGGCTTCAAGTATGCAAATTCCCCGCGAACAGATAAATTTGATATCGCATCGGTATCAATATTAGGTAATTTATTAGCCATTCGAGTTAGGAAAGGTACTTCTGTTGAGTAATTTCCATTGACACCAAAAATTGTGTTATTGATTGGCTCTGTACCATAATTAGCTTTCTGAGTTATTGGACGTTCATTCAAATTCAAAAGTGTTGCTCCTAAAACAAAATTTTCATTGAATTGATGTTCAACATTTAACCCCGTAAAACGCTTTGTTTGTTGTCCAAAAACTGCATTATTTTCTACAGAAACTTGAATTGGGGTGTTTGAAGATTGAAGAGAAGGGTCTAAAATTTGAACTGTTCCAATTTGGTAGTTTACAGTATAATCTATTCCTTCTACCAGAACACGCCCTCCTGCAGTAACTTTTACAGAGCCCCTTGGTACATTAAATGCACCTATTGGAATGCCTGAACCACCTGTAGATTTGTAGCGTCCTCGAATTTGAAATTTATTTTTTTCACTGTCCTGAAGTGCAGCGGTTTTTGTACTCGTATACAAAGATTTGTAAACATACTTCTTTTGATTTGCATTATAAGCTCCAGGAATTGTTTCATCGGTTTGATAATCTTCTGTAGGATTCAAGCGCAAGGTTTCAAATAGATAACTTCCAAAAGGTTGAACTTTTGTAAAAACAATTTTTCCGTTTTGAGGGATGACCGTCAAACTGGGCACAAAATCAAAAAATCCATCCCCCTTATTTTGAGGGTCATTGTTATAATTTAATCGATCAAAATTAAAAAGACGTATAAGAGGTATTTCATTTATAGGGTCTTCGTTTCCTGTTGGGGCTGGAAAAGGTGTTCCAGGAACTGGAGTTATAAAATTCAAAGAAGATGTTTCGTTGTAAAATATATTCAATTTGAAATCTTCTTGAGAGAGTTGATACGCTCCTGTGTTATAAATGTTTTTCATCATCAAATCCCAAATTGGAAGATTGACGTTTGTTACTGCGCTTTTTAGCATTTTCAACACAAGACTTTGATTATTTACAACCTGATTCCCTGTATTTATATCTGTACTTACATCGGTTGCATTTAATCCATCATTGGCAAATTCTCCAACTTGATACACTTGGCCACCAACCGTGAATTGGTAGGCTACTGCTAAGACCTCATCGTTTTGTAGGCGCTGGTTTAGAGAAATATACCCTAGTTGAGTATTGACAGTATATTCATTGCCTTGTGTTAATTTTCTTGCATTTTCTAGCTTCCCATAATCAAAACCTTCATTGACCCCTGGAGTCAAAAATCCCGATTGTGCGGTTGCAATATCTCGAACAGCTTGTGTAAGTTGAGAACCAGCACCCCCAATATTCGTAGGATCAAAATCATTATTGGCATTGTCGGGATATGCATTTGGGTCAACATTAACAAACCCTGTTGGTGGAGTAGTTAAACCAATTCTTGAGGATTCTCCTAAATCTTGTAAAGCCAAAATATTTCTTACATTTTGAGTCTGATTTGTTCGGTTGGTTACCCAAACTTCAATTCGAGTGATTTGAACTTGAGAATTTATAAATGGATAGTTATCTAAGGCTTCATCATAATGTTCTCTAAAATATTGCCCTAAGAAGAAATGCCTATTTTCATCATAATCTAGTCCAAAAAAGTCAAAATCTTGTAATGTTCCGCCGCCTTGTGCCACAATGCTTCTTGTTTCTGATTGTTGCTCAGAAAAAACTCCTGTAATTCGTGTTTTCCCAAATTGCAGTTCTGTTTTTACACCAAATAAACTTTGAGCTCCTGAGATCAATGAACTGTTCAATGGCATGCTCACATTTCCTATTTCAAGTTTTTGAAGAATATTATCTTCTCCGCCGTCAACAGTTGGGTCGAATTCTAGTTTTATTAAATTTTGAAAATCAAACGTAGATTGTGTATCATAATTTGCATTGACCTGTAAGCGTGTCCCTACTTTCCCCATTAAACTCAAACTAATTCTTTGGTCAAAATCAAAAGTTAAATTACTTTGGTTTCTAGGTGAAAATGCTGGATTTTCTTGTTTTGTATACATCACTCCTAGATCCATTTCTACAGATCCTTGTGGTACAACTGAAATAACATTACCTCCAAAAATTGTTTCAAAAAATTTAGAATTCACATACAAATCGGGAATCAAGTTCTTTTTAGCATCTTCTGAACCCTCTTTTTTTCCATCAAATGCGTCTAATTTTTCTTTATAATATTGTTTTAAATTCTCCTTTTGAATCAGTGCTTGAAATTCTTTTGGTGTAAGAATTATGGGGTATTTTATGTCATAATCACCAACTTTTGAAGTGTAATAATAACGATCTGTTATAGGATCATAGGTGTATTTATTGATAACACTACTTGGGTCAGGAGGGTTTAAATCTCTAAACGAAAAAGTGGTAGATGTAGAATCACGAACTGTAGGTGTTTGTTGAGACCATAACAAGCAACTGAAGCTGTAGAGTACAACTAAAGCAAAGTGTTTAAGTTTCATTTTTGGGCTAAATAGTTTCAATAGTTTTATAAATTTTTTAGGGCTTCTTTGATGATTAGCTCTACAGAGGCATCTGGGGTTTGAGATAAAATTTTAACAACCACTCTTTCAGACTGTTTTTTGGCGAATCCTAATACTTCTAATGCAGATAACGCTTCATCTTTGTTTGTATTGTTTGAGGTTTTGATTGAGTCGTCAATATCGTAAATTTTTAGGGCTTTATCTTTTAAATCAATGATAACACGTTGTGCTGTTTTCAATCCTATGCCTTTTACAGATTGAATTAGCGCAACGTCTTCTGAAGCAATGCCCTCTCGAACTTGTTTTGGTGTTAGAGAAGATAGCATCGTACGTGCTGTGTTGGCACCAATACCGCTAACTGATATTAGAAGTCTAAAAATTTCTCGTTCTGATGAAGTTACAAAACCATATAGCTGTTGTGCGTCTTCTTTGACTTGAAAATGAGTAAGTAATTTAATATACTCATTATCCGTTAGTTGTGAAAAAGTGTGTAAAGAAATATGTATAAAATAACCTATACCATTACAATCAACAACAACACTAGTTGGAGATTTTTCTACTAATTTACCACTTACATGCGTAATCATACCATAAAACTTAAGGTATCAAATGTACTAAAATTATAGTATTTTATATGAAGAAAAAAACTAGGAGTTCAAATCAGCCTTTTCTTTTTGTTGTGCATCAATCACAGCAACTGCTGTCATGTTTACAATTTCATCCACACTTGCGCCAAATTGTATGATATGTACAGGCTTTCTAAGTCCCATCATAATTGGCCCTATAGACTCTGCTTTGTTGAGCTCTTTTAGCAATTTATAAGTGATATTTGCCGACTCTAAATTTGGAAAAATGAGTCCATTTACTTTTTTATTTGCTAATCTTGAAAACGGAAAATTTGCTTTTAACATTTCACTATTTAATGCAAAATCTGTTTGCAACTCTCCATCTACAGACAAATCTGGATGTCTTCGATGTAAATAGGAAACTGCTTCACGAACCTTTGTAGCCGTTTGATCTTTTGAAGATCCAAAATTTGAATATGATAACATGGCCATCACTGGAGTAATTCCAAACATTTTCATCACTCCAGAAGTCATCTGTGTAATTTTTATCAAATCGTGGGCGGTTGGGTTAATATTTATAGCAGTATCACTCAAAAACATGGGACCTCTGCGTGTAATCATTACATTGGTTGTAGCGATTCTTGTTGACCCTGGTGCAAGACCAATCAAATCGAGCATTGGTTTTACGACCGATGGATAATTTCTTGAGTATCCTGTTATCAAAGCATCAGCATCTCCTTCATTAACCATCATTGCAGCATAATAGTTTCTTTCTCGCATGAGTTTTTGAGCCGATAAAAGCGTTTGCCCACGGCGTTCTTGTTGTTTCCAAAACACTTCGGCATATTTGTTTTTTTGTTCAATATGATCCTCATCTTTAGGATCAATTATTAGGACATCTACATCAAATTCGAGTTCTTCTTTTAAGCGTTCTATTTGTTTTTTATTGCCTAATAAAATAGGGTGTGCTATTCCTTCTTCATATACAATTTGAGCCGCTTTTAAAACATCCAATTGATCGGCTTCTGCAAAAACAACGCGCTTAGGGTTTAGTTTTGCTCTGTTAAATAGCAAGCGAACAATCTTGTTGTCTGCCCCCATACGATCCAATAAGGTCTCTTCATACTTTTCCCAATCCAAAATTGGTGCTTGTGCAACACCACTTTCCATTGCTGCCTTGGCTACGGCTGGTGGTATTTTTGCTATTAAACGAGGATCAAAAGGTTTTGGAATGATATAATCACTTCCAAAAGTTAAACGCATTTCTCCATAAGCGATATTCACTTGTTCTGGAACAGGCTCTTTAGCTAGTTCTGCAAGTGCAACAACAGCAGCTTTTTTCATTGCTTCATTAATGGTTGTTGCTCTAACATCTAATGCCCCTCTAAAAATAAAAGGAAATCCTAGGACATTATTAACCTGATTTGGATTATCACTTCGGCCTGTAGCCATTATAATATCATCTCTTGTTTGAATTGCTAAATCATATGTAATTTCTGGATCTGGATTGGCCATTGCAAATACAATTGGATTTTTGGCCATAGATTTTAGCATTTTTGGAGAAACGATATTGGAAGTTGAAAGACCAATAAATACATCGGCATCATGCATTGCTTCTTCCAAAGTGTCTATTTCTTTTGTTGTTGCAAATTCAGACTTTTGTGACGTTAGATTTTCACGATCTTGACGTATGACTCCCTTACTATCAAGCATCACAATGTTTTCTCGTTTTGCACCAAAAGACATATATAGTCTTGTACAAGAAATTGCAGCTGCTCCAGCACCACTCACTACAATTTGTACATTTTCAATGTTTTTTTCAGCAAGTTCTAAAGCATTCAAAAGAGCAGCAGCTGAAATTATGGCTGTCCCGTGCTGATCGTCGTGCATTACAGGGATATTTAACTCTTCTTTCAGACGTTTTTCAATTTCAAAAGCTTCAGGTGCTTTTATATCTTCAAGGTTAATCCCACCAAAAGTTGGCGCAATATTTTTTACGGTATTTATAAATTCATCAACATTTTCCGTATCAACTTCAATATCAAAAACATCAATATCTGCAAAAATTTTAAATAAAAGACCTTTACCTTCCATTACTGGTTTAGAGGCTTCTGGCCCAATATTGCCAAGACCCAAGACTGCTGTTCCATTGGATATTACAGCCACCAAATTACCCTTGGAAGTATATTTATATGCTTCAGATTGGTTTTTTTCAATTTCTAAACATGGTGCCGCTACACCTGGAGAATATGCCAAAGATAAGTCACGTTGGGTAGCATATTTTTTTGTAGGTACAACTTGAATTTTTCCTGGATTTGGTTTAGCGTGATATGCAAGGGCTTCTAAATCGTGTCTGGTTAGTTTTGACATATAGTTGGTTGTTGTTTAAGTTTACAAAGTTAGCAGTATCCTTGTAATGAGAAAATTTTTGTTTAATCTTTTAAAAACTTAATATTTCGAGTTAGTCCTGTATATTTTGTGCGTTTGACTGCAGATTTCTTAAATACTTTATTGAAAGTTTCAAGTGTGATTTCTTCCCAGTCTTTCTTGGTCATCGATAGTAGTTCTGGTTTTGGATTAAATAAAGGTTCATTGTGTGCTTTAGAAAAACGGTTCCAAGGGCATACGTCTTGACAAACATCACAACCAAACATCCAATCATCAAATTTTCCTTTCATTTCTGTTGGAATATTATCTTTGAGTTCAATGGTAAAATATGAAATACATTTACTACCATCAACCTTATAGGGTTCAGTAATGGCTTCTGTTGGGCAGGCATCAATACATGCAGTACAGGTTCCACAATGATCTGTAACAGCATGATCTGGTTCTAAATCCAAATCAATAATCAGTTCTGCAATAAAATAAAATGAACCTACTTTTTGAGAAAGCAAATTACTGTGTTTGCCGATCCACCCTAGTCCAGATTTCTTCGCCCAAGCTTTTTCTAAAATTGGCGCAGAGTCTACAAAAGCACGACCATGTACATCCCCGATCTCGTCCCTAATATATTCTAAAAGATGTTTTAATTTGTCTTTTATGACATAGTGATAATCTACGCCATAAGCATATTTACTAATCTTTGGTGCTTCTGGATCCAATTGTGTTTGTGATGGAAAGTAATTATATATCAAAGACACGACACTTTTTGAATCTTCAACAAGCAGGGTTGGATCTAAACGCTTATCAAAATGATTTTCCATGTATTGCATTTTGCCATGTTTGTTCTGATTTAGCCATGCTTCTAATCGTGGCGCTTCATCTTCTAAAAATGCTGCCTTACTTATGCCGCAAGATAAAAAACCGAGGCGTTTGGCTTCGGTTTTAATAAGTTGTGCATACTGTACTTTTTTTGACATGCTAAAACAATCCTGTTTGGTAATCTCCTTTTTGACGACCAAGGTGTTTGTAGGCAAGTTCTGTAACTTCTCTTCCTCTAGGGGTACGCATTATAAATCCTTGCTGAATTAAAAATGGCTCGTAGACTTCTTCTATGGTTTCTGGACTTTCGCTCACCGCTGTGGCTATTGTTGTAATTCCAACAGGGCCTCCTTTGAATTTATCAATAATTGTGGTAAGGATTTTATTATCCATTTCATCCAAACCATGAGCATCTACATTAAGGGCTTTTAATCCAAATTTTGCAATCTCTATATCTATTTTACCATTGCCTTTTATTTGGGCAAAATCTCTAACACGTCTCAATAGTGCATTTGCAATTCTTGGGGTTCCACGACTTCGTCCTGCAATTTCTATAGCGGCTTCAAAACTTATAGGGACATTCAAAATTTGAGCACTTCGTTGAAGAATAGTCGAAAGCAATTCTGTAGAATAATATTGAAGTCGGCTACTGATTCCAAAACGTGCGCGCATAGGTGCTGTAAGCAATCCCGAGCGCGTAGTGGCTCCAACTAATGTAAAAGGATTCAAATTGATCTGAACAGTTCGTGCATTTGGTCCAGATTCAATCATGATATCAATCTTATAATCTTCCATTGCAGAGTATAAATATTCTTCTACAATTGGGCTCAAACGGTGAATTTCATCAATAAAAAGTACATCTCTATCTTCTAAATTGGTAAGCAACCCTGCCAAATCTCCAGGCTTATCCAAAACAGGGCCAGAGGTGACTTTAATCCCTACATTCAATTCATTTGCTAAAATATGTGCTAAGGTGGTTTTTCCCAATCCAGGAGGACCATGAAAAAGGGTGTGATCTAAAGCCTCATTGCGTTCTACAGCTGCTTTTACAAAAATTTGTAAATTTTCCAAAACTTGATCTTGCCCAGAAAAATCATCAAAGGTTAGCGGTCTTAACGCTTTTTCGATGTCGTGTTCCTCAGGAGATAAATTTTCGTCTGTTGGATCAAGGTACTGATTCATAATAACAAATATAAAGAAAAAGCCTTTCTCGTTTAAGAAAGGCTTTCTAATATATTTAAGAAGTAACTAACAATTTTAGTGTTGAAGCTCTTCTTCTCCGTCTTTTAGTGGAATATGTTGTGGCACAAAGTCTTCATCATGACCAGGTTTACTGTAATCGTATGCCCAACGGTGAACATGTGGAATTTCTCCAGGCCAGTTGCCATGCATATGCTCTACAGGTGCTGTCCACTCCAAAGTGTTTGAACGCCATGGATTTTGTTCTGTTTTCTTTCCATAGAACATGCTGTGAACAAAGTTATATAGGAAGACTAATTGTACAAGCCCTGCAACAAGTGCAAAAATTGTGATTAAAACTTGTACGTTTTGGGTATCATCAAAAAGTGGGAAATTACTATTGGTGTAGTAACGTCTTGGTAATCCTGCCATTCCTATAAAATGCATTGGGAAGAAAACACCGTAAGCACATACTGCTGTCACCCAAAAATGTATGTAACCTAAATTTTTATTTAGCATTCGTCCAAACATTTTTGGGAACCAATGATATACACCAGCAAATAATCCATATAATGCAGATATCCCCATTACTAAATGGAAATGTGCGACTACAAAATAAGTATCGTGAACATTGATATCAAGTGCACTATCCCCCAGAATAATCCCTGTAAGACCACCTGTTATGAATGTTGAAACTAAGCCAATTGAAAACAACATTGCAGGATTTAACTGAAGGTTTCCTTTCCAAAGCGTTGTAATATAATTAAATGCTTTTACTGCCGATGGAATGGCAATAAGTAATGTTGTAAATGTAAATACTGAACCTAAGAATGGGTTCATCCCTGAGATAAACATATGGTGCCCCCATACGATTGTTGATAAAAAGGCAATTGCAATAATTGAGGCTACCATTGCTCTGTATCCAAAGATTGGTTTTCTTGCATTTGTTGCTATAACTTCTGATGTTATCCCTAAAGCTGGAAGTAATACAATGTATACTTCTGGGTGGCCAAGAAACCAGAATAAATGTTCAAATAAAACTGGTGACCCGCCTTGATAATGCAACACCTCTCCTTGAATGAAAATATCTGAAAGGAAGAAAGATGTTCCAAAACTTCTATCCATTATTAATAATAATGCAGCAGACAAAAGAACTGGGAAAGAAACTACACCAATTACAGCCGTAATAAAAAACGCCCAAATGGTTAATGGTAACCTTGTCATGGACATCCCTTTAGTTCTAAGGTTTAATACTGTTACTATATAGTTCAATGAACCAAGAAGTGAAGACGCAATAAAAATTGCCATTGAAACGAGCCAAAGTGTCATCCCTGTTCCAGAACCCCCTTGTGCTAACGGAAGTGCACTAAGAGGTGGATAAATTGTCCATCCTGCTGCAGCTGGTCCTGCTTCAACAAACAATGAAATTACCATTATCACGCTTGATAAGAAGAAAAGCCAATAAGATATCATATTTAGAAATCCTGAGGCCATATCTCTTGCTCCAATTTGTAGTGGAATCAAAAGGTTACTAAAAGTACCACTAAGCCCTGCGGTCAATACAAAAAATACCATGATTGTTCCATGAATGGTTACCAATGCCAAATAAATATCTGCGTCCATAACGCCGCCTGGTGCCCACTTACCTAATAGTGCTTCAAATATTACATTTGGTTTTTCTGGCCATGCAATTTGCATCCGCATTAGCAATGACATTAAAATTCCAATTATCCCCATAATTATCCCTGTAATCAAATACTGTTTAGCAATCATTTTATGATCCTGACTAAAAATGTATTTTGTTACAAAGGTTTCTTTGTGATGATGCCCGTGGTCGTCATCATGTGTATGGGTGTCTACGTGTGCTGACATAATCTTTTGGTATTACTATTTAGTTTTGAACTAATGAGTTTTTAAATATTTTTTGTTCTTGCAACCATGCATTGTATTCTTCTTCTGTTTCAACAATAATTTTCATTTGCATGTTGTAATGTGATTTTCCACAAATTTTGTTGCACAATAACAGATAATCAAATTCATATCGATCAAGCGGCTCTTCGCCTTTGGCTTGAAGCTTCTTACTATTTTCGTTTCGAATTTTATTGATATTTCTTACTTTTTCGTAAATCTCTGGGTTCAATCGCATTTCCTCAGTTGTAACGGTTGGAGTAAATGCAAATTGAGTAATCATTCCTGGCACACAATTCATTTGTGCTCTAAAATGTGGCATGTATGCCGAATGCAATACATCTTGAGAACGCATTTTGAATAATATTGGCTTTCCTACGGGTAAATGAAGCTCAGTTGTGATGATGTCATCTTGAGCATTAGGGTCAGACTCATCTAGCCCTAAAATATTGGCATTGTCTAAATTAATTAATCTCACATTGGCCTTACCAAGAACATTGTCTTCTCCAGCATAGCGTGCTTTCCAGTTAAACTGTTGAGCATACAGTTCTACGACAATTGGATCTTCCTCTTCATCAATGTTCATAATATCGTTCCAAGTAAATAATCCATACATGATAAGTCCCGCTAGGGTGATTACTGGAATAATCGTCCAGATAAATTCTAACTTGTCATTATCGGCATAGAAAAGCGCTTTTCTTCCTTTTTCGCCTTTGTATTTAAAAGCAAAATAATGTAACAAAAATTGAGTGATGGTTTGTACAATAAAGATCACAACCATCGAAATAATCATCAATCGGTCTATTTCTGGTCCATGCTCAGAGGCTGAATTTGAAACGAGTGGTAAATCTCCCCACAGCGCAAAAGAGATGATTGTGATAAGATATATAAATCCTAAAAATGCTAGCATCAAATAGCCATTTACAGAATTGTCTTTATCATTTGCAATTTGGGAATTGTCTTTATTTTCTTGTGCTAAATCAAATATTTTAACCATTTGCCAAATCGCGATGGTAATTCCTAATAATATTAATATTGTTAATAAGCCAGTCATTGTACTATACTATCTTTAAAATTTAATTAATAATGAAACTGTTCGCTTTCTTTTATAAATGGATTGCCTTTTGGCAATAGTGGTGCTTTAGATAGTGCATAAAACACAACCCAAAGGAACAATCCAAGAAATAGCAATACTGCGCTAATTTCTGGAACACCAATAAACCAACGATCCCCTACAGTAGCTGGCATAATCATATTAAACACATCAATATAGTGTCCAAATAATATGACAATACCTGCCATGACGATAAACCATGGTACACGCTTATAATCGCTGTTCATGAGTACCAAAAATGGGAAAATAAAATTCAAAACAAGCATCCCAAAGAATGGTAATTTATAGTCTTCTATTCTTGTGATGAAATAGGTAACTTCTTCTGGAATATTTGCATACCAAATCAGCATGAATTGTGAGAACCACAAATAGGTCCAAAACACACTAATAGCAAACATAAATTTAGCCAAATCGTGCAAGTGACTGTCGTTCACAAATTCCATTAACCCTTTTGATTTTAAGTAAATGGTTATTAGAGCAATAACAGTAATTCCACTCACAAACATGCTTGCAAAAACATACCATCCAAAAAGTGTACTGAACCAGTGTGGATCTACACTCATAATCCAATCCCAAGACATCATGGATTCTGTATAAATATAAAACACTAAAAAGGCCGCAGATATTCTAAAATTTTTCTTGAAATTACTATTATCATTTACATCAGCTTGATCTTGTGCCAATGAAAATTTTCTAGAAAAATAACGGTATAAACTCCACCCTGCTATAAATATTAAACCTCTAATAGCAAACCAAGTTTTATTAAGCCATCCTGATTTACCTTGAATAAGTTCATCATGTGCAACAACTTCTGGATCCATCCAAATAAAAAGATGATCTCCTGCCCAAAGTGCAATTCCCAAAACTATTATAGCCCCTGGCAAAAGATAATAAGTTATAGCTTCCATTACTCTAAAGAGAACTGGCGACCAACCCGCTTGTGCTGCATACTGAATGCCATAAAACGCAAGTACTCCTAGTGAAATCATCATAAAAAAGAATGCTGCCACATACAATGCCGCATATGGTCTGTTGTGCATTTGATGCAAAACATGTTCTGCATGTTCGTCACCATGATGAGCCTCTTCATGTTGATGGTCATCATTACTTTCTGCGTGTATCATTGCAGCGTGAGCCTCACCATTATCATGTGGTTCGGTAGCACCATGATGTGCGTTTTCTTCTGCTAATAAGACTTTAACATCTTCTAAAGTCAAATGATGAGATGAATTATAACTGGAAATCCACCCGATTGCTCCAATTATGATTAGAACAAGAGATGTAATTTTTAATCTTTTTGAAAACGTATACATGTTTTATTTATGTTTTGTTTTTCTTTATTTTATTAATTCTAATCGAAGTGCTTCAACGTATGCCGTAACCTGCCAACGCTCTTCTTCGTTTAAAAGATTAGCGTATGAGCCCATTGAGTTTTTACCATAATATATAACGTGATAAATACTTCCTGTTGTTATCG
The DNA here is from genome assembly GCA_964219345.1 of Aeromicrobium sp. GTDB lineage: Bacteria > Bacteroidota > Bacteroidia > Flavobacteriales > Flavobacteriaceae > UBA3537. Next base: position 676 of record CAXPPN010000015.1, on the reverse strand, counting down.
CACGATCTGCATAACTTGGTACTCCTAATATTTTTTCACGCTTAACCAATTTTCCTTGGCCAGCACCTTTATTCCCATGACAAATCCCACAGTAAATATCATAAAGCTCCTTACCCCTTTTGGTGTCAATTTCAGACACTTCTAAAGGAGATTTTAAGGATTTTAATGCCGCTTCATAACCTTCATTGGTATTGTCATAATCATATAAGGAATATCCTCTGGCAATGGTTCCCTCAACAGGTAATAATGCTTCTTGACTGTTTGGGAATACCTCGTATTCTCCGTAAGCCTCGTAGCCAACAGGCTCATACATGTTTGGAAAAAATTGGTAGTTCGGTCTGCTGTTGTCTTGGCATGACCAAAGTGTTGAACCAATCAATACTAAAATGAATATTTTTGATACACTTTTCATAGGTCTAATGTGCTTCTTTTTCAATAACATGCACTTCTACTGCACCTGTTTTGGTTAATAGCGTTTTTAATTGTTTCTCATTGTCATGAACAGGGATTTCCATCAAAAAATGGTCATCTGTTGTTCTTGGGTCTGGATTTTCAGCGTTTTTGAATGGCCACATTCTACTTCTCAAATAAAATGTAATTACCATCAAATGCGCCGCAAAAAATACGGTTAGCTCAAACATGATTGGTACAAATGCAGGCATATTTTCGATATAGC
>CAXPPN010000014.1:0-14908 GCA_964219345.1 Aeromicrobium sp. | reverse complement strand
GTTGCAGGTATTGTCAAGCACATGCCATTCGAGCAGCAGAACGTTATGGTGCAGAAAATGAGCAATTAAATAACATTTGGGATTACAAAACTCACCCTGCATTTAATGAGGCAGAACGTGTAGCTTTAGATTTTAGTTTGGCGGCATCAGTAGTTCCAAATGCTGTAGATGAAGCATTAAAAAAGCGATTGTATGCACATTGGAATGAGGGTGAAATTGTAGAACTATTGGGAGTAATTTCTTTATTTGGATATTTAAATCGTTGGAACGATTCTATGGGTACAAGTATTGAAAATGGGGCTGTAGAAAGCGGAACAAAATACTTAAAAAAACATGGTTGGAGTAAAGGAAAACACGCTTAACAAACTTCTAACTAACGTCCAGAAATTACAATCACAATTTCTCCTTTTGCAGGGTTAGTGGTATAATAATCCAATACGTCTTTTGCAGTGCCACGCTTAGTTTCTTCAAACAATTTGGTAAGTTCTCTTGAAACAGAAAGCTGTCTTTCATCTCCAAAAAATTCACAAATTTGACCTAGAGTTTTTAATAATTTGTGAGGGCTCTCATAAAGGACTATTGTTCTTTGTTCCTGAGCCAATAATTTTAGGCGTGTTTGTCGGCCTTTTTTTATGGGTAAAAACCCTTCAAAAATAAAACGATCATTTGGCAAACCAGAATTTACAAGTGCTGGAACAAAAGCAGTTGCCCCTGGTAAGCATTCTACAGGAATTTGTTCTTCTATACAAGCTCTTGTCAATAAAAACCCAGGGTCTGAAATGGCTGGTGTCCCTGCATCACTAATCAAAGCGATTTGTGTTCCATTTTTGAGTTTTTTTAAAATTCCCTCAAGAGTTTTATGTTCATTATGCATGTGGTGGGACTGCATGGGGGTAGAAATTTCAAAATGTTTGAGGAGCTTTCCAGAGGTTCTTGTGTCTTCAGCTAAAATCAAATCAACATTCTTAAGCGTAGAAATTGCGCGAAGCGTAATATCTTCGAGATTCCCAATGGGTGTTGGTACAATAAATAATTTCATAGACTTAAGTTTATCTTCAAAGGTACAATTGTTTTGTTTCTTTTTGTATAAAAAATATTACTGTGACCTTTAATAAAATATAATTTGTGGATTATATAAATTGTTTTTAAGTTTACATGATCCAAAAATTAGCCCAACCCAAATTTACTAACTATGGAAAAATACCTAGAAAACGCAAAAACAATTTTATTTGAATACGGGCCAAACGTTCTTTACGCCTTAGGTTTATTAATCATTGGATTGTTTCTAATCAAAAAATTAGTCAAGTTTACCAAAAAGATTATGTCTTCTAGAAAAGTTGACATAACGCTTCAAAATTTTCTTATCAATATTGTTTCTGTTGGCTTAAAACTATTACTGCTTGTAGCGGTCATTTCAAAACTTGGAATAGACACGACTGCCATTGCTGCAACTCTAGCAGCAGCTGGGCTTGGTGTTGGATTGGCTCTACAAGGCGCATTATCTAATCTTGCAGGAGGCGTTTTAATTATAGTTTTTAAGCCATTTAAAATTGGAGATCTTGTTGATGCTCATGACGAATTAGGTATTGTAAAGCATATCAATATTTTTACTACACAAATTGTAACCCCTGATAATAAGCGTGTTATTATCCCAAATGGCACATTAGCAAATAGTAATATTATTAATTATTCTGCAGAGGGTAAACTTCGTGTAGACCTCACTATTGGTGTGGGTTATGATGAAGATATTAAGCAAACCAAAAAGGTGTTACTGGATGTTTTAAAACATCATAACAAAGTTTTAGAAGAGCCACAACCTTCGGTTGATGTTGAAGCGCTTGCAGATAGTTCTGTTAACTTTGCTGTTCGCCCATGGTGTAAAGTAGAGCACTATTGGGACGTATATTTTGGTATTACGGAAAATTGCAAATTAGCACTAGACAAAGCAGGAATCGAAATTCCATATCCACATTCTGTTGAAATACAAAAAAGGGCTTAAAGTAAGAATTTAATATTAGAAGTAAATAGTTTTACAGCAATAGCAAGTAAAATTACACCAAATATTTTACGTGTAATATTGATGCCATTTTGTCCAATAAATCGTTCAATTTTAGCTGAAGTTTTTAAAACAGTATAAATCAAAATAACATTGATAATGACTGCTAAAATTATATTTTCTATATAAAACTCTGAGCGTAAAGATAATAGAGTAGTCAAACTTCCAGGTCCAGCGATTAAAGGAAAGGCCAAAGGGAAAACTGTTGCATTCAGTTTTGTGTCTTCGTCCTGTTTGTAGAGTGTAATTCCTAAAATCATCTCGAGGGCAATAAAAAATAAAATAAAAGCCCCTGCAACAGCAAAAGAATGAACATCAATCCCCACCAATTTTAAAATACTTTCTCCAATAAATAAGAAAATAACCAAAATCACTCCTGCAATAATAGAGGCTTTTTCGCTTTGAATATGACCTGCTTTTTTTCTTAGGTCTATGATAATGGGGATATTACCAACAATATCAATAACTGCAAAAAGAACCATAAAGGCTGTAAAAATTTCTTTTATATTAAAATTCATAAGTAAGGTTTTACAGCTGCAAAGGTCAGGATTTTTTTTTAATCGTATGAAAAACCACAGCATAATTTAACGAATAATTTATGTTATAATTTTTATCTTCGCAGCATGTTTCAGCTCGGTAAAACAATTGTTTCAGAGAACATTTTAAGCAATGATTTTGCATGCAATCTTTCGGCATGTAAAGGTGCATGTTGTGTTGATGGAGACGCAGGAGCACCTTTGGATAAAGAAGAAACACAACAACTTCAATCCATTTATCCAAAACTAAAATCTTATCTCCGCCCAGAAGGCATAGAAGCCATAGAGAATCAAGGCGTTTTTGTAACTACTGAAGATGGAGAATTTGAAACACCATTGATTGATGGTGCAGACTGTGCTTATGTGATTTTTGATGAACATCAAACAGCACTTTGTGGCATTGAAGAGGCTTATAATCAAGGTGATATTGATTGGAAAAAACCAGTGTCTTGCCATTTATATCCAGTAAGAGTTAAAGATTACAGCGAATTTTCTGCAGTAAATTACCACAAATGGCATATTTGCGATGATGCATGTAGTTTGGGTAAAGAACTCCAAATTCCTATATATAAATTTGTTAAAGAAGCACTAATTCGAAAGTTTGGCCCACAGTGGTATGAAGAACTTGAAAAAATTGCTGCTGAAAAATATTCGTAATAACTGTCTGGCAAAGTGAAAAATAATTTACTTTCAAAAAAATCTTTAAAACACAAATTCTTTTTCTTTTTTAACTGCTTAATTTCTTTACGAGAGAAATCAAACATAAGTGTCTGATAATCAGCTTGTTGATATAAACATTGATTTTTCATTCTGTAAGAAAAAACCTACTCGTTGTTAAAAACTTAAGGACAATGTTTATAAAAATGACTTTTATTTAAACCAACAATTTTAAATCTTTGTTAGGTGCTATAAAACCAATTTATAAAACAAAAAAACCATTCATAATATGCCACAAGTAGAACCAATTCTTAAAGAAAACAAAGACCGATTTGTTATTTTTCCAATTCAACATCACGATATATGGGAATGGTACAAAAAATCGGAAGCAAGTTTTTGGACTGCAGAAGAGATTGATCTTCATCAAGATTTAACAGACTGGAATGAAAAACTTTCAGACGATGAACGTTATTTCATCAAGCATATTTTGGCCTTTTTTGCGGCGAGTGATGGTATTGTAAATGAAAATTTAGCTGAAAACTTTGTTAATGAAGTTCAGTATAGCGAAGCAAAATTCTTTTATGGATTTCAAATCATGATGGAGAACATTCATAGTGAAACATACTCACTCTTGATTGACACTTATGTAAAAGATGAAGCAGAAAAAGACAAACTTTTCAATGCCATTGAAAACTTTCCAGCGATCAAGAAAAAAGCGGATTGGGCACTCAAATGGATAGAATCTCCAAGTTTTGCAGAGCGTCTTATTGCATTTGCAGCTGTTGAAGGCATCTTTTTCTCAGGGGCTTTTTGTTCCATATTTTGGTTAAAAAAACGTGGTCTTATGCCAGGGCTTACATTTTCTAATGAATTAATCTCAAGGGACGAAGGCGTACATGCAGATTTTGCAGTTCATCTTCACAATAAACACTTGATTAATAAAGTTCCAAAAGAGCGTATAAGAGAAATTATTGTAGACGCCCTAAATATTGAGCGTGAGTTTATAACAGAATCATTACCGGCAAGTTTGATAGGGATGAACTCAAAATTAATGGCACAATACCTAGAGTTTGTAACAGATCGACTTTTAGTAGAGTTGAACTGTGAAAAAGAATATAACACCTCGAATCCATTTGATTTTATGGACATGATTTCACTTCAAGGAAAAACAAATTTCTTTGAAAAACGTGTATCAGAATATCAAAAAGCAGGAGTCCTCAACAAAGAAGAAGAGGATACCAACAAATATAGCTTCGATACAGATTTTTAGAAGTCTGTTTTAAACATCGAAACGAACACCATTTTATAAACAACGATAAAGTAGAGACTACTTTGTCTATTTTTTAAATAAATAACTGAGCATTTGTCCAACCACGAATGCGATAGAACAACCAACTAACCGCCTTTTTGGAAAGCCCAAAAAGCCAAAAAATTGAAAATAGTATGTATGTAGTAAAAAGAGACGGCAGAAAAGAACAAATCATGTTTGATAAAATCACAGCAAGAGTTAGAAAACTTTGCTATGGTTTGAATGAACTTGTTGATCCTTTGAAAGTTGCCATGCGGGTCATTGATGGACTCTATGATGGAGTTACCACCAGCGAGCTCGATAATCTTGCTGCTGAAATTGCAGCAACAATGACAACTGCTCACCCAGACTATGCACGTCTTGCAGCACGCATTTCAGTTTCTAACTTACATAAAAGCACCAAAAAAACCTTTAGTGAGGTGATGCACGATTTGTACACCTATGTCAATCCGCGTACTGGTAAAGATGCACCACTACTTTCGGATGAAGTGTACAACGTCATCATGAAAAACAAGGAAAAATTAGATTCAACAATCATATACAACAGAGATTTTGGGTATGACTATTTTGGATTTAAAACGTTGGAACGTTCATATTTATTAAAGCTAAATGGAAAAATAGCCGAACGTCCACAACACATGCTCATGCGCGTATCCATTGGGATTCATCTGGATGATTTAGATTCTGCGATAGAAACCTACAACTTGATGTCTAAAAAGTATTTTACGCATGCAACACCAACACTTTTCAACTCAGGAACACCAAAGCCACAAATGTCATCATGTTTTCTTCTAACAATGAAAGAAGACAGTATTGATGGAATTTATGATACTTTAAAACAAACTGCAAAAATATCACAGTCTGCTGGAGGAATTGGATTAGCAATGCATAATATTCGTGCAACGGGGAGTTATATTGCCGGAACAAATGGGACAAGCAATGGTATTGTTCCAATGCTACGCGTATACAACGATACTGCGCGGTATGTAGATCAAGGTGGAGGAAAACGAAAAGGAAGTTTTGCGGTATACCTAGAACCCTGGCATGCCGATATTTTTGATTTCTTAGATTTAAAGAAAAACCACGGTAAAGAAGAAATGCGTGCTCGCGATTTGTTTTATGCTATGTGGATTCCAGACCTATTTATGAAACGGGTTCAAGAAGATGGCAATTGGACCTTGATGTGTCCAAATGAATGTCCTGGTCTTCCAGACACTCATAGTGAAGAATTTGAAGCTTTATACACTAAGTACGAAGAAGAAGGAAAGGGTAGAAAAACCATCAAAGCCCGTGAACTTTGGGAAAAAATTACAGAATCTCAAATTGAAACAGGAACACCCTACATGCTGTACAAAGATGCTGCAAACCGTAAATCAAATCAGCAAAATTTAGGGACAATTCGTTCTTCAAATTTATGTACAGAAATCATTGAATACACATCTCCAGATGAGGTTGCTGTTTGTAATTTGGCATCAATTGCCTTACCGATGTTTATCAAGGACGGTAATTTTGATCATAAAGAATTATTTAGAATTACAAAACGTGTTACACGCAATCTTAATAAAGTCATTGATCGTAATTATTACCCAGTTGTCGAAGCAGAAAATTCAAACTTTAGGCATCGCCCTATTGGATTGGGAGTTCAAGGTTTGGCGGATACCTTTATTAAGTTACGTTTACCATTTACAAGTGACGAGGCCAAAAAATTAAATCAAGATATTTTTGAAACAATTTATTTTGCAGCAGTTACGGCTTCAATGGAAGAGGCAAAAGTAGATGGGCCGTACAAAACTTACAAGGGCTCACCAATAAGCGAAGGAAAGTTTCAGTACAACCTATGGGGTCTAAAAGATGAAGAACTCAGTGGTCTTTGGGATTGGGGTAAACTGCGTAAGCAAGTTCTAAAACACGGAGTGAGAAATTCACTTCTTGTTGCGCCAATGCCAACAGCGAGTACTTCTCAAATTTTAGGGAACAATGAATGTTTTGAGCCATACACTTCAAATATCTATACGCGTCGTGTCCTATCAGGTGAATTTATTGTTGTAAATAAACACCTATTGGAAGACTTAGTGGAGTTAGGACTTTGGAATGAAGGTTTAAAACAAGACATCATGCGCGCCAATGGATCTATTCAACATATAGATATTATTCCACAAGAGATTAAGGAGTTGTACAAAACCGTTTGGGAGTTAAGCATGAAAGATATTATTGACATGTCGCGTCAAAGAGGTTATTTTATTGATCAATCACAATCATTAAATCTCTTTATGGAAGGCGCAACAATGGCAAAACTAACCTCTATGCATTTCTATGCCTGGAAGAGTGGACTAAAAACAGGGATGTATTATTTGCGCACCAAAAGTGCAGTGGATGCGATTAAATTTACTTTGGACACAAAGAAAAATGAAGCACCAAAAACAGAGGTTGGTACCGACCCTCAAGTTTTAGAAAAACAACAGCAGAAGGCCGCAAATACCGCTCAAAAGTTTTCTAAACAAACCTCAACAGATGCAGAAGTGGAACCAATGTCAGCAGAAGAAATGAAAGCGCTTATTGAACAAGCCAAAGCTTCTGAAGGAGATGATTGTTTGATGTGTGGGTCTTAAAATGAATTAAATACTATAAAAAAACCTCGCATCTGCGAGGTTTTTTTTATGAGAATAATTATTATCAATCTATAGAATTTTTATAGGCATTTTGATATTCTTCCAATAAACCAGCAGTAGCATTTAAAAGATCTTTTGTTTCGAGCAGTAAGCTAAAATAAAGAGTTGTATTTTTCGGGCTTGATTCTTCTGTCCTAGTTCTATTAACTTGCGCCTCAATGTTAGTATTTAAGGAATTATTAATTGTTTTTTTAATTTCCAATAAACCTTCAATTTTTTCAAAGGATTGTGTTTCAAAGGCTTGCTGTGCTTCAAAAAATAAGACTTCAATCACACTACTAATTTCACTTAGTTCTTTGATTTGATTAAATTTCAATTTTTTATGATTATTATTTACATGCTTATGATTTACTTTTGTAATGTACTCCAATGATTGTGTCATGTCTTGAAGATAACCCAAAATTTGAATATAAAAATTACTTGCTCCGACACTTGACTCGTCTAGATTTTTGATAAAATAAAATATATTATCTCTAAGATCATCAATTTCGTTAGACAGCTTTATAACTTGTTTTTTATTTTTTTTGAGTATTGTTAAATCTTGTTTTGCAAGAGCAGTAATTGATGAATTATAAATTTTGATTCCTCGCTTCAAAACATTTGCAACATTATTTGCGCTCTCATTTATTACCCCCTGAACCGAACTACTCTCTGCATTTCTTAGAGAATCTTTCGTACTGTTGTTTTTTATCTTTTTCTTATGAAGAATTGAACTTCTTATTAGAAGCGCTATGGCGCTTATAAAAAGAATTGGGAACATGACCTCTACATTTAGGTTTATCAGATAGGCAATTAAAGCTGCTGCTAAAAAAGCGCTAAATGCTGTAAAAAACCAACCACCAATTACATTAAGTACACCAGCGACTCTATATACAGCGCTTTCTGCTCCCCAAGCTCTATCTGCCAAAGAACTACCCATAGCGACCATGAATGTTACATAAGTAGTGGATAGGGGGAGCTTGTATGACGTTGCTATTGAAATCAAAACTGCAGCAACCATCAAGTTTACGGCGGCTCTTACTAAGTCAAATGCTGGTAAATCTTGTTTTTTGTTTTTTAGGTTATTATTTATAGGTTGTTCAAATTGTTTCTCAATTTTTTCCTTTAGAGATTTTGGTAAAACATTTGAAGTATAATTTGTTGCTACTAATGAAAAACGAACAAATCCACGCGAAAGTGCATTTGGCTGAAAGCGCTCTTTTGTATCTGCCTGACTTGATAAATCAATAGAAGTTTTTACCACAGACCTCGACTTTGAAGAAAACCAAAGTGTAATCACCATAACAAACCCAGCCGCTAAAAGCAACCAGTTGTTTGTGGGGACCTTAGACGCGAGAACATCCATTGGAAATTCCGAAGCAACTACGCCGGAAGCAGACCATTCCAGAAATGAATTGTATGCAGCAACAGGCACCCCAATAAAGTTGACTAAGTCATTCCCTGCAAATGCTAATGCTAGGGCAAATGTCCCAACAATAATTATAAGGCGATAAATATTAGTCTTAAAAAATATTATTAGAGTGTATGATAATACAGACCAAAACAAAGAGTTAATTAAAACGATATTTATTACATTTTTTTCAAGAAAATCTTTCATGGTAGCACCACCCAGAATATCAAAAGAATCATTAGCATAAGATGTGCCTTTAAGTCCTTTCATAAAAATAAAATAGGTAATCGCAGTCAGTGCAATGCCACCAAATAACGCCCCAGCCCATTTCGGTTTTTGATTAAAATTATATGATAATAGGACTCGAGATATCCATTGTACAATAGCACCAATTGTAAATGCAATCACAACAGAAAGTAAAATTCCTAATATGATTTGAGTGGCTTTTGAGGTATTAATGAATTGAATCAAATCAGAAAACTCACCACCCGATGTTGCGATTTTTATAAGTGCCATGGCCACTGCAGCCCCTAACAATTCAAATACAATTGACACAGTAGTTGATGTTGGCATTCCTAGAGAATTGAAAAAGTCCAAAAGGAGAATATCCGTGATCATTACCGCCATAAAAATGACCATGATTTCATTAAACATAAATTCCCCAGGATTGAAAATACCTTTTCGAGCAACTTCCATCATACCACTCGAGAAGACAGCCCCAACAGCTACCCCTACGCTAGCAACAATCATTATGGTTCGGAAAGAGACAGCTTTTGAACCGATAGCAGAATTTAAAAAATTTACAGCATCGTTACTAACTCCTACAACCAAATCGGCAATGGCCAGGAAAGCCAATGCAATTAACATATACATATATATGTTTTCCATAAATTGAAATTTTTACTCAAACAAATTTCATATAATTAAACCATTCTAATGTTACGTAATTGTTATCTCTACACCTGTTTTTGTTTGTTATTTTCTGTTTTAATCTGTTGAGTATTTATTTTAATGTTAATTTTTAGATTTTATATAAATCACTGAAAATCAGTTAGTTATTATTTTAATGTTAAATTAATGTAAACAAAAAGTTGATTTATTGTAAATATTTATGTAGTTTTACATCATAATAACCCAAAAACAACAAATTATGAAACGATTTATTATAGTTTTCTTTTTTTCAATTGCTTTATTTTCTCAAGCACAATCGGAAAAATCAAGCCCATTATTAGAAGTCAAGGGAGATCTTATATTAGTAACTTTTTTTCACGATAACGGTGTCATTCATCAAAAAGGTACTTTTTCAATTGATGGAGCATTAGATGGGTTATGGACTAGTTATGATTTTCATGGGAATAAATTATCACAAGGCAATTATAAAAACGGTCAAAAAACAGGACAATGGCTGTTCTGGACAGAACAATCATTGAAAGAAGTTGATTTTGTTGACTCTAAAATTATTAATGTTAGTGAGTGGTATCAAAAATCAGATTTAGCTTATTATACAAAATAAAAAAAGCTCCTGATGGAGCTTTTTTTATTTTCATTGCTATTTTTGTACATTAGAAACTATAGCTATATCCAATTGAAAACTCTGTTCCAGGATTTAATTGGGTGAAAATTTGATCGGAAGCACTAAATGATTCATAGACGCTTTTGCGTTTACTGTTCAAAATATTTGAAACTTTAATATCTACTGTCGATTTCTTTTCAGGGCCAAACTTTTTATTTAATGTGAAATTTAGACTGTTAAATGGTACAGTGTAAACATCAGGAACAATACCTGTTCCAACAACTTCTAATGTTTTTCCTTGGACATTAAAGAATAGTCCAGTTTGTAGCCCGATTTCAGAATCAGTGTAATTTAAACCTGTATTGATTAAATATGGGGATTGTCCTTGTAATTCTCTTTCATTTTCAACATGCTCTCCATCCCTAGCAGCATTTACCCTACGGTTAAATTCATCTTCGAACATTGTTAGACTAGACTCTATGTAGGAAGCATTGATATTAAATTTTAATTTTTCTAAGCTATTGGCAATAAAACCTAATGATTTTCTAAATTCAAATTCTAAACCAACCACAGATGCATTTCCTAAATTTCTTGGCGTTAATTGATCTGGTGCAGATTCATAAAATGTTAATTCAATAGGATTAGTGAAATCTTTATAAAATGCACTAAATGCAATCATTTCATTATCTTCCCCAAAAAATTCAGCTCTTACATCAAAATTATTGATGTAAGAAGGGTCTAAATCAATGTTTCCAATAAAAAGACGATTGGTAATAGGATCAAAAATTTGACTTTTCGAAGCCTCTTTAAATGAAGGTCTTGCAGTTGTACGTGAATAAGACAACCTTAAGTTTGTATTATCATTCAAACCGTAAATTAGATTAGCCGATGGGAAAAGATCAAATTTGTCTATAATTTTTTCATCTTTAAAAACTTCAGTCCCCGCTTGATTTTGTCCTGTATATATTGAGGTAAAAAGCTCCGTTCGTAATCCAATAACCGCTTTTAGTTTTTCTGTGACTCCGAACTCGTTGGAAACATAGGCTGCACTTACATTTTGCATGGCATTAAAAGCATTTGATTTTTCAAAAAGATCACCATAAACAAGATGAGTACCTTGGTCTGTTTCCGGAGTCCAAATATTCCCTTGAGATAATAGATTGTCTGAATTACCATTTTGAACTCGAAGTGTACCGCTTTTGGTAAAAGTGTAATCATCAATGAAAAAATCACGTTGTTTTATGGTTTGACTTACACCAAATTTGAGTTTTGCAGGACGCTCTTTAAAGCTATACTTTCTTGTTACATCTAATTTTCCAACCACGTTAACCTCTTCTAAGTTTCTCCATATTCTAATGGGAAAACTCGCAGCACTTGGACTAATGAAGTATTCACCATTATCACTTTGTTGAAGTGGAGTAATTCTGTGGTCTTTATCATAAACTCTTGAAAGTGTTGGAGATAATTTCCAATCTAATTTCCAATCACCATCATCAAATGAATGTTGACCCCCAAGAAGAAGATTTGTTATTGAGCGTTCTGTATATAGCAATGCATCTTTTTTAATGGGCTCGAATCCACTTCCTCCGCCTGCTTGTGCAATTTCTTGATTGTAGAGTCCTGCTGTGCTTTCACCATTTTGTATATGTAAAAAGTTGAGCTTATATTTCGCTTGTTCACGTTTATATACAATTCCTGCAAGTGTACTTAACAATATATTGCTTTTACCTTCTATACCGTTAGATCTTCTAGTGCCTAAAAGCTCAGTAATAGAAGTATTGTTTTCATCCTTAATGTATGTTCCATCAACACGATTGTCATAAAATTGTGTCTGGTTTTTGTAGGATAATGAAAATTGATATCCCAATTTGTTTTCACCCACATCATATTGATTTCCAGCGGTAAATCCAAAATCGAAATTCGCTCCACTGTTGGTTTGTTTGGCTGATAGTTCTTTATTGAATACATCAGTCATATTCGTCAAAATTGAACTATTTTCGAATGTACCAGGAATGGATTGATTTCTATTGACAGGTAGATTTCTCATTCCATTGTCATATCCTAAAAAATCTGTTTTACTTCCAGTATAGCTTAAGTAATCATCTCTGAAGTGCATATTAGGGTTATAGCCCGTTCCAATAGATATTGAATAATTTGCTTTAGTTGGGAAATCTTTAGTCACTACGTCTATGACACCTCCGGTAAAATCAGCAGGGTACTCGGCAGCAGCAGATTTAACAACAATAATATTGTCAAGAATATTTGTAGGAAAAATATCCATTTGAACGGTGTTTCTATCAGGATCCAGTCCTGGGATATCTACTCCATTTAAAATAGACTTTGTGTAGCGGTCTCCAAGTCCTCGTACATAAACATATTTCCCGCCTTGGATTGATACGCCAGGCACATTCTTTACAGCACTTGCGATGTTACTTGCTCCACTACTTTTAATGCTTTGTGCCGACAAACCGTCAAGCATAGTGATAGATTTTTTTTGTAGATCTAACACAGCAGATTCTGTATTTTTTCTAACGGTTGTTGTGATAATTACATTTTCTAAAGAATTTGTGTTTAGTGTAACATCCAAAATGACATCATCATCAGCCACTACATTAACATCTGAGATTTCAATGGTTTGATAACCAATGTATGAAAAGACAACAGTATACAAACCAGGTTCGATATCAATGTTATATTTTCCATCAAAATCTGAAGTTGTTCCTTTAGTCGTATTTTTTATAAGAATATTAGCAAAGGCCATGGGTTCATTAAATTCACCATCCATTATGGTACCAGAGATTTTACCTGTTTGGGCAACAACATGCAATGCTGTCAAAATAGTTAGTGAAAATAATATAAGAGTTTTAAATAAATTTTTCATAGGATATAAATTACAAAACAATCGTTCGCAAAGATATGCGAACGATTGCTTAAAAACTAATTCAATTTCTAGGTAAGGTTTAGTAACCTAAACCAGCTTTTGCGTTTGAATATGTCCAACCAAAAGCACTAGTATCTGCACCAATAGAACCTTGAGCATTTACAGCAGTAGCATTGTCACCAAATCCTGTTACCGTAACATTCACTGCCTTGTTCACAAAGATTGAAGTCACATCAGTTACTCCAGAAGGCAAAACAATTTCCCATGTTCCGAATGTTAGGGTACCAGCATTGTAGCTTTCTGCAACAGCATCATTGTCTAATTCAACATCTTTTCCAGCAGGGAATCCACTTGCAAAAACATTATTAGTAGCTCCAGTTGCTGCTTTTCTATAATCAGCATACTCTCCGTTTTCAGTAATACTATTACCAAAAATTGAAGCATTTTGAAGTGTAAACGAACCAGCTGCAGTTCCTTCAGGACCATCCACTTCAAAAGCGTGATCTGATGCATCACCTAAATGTACAACAACATTGTCTATGGTTCCAGAGTAAGCTTGATCAATATCTATGGCATCATCACCTTGAGCCCAAACAAGTAAGTTAGAAGCATGAACAGTTCCTCCAAAGAATTCAATTCCATCATCAACATTGGCAACAACTTCAACATGGTCAATTTCAGTTCCAGTTCCAACACCACCAAGCGTTAGACCATTAATCTCGTTACCCTCTCCAATTAAAGCACCTCCATGACGAATTGATACGTACTTAATAACACCAGAATTGTCTTCGGAATCATTTCCTCCGTATAATCCCCAAGTATCTTCTGCTGGAATTCCTTCAATTTGTAATGCATCGACATCCCCAGAAAATGAACACGGTGCATTTCCTAATACAATTAAACCTCCCCACAAACCTCTGTCGTTTTGATCTAAATTGGTACCCATTGTTTGACCTAAAGCAATATTATCAGCCGCTGATGTGAAGATAATAGGCTCAGTAGCAGTTCCTTCGGCCATTAATTTTCCTCCGCGTGCGATTACCAATGCAGATGCCAATGATCCAGTTCCAGAACTTCCTTTAATAATTGTTCCAGGTTCAATGGTAAGTGTTGCACCATCTTGTACAACGACTTTTTGATTCAATTGATAAATGTTACTACTTGTCCAAGTTGTGTTCGAAGTGATAGATCCACTAACAGAAACTACTGTTGGTTCTGAAGGACCAATTGTTGAACCATTGTCATCGTTTGATGAGCAACTAAATAAAGCTATTGTTGTAAGAACAGAAAAAGCTAAGATTGATTTTTTCATTATTTTAATATTTTTTTGATTTAATTACAATGCAAATTAACTGCCTTTTCAAGCTAAATCAGTTAATTGAAATTTACATTAGTATCATCTATTTGTTATGAAAATTGACTAAAATCACTAAATTCGAAACATTTACTTAACATTGAAAATTACTATCTTGCACACATGAGTAATAGCATGAATTGGGAACAATTATTATCCTTAAAACGACAAGGGGATACCAACAAGCGCTTGCGTAACGAACAAGACGAAACACGATTGGGATTTGATGTCGATTATGACCGTATTATTTTTTCTACAGAATTTAGAAGCCTGCAAGATAAAACTCAGGTGATCCCTCTTTCGTCTACCGACTTTGTACATACACGTCTGACGCATAGTCTAGAAGTGAGTGTTGTGGCGCGGTCATTGGGAAGAAAAGCTGGCGTAAAAATTTTAGAAAAACACCCAGCGTTGCAAGAAATACATGGCTATAAACCCAATGATTTTGGGGCTATTGTTGCCGCAGCGGCATTAGCACACGATATAGGAAATCCGCCTTTTGGCCACTCTGGAGAAAAGGCCATTGGACATTTTTTTAAACAT
>CAXPPN010000013.1:0-6749 GCA_964219345.1 Aeromicrobium sp. | reverse complement strand
TGGTTGGGATGGTACCTACAATGGCCAAAAGATGCCAACAACGGATTACTGGTTCTTATTGGAATACAATGATTTAACAACAGGAGAACCCAAACAACTCAGAGCACATTTTAGTTTGAAGAGGTAGGCACACAATATATTTATATTTTTTTCGTTAGTAAACATAGATTATCCGAAATATTTTACTCCAAATGGCGATGGTTATCACGATACGTGGAATATTAGCAGTTTAAAGTCGCAAGCTAACGCAAAAATTTATATATTTGACAGATATGGTAAATTGCTCAAAGAATTGAGTCCGGCCAGTGATGGATGGAATGGTACTTTCAATGTACAACCAATGCCAACATCAGATTATTGGTTTTTGGCGGAATATGAAAGCCCACAACAAAAAACACGGAACAATTTAGAGCACATTTTACCTTGAAAAGATAAGATTTAATGAAATTAGCCAAAAAATTAATTCTTCTTGCCATACTTAGTTTTTGTTACAATGGCATAGAAGCACAGGAAGGTTTGCCAATATATTCAGACTATTTGACTGACAATTATTATTTAATTCATCCATCGATGGCGGGTGTAGCCAATTGTAATAAAGTACGATTAACAGGAAGACAGCAATGGTTTGGTCAGGACAATGCACCAAGTTTGCAAACCTTTAGTATTAATGGTAGAATTGGCGACACTCAATCTGGTGTAGGTGCAATTGCTTTTAACGATCAGAATGGATATCACTCTCAAACAGGAGCTTATTTAACCTATGCACATCATTTAATGTTTTCAAGAAATACAATTGATTTGAATATGTTGTCTTTTGGACTAAGCGCTGGGATGATCCAATACAAACTCGATGAAACAGCATTTGTGGAATTTGATCCTATTATTGCTGGAATTGAACAAAGCGCAACAGATTTTAATGTTGATTTTGGATTTTCTTACCATCTTATCAATTTTTATGCTCACGCCACAATAAAGAATCTTCTTAAAAATGAAGGCGTTAATATCAACGAACAAGGAGTAAGCTATGATAATCTAACAACCTATCTTTTTTCTGCTGGGAATGTGTTTTCAAAATTTGGCAGCGATTGGAGCTATGAGCCATCAATTTTATATGCTTATAAGGACGCTACAAAAGAATCATTTATTGATGCAAATTTCAAGGCTTATAGAAAATTTGATTTTGGCAATATTTATGCTGGAGTTTCATATAGAAGGAGCTTTGATGGAGCACAATTCACAAACGGAAGTACTGTAAGCAGTCAAAAATTACAATATATAACGCCTTTGGTTGGGATAGAGTACAATAATTTTATGTTTGCTTATACTTATTCTTACCAATCGAATTCTATTGTTCTTGATAATGGCGGATATCACCAGATTACTCTTGGATTCAATTTTGGATGTCGAAAAGAGAAGTTTGATTGTGAGTGTCCTAGTGTAAATTAATTAAATTAGGTTTAATCCAATTTGTGGATCATTGCTTTATCCCAATTCATCAAACTAGAAATCACTTCTTTTGAACCATTTGTATAGAATAAATGCCCGCCTTGTTGGTTACTTTCTACAATAAGATTATGCATTTGAAGTACAGCTTTTGTTTGTTTCGCAACAGCTAGACCTGAGTCTATAATTTTTATGTTTTTTGGCAATATTTTTTCTAAAATAGGTTTTAAAAAATGATAATGTGTACAGCCTAAAACCAAACAATCCATATTGGCATCAAGCATAGGAGATAAGTATGATTTAAGTAACTGCTCCATTTCTATTGAAAATAGCGCTCCAGCTTCAATCAATTCTACAATTCCATTACCCACTTGTTCAATGACATTTAAATCTTTTGTATGGAGTTGAGATGTTTCATGAAACAATTCACTACTCAGCGTTCCTTGTGTGGCTAAAATCCCTATACAGTTTGTTTTTGTATTAAGTGCAGCGGGTTTAATTGCGGGTTCAATACCAATAAAAGGAACATTGTATTTTTCTCTTAAAAATGAAATTGCATTTGTAGTAGCAGTATTACAAGCCACGACTACAATTTTTGCTCCTTTTTTTAGTAGTATTTCTGTATTAATGATTGAGCGTTTCAAAATAGCTTTTTTACCTTTTGTTCCATAAGGAGCATATTTAGAATCAGAAATATATACTGTAGATTCCATTGGGAGTAGTGTATTTACTTCTTTCCAAATAGAAAGCCCTCCTGCTCCAGAATCAAATATGCCAATAGGTTTTGTGCTCATATTGATACAAAAATAAAAAAGCTACTCTTTATGAGTAGCTTTTTAAAAACTATTTTGGAAAATCTTTTAGAATCCTAATTCAGATTTTACGTCTGTTAATAGGTCTTTTCCATTAGCCATAATTACGCCTTGACCCTGTGAAGAGTCTAAGATGTAATCAAACCCTTGTGCGTTACCAACCTTTAGGATTGCATTTTTTGCTTTTTCTGTAATTGGTCTTAAAAGGTCTAATTCTTTTTTTTGTAAATCTTGTTGTGCTTGTGCTTGGTACTGACGAATGCTTTGTTCCATGCTTTGAACTTCTTGCAAACGTTTACCATTTTCTTCATCAGTTTTTGTTGAAGATTCAGCATCATATTGCTTGATTTTGTTTTGAAGTTCAGTGGCCATTGCTTGAATATCAGTTTCGTATGTTTTTGCTAATTTTTCAAGCTCAGATTTTGCACTTTTCATTTCTGGCATAGATTCTACTAGTTCCTGTGTGTTAATATGTGCAACTTTAGATTGTGCTTGAGTATTAAAGCTACATACTAAAATGATTGCTGATGCAAAGAGTAGATTTTTTAAATGTTTCATTTTCAAATTATAATTAAAATTTATTTTTTATTGTTTTTTATGCTATCGCGTTTTCTTTTTTGTGCTTCTAGTCTTGCTTTTCGCTCCGCTAAAATACGTTTTTTCTTTTCTTCTAGTGCTTTTTTTCTTGCCTCTCTAGAGTTGGTTGTTATTTTTGTATCTTCTTCTTTTACAGCTTCCTCTTCCAACTCTGTTGCTGTTGAACTTTCTTCTTCTTTTTTTCTGTTAGCTTTATTTAGTTTTTCTGCACGAGCTTTTTCTCTAGCTTCTTTTGCTTTTTGTTTTTTTTCTTCAATTTCTTTTTTTCGAGCAGCACGTTTTGCTTCCAATTCTTCTTTTCGCTTAGCTTGAGTTTCTGCACGTTTTGCATTACGCTCGTCAATTAGTTTTTGACGCTCGTCTTTATCAGTGTCAACCTCTACAATATTGTCTTCTTCCTCTGCAGCCTTGCGTTCTTTTTTACTTTTTACTTGTTCGCGTTTTGCAGTTCTATTGATGGTTCTTAATACTTGCTCACTAATATCGTATCGATCAGCAGAATAGAGCATTATAACATCAGCAGATTTATCAAAAATAAAGTCAAATTTCTTTGTTGTTGCAATTTCTTGAACGGCGGCAAATATTTGATCTTGAATAGGCTGAATCAATTGTTTTTTTTGAATCATTAGATCCCCATTTGGACCAAATCGTTTTTGTTGATATTCTAGGATTTCATTTTCTATAATTTGAAGATCCTCTTCACGTTCTTCAATGAGTTCGTTTGTAAGCAAAACACGCTCATTATTTAACTGTGTTTTTTGTGTTTCTAATTCTGCAATGCGTTGTTCAACCTCTGTTTTCCATTGTTGAACTTTAATTTCAAGTTGACTTTGAGCGTTTTGATACTCAGTGATATTTTCTAAAATATATTCTGTATCAATATAACCAATTCTTACTCCTCTTTGTGCAAAAATAGAAGTGCTAAAAAACACAAGCATTAGTGTCAAGACAATTGTCTTTGATTCTTTGGTGGTAAAGTTATTTTTACTAAAATATTTCATTTTATTTTAATTTTAGTTTTGGGACTAGCGCTCAAATTAACGAAATTAATTTTAATTCACACACAATAATGAAATTACCGTGCCAAAAATTAAAATTGTTGTCCAAGAATGAAATGTGTTTCCCAACCATTCTTTCTTGTTTCACCAGGAATTGGGTCAAATCCATGGCCAAAATCAATTCCCAATAATCCAAATGCAGGCATAAATAAACGAATTCCAATTCCTGCAGAACGTTTGATGTTAAATGGATTAAACTCTTTAAAATCATTATAAGAAGCACCACCCTCTAAAAAGGCTAAAGCAAAAATCTTTGTTTGTCCTTTTAGTGTTATTGGGTGTCTTAGTTCTAAAGAAAATTTATTGTAAATACTTCCTCCGTCATTATCAGAAAGTGTTTGATTGGCATAACCACGTAATGCAATGGCTTCTCGTCCATCTAATCGATATGTTACCATTCCATCTCCTCCCAAAAAGAAGCGTTCAAACGGTATTATTCCTCTATCATTGTTATAAGCGCCCAAAAATCCAAACTCAAATCTTGGTCTAAGTACCAATTTCCCTTTGATTCTTGTGTACCAATCTCCTGTAAATTTAATTTTATAAAATTCTAGCCACTTAAAGCGTTCTTGGTCAATTTCACTAATCCTTTCACTTGCTTCATTTCTTTCAACGATCTCATCATCATCTTGTGTGTTGCTCAGCTCGCGAATTCTCTCCGTCAATTCTTCTCTTTCTCTTCTTAGTGCTGAATAATCTACTTTGCTAAAAGAGGAGTAAGGCAATGTTAGTTTTGCTGATATGCTAAAATTTGACCCTCCTTCTGGGTAAATAGGATCGTTGTAAGTGTTGTTTCTACTCAATCCAATAGTGTAAGCCAAATTATTCGCATTTCCATCACCAAATGTAAATAACCCTGTGTTGTAATTGTTTAGGTCGAAATATTGGTAACTTAAATTCTGAGAAAGTACAAAATAATCGTCTGGAACAGTTAGTTTTTTTGCAATTCCTACACTTATTCCTGTAATATTGAAGCTTCTACTTTTATCTGCAGAACGTGTAGCTCTATTAAATAAGAATTGTTTTGTTTGTGATATAGAAGTTGAAAATTGAACAGGTTTTTTACCACCTAGCCAAGGCTCAGTAAATGAAAAACTATATGTTTGAAAAAATCGACTTAATTGCAGTCTTAATGCCAAACTCTGTCCATCTCCCATGGGTACAGGGGTGTATGCTTCTTTATTAAACAAATCTTTTACTGCAAAGTTGTTAAACGACAGCCCTAGTGTTCCAATAAATCCACCACCACCGTAACCACCTTGCAGTTCAATTTGACTTGATCCTTTTTCAACAACACTATATTCCATATCAAGTGTTCCATCATTAGGGTTTACATTTTTGAAGTCTGGAGAAATTTCTTGAGCATCAAAAAAGCCCAATTGTCCAAGTTCACGAACGGTTCTAACAACATTACTTTTACTGTACAATTGCCCTGGTCGTGTTCGTAATTCGCGATACACGACATGGTCATTAGTTTTATTGTTTCCTTTAACGGAAATATTTTTGAAATATGCAGGTTTCCCTTCAGTAATTCTAATTTCCATATCAATAACATTGCCATCGGTACTAACTTCTACAGGTGTAATAGTTGAAAATAAATAACCATTGTTTTGATATAAATTTGTTAAATCAAAGGCATCAGGATCTGAATTATCAGCAATTCGTTTTTCCAGCTCCACACCATTGTAAGTATCACCTTCTTTGATTTTCAGCACTTGATTGAGTTGTTCATCTGAATATATTGTATTACCCAAAAAGTTAATTTTACCATAGGAGTATTTTTCTCCTTCTTCGATATCAATATTGATACTAATTTTTTTGTCGTTATTTATTATTATGCTATCAGAAATAATACGTGCATCTCTAAATCCTTTTTCTTTCAATTTATCAACCACATCAACAAGGCCTTGTTTGTAATCTGCTTCTATAAATTTAGATCGTTTTAGGAATCGAACAGGATTGATTTGTTTTGTTTTTTTCATGGCTTTTCGCAGTCGTTTGCTGCTTAGTTTTTCATTGCCAGAAAATGTAATTTTTTTAATTTTTACTTTCTCACCTTTATCTATACGAATTTGCATATTGACTCTAGATTTTTCTACAGAATCCAAAACTTTGGTCGTGCCAATAATTGTTTTAGCATTTAAAAATCCTTCTTTGCGATACTTATTTTCAAGATAATTTTTTGTTGTTGTGATTAGATTTTCGGTAACTTTTGTTCCAGAAATTAGTTTGTTTTCTTCAATGATTTCACTAATCTTTCCTTTTCTGACTCCAGTAATTTTTACATCTTTAAGCTCAGGAAGATCATCTAGCTGAATTTCTAAGTAAATATCATTTCCATCAATTTTTGAAATAAAAACATCAATATTTGAGAAAAGGTTTGAATCCCACAATTTTTTTATTCCATCACTAATTTTTGTACCTCCAGGGATGGTTACAGTTTCGCCTTTGACCAATCCAGAATAGGTGATGATTGTTTCTGCACCGTAGACAGTTTCGCCTTTTACACTTATATCAGCGATGGTGTAGTCTTTTCTTTTTGATACATCTAATGCTTGACCATGTGTTGTGTTGCTCATGAATATCATGAAACAAGCAATTATATATATAAATTTGTAGGTCTTTTTAGTTAAGTTGTTCACTTGTTTTTCCAAATCTTCGTTCTCTTTTTTGGTAACTGGCAATAGCTTTGTGTAAATCTTCATTACTGAAGTCTGGCCAAAAGACTTCTGTAAAATACAATTCGGCATAAGCAATTTGCCATAAAAGGAAATTACTCAGGCGTTGTTCTCCGCTAGTTCTAATCAATAAATCAACGTCTGGTAAATTTCGGGTGTAA
>CAXPPN010000012.1:0-31646 GCA_964219345.1 Aeromicrobium sp. | reverse complement strand
GATTTATTGTCTTAGAAAAAACATTTTTACCCAGTGCATTGTAAAGTTGTACAAAAATAGGGTCCTGGCTTATTGTTTTTAAATGAACAATTCCATTGCTAGTGGGGTTGGGATAAAGTTGAATGTCTATAATTACTACATCATTTACAGACGCTGTTGCAGAAAAACTTTGGTTGGTGTTCAACGCATTATAGGTGCTTGCTGCTGGAGAGCTCCAAGAAAAATCTTCGTAACTGTTTCCTGTGCCATTAAGCTGTAAAGAATACCCAACAGTTGTGGTGCCATTTTCCGCCATACCAATATCAGTTGAGGTATTACTAACAGCCACACCGTCTGTTGCAGTAATTGTCCCTTCGTAGCTTAAAAACTGAATTAGTGTTCCATTGTCATCCAATGCAACGCCATCTGGCGCGCCATTTTGAATAGGAATAATTGAGAAAAACAAAGTGCCAAAACCATTAGACTGATTTGGAATGACCCCAGAAAGTTTGATAGTTTTGTATGTACTATTGTTATTTTCATTATATAAAGTCAATGTATAGGAGCTTAAATTAGTACCAGAAGGTCCTGCAATTTCGATGCCTTCATCAGCGTCGGCTCCAGCATTATCATAATGTATTTCATTGATAAAAACTTTGGTTTGTCCGAATGAGAAAAGAAAAAATATGATAACAATTATGATGAAGTAGTTTTTTTCATATAATAGAGTTTGGTTATAAAATAGCATCAAAAAATGTTCCAAATCTGTAAAGGGAGCAAAAACCAATAATTTTTTCACCAATATTTTGGTATGAAACTAATGTTAAGCGTGTTTTAAACTAATATTAAGAATGACTTCAATTTTTTTTATTCGTGTCTTATTCAATATCTTTACGTATAATTCATAAAACTAGAAATGAATAATTCTAACATAAAAATTCTTTTGGTTGATGACGAGCCAGATATCTTAGAGATTATCAGTTATAATCTTACTGCTCAAGGGTATAATGTAAGTACTGCAAATAATGGAGTTCAAGCCGTTAAAAAGGCCAAAAAAGAACAACCACATTTAATAATTTTAGATGTTATGATGCCCGAAATGGATGGTATTGAGGCCTGTGAACAGATTAGAAAAATTCCAGAACTCGAAAATACGCTTATTGCTTTTTTGACCGCAAGAGGCGAAGATTACTCGCAAGTTGCAGGTTTTGAAGCTGGTGCTGATGATTATATTACAAAGCCCATAAAACCAAAAGTATTGGTCAGTAAAATTAAGTCTTTGCTCAGACGATTAAATACAACTTCCAATACTCCATCCAAAGACTTAATTGAGTTGGATCAACTCACCATTGATAGAGAAGCCTATAAAATTGTTTTTGAAGGCAAAGATATTATTTTACCACGCAAAGAATTTGAATTATTATATTTGTTGGCATCCAAACCAGGAAAAGTTTTTAAGCGCGAGGATATTCTCGATAAAATTTGGGGTAATGAAGTTGTTGTTGGAGGAAGAACTATAGATGTTCATATTCGAAAACTCCGTGAAAAACTTGGAGACAAACGCTTTAAAACAATCAAAGGGGTAGGGTATAAGTTTGAAAATAAATGAATCTAAAAAAGACGTATAAATTTGCAGTCATAACGGCACTACTCCTAACGTTTTTCCTTGCACTCTCTATGAGTGTTTTTTTGTTTTTTACTAATGATTTTAATTTCAAATTAATAGGCTTTTCTTCGCTTTTTTGTTTTATCATAAGCTTTGTTTTAGTACAAATCCGTATTGAACGTTATATCTATAGAAAAATAGAAAAAATATATAATGATGTCATATTCTTGGAATCTGATCCTGGCCCAGTAAAGAGTACACCAATATCTACAGATTTAGAGTTTTTAAGTAAGGAACTTAGTCAATACACAAAACTTAAAAAAAATGAATTGGAATCCTTTAAGGCTAGAGAAGAATTTAGAAAAGAATTTGTAGGCAATGTGGCCCATGAACTCAAAACACCATTATTTACAGTACAAGGCTATATTTCTACGCTTTTGGATGGTGCAATGAGTGATAAAGATATTTTGGAAAAATATCTAAAAAGAGCAGATAAGGGCGTAGATCGATTGATATATATTGTTCAAGATTTGGATACAATTACAAAAATAGAATTTGGTGATGCGAAGTTGGAAAAATCAAATTTTGATATAATTGAGCTCATAAAAACTATTTTTGAGCAACTTGAAATGAAAGCCAAAAAGGAAAAAATTACTTTGACTTTTGATGAACTCACTCCAACATCAGTTTTTGTTAATGCCGATTTAAAACGTATACAACAAGTGCTAACCAATCTTATTGTAAACTCAATAAAATATGGTCACGCTAATGGCACCACAGAATTAAGTGTAGAATCTTTAAATCCTGACAAAGTTTTAGTACGAGTTACAGACAATGGAGAAGGTATAGAAGAAGAACACATTCCTCGACTTTTTGAGCGTTTTTATAGAGTTGACAAAAGTGGTGCGCGCAGTGAGGGCGGATCTGGACTAGGACTTGCCATTGTAAAACATATCTTGGAAGCACACAACGAAACCATCCACATTGAAAGTAAATATGGCATAGGAAGTGAGTTTTCATTTACACTTCAAAAGCAACAATAAATTCAGTCTAATTTTCCTACTTTTGCTGAAAATACAAACCTGTGGGGAGTAAAAATAAACTGAAAAGATTTAGGGAAAATGAAACCTTTCACAATGTGATTCAACCGACACGTGAAGAATTGGTCGATGCCAATTTTTCGTTGAAAGGCAAGTGGTGCTCCTCATTTTTTAAAAACAACAATCCTTTGGTCCTAGAATTGGGCTGTGGAAAGGGCGAATATACTGTGGGTTTGGCCAAACGCTATCCCAATAAAAATTTTATAGGAATTGATATCAAAGGGGCACGTTTTTGGAGAGGTGCCAAAACTGCTATTGAAGATCAAATGCCCAATGTTGCATTTATTCGAACTCAAATAGAACTTATAGAATTTATTTTTGCTGAAAATGAGGTTGATGAAATTTGGATTACTTTTCCAGATCCTCAAATTAAGTACAAACGAACAAAACACCGTTTAACTAATGCTGCATTTTTGCAACGCTATAAAAATGTTTTAAACAATACAGGGGTTGTTCATCTCAAAACAGACAGTGAATTTATGCATGGCTACACTCTTGGGTTGTTGCATGGACTTGGGCATGAGGTTGAATATGCAAATCATGACGTGTACCGACAAGAGGGAAGTCCAGAGGAGGTGACTGAAATACAAACCTATTATGAAGAAACCTATTTAGCAAAAGACAAAGCAATTACCTATATTAGATTCAAAATCAATTAGAAATTGAACAATACATACATCTTTTTTATAAGTCTCTTGATAGCTTTTATTGGTGTCCTACCGCCAGGACTACTCAATGTGACTGCTGCAAAAATTAGCTTAAAAGAGGGACACAACAGAGGATTTATGTTTTCAATTGGTGTATGTATAATAGTGGCTTTGCAAGTTTATATTGCTACTGTTTTTGCCAAATATCTCAATCAACATCCTGAAGTGACAATAATTCTAAAGCGTGTTGCATTTGTAATTTTCTTATTGGTGTCTATTTATTTCTTTTTTACAGCGAAATCAAAGCCAAAAAGCCTTGAAGTAGAACCGTCAATTAAAAGCAAACAAAGTCGTATTTTTCAAGGGGTGTTTTTGTCTTCGCTCAATATTTTTCCAATACCATTTCAGGCCTATATGGTTACAACGCTTGTTTCTTTTGAATGGTTGAGTTTGGAACCCACAACAATAGGAACCTATGTTTCAGGAGCTGTAATGGGAACATTTATGGCATTGTATGTTTATATTTTATTTTTTGATACTCTAAAGAACACCAAATTTGTGACACCAAAAAACATGAATTACTCTATTGCAATCATAACATTAGCAGTTGCAATTATTACGCTAATTAATTTAATTCGAGTGGGTTAATCATGTCAGAATCCTCAAATTTTTTTGATAAATGTTATGAAGTTGCACGTCAGATTCCATTTGGTCGTGTGACAAGCTATGGGGCAATTGCAACATATTTAGCTGCACCAAGAAGTGCAAGAGCTGTGGGATATGCTATGACGGCTTCACATGGTAAAGATGTTCCTGCACATAGAGTTGTCAATAGAAAAGGACTGCTCACTGGAAAACACCATTTTGACGGCATAAACCTAATGCAACAACTTTTAGAAAATGAAGGCATTCAAGTTAAAGACAATCAAATTCAGAATTTTGAATCTGTTTTTTGGGATCCTGTAAAAGAACTTTAGCTTTTTTAACAAATCAAGCGTATATTTGCACCTTAGAACAAATCTAAATTACACGCCTTGAAATTTACAAAACAAGCAATTGAGGACGCATTGAAAACCATCACAGTTCCTGGTGAAGGTAAAAACATGATAGAAAGCAAAGCCGTAAAAAATATTGTTGTTTTCGATGATGAGGTTATTGTTGATTTAACGATATCAAACCCAAGTTTACAAGCAAAAAAACGTACAGAAGTTAATATCATGAAAGCGATTCATGAGTTAGTGTATCAAAAAGCAAAAATTCAAGTCAACGTAAAAGTTGATGCGCCATCAACACCAAAAAATCAAATCAAAGGAAAGGCAATTCCAGGGATTCAAAATATTGTAGCTATTGCTTCAGGTAAAGGTGGTGTTGGGAAGTCAACGGTTACTTCAAATATTGCAGTAACACTCTCAAAAATGGGATTCAAAGTAGGGATTTTAGATGCCGATATTTATGGTCCTTCAGTTCCAATAATGTTTGATGTCGCACATGAAAAACCACTTGCAGTTCAAGTTGATGGAGCTTCAAAAATGAAACCTATTGAAAATTATGGTGTTAAAATATTATCCATAGGATTTTTCACCAAAACAGATCAAGCTGTAGTGTGGCGAGGACCAATGGCTGCAAAAGCACTCAATCAAATGATTTTTGATGCTGCCTGGGGAGAATTAGATTTTCTATTGATTGATTTACCACCTGGAACAGGCGATATTCATTTGAGTATCATGCAATCCTTACCCATTACCGGAGCTGTGGTTGTTAGTACACCACAAAATGTAGCATTAGCAGATGCCAAAAAAGGTGTAGCCATGTTTCAACAAGATAGCATAGACGTTCCAGTCCTTGGAATTATAGAAAATATGGCTTATTTCTCACCAAAAGAATTGCCAGAAAATAAATATTATATCTTTGGTCAAGAAGGTGCAAAGCATCTTGCGGAAGATTTAGGAGTTCCTTTTTTAGGAGAAATCCCTATTGTACAAAGCATAAGAGAAGCAGGAGATTTTGGTCGCCCAGCAGCCATGCAAACAGAAACTGCTATTGAAACAGCTTTTGATGCAATTACAAAAGAAGTTGTACAACAAGTTGTCAAACGAAATAAAGATTTACCACCAACAGAGGCCATCAAAATAACAACAATGGCTGGTTGTAGTGCCGTAAAAAAATAAAACGATAGAACTATGAATTCAAATGAACTTAGAGAAAACGTTGAAAAAGCCTTGAATGAAATTCGCCCTTTTTTACAAAACGATGGTGGTGACATCAACTTGATTTCTATCGAAAATGATGAAGTTGTAAAGGTACAATTAATTGGAACTTGTTCTTCTTGTAGCGTCAATCAAATGACCCTAAAATCGGGGGTGGAAATGACCATAAAAAAATATGCCCCTCAAATTCAATCTGTAATAAATATCGAAGCATAAAATGATTAAAACCGATATTCTTATTATTGGTGCAGGACCAACTGGACTCTTTACAGTTTTTGAAGCAGGTCTTCTTAAACTCAAATGTCATCTTATTGATGCGTTACCAAAACCTGGTGGACAGTGTTCAGAAATTTATCCAAAAAAACCTATTTATGACATCCCTGCCTATCCAGAAATATTAGCTGGAGATCTTACAAAAAAATTATTAGAACAATCCAAACAGTTTGAACCAGGTTTTACGCTAGGAGAACGCGCCGAAACTATTCAAAAGCAAGACAACGGCTCGTTTATTGTAACGACCAACAAAGGGACCAAACATCAAGCTCCAGTAGTTGCAATTGCTGGTGGATTAGGAAGTTTTGAACCTCGAAAACCTGTTTTGGAAAATATTTCAGATTTTGAAGACAAAGGTGTTGCCTATATAATTAAAGATCCAGAAGTTTACCGCAACAAACGTGTTGTTATTGCAGGAGGAGGAGATTCTGCATTGGACTGGTCTATTTTTCTTAGTGATGTTGCTAGTGAAGTTACACTGATTCATCGAAGAACTGAATTTAGAGGTGCCTTAGACTCAGTAGAAAAGGTGCAAGATTTAAAGAACAAAGGAAAGATTAATTTAATAACTCCTGCTGAAGTTACAGCACTTTTTGGTCACAATAAACTAGAATCTGTAGAGGTTACAAAAACTGGTGAAATACCACAACGTATTGATACTGATGCTTTTATCCCATTATTTGGATTATCGCCAAAACTAGGACCTATTGCCAATTGGGGTCTCGAAATCGAAAAAAACGCCATTAAAGTAAACAATGCACTTGATTATCAAACCAATATCCCTGGTATTTTTGCAATTGGTGACGTCAATACTTATCCTGGAAAATTAAAGCTAATTTTATGTGGTTTTCATGAAGCTACACTTATGTGCCAAGCGGCCTATAAAATCATCAATCCAGGGAAACGTTTAGTACTCAAATATACTACAGTAACTGGGGTAGATGGTTTTGATGGATCACGAAAAGAAGCACCCAAAAGTGTGGTAAAATCAATTGATTAATGTCTTCTGATATCAACATAAAAATCACGGATCGATTGGGGGTTACTCATTCAATTGAAGCTCCGACAGATATGGCACTAAACCTAATGGAAGTTGTTCGTATGTATGAACTTGCTCCAGAAGGAAGTATTGGTATTTGTGGTGGAATGGCCATGTGTGCATCATGTCAGTGTTATGTACAAAGCACACATGAATTACCAGAAAAATCAGACGATGAAGAAGCTATGCTTAGCGAAGCATTTCATGTAAAATCCAACAGTCGATTGGGGTGTCAAATCCAAATGACACCCGAAATGGAAGGACTTGAAGTGGAATTAGCTCCCGAGGAGTAAATCATTCAATTTTTTCAATAGCTAGAGGCAAAATTCGTTCTACAAATTGAGTATATGCTAAAGTGGAGGGGTGCAGATTATCAGAGGCAACTAATGCTGGATTTTCTAGTCCTTGTTGCGTAATATCGGTAATGTAAACATAACTCAATCCGTTTGTTTCGCAATAATTTTGAGCAAAATTATTATAAAGTTCTAGTTCTTCTGAAATGGTTTCTGGATTGCTGTTTTGACCAAATGGCGTATATGCATAATCTGGAATTGAAACTACAATAAGTTTTGAAGCATCGTTTCCAGTCAATGCAATAGCAGTATTGGTTAATTCTACAAATTCGGTTTCGTATAGCGAAAATGGTTTACCTTGATATTGATTATTGACTCCAATGAGTAAAGTCACCAAGTCAAAATCTGAAGGTAAATTGGCGCTTGCAATCGCAGATTTTAAATTTGTAGTTGTCCATCCTGTTTGTGCAATAACATTGAGAGAAAAGGTGTCTTGTTCATTAAAATTTGCGATTAAGCTATCTTTTAATTGTTCTGGAAAGCGACAACTGTTACAAACACTTTGTCCAATGGTATAGCTATCTCCAAGACTTAGAAGTTTATAATTTTGTGCAGTTGTTTCTTCATCATCACCACCATCATCAACATCATCGTCATTATTTTGGGTGTCTGTGATAGGTGGAACATAAGGGACTTCCGCTTTTTTGTTACAACTCAAAAGTGAGGTGCTTAAAAAGAAAACTCCTAGAAAGAAGATAAAAAATAAATTATTTAAACGCATTAAGTCCTGTAATATCTAACCCCGTGATAAGTAAGTGAATATCATGTGTACCTTCGTAGGTGACAACACTCTCTAGATTCATCATATGGCGCATAATGCTATATTCGCCGGTAATTCCCATGCCGCCCAATATTTGACGGGCTTCACGTGCAATTTTAAGGGCCATTTCAACATTATTTCTTTTGGCCATTGAGATTTGGGCAGAACTGGCTTTGTTTTCATTTTTGAGCTGACCTAATCTAAAAGCTAATAATTGTGCTTTTGTGATTTCGGTAATCATTTCAGCTAATTTTTTTTGTTGTAATTGAAAGCCTGCAATAGGTTTTCCAAATTGAACACGTTCTTTGGCATATCGCAAAGCGGTATCATAGCAGTCCATAGCGGCGCCAATAGCACCCCATGCAATACCATAACGTGCTGAATCTAAGCATCCTAAAGGAGCGCCCAATCCAGATTTGTTGGGTAATAAATTTTCTTTTGGAACTTTTACATCTTGGAAAATAAGTTCTCCAGTAGCACTAGCCCTCAAAGACCATTTATTATGGGTTTCGGGTGTAGAAAATCCTTCCATTCCGCGTTCAACAATAAGGCCGTGAATTCGACCTTCTTCATTTTTGGCCCAAACCACTGCAAAATCACAAAAAGGAGCATTTGAAATCCATAGTTTTGCGCCATTCAATAAATAATGGTCACCCATATCTTTGTAATTTGTAGTCATCCCACCAGGGTTACTTCCATGATCAGGCTCTGTTAGTCCAAAGGCTCCCATAAATTCTCCAGAAGCGAGTTTTGGTAAATACTTTTGGCGTTGTTCTTCATTGCCATATTGCCAAATAGGATACATAACCAGCGAGGACTGCACTGAAGCTGTACTTCTAACGCCTGAGTCTCCACGTTCAATTTCTTGCATGATTAACCCATAAGAAATTTGGTCGAGCCCTGCACCTCCATAAGTTTCTGGAATGTAAGGACCAAAAGCACCAATTTCTGCTAATCCTCCAATAATTTGTTCTGGAAATTCAGCCTTTTGAGCATAAGATTCAATGATGGGCGATACGGCTCTTTTGACCCATTCGCGTGCTGCATCACGAACAAGCTTGTGTTCTTCGCTAAATAAATCATCTAAGTTATAATAATCAGGTGCTTCAAAGAGGTCTGGTTTCATACCAAAAAGTTTTTTTAGTTTAGGTTTTATAGAAAAATCAACTATGATTTAATTTATCTATCAACAAATTTACTTATAAATTTATTGAGTTTAGAATTTTAAATAAAATTCTTTTGCGATCTCTTTGTAACTTTCGCTATAATTATGTCGTCTGTCCTCAAGATACATTTCTTGTATTTCAATATCTTGTTTTATACACGAAAATGCCATTAAACTACGTTTAATTTCACCATGTTTTTGCCCACGTATCCTTAGTTTTTTGTTACAATAAAGCTGATTTTCATTGGCTAATACACAAAAAAAATCTTCTTCACTAAAGGGAATAATAACACAAAATACACCTTTATTGGACAAAAGCATTTTTGTACTTCTAATAAGGTGTTCAAAAGGTAAAGCATTTTCAAAACGTGCTAGGTTTCTAGCGTTATTTTTGGTGTCAAAATCATTGGTATAAAATGGTGGGTTTGACACAATAAGGTCGTATTTGTCTTCTATTTCTTCTGTAAATTCTTCTAGACTTGCATGGTAGCAAAACAAACGATCTACCCACGGCGATTGCTCAAAATTTTGTACACATTGCTCATAGGCTTCAGCATCAATTTCAATGGCATCAATTAATTCTGCGGTGCTGCGTTGTGCAAGCATAAGCGCCAAAATTCCCGAACCTGAACCAATATCTAAAACAGAGTTAGGACAATGATTTATAGCAGCCCAAGCACCAAGTAAAACGGCATCGGTACCGACTTTCATTGCACAGCGGTCGTGTGCCACACTAAATTGTTTAAACTGAAAGGCTTCCAAAGGCATTAGTCGAGATACAAGTCAATAAGTCCAGGCGGTGTTTTTACCAATACAGTTTTGGCTGTACGGTCTAGATTACAAATAATATCGTCGTTGATGGGGACTAAAACTTCTTTTCCATTATGATCAATTTCAAATAAGGCTTGAGTTGTGCTATCGTTAACTCCTGTGATATGCCCTACAGGACCAAAATTTTCATCAATAACTTGAAATCCAATAATTTCGTGGAAATAAAAAGTATTGCCTTCAAGTTTTGGCAAAAGAGCAAGAGGAAGATATAAGTCTTTTTTTAAGAGAGCATCGGCATCACTTTCACTGCTAACATCCTCAAGTTTTAAACGTAACAAGTTAGATTTGTGCAGCTGAGATTTTTCTACAAAATAAGGAATCAAGCGGTTACTAACGTCTATAAATAAGGCATCTAAATTTTCGTAAATATCAGGTTGGTCGGTGTCGAGTTTGGCTATAATTTCTCCTTTAAAGCTGTACTTTTTTACGATTTTTCCAAGATAAAAACAATCTTCTTTTTTCATAAAATATCAAAAAAAAACCTGACCGTTAAGTCAGGTTTAAAGGTATAAAAAATAAATGTTTTATTCTTCTTCGTTTGAAGCTTCAGTAGCAACTTCTTCTTCTGTAGCTTCTTCTACTACAGGAGCGGCGGCAGCAATACGCGCCTCATTGGCTGCTTTTTCTGCAGCAAGGGCTTTTGCTTCCTGTGCTTCTTTGGCTTTCTGAAGATCAGATTTTTTAGCGTCAACTTTAGCTTGCTTCTCTGCAACCCAAGCTTGGAATTTTTCTTCCGCTTGTTCCTCAGTTAAAGCACCTTTCTTTACTCCTCCAGCAAGGTGTTTTTTTAACAAAACGCCTTCATGCGATAAAATTGCACGAGTAGTATCTGTAGGTTGAGCACCATTTTCTAACCATTTTACAGCACCATCAACGTTGAGGTCAATTTGTGCAGGATTGGTGTTAGGGTTGTACGTTCCTAGTTTTTCAAGAAAACGTCCATCTCTTTTTGAGCGCGAATCTGCAGCAACAATCCAATAGAATGGTTTTCCTTTTTTTCCGTGTCTTTGTAATCTTAGTTTTACAGGCATAAAAATTAATTTGTGAGGTTCTCGACCTCGGTTATTAATGAGCGGCAAATATACTATATTTTTTCAATACAAAAACATTCATTTATTTTTTATATTTTTGAGCTGATAGATGTTGTTAAATTCAACCTACTTAAATCAAAAAACTATGAAATATTTTGCACTTTCTTTACTTGTAATGTTTTCTTTTTTTGGATGTCAAGATGAGATTCAAACGAGTTCCCCAACCTTACAAGGATTACAACACGGCGATTTTACATGGAAGTCCAATTCGCGTTCAGCGACCGTAAATACTGCGGGGGCACTAACAATTACTGGAACAGATGGTTATGGCACTATGACAATTATACTAGCTGCAGCTACTGTTGGGTCTTATGAATTAGGAAAAGGCAAGACCTCTACGGTAACATTTAAACAAGAAAACATCATATATTCCACACAATATGATGGGGTTGAATATCCCGTATATTTGAGTGATGGAAAAGTGACGATTGAAGAAGTAAATGCTGAAACCAAAAATATTAAAGGCACATTTTATTTTAATTCTTACGATAGTACCGGAACAAAATATATGAACTTTTCGAAAGGAGTGTTTTATAATTTAAGCTATGTAACTGAGGATTGACGAGCTTCTTATCAACTTATCAAATCTTTAAATATAGCTGTTTACAAAAATTTATTGTTGTTTACACTAATATTGTTTCAGGTCATACTCAGGTCACACTGTACTGAAACGAATTCACCATGACGTTTGGTTTTTTTGGAATTTTATTAATCTTTATTGTTCATAAATCCTTAAAAAAAGCAAGCGCAAAATCTTAAAATAATACTATATTTAGAGTTCTGTTTTAAGCACAAATTTTTGCCATGTATTTAATCTTTGATACCGAAACTACTGGTCTGCCCAAGCGTTGGAATGCGCCCCTAATGGACACCGACAATTGGCCACGTTGTATCCAAATTGCATGGCAATTGCACGACCATATGGGCCAATGCCTTGAACATCAAGATTTTCTCATTCGCCCCAATGGATTTAATGTGCCCTATGATGCCGAAAAAGTTCATGGCATTTCTACAGCCTTAGCCACAGAACAAGGCGAGGAATTAGCGGTTGTTCTCAAAAAATTTAATATCGCACTATCCAAAGCCAAATTTGTAGTGGGACAAAATGTAGGTTTCGACCTCAATATTATGGGCTGCGAATACCATCGCCTACAAATTGAAACCCCTCTTAATACTATGCCGGTTTTGGATACCTGTACCGAAACTACGGCCAGTCTTTGTCAGTTGCCTGGCGGACGCGGCGGTAAATTTAAATTACCAACCCTAACGGAGTTGCATCAGTTTTTGTTCCAAACCCCATTTGCAGAAGCCCACAACGCCACTGCCGATGTGGAAGCCACAACACGTTGTTTTTTGGAATTGCTTAGAAAAGGTGTTTTTTCACCAGATGAGCTGCAGTCTACACCAGAATATATTCAAGAGTTTAAAGCACATCACCCAAATCCGATGGCGCCCATTGGTCTTAGACATATCAATCTAAAAGAAGCCACAGCGGCCATTAATGCAAAAGCCCAAAAAGAAAGTCAAACACACCAGCATTCCAAGGGTATCCCCGAAATTTTGAATGACGCCACAATGGCACATTTACATAATCATTCTCAATTTTCAATTTTACAATCCACCATCAGCATCAAAAAATTAGTCAATGCTGCTGCCAAATACCAAATGCCTGCCGTTGCCCTAACTGATCATGGAAATATGATGGGTGCTTTTCATTTTGTAAAAGAAATTGGAAATTATAATAAAGGATTAAAACAACAAAAGCTATACGCCGAAGCAAAAGGAGAGCCTTTTGAAGCCACTCCCATAAAAGCGATTGTTGGCTGCGAATTTTTTGTTTGTGAAGACCATGAAAATAAATCACACAAAGACAATGGATATCAAATTGTCTTTTTGGCCAAATCCAAAAAAGGTTATGAAAACCTGGTAAAAATGTCTTCTATTGCGTTTACCGATGGATTTTATTATGTTCCTAGAATTGATCGCAAGATTGTAGAACAATACAAAGAAGATTTAATTGTACTAACAGGAAATCTTTATGGTGAAGTGCCCTCAAAAGTTTTAAATGTTGGTGAACATCAAGCCGAAGACGCATTATTGTGGTGGAAAGAACAATTTCAAGGGGATTTATATATTGAACTCATGCGTCATAGTCAAGAAGATGAAGACCGTATCAATCCTGTATTGATTCAATTTGCCAAAAAGCATAACATAAAATTAGTAGCCACCAACAACACCTATTACATAGATCAAACGGAGGCCAATGCACATGATATTTTGTTGTGTGTGAAAGACGGTGAAAAGCAAGCCACACCTATAGGTCGGGGGCGTGGCTACAGATATGGACTTCCCAATCAAGAATATTTTTTCAAGTCATCAGAAGAAATGAAAGAATTGTTTAAGGATGTTCCAGAGGCCATTCTAAATATTCAAGAGGTGGTTGATAAAATTGAACCTTTTGAATTGGCAAGAGATGTATTGCTTCCAAAATTTGAAATTCCCGAAGAATTTGTAAATAAAACCGATGCTTTGGAGGGTACAAATCATGGGGAGAATGCATATCTACGTCATTTGACATATGAAGGCGCAAAAAAGCGCTACAAAACACTAACAGATGCCATCAAAGAGCGTATTGATTTTGAACTTCAAACCATCGAAAAAACAGGGTATCCAGGGTATTTTTTGATTGTAGAAGATTTTATTCGCGAGGCGCGAAATATGGATGTTTCTGTTGGGCCAGGTCGTGGTTCTGCAGCAGGGTCGGTTGTGGCCTATTGTCTTTGGATTACAAATATTGATCCTATTAAATACGATTTACTTTTTGAGCGTTTCCTCAATCCAGATCGTGTTAGTATGCCTGATATTGATATCGATTTTGATGATGAAGGACGAAGTCGAGTGATGGATTATGTGATTAAGAAATATGGCGCCAATCAAGTGGCACAAATTATCACATATGGAACAATGGCCGCCAAATCCTCCATAAGAGACACCGCACGTGTTTTGGATTTACCATTGGGCGATGCAGACCGCATTGCAAAGCTGGTGCCCAATATGTCTAAGCTCAATAAAATATTTGGGGTAGACGAAAAAATCCTCAAACAAAAATTTCGTACCGAAGACATGGAGCTTATTAATCAATTACTTAATATTTCTGAAGGTGATGATTTGGAGGCAGAAACCGTCAATCAAGCCAAAGTCTTAGAAGGTTCACTAAGAAATACAGGAATTCATGCGTGTGGAGTGATTATAACACCTGGTGATATTACCAATTATGTCCCTATTGCTACCGCCAAAGATTCAGATTTGTATGTGACTCAATTTGATAACTCGGTGGTTGAAGATGCAGGGTTGCTAAAAATGGATTTTTTAGGACTCAAAACATTAACGCTTATAAAAGATACTGTAAAAATTGTCAAAGCCAAACATGGAATTTCTCTAGACCCCGAAAATTTTCCATTAGACGATGTCGCAACATACGAGTTGTTTCAACGTGGAGAAACGGTGGGTATATTTCAATACGAATCGCCAGGAATGCAAAAACATATGCGCGATTTGAAGCCAACAGTATTTGCCGATTTAATTGCCATGAATGCACTATATCGTCCTGGTCCTTTAGAGTATATTCCAAGTTTTATCCGCAGAAAGCACGGCGATGAAGACATCTCATATGACCTTCCAGAAATGGAAGAATATTTGAAAGAAACTTATGGAATTACAGTCTATCAAGAGCAAGTAATGCTACTGTCTCAAAAACTCGCTGATTTCACCAAAGGTGAAGCGGATGTTTTGCGAAAAGCTATGGGTAAAAAACAAAAGGCAGTACTTGACAAAATGAAGCCAAAATTCATTAATCAAGCGAGTTCAAAAGGGTTAAATCCAGAGAAATTAGAAAAAATTTGGACCGATTGGGAAAAATTTGCAA
The DNA here is from genome assembly GCA_964219345.1 of Aeromicrobium sp. Lineage (GTDB taxonomy): Bacteria > Bacteroidota > Bacteroidia > Flavobacteriales > Flavobacteriaceae > UBA3537. The sequence goes on along the minus strand of CAXPPN010000012.1, from coordinate 16,670 downwards.
GTTATGCTTTCAATAAGTCGCACTCAACATGTTATGCTTGGATAGCCTATCAAACGGCCTACCTCAAAGCACACTACCCAGCAGAATATATGGCAGCAGTATTGTCCAATAATATGAACGATATCAAGCAAGTGACCTTTTTTATGGAAGAAGCGAAGCGTATGAAACTCAATGTTTTGGGGCCCGACGTTAATGAAAGTTATTACAAGTTTTCTGTAAATAAAGACAACGCCATTCGCTTTGGAATGGGTGCTATAAAAGGGGTAGGACATGGTGCTGTAAAAACAATTGTTGAGGAACGAAAAAAAGAGGGGACATACCGTTCTATTTTTGATTTAGCCAAGCGTATTGATTTACGTGCAGCCAATAAAAAAGCCTTTGAAAATTTGGCCAATGCCGGGGGTTTTGACTGTTTTACAAATACACACCGTGCACAATATTTTTATGATGAAGGGGATGGGGTAACATTTTTGGAAAAAACTATAAAATATGCCAATAAATTTCAAGAAAATAAAAATTCTGCCCAAGTGAGCTTGTTTGGTGAAGCCAGTGAGGTTCAGTTTCCAGAGCCCGAACTTCCAGCTTGCGAAAGTTGGGGTACCATGGAAAAATTAGCTCGAGAAAAAGAAGTAGTTGGTATTTATATTTCAGGGCATCCTTTGGACGATTTCCGAATAGAAATGCAAAATTTTTGCAATGGAACCGTAGCCTATTTTCAAAACATGACGCCGTTGATGAACAAAGAAATTACGTTTGGAGGAGTAGTTACTGATGTTCAGCATCGTGTGAGTAGACAAGGCAAAGGTTGGGCGAGTTTTACTATTGAAGACTACACCAACAGTCATGAATTTAGAATTTTTGGCGAAGAATATCTCAAATTTAGACACTTTCTAATGCTAAATAATTTTGTTTACATACGCGCATTTGTTCGAGAGGGGTGGACCAATAGAGAAACTGGAAAAATAGGAGAACCCCGTTTGCAGTTCAATAACTTTCAATTGTTACATGATGTAATGGATGCATACGCTAATAAATTATCTATTCAGCTCAATATCAAAGATTTAAATGAGCAAAAAGTAATTGAAATTCAAGACCTTTTAAGACTACATAAAGGCAAACATCATCTGAATTTTGTAGTATATGACGATGAAGAAGAATTAAAATTGGAGCTCAAAAGCAGAAAACAGAAAGTACAAATCTCACAAGAATTGTTGACCGAACTTCAAAATCAAAATATCTTTTATAAACTCAATTAGCCATATCAATATTGTCAATTTCATCATAAAAAAAACAAATTGTACATAGGCTTGAGAACTCGTTTTTTTGATTAAATTTGTATATATATTAAATCTAAATCTTATGGCACTAGAAATAACAGATGCAAACTTTGAAGAAACAGTACTAAATAGCAGCAAACCAGTTTTGGTTGACTTTTGGGCAGCATGGTGTGGTCCTTGCCGCATGGTAGGTCCAATCATTGACGAAATCAGTACTGAATATGCCGAAAAGGCTGTTGTTGGCAAAGTTGATGTTGATGCAAATCAAGAATTTGCTGCAAAATATGGTGTACGAAACATTCCTACAGTATTGGTATTTCAAAACGGAGAAGTTGTTGGACGACAAGTAGGTGTTGCACCAAAAGCAAGTTACACCGATGCGATTGACGCCTTGTTGTAATCTTCAATTAATAATAAATTTGAAAAGGTTTGTCCATGTGACAAACCTTTTTTAGTTTAGGGGATAATGAGCTTTCAAAACGATTATCAAAATAAGACTCAATTTTCCAATTTTGAGCTACTCGCACAATCTATTGTGGAGGGGTTTATTTCTGGAACGCACAAAAGTCCATTTCATGGTTTTTCTGCTGAATTTGCCGAACATAAAATTTATAATAATGGCGAAAGTACTCGACATATTGATTGGAAACTTTTTGCCAAAACAGATAAATTATATACCAAGCGTTTTGATGAAGAAACCAATATGCGTTGTCATATAATAGTAGACCTTAGTTCATCTATGTTTTATCCAAATTTGGAAGAACATTCAGATTTGAAATATAATAAAGTGGAATTTTCAGCATTAGCATCGGCAGTTTTACTTCAAATTCTGAAAAAACAACGCGATGCAGCAGGCCTAAGTTTGTATGCCGATACCTATCAATATTATGCTCCAGAAAAAGGAAATGAACGTCATTTTCAGATGTTGCTGGATAAGTTGTACAACGCCACAACTAAAGCACCAAAACAATCAACAACCAAGACCTATGAGGTATTGTATCAAATTGCAGAACAAATGCATCGTCGCTCAATGATTATTTTGTTTACAGACATGTTTCAGTCCGAAATGGCATCCACTCAGTTGTTTGAGGCACTAAGGCATTTGAAATACAATAAGCATGAGCTTATTCTTTTTCATGTTTTCGATAAAAAAACAGAATTTGATTTTGACTTTAGCAACACTCCAAAACATTTTGTAGATGTAGAAACAGGCGCTTCAATTGATGTATTTCCAAAATCTGTTCAAGAAAACTACAGCAAAGCGCTAAATAATTATTTTAAAGAATTGAAATTAAAATGCGATCAATATAAGATACATTATATGCCTGTTGATGTGCGTGAAGGCTTCAATAAAATCCTGATGACTTTCTTTGAAAAGCGCAATAAATTTTTGTGAAAAATAAATAAAAAACATTTGTTGTATTAAAAATGCAATGTATATTTGCATTCGCTTTAAGCAACGGTTTGGTAGTTCAGTTGGTTAGAATACCTGCCTGTCACGCAGGGGGTCGCGGGTTCGAGTCCCGTCCAGACCGCAACCACTTCGAAATTTATAACTCCTTGATTTTCAAGGAGTTATTTTTTTAGGTGGTTCGAGTCACTCCCTATTTTTAATAATATCATGTAATTAAATATAAATCAGTTGGTTATACCGATTTTTGAAAAGAGAAGTAATTAAAGTGTGTTATAAATTTATTTCACAACTAACAATGAACTCATCCCATTCACCTTCTGAATTTTTATCTCCGTAATAAATCTTAATTTTCTCACAACCTTCTGGAATTGGGTTGTTTGATATTTTATCCCCTAATTCATTAATTAAGTTTTTTATTGAATTATCGTCGACAATATAATTATTGAAGGGGAAGACGATAGAGAATTTATCGATTTTGAGCATTACAAGAGAATAAATCTTAATGAAAAGAATACAATTTGGGTTTTAGAAATTATAAGATATATTGATGTTAATTACGAAATAGATGGAGATACATTAAATTCAAATTACGATAGCTCAGAGGATTTAAATCTAGACGAAAGATTTGTTTGTTCAGTTTTACTAAAATTATAATCTACTAAAATCCATTTCTGTAAAAACTATATTAAAATCTATTTTAAATAAATTTACTTATATTTGTGGCGTTTTTAGCATCATTGTTTTTGATTTAAAAATAAAGGTTTGAACCTTCGGGGTTTTTTTAATGGGTTCGATTCCCATCCCAACTACAAAATACTAAATGTAAATCAAAAGTATTCAAAAATGTTGTGTTGAGGTAATCCAATGGATTACCCGTGGTTTGACAAAACCAGTGAGAAGCTTTCCTGTAAAACGGAGGGCTTTTTTTATACCATTTATTTATGTCTTTTGATGTATTTTTCTAGAATTCTTTTGTTTTCTTTTTGTACCAAAGGATGTTTGCGATGTCCCCAAACTTTGGCTCGTGCTGCACGTGCGCTCTCTTCTAAGTGAACAATGGGTAATGGATAGTTTTGGCCCAAAACAACCCCACAAAATTCTTGCTCCATAGCACTCATTTTCCATGGTTCATGAATATGCTCTACAGGAACTTGTTGAAGTTCGGGCACCCATTTTTTTATAAAAACACCTTCTGGGTCTTGCTCCATCGAGTTTTTTACAGGGTTGTATAATCGAATGGTATTGATGCCAGTTGTGCCGGCCTGCATTTGAAATTGAGGGTAATGAATTCCAGGATCATAATCCAGAAATAAGCGCGCCAAATGATATACACCATCGCGCCAATCTTGATCCAAATTTAGCGTTAAGAACGATACTAAAAGCGCTCGCATTCTAAAGTTAATCCACCCCGTTTGCTCTAGAGCACGCATACAGGCATCAATCAGCGGATAGCCAGTGGCGCCTAGTTTCCATGCTTTTAAATAGGTGGCGTTCGTGTTTCGTTCCAATAATTCATAACCAGCATTGATGCATTGCGTTTCGTAACTGCACTCCATCTCAAATTTTTGAACAAAATGACAATGCCAATGTAGTCGTGTTAGCATCGCCGAAAACACACGCTTTCTTTTTTGAGCATTGGGATGCATATTGACATATTGAAAGACTTGGCGTACACTCAAATTTCCCCAGCTCAAAAACGGTGAAACTCTACTACAACTTATTCTACTTTCGGTAGGTTTAGAAATGTGCTTTTGATAATTAAACCCTCTTTCCTCAAGAAAAGAATGCAAGTACCGCCAGGCCATGCCTTCTCCAGCTGGTTGAAATGATTTTGGGTAGTGTTCCAATTGCTTTTGAAGTTTTTTTGGAAGTATAAAAGGAAAAGAAAACTCTATTTTTTTGGCTTTTGAGAAACTGTTATTTATGACAGGTTTACTCATGTAACTGTTCCAAAGTTTTGCCCAATGGGTTCTATTTTTTAATCCTCGAACCACTCCATTTTGTTGGGATTCTTGCCATAAAATAGTGTGTTGCTTACAAAATTTTGAAATGCTTTTATCACGTAGCCAAGAACGTTCTGTACCAATTTCGTTATGGCTAAAAATGGTTTGAATATCGAATTTTGTATATAGAAACTCAAAAATATCTAATAAATTTCCATAAAAAATAGAAACAGAAGCATTTGAAGATGCTAAGGTTTTATTGAGGGCGTTTATGGAATGATAAATAAATTGCAAGTGGCGCACTCCAGAATCAGGGTGTTGCAACAAGTTTGAATCAAAAATGTAGATGATGATGTAGGGGATTTTTGCGTTTTCTGCAAGAAATAGGGGCTCGTGATCTTGGGTGCGTAAATCACGTTTCAACCAGACGATGTTTGTTTTAGCTCTTTTCAATCTCCATATCCATTAAACACGTAAAAGTAACGAAAACAGTAGTTTATGGTTTTAATTTTAAGATAGTTTTATAAAAAAAGCGGCCCTGGGCCGCTTTTTTATTGTGGGATTTATTTTTATTTTTTGTTGAATTCAAAGACTTGTCCGCCAATATTCAACTCGAAGCTAGTTTTTTCCGAATTGAATTGCATTTCAAGGCCGGCTTCATCAGAGATGAATTTACCACCACCATCGTTAGTGAGTGGTAGGGCAGGCTGACCTTCAGCTGTAGCCACAAGCTCTCCATTCTTCTCAGAAATGTTGATAACCATAGGAAATGCTGCTGAACTATAATCTCCAAAATATCCAGTTAAATCTTCAGCATTTTCCGCAGCAATCTCTGGTGTCCATCGGTTGTTGCTAGAGTCTACATCTGGTAAAACATAATCTGGATCAATCACAACACTTTTTAGAGGTTCTGTAGAATCGTATTTGAAGGTCCATTTTTTGTTACGTTTCCAAATTTCTACTGGAAGTGTGTGTCTTGTTTTAGCGCCGCTTTCTGTTGTAAATTCCAAAGTAACAGGCATTGGCATTTGCTGTAGATTTTCAATGGTAACAATCGCGCCTTTGGAGGGATCACCATCTTCATATTTAACTCTATTGATGGCTTGATCTAATTTCCAATTATGAATAAACCATCCCCGCCAGAACCAGCTGAGTTCCTCACCGCTTACATTTTCCATTGTTCTGTAAAAATCATCTGGAGTCGGGTGTTTATAGGCCCAACGGTTGATGTATTCTGTAAAGGCTTCATCAAAACGTTCTTCTCCAAGAATATGTTCGCGAAGCATTTCTAGTCCAGCACCTGGTTTGTAGTAAGCCAAAAGCCCTAAATTTCGTTCTTTTAAATTGTCTGGAGCCGTATATATTGGTTCCATTCTATCATTAACTAACACTCCAGAAAAACGATGCATATTTCGCTTAGGTTCTTTGTACTCACCATTATTAAAAGCATCTGTACTTAACGAATTGATAAAAGTATTAAACCCTTCATCCATCCAAGCATGAAGACGCTCATTGGAACCTACAATCATAGGAAACCAAATGTGACCAAACTCATGATCTGTTACCCCCCAAAGTCTTTCATTTTTACTTTTCCAGCTACAGAATACAATTCCAGGGTATTCCATCCCACCTTGATTTCCAGCAACATTAATGGCTGCAGGATAAGGGTATTCAAACCATTTTTCTGAATAGTGTTCAACGGATGCTTTTGTATATTCTGTTGAGCGTGCCCATGAATCCATAGTGTTGCTTTCAACAGGGTAAACAGACATGGCCATAGATGTTTTACCGCTAGGCAAGTTGATGCGTGCTGCATCCATGATAAATGCTTTTGATGAAGACCATGCAACATCTCTTGAATTTTCAATTCTAAATTTCCATGTCAATCGGTCTTTACCTTTCGGTCTTGAGTTTGGATCATTGATTTCTTCTGCGGAGCGGATAATAACAGTTTCGTCACTTGATGCTGCTTGTTCCAATCGTTTGAGTTGTGTTTCGGTATACACGTCTTCTGGATTGAGTAACTCCCCTGAACAAACCACAAGATGGTCGGCTGGTGAGTTGATATGAACATCAAATGTTCCATATTCCAAATAAAATTCTCCAGCGCCTAAGTAAGGCAATGTGTTCCAACCCGAAACATCGTCATAAACACACATTCTTGGATACCATTGTGCCAGATTGAAAATGCGTCCATTTTTGGTTTCCAAAACACCCATTCTATCCGATCCGTAATCTGGTGAGGTAAAAGAAAAATCAATATTTAGGTTTATTTTTCCTCCATTTGCGGCCAATGGTTTTGGTAAATAAATTTTCATGCGAGTGTCATGAATTTCATATTTTACAGCTAACTGACGACGAGCATCTTTACGTCTCGACTTTCGATCAGCATCATAAGATACATGTACATTTCCGATGTCATAACCGCCATCAAAATCTTGCCCTTTAGCTCCGTTTCTACTTCCACTTAAGGGAATAATTGCATTTCCTCTAGAGTCTTTTTTAAATAGGTTTTGATCCACTTGAACCCACAAAAATTCCAGCGCATCTGGACTGTTGTTGGTGTAGGTAATGACTTCAGATCCAGTAAATTGTTTTGTGTCTTCATTCAAACGAATGTCAATTTTGTAATCAGCACTGTTTTGCCAATAGGCATGTCCTGGTTTTCCACTAGCCGATCGTGTAGCAGTTCCATTTTTGGTGTAAAATCCGTGCCCAAAAGCGGCATTGTAATCATAGACAGATGCAGGTTCTTCTTGAGCAAAAAGTGATGTTGACAACAACATAATGCTGCATGTCAGTAGATAATAATACTTGTTCATAGATGATTTTTTAAAATAAAATGTTTGTGAAAATAGTTTAATTAATTGTAATGTGTATAAAACTTTTTGTTAAATGATTTAACCATTATAAAAAATGGATTTGTGTTCCCAAAGAATGGAAACAAAAATCCCAAGGTAGATAACAGCAACTACAAATTTAATAAAAGTAGAGGTCAAAAACCCAAGAAAGGATCCAAAAGCGGCTTTTAGTGCTGTTTTTGAATCGGCTTTATTAAGTATTTCACCAAAAAGCGCTCCTAAAAATGGGCCTATTATAATACCCCCTGGAATTGGAGAGAATAACCCTACCAAAAGACCAATTGTTGTACCAATCATTCCTGCTCTAGAGCCCCCAAACTTTTTTGTACCCATAGCAGGGATAAAGTAGTCAAGAACCCATATGATAATGGCAATAATTAGGGTGATGATTAAAAACTTCTTGCTTACTTCAATAAGGGGTGAAAAGTAAAGCAAAAGAAATCCAAACCAACTGGTTATTGGGCCAGGTAATATAGGTAAAAAACTACCGATTATACCAAGTAACATCAAAACTGCAGCAACGACAATTAGAAATAGTTCCATAAAATTTGTTTGCTTTTAGACGAAAAAACGCCAAAAATGTTACATAAAATTAACACTTTATTAGGTTTAATTTTATGATGTTAAAATCATAAATATACTACTTTTGCAAAAAATAATCATCTATGAATGCCCTTTCAGAACTTATCGCATTAATTACACTAAAAAAAATCAACGACCACACCTTTATTGGTAACAATTACAGCGCCCCTTGGGGCAGGGTGTTTGGAGGCCAGGTTTTGGCCCAATCGCTTTATGCGGCCTATCAGACTGTTCCAGAAGACCGATTTGTGCATTCTATGCATGCCTATTTTATTTTGGGTGGAGACCTCAATATCCCTATAAAATACGAAGTTGATGTGATTAGAGACGGTGGAAGTTTTACAACACGACGTGTAGTAGCATTTCAAAATGAAAAAGCAATTTTCAATATGTCTGCTTCTTTTCAAAAGGTCCAAGATGGTGTGGATCATCAAATTGCAATGCCCAACGTATTGCCACCACAAAATCTTATTAAAAGTGAAGAGCAGATTGAGAGGTTTAAAACTATTTTGCCAACCACATACAAACGCTACAAAGCATCTTTGCCTAAAATATTTCAGTTTAAACCAGTGGATGATATGCTATCTAAGTTGGTAAAAAATAGCCCGCCATATGATAATATTTGGTTTAAAACGGTGGAAGAAATTGGAAAAAATAAACCCTTACAGCACCAACTTTTGGCCTATGCATCAGATTACAATATCCTTCGTCCAGCGTCTATGCCGCATCGCGAATTACTCAACACCAAAGAAGTGTTTTATACCAGTTTGGATCATGCCATTTGGTTTCATCGCGATTTTGATTTGAGCGATTGGTTGTTGTATTCAATAGACAGTCCAAGCGCTTCCAACTCCAGAGGGTTTTCTAGAGGCAGTATTTTTGATAAAAATGGAACCTTAATTGTTTCCGTTGCACAAGAAGGCTTGATGCGAATCCTTGGAGAACGCAAAGTTTAAAGCCCTACTATTTTTTCATTTTTTCTTTAAATTCTTCAACATCAATTGAAGTATCTGCCACAATATCAAGGGCTTTATTAACAATATCTTCTGTGTTTTTTTATAGCCTAGACCCACAGCAATTTTTGTCAAAATTAGAACTTCATGTTCATCTTTAATATGGTCTGCATATACCATTCTTGCTAAATCAAATAAACGCTCCAAACGTCGTTCCGAAGTAATCGGAGGATTAATGGGATGCGATTTATAATCTTCTAAAATGGCATCATACACCAATTTTAAAATGTCTAATTTTCTGGCTAAACGATCCAAAAACCCCTTTTCTTCTTCGGTGATGACATTGTCATCCATAGCAATACGTACAATTGCTGCAAAATGGTCTTGATTACGTTTTTTGAATCCACTGTCGAATAATTCGGAAAAAGTCATATCATTTTAGTTTTGGGGTGAGCTACAAACCTACATATTTTTTTAAAAAATGGTAATAATGTTCTGTTTTGAAATTATTTTTTTGTGCTAGGGATGTTCTATTGTTTTATATTTGCAAAAATTAGTTTTAGTTGAGCAAAAGTGAGCTTTCTCAAAAATTTTTACAGTCTTTGAAACTTCAAAAACTGTGCGATGCTGTGTCCATTACTCAACAAAAAACACAACTCAAAGGCCTTATAGGTTCTGCGTTTTCGTTTACAATTGCAGCAGCATTTCGCCAACAAAAAAAACCTTTTTTACTGGTTTTTGATTCCAAAGAAGCCGCTGCTTTTCATCTGAATGATTTAGAACTGATTTTACCCACAGAGGATGTGCTTTTTTATCCTGGAAGTTATCGAAGACCCTACGAAATTGAAGAAACAGACAATGCCAATGTTTTACTTCGAGCCGAGGTTCTTAATAGAATAAATAGCAGAAAAAAACCAGCATTATTGGTGACCTATCACGATGCACTTTTTGAAAAGGTGCTTTCCAAAAAAGAACTCAATCGCAACACTTTTAAAATCAATTCTGGGGATAATTTAAGTATAGAATTTATCAATAACCTTCTCTTTGAATACCATTTCAAACGGGTTGATTTTGTGACTGACCCTGGAGAGTTTTCTGTTCGTGGTGGTATTGTTGATGTGTTTTCGTTTGCACATGATACACCCTATAGGATCGAGTTTTTTGGCGATGAGGTTGAGAGTATTCGTACCTTTGATATTGCATCTCAACTATCATTAAATACACACAATGCTCTTCAAATTATTCCCAATATAGAGCACAAACACCATAATGAAAAACGGGTTGGGTTTTTAGAGTATATTTCAAAAGAGACCATTATATTCTCTTCCAATTTACCCGCACTTATAGGGTGTATGGATTTATTGTTTGAAAAAGCAACTATAGCATTCGATAAGCTAGAACATACTGTAAAACAAAGTGAGCCATCAGATTTGTTTTGTACAGGGCAAATTTTTAAAGACCTATTGCCTCAATTTTCAGTTGTAGAATTTGGACAGGATGTATTGTTTCAAGAAAGCAGTTCAAATGCATTATATTTTGAAACAAGTCCTCAGCCCTCATTCAATAAACAATTCAATTTGCTCATTCAAGATTTGAATCAACACCACAATGATGGTTATCAAACTATAATTTGTTGTGCCAATACGCAACAAGCACAACGTTTTCACGATATTTTTGAAGAGCAAGAAACGGTTGTTCATTACAAAACGCTTGTATTGTCTTTGCACCAAGGTTTTATAGATCATGACAACAAAATTGTGTGTTATACCGATCATCAACTTTTTGAGAGGTATCATAAATTCCATCTGAAAAACGGTTTTTCAAAAAAACAAGCCATTACTTTACGGGAGTTGAACAGTCTTGAAGTAGGCGACTATGTCACACATATCGATCATGGGATAGGGCGCTTTGGGGGACTCAAAAAAATAGATGTAGAGGGTAAACTTCAAGAAGCCATTAAGTTAATTTATGGTGAACGTGATGTGCTATATCTTAGCATTCATTCGTTGCATAAAATCACGAAATTTAATGGTAAAGATGGTAAGGCGCCAAAAATTTATAAATTAGGAAGCAAAGCCTGGAAAACACTAAAACAAAAAACCAAATCTCGCGTAAAAGAGATCGCATTTAATCTTATTCAATTGTATGCGAAACGAAAGCTACAAAAAGGCTATCAATACCGTCCCGATAGTGCCATGCAATTGGAGTTGGAATCCTCTTTTGTGTATGAAGACACCCCCGATCAAATTACGGCTACTGCCGATATCAAAAAGGATATGGAAAGCGAGCGTCCTATGGACCGTTTGGTTTGTGGTGATGTGGGCTTTGGTAAAACAGAAGTCGCCATTCGTGCTGCATTCAAAGCGGTAGATAATGGCAAACAGGTTGCTGTTTTGGTTCCTACTACAATCTTGGCCTTTCAGCATGCCAAAACATTCAAAGATCGTTTAAAAGAGTTTCCGGTTACTATAGATTACTTAAATCGATTTAAAACCGCCAAGCAAAAACGCCAAACTCTTGAGCAATTAGAAAATGGTCAAATTGACATTATAATTGGAACACACCAATTGGTTAACAAGGCTGTGAATTTTAAGGATTTAGGACTTTTAATAGTTGATGAAGAACAAAAATTTGGCGTAGCAGTCAAAGAAAAATTAAAGACTTTAAAAGAAAATGTTGATGTACTGACATTAACAGCAACCCCAATTCCTCGAACCCTTCAGTTTAGTCTTATGGCTGCGCGTGATCTTTCGGTAATTACTACACCGCCACCCAATCGTTTTCCTATTGAAAGTCAAGTAATTCGACTAACTGAATCCATCATTCGTGATGCAATCAGTTATGAAATTCAAAGAGCAGGACAAGTGTTTTTTATTCATAATCGTATAGAAAACATTAAAGAAGTTGCCGGAATGCTCCAACGGTTGGTGCCTGATGCCAAAATTGCGGTTGGTCATGGGCAATTAGATGGAAAAAAACTAGAACAATTGATGCTCGATTTTATGGATGGCGCGTTCGATGTATTAGTCAGTACAACTATTGTAGAAAGTGGTTTAGATGTGCCAAATGCCAATACAATTTTTATCAATAATGCGAATAATTTTGGCCTTAGCGACCTTCACCAAATGCGAGGACGAGTAGGGCGAAGCAATAAAAAAGCATTTTGTTATTTCATTACACCCGACTATCATGCTATGACCGATGATGCACGAAAGCGTATTTCTGCTTTGGAGCAATATACAGCTTTGGGAAGTGGATTTAATATTGCCATGAAAGACCTTGAAATTCGCGGAGCAGGAGATTTACTAGGTGGCGAACAAAGTGGGTTTATCAATGATATTGGATTTGAAACCTATCAAAAAATCCTAAACGAAGCCATTGAGGAGCTCAAAGAAAATGAATTTGAACACTTGTTCAATACAGAAGATACTTCAAAAACCTATGTCAAAGAATTGACGATTGACACCGATTTTTCTTTACTTTTCCCCGATGATTATGTCAATAATATATCGGAACGTCTACGGCTATATACAACCCTAAATGACCTAAAAACTGATGCTGAACTCAAAACATTTGAAGCGGAAGTCATCGACCGTTTTGGGCCATTACCAACAGAAGTTGTTGATTTGTTTGACAGTGTCAAAATGAAATGGATTGGTATGCAATTTGGGTTAGAAAAAATAATGATGAAACAACACAAAATGGTAGGGTATTTTATTCCAGACCAGACCAGTAAATTCTTTGACTCCTCTCAATTTTCAACACTTTTAAAATATGTACAAAAGCATCCAAAAACTTGTGCTCTTAAAGAAAAACAAACACGCAGTGGTTTGCGGTTGCTGTTAACTTTTAATAAAGTAAATTCCATTCAGGAGGGGCTGCAGTTTTTGCATCAAATAATGGCTTGATTTTTGATATTTATGTTTAAAATAATACCCATGACTAAATCTACTTTGTTTGTTTTTATGTTGTGTATGCCCATGCTTTGGGCACAACATGAACTCCGTGCTACATTCACACCAGCCGAAAATTTTGAAATAGCTATTCTCTACAAAATCAACCCCAAAAACCTGTCCTATACCACACATGCCAAATTTGATGATGATGGTCATTTAACCATGGCTTTGGATAGTACCATTAGCAGCGGGATGTACCGCTTGGTCTATGCGATGCCTCAAGAGGTATATAATTTTGATGTCATGTACAATGCTAAAGAAGATATTGAACTAAAATTTAATCAAGAAACGGGTTTGGAATATGTGAGCTCAGAAGAAAATAAACTCTTGAACCAATACTATAGTTGTTTTGTGTCAAAAACCGTGTAGCTTCGGCTTCGCCTTTACTGCCCAATTGATAAGAATTGCTCATAGGTGTAGGAGAGTTTAAAAGGTGATTTGGGTGTCATTAGCAGTTACAGTTAAAGTAATTTTTCGACCAAAAATAAGGGCACGATTATCAAGTTCGTGACCAGCGGGCATACCAAAAGCAACAGGAATATCATAGGGTTTTAGCACCTCCAAGATAAGCTGCTCAACGCTACTGCCCCAAGCCGTGCTATTGGGTTTTATTTTTGTCATATCGCCAACAAGGACTCCAACACACTGCTCAAAACAACCCGCTCGTTTCAAGCTTTGTAGCATCCGATCGATATGGTATTTGTATTCGCCAATGTCTTCAATAAACAAAATTTTTCCACGCGTATCCAATTGCGAAGCACTTCCAAGTTGACTCGCCAATAAGGTTAAATTTCCACCAACCAAAACCCCTGTAGCGCTGCCTTTTCGATTGCTGTTTTGCGCTTCAATTTGATAGGCGTTTAGCGTTCCAAAAAGACTCGATTTTAACGATTCAATTGATGAAGAAATTGCTTTTCGGTCGTCTTCCATATTGACCGCCATCATGCCATGAATGCTCTCAAAACCAAGTAGTTGTACTCTGTTATGAAGCGCAGTAATATCCGAATAACCAATCAGCCATTTGGGCTGTTTTTTAAAGGCATCAAAATTCAAGTTGTCCAAAATACGCACACTTCCATAACCCCCACGTGCACACCAAATGGCCTTTGCATTGGGGTGATCCAAAGCCCATTGCATATCCGATTGACGCTGGGCATCTGTCCCCGAAAAATGATGGTTTTGAGCAAAAACATGTTGACCCAAAATTGGAACAAGTTCCCAACTTTTCAAAAGGTTTTGGGCCTCCTCAATGGCCTGTTGTCGCCCTTTTAAAATACCGGCTGGTGCAACAATAACAACCGTATCTCCTTTTTTTAGATAGTCTGGCGTATAAAATTTTTCTGATGGAGTAGATGGAGGTGTTTGAGCATTCATCGTAGAGGTTTTACTGTGTGTGCAGCTCGTAAAAAGCACAAACCATATTAGTGTTTTAAAATACATTTTTAAGGGCTTTTTGTAAAGATATAAAAATCTCCTTTGTTCTGTTTAAATTGCTGCTTTATTTGTGTATTTTTGTCCTTACAGTCTGAAAAAATGTCAAAACGTTACACGCTTACTGCAGCTTTACCCTATACCAACGGCCCTATACATATTGGTCACTTGGCAGGGGTTTATGTGCCAGCCGATATTTATGCACGATACTTACGTCTAAAAGGACACGATGTGGCCTTTATTTGTGGGAGTGACGAGCACGGTGTGCCCATTACTATTAAAGCCAAAAAAGAAGGCATCAGCCCACAAGAAGTGGTGGATCGTTACCATAAAATCATAAAAGATTCGTTTAATGAATTTGGAATTTCGTTTGACAATTATTCACGAACTTCTGCAGCTATTCATCACGACACCGCTTCAGATTTTTTTAATACCTTACATCAAAAAGGAGAATTTTTAGAGGAAACCACCAATCAACTTTACGATAGTGAGGCACAACAGTTTTTGGCCGATCGTTTTGTCATTGGAACTTGCCCAAAATGTGGTCATACCGAAAGTTATGGCGATCAATGTGAAGCTTGTGGAACAAGCCACAATGCCACCGATTTGATCCATCCAAAATCGGCCATTACAGGTAATGTTCCCGAATTAAAATCCACTAAGCATTGGTATTTACCTCTCGACAAACACGAAGATTTTTTAAAACAATGGATTGGCAAAGACCATAAAGCCGATTGGAAACCCAATGTCTATGGGCAATGCATGTCATGGATTAATGATGGGTTGCGTCCAAGAGCGGTAACGCGCGATCTCGATTGGGGAATTCCTGTTCCTGTGAAAGAAGCCGATGGCAAAGTGCTTTATGTATGGTTTGATGCGCCAATTGGTTATATTTCGTCCACAAAAGAATGGGCCAAAGCCAAGGGTAAAGATTGGGAACCCTATTGGAAAGACAAAGACACCACCTTGCTGCACTTTATTGGAAAAGACAATATTGTATTTCATTGTATCATTTTTCCAGCCATGCTCAAAGCAGAAGGCAGCTACATTTTACCTCAAAATGTCCCCGCCAATGAATTTTTAAACCTAGAAGGTCAAAAATTATCCACCTCCAAAAATTGGGCGGTATGGTTACCCGATTATTTAAAAGATTTTCCAAATCAGCAAGATGTATTGCGTTATGTTTTAACTGCTACCGCACCAGAAACCAAAGACAACGATTTTACTTGGAAAGATTTTCAAGCAAGAAATAATAATGAACTTGTCGCCATTTATGGTAATTTTATCAATCGGGTAATGGTGCTTACACATAAATATTATGACGGTAAAATTCCTACGGTAACCCAATTGACAGCAGCCGATAAAGAAGCCTTAGATACGCTACAACAGACCCCAAAAGTTTTGGAAACTTCTTTGGAGCGTTTTCGTTTTAGAGAAGCCAGTCAGGAGTTGATGAATTTGGCCCGTGTGGGCAACAAATATTTGGCCGACCAAGAGCCTTGGAAACTTATTAAAACAGATCCAGAACGCGTAAAAACCATTATGAATACGGCGCTACAAATTGCCGCAGGATTAGCGATACTTTCCGAACCCTTTTTGCCGTTTACCGCCAAAAAGCTACAACAAATGCTTGCCCTGAAACCGATGCTGAACCTGAGGCAAGCTCAGGTTGACAATATAGAGAGTCATACTGAACTCGTTTCAGTACAGCATGACCAACAGGGTGACAATGATAGTAAGAATGTCACATCAGCACCCAAATGTCACGCTGAATTTATTTCAGCGTCAGCGTCATCGTCATCGTCATCGTCCAAACCTCTCCTTCCAGCAGGACATACTATTGGCCCAGCGTCTTTATTATTTTCCAAAATAGAAGATGCTCAAATTGAAGCGCAACTCAAAAAACTACAAGACAGCAAAACGGCCAATGCAGCAGCGACAACTGCTGTGCCTCAAAAATCCAATATACCTTTTGAAGATTTTTCAAAAATGGATTTAAGAATAGGAACAATTGTCGCCGCCAAAAAAATGCCTAAAACCAAAAAACTATTGGTTCTACAGGTTGATATTGGTACCGAAACCCGTACCATTGTTTCGGGGATTGCAGAGTTTTATACGCCCGATACTATAATAGGACAAAAAGTAACCGTTTTGTGCAACCTCAAACCACGAGCCCTACGTGGTGTTGAAAGCCAAGGGATGCTATTGATGGCCAAAGCTAGTGATGGCCAATTGGTCTTTGTTCAACCCGAT
>CAXPPN010000011.1:0-23457 GCA_964219345.1 Aeromicrobium sp. | reverse complement strand
TGGAGTCCTTTGGATTGCAACAAATAATGGCCTTAATAAGTTGTTTGAAAACAGTAGCGATATAAGTAAAAGTTATTTTAAGTCTTTTAAATTTAATTCATCTGATGAAAATAGTATAGGAAGTGATTATACTCTACAAATTTTTGAAGATTCAAAAAGTAACTTGTGGATAGGTACTATTGGTGGTGGACTTAACAAATTAGTCAGAGATGAAAATCTAGACGTATTAGGATTTAAGCAATATAGTAACCAAAACAAGTCATTTCCAAATGACGTTATCAATTCAATTGTTGAAGATCAATATGGTTTTTTGTGGGTAGGTACAAACACAGGCCTGATTAGGTTTGATCTACAAAATGAAAGCTGTGAAACATATTCTACTATTGAACTTCAAAATCCAGAAATGAGTGAAATTTCAGCACTAAGGAGAAGAGATGGAAACTTGATTTTTGGCGGGGTCAATGGGATTAATGTGTTTTTCCCAAAACTTAATACGTTGACAGATTTTCCACCAAAAACTGTAATAACAGACCTTAGTATAATGTATGAGCCTGTTTTTCCAAAAGCGAAAATTAATAAAAAAATTATTTTAGATCAAAGTATTGTGCATACGGACCATATTACTTTGAAGTCTAGTATAAATAACTTTTCTTTTAGTTTTTCATCACTTCATTTTAATGACTCTAAATTGAATGCATATAAATATATTTTGGAAGGATTTGATGAAAACTGGATTGAAACTAATTCCGACTTAAGAGTAGCTAATTATACCAATATTAAGCCCGGCGACTATGTATTTAAAGTATATGGAAGTAATAATAAAGGAGCTTGGTCTAAACAGCCAGCCGAAGTCAGCTTAACTGTATTGCCGCCATGGTATCTTACGTTTTTGTCTAAACTAGTTTATGCTTTTTTATTTCTAGTTCTATTATATCTCCTCAGAAAATTTACTATTATAAACACTAAAAGTAAACGAAAATTAGAATTTGATCGTTTAGAGAAAGAAAAAGAAAAAGAAATAAATAGGGTTAAATTAGAATTTTTCACAAATATATCACATGAACTTAGAACCCCTCTAACCCTTATTTTGGGGCCAGCAGAAAAATTAATAAATCAAAGTGATCAACTTCATAAAAAAGAAAGACTGAAGTTGTATCAAACGATGCGTCGAAACTCAGACTATTTGTTAAAATTAATCAAGCAGCTTTTAGATTACAGGAAATTAGATCAAGGAGAAATTAAGCTCAAGTGTACTCATCTTAATGTAGTTACTTTATTACAAAAGATAGCTGAACAGTTTTATACCAATGCAGAACAGCAAGGTATTTCATTAAGTAAAAATATAAGAGAGACCAAATTATTTGCATGGATTGACACTAACGTAGTTGAAAAAATTCTTTATAATTTATTATCTAACGCCATAAAGTTCACACCAAAAGGAGGTAAAATTATTATTGGTCTTAAACAGGTGGAAGCCGAAAAGTCTAATTTTACATCTGGACATATAGAAATTTATATAGAGGATAATGGTCGTGGGATAAAAACCTTGGATTTAAATAACATCTTTAATAGATTCTATCAATCTGAAAATCAAAACAAAGAAAATGAAGGGGTAGGAATAGGACTTTCTTTTTCTCAAAATCTTGCCAAACTTCACGGTGGCATTATTAAAGTTGAAAGTGAATATCAAAAAGGAAGCTGTTTTACGCTTTACATTCCATTAGGGAATAGTCATTTATCAAACGATCAAATGGTTGAAAATAATGAAATATTTATTTCTAAAGCTGAAAAGCAAGACCATTTAATATTAGAAAAAGATCAACCAAGCCACACGAATCAAAAAAATAAACCTAAGTTATTAATTATTGAAGATAACCTTGAGATTTATAATTATTTGATTTCCGAGTTAAGTTTAGATTACAATACTTTCTGTAGCACTAACGGAGAGGAGGGTATTACAATTGCCTTGGACAAATTACCAGACATTATAATTAGCGATATTATGATGCCTGGAATCGATGGGATTGAAGTGTGTAAGAGATTAAAAAATGATATTAAAACTAATCACATTCCAATAATTTTGCTTTCTGCTCGAGCAAATGATGCCTCTAAAATTCAAGGATTAAATTCTGGTGCTGATGTTTATTTAACAAAGCCAGTAAGTCTAGATGTTTTGAAAACACAGTTGAAATCTTTGCTAGATAATAGAAAAAAAATCCATGAGGAATTTAAAAACCTCAATTTTGAACCTTCAAAAGTTAATATTAATTCTGTTGATGAACTCTTTGTGGACAAAATTATAAACATAATTAATGAAAATATTGACAATCCAAATTTCACAGTTCAAGAGTTTTCTAATCTTAGTGGAATGAGTAGAACAACTTTTTTTAATAAAGTAAAATCAATTACGGGTTTAAAACCGACTGAGTTTTTACGAAATTATAGATTGAAATTAGCTGCTCAATTTTTGTTAAAAGGATTTAGCGTCAAAGAGTGCATGTATAAAACAGGCTTTAATACTCCATCTTATTTCACACAATCTTTTAAAATTTTATTTGATATGACTCCAACTCAGTACACTAAAAAAAATAGAGAACCCTAATAAATTTAATTACTTTCTTTGTGGGTTTGGATTTTGACACTGGTTTCTTGAAGTCCATTGGATTTTGCTATTAAGGAAATTTCGCCGGGCGATGTGGTTGCCTTTATAAATGCCATACACTGTCCACTAAAAGCTTTTCTCACATTCGATTGAAAAGATTCTGTGGTTGCAGGATTACCATTTCCTAGTGCAACTATTTTTCCCTCACCTTTAAGTTCAAACTCAACAAGGTTTTCTGAATTTGGACACAAATTCCCCATCTTATCTAATATTCGAACAGTTACAAACACCATATCCTCGCCATCGGATTTGATAAGATTTCTATCCGCAGTAAGTTCAATTTTTACTGGTTTTCCAGCAGTTCTTATTTCTTTTTCTGCAACTTTTTTCCCATCGATATATCCAACAACTTTGAGCTCTCCTGCTTCATAAGGAACATTCCAGCTAAGTCTATATGGAGACATAAAATCTCCCTTGTAACGACCACCTTCCCAGTCAATAAAGTTGATAGGGATAGGCGTCTTATCTACCCCTTTAATTTTTTTACCGAATGATTTACCATTTACAAACAATTCGACTTCATCACAATTGGTATATGAAAAAACAGGAATATTTTTCCCTTCCATTCCTTCCCAATTCCAATGTGGAAGCAGATGAACCATAGGATCTTTGGTCCATTGACTTTGGTAAAGATAAAATCGATCCTTTGGTAAGCCACACAAATCTACCGCTCCAAAATAAGAACTTCTGGCTGGCCAATTTCCATTCCAATAACCATTTGTTGAATTATCTTTTCCGCCAAAGGGCGTTGGTTCTCCTAAATAATCAAATCCAGTCCAAATAAATTCTCCTAAATTATTGGGGTTTTTTTCTAGAGATTCAAATTCAATATCTGGAGGGTAAGCCCATGGTGGACCAATAATATCATAACTTGTAATTTGTAACGACTCATGTAGGTCGTATTTCTCTATGGGTAAGTGATAGATTCCACGACTACTTACGGTACTTGATGTTTCTGATCCGTAAATAATCCAATCGGGGTATTGTTCAATGACTTCTTTGTATTTTCTTGGTTTGTAATTCCAGCCAACAAGATTGATGGCGCCAGCCAGACCATTTTTTATAGGGGCTGGATAATAATTGAAACCTGCAGTGGTTGGTCGAGTTGGATCTTCCTCTTTACAAATTGTAGCTAATTCTTTTGCTATGCGTTCTCCATTAATTTTATCTGCTTGTTCTTGAATTTCATTTCCGATACTCCACATAACTACTGAAGGACTATTTCTGAAAGCTCGAATCATATTCCTTAAATCTTTTTCGTACCACTCATTAAAAAACTTGCTGTAACCATTTTCTACTTTTGGTTTTTCCCACATGTCAAAGGCTTCTATTTGGAGCATCAACCCCATTTCATCGCAAAGTTGTACTTGTTCTGGTGAGGGTGGGTTATGACTTGTTCTGATTGCATTAACCCCCATATCTTGCATAATTTCTAATTGTCTTTCAGTTGCTCTTTTATTAACCGCTGTTCCTAAAGGTCCCAAATCATGGTGCAAACAAACCCCTTGAAATCGAGTAGATTTACCATTTAATTTAAACCCAAATTCATTTCCATATTCTATTGTACGTACACCAAATGTGGTACTGTAGGTGTCAATCAATTTACCGTTTTCAAATAATTTAGTTTTAGCTGTATATAGGTAAGGTGTTTTGAGATCCCATAATTTGGGATTTAATAGCTTAGTATCTTGACTAATACCAGTTATATTATTTCTATCTACTATAAGATCATCAGAAACAGAATTTAGTTCCTTGCCATCTTTACTAAACAAGGTTGTTTCTATGGTAATATTTTTATTAGAAAAACTTGTATTTTCTATTTCCGTTAGAATTTTAACACTAGCAGCTTCACGTGTAATTTCAGGTGTTGTGATAAATGTTCCCCATTTTGCGACATGAACAGGGTTATTTATTTCCAACCAAGTATTACGATAAATACCTGCACCAGGGTACCATCTTGAAGATAAGTCTTCTGGTGTTAATTGAACTGAAATTAGATTTTCACCGCCATAATTCAAATCATTACTTAAGTCTACAGAAAACCCTATATAACCATTTGGGCGTTGCCCAACTAAAACGCCATTCAACCATATTTTTGCATTGTACATGGCACCATCAAAATGTATGGTTACATGTTTGCCTTTTGCATCCTTTGGCATGGTAAAATATTTTCTGTACCATCCCTCCCCATGAAATGGCAGCCCACCACATCGCGCATTGTATTGAATGTCAAATGGCCCTTCGATGGCCCAGTCATGTGGCAAATCTAATAAACGCCAAAGAGAATCATCAAAATTTAAACTCTCTGCATTGTTAGCCTCTCCTTTATAAAATCTCCAACCTTTGTTGAAACTAACGGGATCTGTATTTTCTACAACATCATTGCAAGAGGTCATAACAAAACATACTAGCCAAAAAAATATGATATGATTATTTTTCATTTTTTCTATTTTATAAAGGTTATTTAGGAACTGAAATATTTCCATCTTCAGCTTTGCTATCAAACGTATATCTCAAAATTTTTGCTTTCTCATCACCTCTAGCGTACAAAATTTCATTTTTCCAAGCCACTCTCATTTCTTCTAATTTACCTGTATAATCTGGATTATTGATTAGATTGTTTTTTTCTAAAGGATCTGATTTTAGGTGGTACAATTCTTCATAAACTGGTGATTCGCCTTTAACTGATGACTCAATGTATGTTTGGTAAACTGCTATTTGCGGGTCGTGATTTCCATATAATAATTTAGTTAAATTAATGTTATGCTCTTTTGCAATAGCCATCACATCTATTGAAGATATATTTTCATTTTTGTAATACCGTATGTATTTCCATTCCTTATTTTGAACAGATTCACATCGAGGATTTCCAAAGTGGGTAGACCATAAATTTTCAGTAAATAAGTAGTCTCTAATGGGCTCATTATTTCCACCAATCATATTATTTAGGGGCTTTCCTTGATATGATTTTGGAATATTAATACCTGCATATTCTAGCATTGTCGGCGCTATGTCAATGGTTTGAACTAATTCATTATTAACTACACCTTTGGTATTTGATGAGGTCATAGGGTTAAATATAATCATTGGTACCTTTGTACAAATCTCATAACACAAGGCCTTACCTCCCAATCCATATTCACCCCATAATATGCCATGGTCCGATGTAAAAATTAGGATGGTATTATCATCTAAGTTCAACTGTTCTAAGGTAGATCTTAAATTTCCAACCAGCATATCAATTCCAGTCACAGCTTGCATATTGCGGATCATTCGCTCTTTTAAATCGGTTTCGTTGTCTACAAAATCATAAATATTTTGTCTATCATTAACATGGAGGACTTCAGGCGGCAATTTTGGGGTTTTAATATCTTCTTTCGCCGTATACTCTGCAGGAATTGGAATGTCTATGTCTCTGTAAAGCGATTTGTATGTTTCTGGGTCGGATTCTAGCATTTTCATGGTACTCGTACTCGCGCCATGTGGTAGGTTGAATGCAATACTTAAGCAAAATGGTTTGTCTTTTGGACGTTGATTTAAAAAGTGTTTTGCCCCCTCTAGCTTATACTCATTACTAAAAAAATCCGAAACACCCTCGTCCATAATTTCAATTTGAGTATTATGTTGAGCACCACTGAATATTTCGTGTCGGTCTTTTGGGTAAAAAGAAAGATGCCCATGACCAGCATACCAATAATTAAACGATGATTCCATTACTCCCGATTCGTACCCCCCTTTTCCAATTGGAGCATGATTTTTCCCGATATATCCTGTGTAATAACCATTATTTTTTAAAACAACAGGATAAGATTCTTTCCAAGCTTCATCTGAAACACTAGTACCTGAGTTAAAATTTACAGCATGCTTTCTTTCAAATTGACTTAAAAAAATAGAAACTCGACTTGGTGTACATATAGCACTTGTAACATGTGCATTTTTAAACAATATACCGTCTTCTGCCAATTGATCAAGATGAGGGGTTTTAATGATTTCGTTCCCCGTTGACCCCAATAAATCGTACCGATGATCATCTGTCAGGATAAAAATAAAATTCGGTTTTTCTTCTGCTTTTGTTTGAGTGTAGGATAGGTTCACGCAAATCATATAAACTAAAGCAAATGAAAATAATTTGGGTATTAAATCAATTACTCTATTTTTTTTTAAGATTGAATTCATAAGTTATAATTTTCTCTTTCGTTTTTTGATAAGCTATTATACCTAATAGTTTGAACATTCTGTTCTTCCTTTTTTACATTTTGCAAGTGAGGATCGGTCCATTTTGGAAGGGCTAAATCTTTATCCCATTTATTGTAAAGAGATTTTAATTCTTTGTAAATTTTTGGATTTTCAGGAGAAATGTCTTTAGTTTCCATTTCATCATTACTCAAATCAAAGAGCATTGTATTTTTTTTATAGGCACTTTTTATAAGCTTAAAATTACCTTTTCTCACGGCATATTCTTCTCCGTTTGCAACCCTCCAAAATAGTATTTCATGAGGTGGAGTTTTAACCTTATTTTTCAGGTAGGGAATAAGATTTTTTCCATCTAATTGAAGATTTTTATTAACTTTTATATCAGCAGCGGCCAAGCTAGTACTAAAGATGTCGAGAGAAGATATGGGTTGGGTATAAGTTATATTTTTAGGTAGTTTAGCTGGCCAAGACATTGTGAAAGGAACACGAATACCACCTTCAAACAACATACCTTTATGACCCCGAAATTGCCCATTATTGGCTGCGTCCAAGCGTCCACCATTATCACTTAAAAATATTATAAGTGTATTTTCTCGAAGCCCTAGGTTTGTCAGAAGTGAGTTAATTTTACCAACACCCTCATCTACACCAGCAATCATTGCAGCATATACACTTCTAATTCCGTTTTCTATATGTTCTGATTTTTTTAAATACTGTTTTGTGGTTTGATCTGGGCTGTGCGGTGCATTGTAAGATAAATACATAAAAAATGGGTTATCATGATTTTGTTCAATAAAAGACAAAGCTTCATTAGTAAAATCATCTGTTAGGTAGTTTAGGTCATTATGATTTATATTTTTACCATTCCTTTGAACATGCATGGTTTTATTTTTTTCATAGGGGTATCCCCAATAATTCATACTTCCCCCAGAAAACCCAAACCAATGATCAAAACCTCTTTGTGGAGGTAAAAAATTGGGATGATTTCCTAAATGCCATTTTCCAATTGCACAAGTTTTATAACCTGCATCTTTTAGCATATTAGAAAGAAAGATTTCATTTTTTGGTGTTCCCATTGTTGAATCTTGGGGGGTAAAAGGCACGTTATGTTCATGCCCAAAGCGTTGTTGATAGCGTCCTGTCATTAACCCAGCTCTTGATGGACTACAGTAGGGATGAGTAACATAGCCATTTGAAAAAATCACACCTTTTTTTGCAATTTCATCTAAATGTGGCGTAAGAATATCTTTTGATCCATTAAAGCCTACATCGCTATATCCTTGATCATCTGTTAGGATAATTATGATATTTGGTTTTTTACTATTGTTTATTAAATCAATATTTTTTGGCTCTTTTTCCTTACAAGCCAGGAATGTCATTGTTACAAACAATACATTTATTTTGAAGCTACTGAACATGTTAAAAATTTAGATTATTACTTCAAGAAAAGCTCTATAACAGGAATTTCAACATCAGGTTTAGTGACTGGAATTGTAATCTTTAATCCATTATCATCATCTTCAACATTATCTAACCAAGCCCCCTTTTTTGATTTCAATTTAAGTTCTGAACCATCATTTAATATTTGAGCATAAGCAACTTTACCAGCTAATCCAGGAAGGTAAATTGTTTTGAATGGCCATTCTAAAACATGAACATACAATCTATTTGTTTTTGGGTTATAGGTTAATAAACAATTGTCGGGTTTTTCAAACTGTTCAGGAGCTGCAGTACATCCATAAATGGAGCGACTATGGTATTTCATCCATTCATGTGTGGCTTCTAGCCTTTCAACGGCTTCTTTTTGAATAATTCCCCTTGCTGTTGGTCCAACATTAAGTAAAAGATTACCCCCTTTACTAACTGTTTCGATCAGCATAACAATAGTTTGTTCTGTACTTTTCCATAAGCGATCCTCTCGGTGATATCCCCATGAGTAACCCGAAAAAGTTTGACAAGTTTCCCAGGGAACTTTTTTGCCATTGTAGGTGACCCACTCCTTTGGCATGAATTGCTCTGGTGTCATAAAATCCCAACCCCCTTCTTCTCTTAAATCCAAACGATCATTCACTATAATTTGCGGCTGAAGTTTTCTTATTTGATTATATAAATCTTCAGAATTCCAATAGGCTTTTCCTTTTCCATTTTCTCTTTGTGGATAGGAAAAATCCGCAAATAAAATGTCAATTTGGCCATAATTGGTGAGAATTTCAGTTAATTGATTTTTTAAATACTTTTGAAATCTTTTTAGATTTCTTTCCTTGTCTTTTGCAAGTTCCCTTTCATTATTTCTCTCGGGGTGAATAGGGTCTTTAACTATAAAATCTGGATGGTGCCAATCAATAAGTGAATAATACAATCCAATTCGTATGCCTTCTGCTCTGAAAGCATCTATCAATTCTTTCATTACATCTTTACCATATGGTGTATTAGTCACTTTATAGTCTGTAAATTTTGAATCATATAAACAAAAGCCATCATGATGTTTAGCTGTAAAAACAACATATTTCATTCCTGCTTTTTTTGCCAATTTAGCCCATTCAGTAGGATTGTATAAATCTGGGTCAAAATATTGTGCATAATTTTCATAGGTTTTTTTTGACATTTTTTCATTGCTCATGACCCATTCATGTCGAGCCGGTAGAGCATATAAACCCCAATGAATAAACATTCCGAAGCGTGATTGAGTCCACCACTCCATATGTTCTTTGCTATCGACTTTTATATCAGAATTTATCTGTGGAAATATTTGCCAAGTGAAAAGGCACAGCAATAACGTGTAAACAATTTTTTTCATAATTAAATTTTATAACTCAAATAAAGTTATTTTTTCGAAAACTATATTTTTAGAATGTTCTATTTTTTAGAACAAAATGGTTAATTTGAACTTAATTTTGTAAAATTTGGATAAATAATCTTAAGTTGTATAAATTTCAATAAAACTTAATTTTTTAATGATTTGAGTTAAAATTGTGAACATTTGAAAGCCCTTTAGTTTTGATTATAAAATATTTTTGTAGAATTGATTATTAATTTAAATAATATTATTTGATGAGTAATGATTTTCAATTTTTAGATTACGCTATTTTTGTTGGCTATGCCATACTGATTTTAGGGGTAGGGCTTTGGATGTCCAGAGACAAAAAAGGACAACAAAAAACTGCAGAAGATTATTTCCTTGCCAGTAAATCACTTCCATGGTGGGCAATTGGTGCTTCGCTTATAGCTGCTAATATTTCTGCGGAACAATTTATTGGAATGTCAGGATCAGGATTTGCTTCAGGATTAGCCATTGCCTCCTATGAATGGATGGCGGCTTTAACCCTAATTATTGTAGGGAAATATTTTCTCCCAATTTTTATTGAAAAAGGAATATATACCATTCCCGAATTTGTAGAAAAACGCTATTCGACTAATCTTAAAACTATACTGGCTGTATTTTGGATTGGACTTTATGTTTTTGTTAATTTAACTACAGTTCTTTACTTAGGAGCTTTAGCCTTGGAGACGATTTTAGGGATACCCCTAATTTATGGGGTAATTGGCCTTGCACTTTTTGCAGCTGCCTACTCATTGTATGGTGGGCTTTCTGCTGTGGCATGGACCGATGTGATTCAAGTTGTTTTCTTAATTCTTGGAGGTATAATTACAACTTATCTTGCCTTAAATATTGTTTCGGGAGGGGAGGGGTTTATCTCAGGACTTAAGACAGTATATCATGCTGTCCCAGAACGTTTTGCTATGATCCTAAAACCAGAAAATCCAGAATATGTTAACCTGCCAGGAATTGGTGTGCTTGTTGGTGGGATGTGGGTTGCAAATTTATATTATTGGGGTTTTAATCAATACATCATTCAGCGAACATTGGCTGCTAAATCTCTTAAAGAAGCTCAAAAAGGGATATTATTTGCTGCTTTTTTAAAATTAATTATTCCACTCATTGTGGTTATTCCTGGGATTGCTGCCTATGTCATTATAAATGATCCAAACATTATGGCATCTCTAGGAGATTTAGCCTTACAAAATACGCCATCTTCTGATGCCACTGACAAAGCTTATCCATGGTTATTACAATTACTTCCAGTTGGACTTAAGGGTTTGGCTTTTGCGGCACTAACGGCAGCAATTGTTTCTTCATTAGCCTCAATGCTAAATTCAACTTCAACTATTTTTACAATGGACATCTATAAGCAATATATAGGTAGAGACAGTTCAGATAAAACCATTGTATCAGTAGGACGTATTTCCGCAGCAGTAGCGCTTTTGATTGCAGTATTTATCGCCCCACTTTTACAAAATCTTGGGCAAGCATTCCAGTTTATTCAAGAGTATACCGGTGTGGTAAGTCCTGGAATATTAGCTGTATTTTTATTAGGCCTTTTTTGGAAACAAACCAGTAATCGTGGTGCTATTGTAGGTGCATTAGCTTCAATTCCGGTAGCTATGTATTTTAAAGTGGCTCCAAAAGGATGGTCAAATAGTACTCTTTTTGTTGATGTGCCTTTCATGGACCAAATGGGTTACACGGTATTAATTACGATGCTAATTATTATAGTCGTCAGTAAGTTAGAACACAAAAATAAGTTTGATAGCAAAGGGATTATTTTAACTGAAAATATTTTCAAAACATCTCCTTTATTCAATATTGGCTCTTTTGCATTGATGCTTATTTTGACAGCACTATATGCTGCCTTTTGGAGCTAGAAATGTTATTATCCAATCAAACTTTGGAGTTTTTTTGCTGCTTGTTCAGCAGTGATATCTCTTTGCGGCATCCCAAACATTTCATAACCAACCATGAATTTTTTTACGGTTGCACTTCTAAGTAGAGGTGGATAAAAACTCATGTGCCAATGCCAGTGGTTGTTATTTTTATTGTTAGTTGGTGCTTGGTGAATACCACTTGAATAAGGAAACGAACAATCAAATAGCTTGTCATACGCTTTAGTTATTATTGATATTGCTTCAGCAAAATCTACTCTTTCATCCTTGCTTAGTTGGGTTATATTTTGATAATGTTTTTTAGGTAAAATCATTGTTTCGAATGGCCAGATGGCCCAAAAAGGTGTGAGTACAACAAAAGAATCATTTTTATAAATGACTCTTTCATTCAAATCCAATTCTTGGGTTAAATAATCTTTTAAAATACTGCGCTGAGTAGTGTTGAAATATTTTTGTTGATGCTTGTCTTTTTTTACAATTTCATTAGGAAGTACAGATTGACTCCATATTTGCCCATGAGGGTGTGGATTACTGCACCCCATGACTGCGCCTTTATTTTCAAAAATTTGTATATAATTAATATTCTCCATTTGCCCTAATTCTTCATACTGTTGACACCACGCTTCAATAACCTTTGCTATCGCCAAGACTTTCATATCAGCAAGACTTTTAGAGTGATCTGGGCTAAAACAAATCACTCTGCAAATACCACTTTCACTTTCGGCTTTTAATAAACCTTCATTGACGCTATAAGGAATGTAATTTTCTTTTAGAGCTGCAAAGTCATTTTGAAAAATAAATACATCTTTATAGTCCGGATTTTGCTCTCCATTTATTCTGGTATTTCCAGGGCATAAATAACACTCAGAGTCGTATTTTATGGCTTTTCTCTTTGCAACAGTCTCATTTTGACCTTGCCATGGACGTTTTGATCGGTGCGGGGAGACCAGAATCCATTCTCCAGTTAAAATATTATACCTACGGTGTGAATTGTGTTCAAGAAAATTATTCATATTCATTTCTTAATTAAATGGGTTCCTTTTGAAATATTGACGTCATATATTGTGCAGGGTTTTCCAAATGTTTCCAAAAATTTATGTTTTGTATTAGTTTTAAAATCATCAATATTTTGTTGTTCTACTAGGTTAATGGTGCAACCACCAAAACCACCCCCCATCATTCTTGAACCATAAACAAAATCCATTGATTTTGTTGCTTCAACTAAAAAGTCCAATTCTTCACAACTGACTTCATAGTTTTTTGAAAGGCCCTCGTGGGTTTGGTACATTAGTTCCCCCATTAGTTTAGCATTCTGTTTTTTAATAGCCTCAGCAAATTCTTTTACCCGTTTATTTTCACGAATAACATAGTGGGCTTTGTTGAAATCCGATTTGGAAATTTGCTCTTTGATTAGATTTAGGCTCTTTTCTGAAGTATCTCGGAGTGATTTTACGTTTAGCAAGTTTGCTATTTTTTCACAAACCGCTCTTCTGTTATTATAAGCACTCTCTGAAAGATCGTGTTTTACATTGGTATTAACTAAAACTAATTTCAATGATTTAAGTTCTAACTTGTAAGGAACAGACTTGGTGGTTCTACAGTCTAAAAACAAAGCACTTTTTTTCTTCCCCAGCATACTTGCATACTGATCCATAATTCCGCAATGAACACCTACAAAATTATGTTCGGCTTTTTGAGAAATTATTATCATCTCTTTTTTCTTTAATCTTAAATCAAATAGTTTATTTAAACCATAAACAAAACTATTTTCAAGGGCTGCAGAGGAAGACATTCCTGCACCACCTGGGATATTTCCTGCGAAAACTCCGTTGAAATTCCCTATCTCAATGCCTAGTTTTTGTAATTCGCCAATAACGCCAATTACATAGTTTTTCCATCCACCATTTTTTTGAGGTAAAATCTTATTCAAGTCAATTTCATAACTTTCTTTTTTATTTAATGCATAAATACGACTTGTTTTTGATGATGATTTATTTATGGCTAAAGCAATACCTAAATCAATAGCCGCAGGAAAAACAAAACCATCATTATAATCTGTGTGTTCCCCAATTAGGTTAATTCTACCCGGCGAGAAAACCATTAAAGGATCACCATGAAATTGTGTCTTAAAACTCTCTTTTACGCTCTGAATCAATTCTTTACTCATATTGTTTTTGGTTTTATTGAAATGTCTAAGATCCATTTGATATTAAATTTTTCTTTTGGGTTTAATTTTTTCAAGCCAATACCGTTGTTAAAACTATCTGATACTCCTGTCATGGGTTCAATTGCTATGGCGTTGTCATGTTTTGGTGTATAAAGTTGCAGGTATTTTGATTCATCACAAACAGTTAGATTGGCACGGTATCTCTGCGTGTCAAACGCCACATTGTTATCTTCCAAAACAAATGCATCGTCTAAACTCATATTATTGAGATATAGAGGATTTGGAGTTTTTAAAACAGTAATCCCTGTTGTAATGTTACGTTCATCAGACTCTAGCTTTTTTACACTATTGAATTCTAAACTACTTTGAGTGTCATTCATTACAAAATAAGGATGCCAGCCAATTGTGAAAGGAAAGGGGATTCTGTCAGTATTTGTAATTTCGATTTCTAACGTTATGGTATTTAGGGAAATTTTATAAATCAAATCAATTGTGAATAAAAATGTAAAACCGGGATGAGGTTCTACTTCATTGTATGACAATCTTACCAATGCACTTTTTGAGTGACAATTTTGCTCTACCACATTAAATTTTTTATTGTAAACCAAGCCGTGTAAGGCATTATTCCCTGCTGTTTCATTACACTCTAATTTGTAATTTTCACCCATAAAGCGGTATTTGCCGTTCTTAATTCGATTTGCAAAAGGAAATAAAATCGAGGATGGGTAGGTATTATTATAAGGTAAATGTGAAAGGTTTGTGACAATCTCTTCATTACCAACTACCAATCGCTCTAAACTCCCACCGTTGCTCAAACTGATGTTTGCTTTGGTTGTTTCACAACCACTTGATATTTGAAGGGTTTCTTCTTTTTCAGAAGAAGTTTTATGAATTTTAAACATGATTTATAGTGATTTTCTAAGGATAACTTTTTTTGGATTTTCAATTTGACTTAAAGCATTGTTTTTAAGCATTTTTGCCAAATGACTTCCCATGAATTTAAAATCTGCTGATATAGTGGTAATACCGCCCTCTAAGATTTCTTTGAGTAGCGTGTCATTAAATGAAATTATCCCAATATCTTGTCCGAGTTGGAAAGAGGTTTGTTTTAATTTTTTTATAGTTTTAATTAAATCGCTATCGTCCAATGTAAAATAGACTTCGCCTTTTTTGATTACTTTATTATCTATCGCCCCTAGTATTCCATGCTTAATTTTATTTGTTGAACAAAACAATTCAAATCCACTTTTTATCCCTGTAGGTTGTTTGTCTGCATCGTATATTAAAATTAGTTTTTTGTAGCGTCTAATATTTTTACACAACACGGTTAAGCCGTCATATATATAGTTCTCAAAATTTTGATAAATTGAAGGGAAATGATTAATAGCCTCTTGAGTTTGATCTAAAATATAGGTTTTATTCTCGGGCAAAGGTTCAAGAATCTGAGCAACCCCAGAAAAATTAGCAGGCATAATGACATAATACCCATAATTTCCTGCACTTTCATCAATTATTTTTTTAAACAAATCAAAATTGAAATGATGAAAAAAAATATCGATTTGATAATCATCATCGAGTTCCTCTAAAAATGAATTATAAAGATCTTCTTTAAAAGAATTCAATTCATCAAATAAAAGAAGAATTTTAACTTTTACTTTAATATCTGTTGTTTTTACATAATACCCCTTGCCAACAACAGAATAAATCACCCCGCGAGCTCTCAGCTCGTTGAAAGCAGTAATTACAGTATCTCTGGAGAGTTTGAATTTATTTCTAAGATTATTTAAAGAAGGCAATTGGTCTCCAGTTTTAAGTTCACCAATGATAATAGCATTCTCTATCAAACTAATAATTTGCTTATATTTCGGCACCTTTGAATTCATTTGTTGTTTTGCAAAAGACATGTTACAAATATAAAATAAAGAAATTAAAAAACAACTGGTATGAACTAGTATGTTTTTTGTACATTTGAATTTTAAAATTAGAATAGGACATGAATAAAAAAATTATAGTTACGGGGGGTTGCGGTTACATTGGATCACACACTGCAATTGAACTTATAAAGAATAATTTTCAAGTGGTTATATTTGATGATTTATCCAACTCCTCGCAAGATACTATAAATCGTATTGAATCGATAACAGACGTACGTCCCGTTTTTGAGCAAGTAGATCTTAAAGATGTAAATCATACCAGTCAGGTGTTTTTAAAACATAAAGATGCTTTTGGAGTGATTCACTTTGCAGCGCTCAAAGCCGTTGGCGAGTCCGTTCAAAAACCGTTAGATTATTATCAAAATAATTTATATTCTCTGCTGAATACACTTAAGGCACAACAAGAGAATGGGATTCAAAACTTTATTTTTTCTTCATCAGCTACTGTGTATGGTAATCCAAAGTCCTTACCTATTACAGAAAATAATCAGACCCAAAAGCCGTTTTCCCCATATGGAAATACAAAAAAAATGGCTGAGGAAATTTTAGAGGACTTTTCCAAAGCTCATATTGATTTCTCTGCTATTTCTTTACGTTATTTTAACCCAATTGGTGCTAATGAATCTGGGGAAATAGGAGAGCTGCCTAATGGAATTCCAAATAACTTGATGCCTTACATTACACAAACCGCAGCTGGCATTCGCGAAAAATTAATGGTGTTTGGTAATGATTACGATACAACAGACGGGACACCAATTCGAGATTATATTCATGTAGTGGATTTGGCCAAAGCACATGTCAAAGCATTGTATAGACTGATAGAAAATAAACAAGAATATTCTTTAGAGATCTTTAATTTGGGTACTGGAAATGGATTTTCTGTCATGGAGGTTATCGAATCTTTTGAACGCGTATCGGGGTTAAAATTAAATTATGAAATTGTTGGTCGACGTCCAGGTGATGTCCCCAAATTATTTGCTGCAACAGATTTAGCGCATCAAAAATTGGGATGGAAAGCTGAGCTTGGACTTGACGAAATGATTGACTCAGCGTGGCGATGGGAACAAAAATATAGAGCTACTAGAACTGCAAAATAACATTATGCACAAAAGATTATTTTTAATCGGTTTATTTATCACCTCATCAGTTGGTTGTAAACAATCAAATCAATTCGAAACCACTTCAACTAATAGACAAGAAATCCCCGGTATGGTTTGGATTCCTGGCGGCATTTATGACATGGGGGCCTCAGATAGCGATCGTATGGCACTCTACCCCACGAAAAGCCCAAACACACAGTAAAGGTGGATGGGTTTTATATGGACGAGACTGAAGTCACCAATGCACAGTTTTCAAAATTCATTGAAGCAACAAATTATATTACTACTGCAGAGCGACCAGTGGATTGGGAATTAATCAAACAACAATTACCTCCAGGCACCCCCAAACCTCACGATTCACTTTTATTACCAGGCTCCCTTTTGTTTAAGAAAACAAAAGAATCGGTGCCTAATCTCTATGACTTTTCGCAATGGTGGCGTTGGACTAATGGGGCCAATTGGAAACAACCAGAGGGGAATGGGAGCAGTGTAGATGGAAAAGAAAATTACCCTGTTGTTCATGTTGTCCTATGAAGACGCTATGGCTTATTGTAATTGGGCTGGTAGGCGATTACCCACTGAAGCAGAGTGGGAGTTTGCTGCTCGTGGCGGTAAGCTAGATAAGATTTATTTTTGGGGCGATTTAACGGACAAATTATCATCTTATGTCAACAGCTGGGAAGGGGAGTTCCCTGTGGATAATACCCAAGCCGATGGCTTTGAAAAAAGTGCACCTATAAAAACCTATCCTCCAAACGGTTATGGGCTTTATGAAATTTCTGGCAACGTATGGGAATGGACTAGTGATTGGTATAGCAGTCAGTACTATCAATACTGTAAAGATAATTCAATAACTAATAATCCAAAAGGGCCTAAGGAAGCCTTTAATCCTAATAATCCGTATATAGATGAGCGTGTGATTAGAGGTGGTTCTTTTTTATGCAATGCCTCCTATTGTGCCAGTTACAGAGTATCTTCAAGAATGGCCACCGATCCTAGTACGTCTTTAGAACATTTGGGTTTTAGAACGGTGATGGACTTAAAGAAGGAATAGTTATAAATTAGTTCAATAACTTCGATGAAGTTCGAACATTCGTAAGTTTGGGTCACTAAACCGGAGAATTGATGCACAGGAATCGGATCTTCTTTTTTTAGTATAATTAAATTTGATTAAAAGAGGGGGTTTTATAAATTAAGAACGTATTATATTAGTAATGTAAACACATATCTATATTGAAATTACAAATTAATTTTATTAAGTTACTTCTTTTTTTTAACACTGCTGTAAATGCTCAGGACTTTAAATTGTATGAAAAAGAAGTTTTTATTTATGAAAGTGATACTCTTAGTTACAGAATATTAAAGCCTAAAAACTACAACTCATCCAAGCAATACCCCGTTCATTTGTTTATGCACGGCGCTGGAGAAAGGGGTAATGACAATAGCTCTCAATTGACACATGGAGCTGCTTTATTTTTAAAAAAAGAAGCTAGGAACAATTATCCCGCCTGGGTAATTTTTCCGCAGTGTTCCAAAGACGACAGATGGCCAAGCTTTTTTTCTGATTCTTGGAACGAAACTTTGACAAAAATAAGTTCAAAGCCTAACAAAAGCTTGAGCCTGGTCATTAAATTAATGGATGAATTTATACAAAAAAAGCAGGTAGACAAAGCCAGAATCTATGTAAGTGGATTATCTATGGGAGGTATGGGGACATTTGAAATATTGTGTAGACGTCCCAATATGTTTGCTGCGGCTACTCCTATTTGTGGAAATGGAGTAGCTCAGATGGCTAAAATATATGCTAAAAAAACTCCAGTTTGGATTTTTCATGGATCCGATGACACTGTTGTGAGTCCAATACATTCGTTAAAAATGGCTACTGCTATTATTGAAGCTGGCGGTAGTCCAAAAATGACTTTGTATGAAGGTGTTGACCATGGCAGCTGGTATAATGCATTCGCAGAACAAAACTTTTTAAAATGGATCTATTCAAAATCAAAAAAATGACTTTAAGTAAAATAATTATAAATTCAGTATTCATGTTTGTTGCATTGGCTTTGAATTCACAAGAACTCATCCATGCTGGAAAATATGATGACCTTAAGTTGGCACCAAAAATAGCAATTGCTGGAGGAGGAACATTGATGGATTGGGCAAATATGAATTTTTATGAAGCAAGTAATCAGGAATTGAAAAATATTGATGACCCTAATCGGGTTGTTTTCATGGGCAATTCAATCACACAGCAATGGAGTCGTTTTGATCCGGATTTTTTTACTGAGAATTCATTTGTAAACAGAGGTATCGGAGGCCAAACATCACCACAAATGCTTATTAGATTTAGATCTGACGTTATTGATTTGAACCCCAAGGCCGTGGTTATTATGGCTGGAACTAATGATATTGCCAAAAACACAGGTCCAATTTCCATTGAAAATACTGCAAATAATATAATTTCAATGGCAGAGATTGCCATTGCAAATAACATAGATGTTTATATTTGTTCAACTTTGCCTGCCATAGATTTTCTTTGGTCGCCTGGACAAGAACCGGCATCTAAAGTAATTAAATTAAACTCTATTTTATAAAAATATTGTAACGATAGTGGCCTAGCTTACGTAAACTACTATACTACAATGTCAGATTCAATGGGGGGATTGAAGGTTCCTGAATATACAGCAAAAAACGATTTGGTTCACCCAAATTTTGCTGGCTACAAAGAAATGGAAAGAATTATTTTGTCTGTATTGAAACTACAGAATTGACAAATTAAGTTTTAAATTTTTTTACTTGAGTGCGGAGCAGTTTGAACGCTTTTGTCATGTGTCCCTCAACAGTCTTAACAGAAATATCAAGTAGTTCTGAAATTTCAATATTAGAAAAACCTCTTTTTTTACTCAGATAAAACACTTCTTTTGTTTTGTTTGGGAGCTTGTCTATTTCACGATTCAGGATCTCAAGCCTATCTTTTAAATAGTTATCATCAGATCTTATGGCAAATTGGTCTAGCATTAAATAGTATTGTTCATGCAACATTGTCATTGATTTCTTTTTTCGATACAAATCAATAAATTTATTGAATGTAGATCTATATAAATAAGATTTTAATGAGTATTTGGAGCTTAATTTGTCTTTTCGTTCAAAAACATTAACAAAAACTTGTTGAACTATTTCAGACGAGACTTCATGGTCAGAACAAAGGCTTAATGAGTATGCAAATAACTTGTCTCCGTACAAATTGACAAGTTCTCGCCAAGCCGAAGGATCATTTTCTTTAAGAGGCTAACTCTATTTTAGATAATGTACCAGGCATCCAAGATCCTGATTTTTCTGAATCGGAAAAAAATATAATATTGGGACAGGCCTATTTTATAAGAGGGTTTTGTTATTTTCATTTAGCTAGAGTTTTTGGACAAGTTCCAATTCAGTTATCAA
Organism: Aeromicrobium sp.; assembly: GCA_964219345.1. Classification (GTDB taxonomy): domain Bacteria; phylum Bacteroidota; class Bacteroidia; order Flavobacteriales; family Flavobacteriaceae; genus UBA3537. Next base: position 3,240 of record CAXPPN010000011.1, on the reverse strand, counting down.
ATAACGATAGTGAAATCTTTAAAGCCAAAAGTTCGCAAGCAGATGTCTATGCTCAAGTTATAGAAGACATGCTTATGGCTGAAAGCCTTTTGCCCCAAGAGTATTCATCTAATTTCGAAACAAGAGCTAGAGGGACTAAAGGTGGAGCTCAGTCAATATTAGCTAAGGTTTATGCTGAAATTGGTGACTACGCTAAATGTGCAGAATATGCAGATGAAGTCATTAATAGCGGAGTGTATGAATTGCTCCCAGTATTCGAACATTTATTTGATGATCAACACAAGTATAATAGAGAATCTATATTTGAAACGGTACATGTAGCTAACAACACTAATATTGCGACATACGCTTCAGTACAGATGTTACCTCCAGGAGATTTTTCTCAGTACGATGACCCGACTAAGATTGGTTCAAGTTGGACTGTATCGTATCACAGATTTAATACATGTTCTACTGATTTAATGGCCGCTTTTGAAGAAATGGGAGATGAGATAAGAAAATATTCTAGTACCATAACCGTTTCAGACCGTTCATTAATTTCAGAACCAAACTATGGTTATGGTCCAAATGAACCAATTTCTCACATTTATAAAATGGGTAGATCTGGTGAGATTTTCGGTGGTTCTAATGTAATGCATCTTCGTTTGGCTGATATAATATTACTTAGAGCAGAGGCACTTAACAATATAGGAAATACAGCAGAAGCCTTAGTTTTACTTAATCAAGTCCGTGCTAGAGTCGAGCTCGCTCCTACAACAGCGGTATCTCAATCCGAAGTTAAACTTGCTATTTTAAAAGAACGTAGATTGGAATTACTTGTAGAGAATAACCGTTATTGGGACTTACAACGTTACTATAATGACACTTCAGCCTTTGTTGCATATTTAAATGGTTTAACTGATAGTTCAGGAAATTCTTTGGAATATCAGGCTACACCAGATAAGATTTTTGCGCCTATTCCACAGAGTGAAATAGATATAAATCCTAATTTGGAGCAAAACGCAGGATACTAATTTTTGATTTCATTATTTGATTTGGTTTATTTGATTGATAGTTAAAGGGGCAGTATTAATACTGTCCTTTTTTTTAATTAATTTTATTCAAACCACTTAATATGTAAAAAGAGATTTATTCATTGTATTAATTTAACTAATTCATCAATAATACGCACATTAAATCCCACCGACTATAATTGAATCTAATCAAAATTCCAACTCAGAAAAAATCTAAAACTATATTCAATACAATCTCACGTAATAATGACAAATACTTTCAATAAAATCTTAACAGCTGTTATTTTGACAACTCTTATGTCTTGTTCAAATAATAAAAACCCACAAATATCAAATTTAGTAGATTTTGTAAATCCGTTAATGGGGACAGATTCTAAATTCAGTCTTTCAAATGGAAATACCTATCCTGCGATTGCCCGTCCATGGGGGATGAATTTTTGGACTCCGCAAACCGCTAAAATGGGTGATGGTTGGGCCTATAAGTATGATGATAACACTTTGCGGGGTATCAAACAAACACATCAACCAAGTCCATGGATTAACGATTATGCATCCTTTTCTCTTATGGCTGTTACTGGTGAATTGAAGTATCAAGAAGATGAAAGAGCTTCTTGGTTTTCTCACAAAGCAGAGCAATCAAAGCCTTACTATTATCAAAGTTATTTAGCAGATTATGATGTAACTCTAGAAGTGACCCCGACAGAAAGAGCTTCAGTTTTCAGATTTACTTTTCCAGAGAACAAAGCTTCATACATTATTCTTGATGCTTTTGACAAAGGCTCCATGGTAAAGATTATCCCGAAAGAACGAAAAATAATTGGTTATTGTAGAAATAATAGTGGTGGAGTTCCAGATAACTTTCACAATTATTTTGTTGCGGTTTTTGATAAAGACTTTAAGTGGAAACATACTTGGACTGATGATTGGGAATTAACAGAAAACTCATTAAAAAGTGAAGCTGATCATGTCGGTGCTATTGTTGGCTTTGAAACAACATTAGGGGAAGAGGTGAATGTAAAAGTTGCCTCCTCTTTTATTAGTTTAGAACAAGCAGAACTCAATCTCGATCGCGAAATTGGAAAACAGTCTTTTGATGAGGTTAAGTTAGCTGCCAAGGCATCCTGGGAAGATGAATTTCAAAAAATAATGGTGGAGGATACAAACATTGATAACATCCGTACTTTTTATTCTTGTCTATATCGACTATTATTATTTCCTAGAAAATTTTATGAGTTAGACAAATCAAATGAAGTTGTGCACTATAGCCCTTCTAATGGGAAAGTTTTACCCGGGTATATGTTTACAGACAACGGTTTTTGGGATACATTTAGAGCTGTCTTTCCGTTTTTTAACTTGATGTACCCAGAACTGAACAGCCAAATAATGGAAGGCTTAGCAAACACCTACAAAGAATCTGGTTGGTTACCAGAGTGGGCAAGTCCGGGGCACCGTGATTGTATGGTTGGATCTAATTCTGCTCCTATAATTGCAGATGCTTTTCTCAAAGTAAATGTTAAGTAAAAAGATGCAGAAACTTTATTAGAAGCGGTTTTAAAAAATGCAAATATTAACGAAGGCCGCCCTGTTAAATCTGTAGGAAGAGAAGGGATAAATTATTACAATAAACTCGGCTACGTGCCTTATGATGTTGGTATCAATGAAAATGCTGCGCGCACACTCGAATATGCGTATGCAGACTTTACAATAGCCGCAATGGCAGAAAAGATGAACAAGCCAGAGGTTTCAAAACGATTTTATAAACAATCCAGAAATTATAAAAAGCTATTTGACCCAGAATCCAAATGGATGCGAGGAAAAAATGAAGACGGAACTTTTCAGTCACCATTTAACCCATTAAAATGGGGAGATGCATTTACCGAAGGTAATAGCTTACACTATTCTTGGTCGGTTTTTCATGATGTTCAAGGGCTGATTGACCTAATGGGAGGGGATTTAGAATTCACAAAAAAGCTAGACAACGTCTTTACCATGCCCCCAAAGTTTGATGATTCGTATTATGGGTTTACCATTCATGAAATTAGAGAAATGCAAATTGCAAATATGGGAAATTATGCGCATGGAAATCAGCCCATACAACATATGATATACCTCTACAATTATGCGAAACAACCCTGGAAAGCACAACATAAAGTTAGGGAGGTAATGAAAAAACTATACGCCTCTACACCAGATGGTTATTGCGGAGATCGGAAGAGCACACGTCTGA
>CAXPPN010000010.1:0-20015 GCA_964219345.1 Aeromicrobium sp. | reverse complement strand
TGACTCAACAAGAATGGCAAAACTTGAAGTCGCATAATGCGACCACAAGTTGGGGCGGTCGGCGTACATCTCCCTATTGCTTTACAGAACATGGTGTGTTGATGCTGACCCTGCCCTGAGACCGATGCTGAACCTGAGGCAAGCTCAGGTTGACAATATAGAGAGTCATACTGAACTCGTTTCAGTACGGCATGACGCTACAGACAACAATAATACAATAGAACCAGAATGTCACCCTGAACTTGTTTCAGGCTCTATAAAAGGCTCTATGAAAGGATCTTTTTAGGACCTCAACCTCAAACATAATCAAAACCTATGGCCTACAAAATCTACTACATATACATCATTACCAACAGACCCTATGGTACCATATATATAGGAGTGACTAATAATCTAAAACGCCGCACAACAGAACATCATTCTGGAAAAGGTGGCCGTTTTTCTTCAAGATATCACTTAAAACAACTGGTCTATTACGAAAGCTTTTATGATATCCGAAAAGCGATTAAGAGAGAAAAACAGCTAAAACGCTGGCACCGGCAATGGAAAATTAACCTGATAGAAATCCTTAATCCAGAATGGATAGATCTCTATGAGATGCTCTAGATGCTGCCCTGAGACAAGCTCAGGATGACAATATTGATAACAATGATAAAATAGAACCCAAATGTCACGCTGCCCTGAGACAAGCTCAGGTTAACTATTGTAGTAATGGTGTACAATGTGCCGATAGCGTACATGAACAAAATAGACGTAGTGAGTTTATCATTACAAAACGATAAAATAACACTTTTCATTTTTCATAATTATTAAGTTAGTCACTGTGCAGTTTTTTTAGAAGTGTTGAACTGTACACGAAGCCTGCCCAATTTGGGCAGGCTTTTTTTTGCTGAACCCTTGTCCTGAACTTGTTTCAGGACCTTTTCAGGACCTTTTCAGCGCCTAAAAGCACTTAATTTATAAAAAAGCATAATTAATTTTAAATACCCCTTAAATTTAGGGGGTATAAATTATAATATCAATAAAAATTAAATATTTACTATAATTTTTTAAGGGTATAAATATCAAATAGTATATTTTTGACAAAAATTAACCGATTTAACTATATATAGTTATAATTATTATTAAAAAAATTTAATTATGTTACATTCATTATTTACACACATCCCAATGGTAATTCAGGACACTGCAGCCATTGAAGGCGACATGGGGATGTTATGGATGCTATTATCAGGGATATTAGTATTCTTCATGCAGGCTGGTTTTACATTAGTAGAGTCTGGAATGACACGATCAAAAAATGCGGTAAACATCGCAATGAAAAATTTACTTGACATTTGTGTTGGGTCACTAACGTACTGGTTTGTAGGGTACTCTTTAATGTATGGTGATTCGTCTAACGGATGGTTCTTCTGGAGTGGTATACTACAGGGAGATGGTGCTGATTTATTCTTCCAAACAATGTTTGCTGCTACTGCTGCAACTATTGTATCTGGAGCTATTGCAGGACGTACAAAATATTCTACTTATGCTATTTTTACAGTAGTTATGACAGCTTTCGTTTACCCAATTGCTGGGGGATGGGAATGGAATGGCGGATGGCTAAACACCACTTTCGATGCTGAGTTTATTGACTTTGCAGGATCTTCTATTGTTCATGGTGTTGGTGGTTTTGCTGCTCTTGTTGCTGCTTTTATGGTAGGACCACGAATTGGGAAATATGTTGATGGAAAAGTTGTTCCAATTCCAGGGCACAACCAAATCTTGTCTACTCTAGGGGTGTTTATCCTTTGGTTAGGATGGTTCGGATTTAATGGTGGATCTCAATTGGCTTGGGGTGGTGATGATGCTGTTGCTGCTTCTGCTGTTGTTGTTGTCACAAACTTGGCTGCTGCTGCTGGTGCACTTGGTGCGCTTATCACAACTTGGATTTGGTATGGAAAACCAAACTTAGCTCAAACCCTAAATGGTGCTTTGGCAGGATTGGTAAGTATTACTGCAGGATGTGGAAACATGACCGAAGGTGGTGCTGTTTTGGCAGGTCTTATTGGTGGTGTTATTGTAGTATTCTCAATTGAATTTATTGAGAAAAAACTTAAAATTGACGATGCTATTGGTGCAGCTTCTGTACATGGTGTTGCTGGATTCTGGGGAACAGTTGTTATTGGTCTTTGGGGTGTAAATGGCGATGAAGCTATCGGATTGTTCAACGGAGGTGGTTCTGCACAATTTGTTGCACAATTAGTTGGTGCACTGTCGTATATGGTATGGGCAGTAGTATTATCTTTCATCGTATTCGGTATTCTTAAAGCAACAATTGGATTGCGTGTAACCGAAGAAGAAGAAATTGCTGGATTGGATGTTTCTGAGCATGGCTCACTAGCTTATCCAGGAAAAAGAACTAGAGAATAATTTAATTTGTATTGTTATTTATATCGAATAACCCATAAAACTACATATTAATTTTTTTTGTTTGTTTGATGAAAAAGCCTTAGAGTTATCTAAGGCTTTTTTATTTTTTATATACTTTTTTTAGTTATCCCTATAAAAAATGGGGTGTTAATTACTTATTTGATAAATATTTATATTTAAAGGTCTTTTATTATAGGGGTTGTTTCAATTTTGAATACTTTTGAAAATTCAAAACAAAACTTAATTAATTATGAAAAAAGTAGAAGCGATCATTAGAAAATCAAAATTTTCTGAGGTTAAAAAAGCCCTACATGAAGTCGGAGTAAATTTCTTTTCGTACTGGGATGTTACTGGATTGGGCAATGAACAAGAAGGTCACGTATACCGTGGAGTGGCCTACAGTACAAGCGATATCCAACGCCGTTATTTGTCAATAGTTGTCAATGATAACTTTTTGGATGTTACCATTCAAGCTATTCTTGAGGCTGGAGCTACTGGTAAAGTAGGGGATGGAAAAATATTTGTAAGTGACATCAATGAAGCTTATCGTATACGCACCAGAGAAAAAGGTGGCGAAACTTTAAATTAAAACAAACCAAAACAACTTTTAAGACAATAAATTATGGAATTATTAGCGAACAATGTATGGATGATGATCTGTACAGCTCTTGTATTTTTTATGCATACAGGATTTGCCTTTTTAGAAATTGGCTTAACACGCAAAAAAAATGCAATCAACATATTATTTAAAAATATTTTTATCATTACCTCAGGCCTATTGCTCTATGGAATTGTTGGATTCAACTTGATGTATCCAGGATTTGCAGAGGGTGCTTTGGGTGTTTTCGGATTTGCAGGATTTGGATTAGAAGCTCCACTTGTCAATGGTGCTTTGGATTTGGCCTACAACGAAGGCTATACCTATTGGACAGACTTTTTGTTTCAAGGCATGTTTGCCGCTACGGCCGCAACCATTGTTTCTGGAGCAGTTGCCGAACGTATGAAAATCGGGCCATTTATGATTTTTACAGTTCTTTATGTAGGACTTGTTTATCCAATTTTAGGATCATGGAAATGGGGTGGTGGCTTCTTGCAACAACTTGAAACACCATTTTATGATTTTGCAGGATCAACCCTTGTCCATTCTGTTGGGGGTTGGGCCGCTCTTGTTGCTGTTATTTTGTTAGGCGCAAGAATTGGAAAAATTAAAGATGGAAAAGTACAAGCCATCCCTGGTCATAATATTCCATTGGCCACTGCTGGGGTACTTATCCTTTGGTTAGGATGGTTTGGATTTAATGGTGGATCGGTACTTTCTGCAGATCCAGAATTGACATCATTAACACTCGTTACAACATGTATTGCCGCTGCTGCTGGAGGTGTTTTTGCTGCAATTGCATCTACGATTGTGTTTAAAAATTTAGACCTCACCATGTTCCTTAACGGAATTTTGGGTGGTCTTGTAGGAATTACTGCTGGTGCCGATCAAATGAGTCCTGCCGATGCCGTTTGGATTGGTGCAATTGCTGGACTTCTTATCGTGACTGCAGTATCATTTATTGACCGATTAAAACTCGATGATCCTGTTGGTGCTATAGCTGTACATTTGGTGTGTGGTATCTGGGGAACACTTGCCGTAGGGATTTTTGGTGCACTTGCTTCTACAGAACAATTTGTAAGCCAATTGATTGGTGTTGGAGCTTATGCTGGAGCATGTATTGTGGCTTCTATCCTAATTATTGGTGGTTTAAAGAAAATTACAGGAATTCGCGTTAGCGAAAAAGAAGAAATTCAAGGACTAGATATTCACGAACATGGCATGAGTGCCTATTCTGAATAGTAATATTAATTAATTAATTTGTATTTTTGGTCCTCAGCTTTTCTAATAAGTTGAGGACCTTTTTATAATAAAATAACTCATGGCGCGTAGCAAAATAAAACTTAAAGAATTAGCTTCAATCTTAGGCGTATCAATTTCAACCATTTCAAAAGCACTCAATGACAGTCATGAAATTAGTGATGCTACAAAACAACGTATTGTCGAATTGGCAAAATTGCACAACTACCGTCCAAATAAAATTGCTTTAGGACTAAAATCTGGACGTACCAACACCATAGCGGTGGTGATTCCATCGGTACAAAACAGCTTTTTTGCGCGAGCTTTGTATGGTATAGAAAGTGTGATTTCTCAAACAAAATATAGCACCATTGTGTGTTTAACCAAAGAATCCCACGACAAAGAAGTGGATAATTTTGATATGCTGAGCAATGGAGTCGTCGATGGATTTATTGTTGCCGTTTCTGAAGAAACTCAAATGTTAGAAGACTTTAGTCACTTCGACGATGCTATTAGTGATGAAAAATCTTTGGTGATGTTCGACCGTGTCATTGATTCTATTCCATGTACTAAGGTAACAACCAACGATTATACAGCAATTTCTGAAGCCACACAAGGTTTGATTAAATCGCACAGAAAAAATATTGTTTTATTATCTGCAATCAATAACTTGAATGTTGGTAAAAAACGAACAGAGGGCTATAAAAAAGCCATTAAAGAAGCAGGGTTGGCCCCTGTTATTTTAGAGTCCGATCGCAATGGTATTGCACAAATTCTAAAAGATCATATCAATAGTAATCCTGTAGATGCCGTCATCGCTCTTGATACCGATGCGTCTTTTGCATCGTACAAGGTAGCACGAGAGCTCAACAAAAAAATTCCAGATGCTATGGCAGTCATTGGATATGTTAGTGAACGTATGGCGCCTTACTTAGCTCCAGAACTCACAACCATTAATCAGCACAGCTATACGATGGGAAAAACAGCAGCAACGCTACTGTTGGAACAGCTCGAAAATAAATCCAATAAAGACCATTCTGTAGTGATTAATTCAACACTTTCTGAACGAGATTCTTCCTAAAATAAATTAAAAAATTAGCGTTTTATCAGTTTATGTACTGAAGTGTCTTGTCCATTTTTTAGAGTCAAAATGTACAAACCACTAGCAAGCCCATCTGTAGTAATCCTTGCCTTAGCATTACTAAAAATCAATATTCCTTTTTTGATGAATTGCCCCAATTGATTGTGTATTTCAAAATGGGTTTCAAGTTCGGGATACTCACTTGTAATATTAATATGGTCTACAAAAGGGTTTGGAAATACAGCCCATTCTCCTATTGATGGCTCATTGGGGTTTAAAGTTTCATCATAGCAACTCGCGTCAACCTTATAATTGCTTTTTAGCAGTTCATTAATTTTTGACTCTGTAAAACTTATATTGGTAGAATTGTCCAAAAACGTGGCATCAATTTGAGAGTCTGACGCTCCCAAAAAGTCCTGAAAGAGTGTAGCAAAAGTGGTACGATAATCAAATTGAACAGATTCGACCTGAAAATTATTGTCGCTTGTGGCTTCACTCAAATCAACATTAATTCCAGAAATCCCACTTCGGACTGGGTTACCAAAAACAAACATTGGAGCTACTTCTCCATGATCCGTTCCTAAACTTCCATTTTCTTTGGCTTTTCTTCCAAATTCAGAAAAAGTTAGCCCCACAATATCATTACCAATAGAATCTGCATTGATGTCTTGCATAAAGGCCGATACGGCTTCTGATAATTGAGATAACAAATCGTTGTGTGTTCCTAAAATATCACCTGTAGCTTGATTTTGTGCATTATGCGTATCAAACCCTCCAAGAGTCACCAAATAGACTTTGGATTGCATGTTGCCACGAATCAATCGAGCAACGGTTTTGAGTTGGTTGGCCAAATTTGAGTCTGGATATGATGCAAGATTTGATCCCGCATTAAATGCATTTGAAATTGTTTCAGAATACTGATTTGATAAAGCATCTGTATCAATGATATATTGAAGTTCTGTTCCATAATCAGAATTTGGAATATTTGCTGGAGCTTCGCCTGCCAATCCACTTAAAACAGAATAAAAATTTTCTGCATCTTGACCATTTATATTAATTGCCAAACCATGTTCTACAACACCATGAAAACCAAGATTAAGACTAGGAGAACCAATTTGTACCCCAAGCGGAAATGTTGTTGGGATGAATTGATTATAGTATTGTTCCATAAACCGCCCTATCCATCCACTGCTACTTCCATTGGCCCAACCACTACCATCATTGCCTGTTGCATAAATATCTTTAGAAGCAAAATGACTTTTGTTCTGGTAGGGGTAACCCACTGATTGAATGATCCGCATTTGATCTTGAGCAAAAAGAGATTGAAATCCAGTAAGCGCAGGGTGTAATGCAATATCTTGGTTGGTGCCTTGAATACTAGAATCTATAGCACTTAATGGTAAATATTGTGAGGCGGGAATATATATGTTAGGTCTTAAGTTTTGATAATCTGTAAAAACATTAATCGGGATAACAGTATTTAATCCATCATTTCCACCAGAGAGCTCGATAAGTACAAGTTTACGATTTGTAAAATCACAATTGAAGATACTATTGGCCAATTTGAGCGAGGCCTGTACTTGAAAAGGCATCAAGCCTATAGCCGATGCTGTACTCGTAAGTTTTACAAATTGTCTTCTTTTCATCATCTAAGTTTTACATCAATTGAAATTCTGCAGCGTTTAACATTTTTGTAAATAAAGCATCCAATCGAATGCGCACTTGAACAGCATTCCCTGTTTGCAAATACTCATACCAAGCTGAATTCCAATACGAAGGATTGAGGTCGTTGAGTACAGACATAAAATATTGAATTCTATCGTTGTCAATCGATTCACAATACAAGAGCTCGGCCATATCACTAACAAGGGTATATGCATCACTTGCAAGGCTAAAAACTCCAGAATTTTCGACAAAGTCAACAGTATCAAATTCCACCCAAATATTTGTATTTGGGGCGTTTATTTTATTTTTTCCAGAAATAAAGGATTCAATGAGTTTGTAACGCGCAATTACAGTATTGGACGAAAACCAACTGCGATCAAAATTTGGAGTTTGATAATCTGCGGGGTATCCTGCTACTGTATCTGGTGAAAAGGGGTTGATACTACATCCTGGAAAAAAACTAAAGTAGCAAAAGGAATGGTGAAATTTATAAAAATTGATTTGATCTGTGGTGTAACTAGGAGTTGGGCTGTAGGAAGCTTCTGGATTTGGAAGTTGAAGTTGTAATAGATTGATCATCTCACTCAACATTTGAATGGGGTTTTTTACAATACTGCCAATAATTTGATCGGTATTATCACTATCATCTTCATCAAAAAAATGCTGAGATGTTAGAAGCGTTTTTGTAACGTCCAAAAGTGAAAAATTTGACGTCATAAGTTGATTGGCCAGCGGACTAATGATATCATCTTCTACGTCCTGATTCCATTCACTTTTTACAAAAAAACGATAAAGCTTACGGCAGTAGGCTTTTGCGGTTTCTGGCTGTGTAAAAACCATATCAACATAATTTTCAACTTCGTTGTGGATGTCACTTTCGGTACTTCCACCTGCAATAGTTGTACCGCCAAACGCACTTGAAAAGGTTTTTGGGTCACTATCGTGCTGAAACGTATTGATAAAACCCATAGGAATACCAGTGTCGGAATCTAGTGTGTCGCGAAGTGGTTTCATTTTTATTCCTGAAAAAACTTGTGCTGTTTTTTGAATGTCCACTTCTGTATAATTGGTGTAATTTCCTTCCCCAATTTGTAGTCCTTTTACAATGGTAAAGAGTTCTAAAAACTCACGGGCATAGTTTTCATTTGGATTATTTTTATTGTTGGTAGTATTATCCAAATAGTTTAACATCGCATTGTCAAAAGTGATTTTTTTGGCCAATGTTTTTAAATTACCATAGGCATAAAAATCAAGTAAACGCAAGTAATCATAAAAATAGGATGACTTTCCAACGCCATTGTCTTTGGAAACTGTAAAAGTGGTGTGTAAAAAAAATATCAATTTGTGTTTTAAGCTATTTTGCTTTAAACTATTATACCACCACCAACCGTAAATAATACCTCGTTTGCGAGATTGACCGTTGGGAAAATCTGCGGGTGTGGTATTTGGGGTGTGTAACCAAAAATTATCAACAATACCAGTGTTATTATCAGGTTTCCAATCGTACGGATGCTCCCAAAATATTGTGGGTTCTTGTGCTAATTCGTCCAAAGCTTGAGTTGGTGTAAGTCCAGAAAAGTGGTCTAAAGTCGTTTTGCTGTAGTGAAAACAACTACGCCTAAGAAGATGTTTGGCTTTTCGAACACCCAAAATTGCTGTTGATGGACTTAGTGATGGCATGTTCAAATTTAATTAAAATATTAATATTTAGTATGTTAAAACAAAAAAACCCACAAAACAGTGGGTTTTTTTGTTGTAGAAATGAGATGATTTTACAGTAATAATAGTTCATTAATAATGACTTCTGTGGTATAGCGTTTTTGCCCTTCTTTATCTTCATAGCTTCGGGTACTGAGCTTACCTTCAATAGCAATTTCTTTGCCTTTTGAAACATATTGCTCAATGATATCCACTGTTTTGTTCCATGCCACAACATTGTGCCAATCTGTTTTGGTTTGTTTTTGACCGTCTTTGTCTTTGTAATTCTCGTTGGTTGCCAATGAAAATTTTGCTAGTTTTTTACCACTTTCTAAAGTGATGATTTCTGGGTCGTTGCCCAAGTTTCCAATTAACTGTACTTTGTTTCTAAGTGTGTTCATAATGTTTATTTTTAATGGTTTAACAGTTATACTATCGAACGATTCGACACCGCAAACATACATTGTGACTTTTGTTTTAGTCGGTAGTTTGTTGTTTACTTTCATTTGTAATCGTTTGTTGTCGTTTGTAATTGAATATTTTGTAGTTTTACAAAAAAATATAATATCATGAGTTCCAAACAATGCCCAGAATGTGATGAAAAAATTGTGGGTCGCACCGACAAAAAGTTTTGCAGTGATGGTTGCCGCAATACCTACAATAACCGCATGAACAAAGACCAAAAAAATTTGATGCGTAACATTAATAACCGTTTGCGAAAAAACTGGCGAATTTTAGAACAGCTGAACCCCGATAAAAAAACAAAGAAATCCCGAGCACAACTTATAGCATTGGGTTTTGATTTTAATTATTTTACGAGTATTTATATAACAAAAGCAGGGGCAACCTATTATTTTGTTTACGACCAAGGGTATTTGCCCCTCGAAAATGATTTTTTTGCTTTAGTAAAACGCGATTGATGTTCTTTTTTAGCTTTAAAAAAGCTCTATTTTTTTTAAAAAAATACCAGCCGAACTCCAAAATTGACGTTTTTGCGCTTTTTTTTGTCAAAAATGGTCTTAAAAAGTGGTGTTTTAGCTGCTTTTTTTAGTCAATTTTTCCCGTTTATTACCTCAGATGGCCGTTTATTACGTCAATTGGCCGTTTGTTACATGACACTTGCAAGAAGTGATAATGTGTTGTATGTTTACAACAGTAATTTATTTTACTACATTTTTTTAAAAGTTAAATTGGTTAATTTAAAAGGCACCCTCTCTGTGTGCTTTTTTTTATTTCAATTCTTTTAAAAAAAATCCATTACATTTGGGGCTTTAAAATTACTAGCTTATGAAATTTAAATATATCGCACTTTTAATATTTTTTGGTTGTTTCTTTCAATTTGGATTTGCTCAATCCAATTCGGATTTAATCAACCATTATAAAGCTTACTATGCCCAAATGCAAAAGCATGGTGATGTACAAGGAATTATTAACGCCATGACCCACTTATTGGTTTTGGAACCCAATGAAGCTCGACAAGATACACTGGCAGCTTTATATATGAATGAAGGAAAATACATTCAAGCGCTTAATATTTTGGGTATTCAAAAAGAAGATACAGATTCTGATATGGCCATTGAGGTCAAAGCTGTAAGTTTAAAGTCCCTAAATGAACCTGCCCGTGCTTTGGAACAATATGAAGTTTTGTTTCAGCGTAATCCTAGTGTAGGTTTGGCTTATGAATTGGCCGATTTGAAAATCCAAATTGATGATATCATAGGTGCTAATACAAATATCGCCTATGGAATTGCAAATAGTTCGGATGAAATGATGAAGCCCTACTATGAAACACAAACCCCTTATCAAGTACCTATCAAAGCTGGTTTTTTATATCTAAAAGCAATTGCTAAGTTTAGAGAAAATCCTGAAACAAACCATGATGCAGCTGTTGTTATTTTGGATGAAGCTTTGTCTATAGCCCCAGAATTTAATTTAGCGACACTAGCTAAAAATGCCATTTCAAATCAAAAATTGGCCTTGGAAAAACAATAAATTTTATATATAAATTCATAAAAAAAGCCGCACACTTTGCGGCTTTTTTTTATGTTTAAATATAATTTGATTACCAAATTCGAACACGATCCTCTGGAGCAAGATACATGCCATCTCCTTCTTTAATATCAAAGGCTTCATAAAAAGCATCGATATTTTTGAGAGGTTGAGTTGCTCTATAAATTCCAGGGGAATGTGGGTCCGTTTTAATTTGTGTGCGTAGTGCATCTTCTCTTGTGAGTGTACGCCAAACGGTTGCCCATGACATAAAGAAGCGTTGCTCTGCAGTAAATCCATCGATAGGTTCGGGATGTCCATTTTCTTCAAAGAAAAGTTGTAATCCATCATATGCACCGAGCACACCACCAAGGTCTCCTATATTTTCGCCAAGCGTAAATTTACCATTGATAAACACACCATCCAATACTTCAATTTTACTGTATTGATCGGCTAATGCATTACCACGTTTTTCAAATTCTTTGAGGTCATCTTCAGTCCACCAATTATTGACATTTCCATCCCCATCAAAACGCGCCCCTGAATCGTCAAAAGCATGCGAAATTTCGTGCCCAATAACAGCGCCAATACCTCCATAATTTACAGCTTCATCAGCCGTGTAGTTGTAGAACGGTGGTTGTAAAATAGCTGCTGGAAACACTATTTCATTGTTTAATGGGTTAAAATAAGCGTTTACCGTCTGTGGTGGCATACCCCATTCTGATTTATCTACAGGTTGTCCAATTTCTGCAAGGTTCTTTTTTAGACCCCATTCAGAAACTGCTAGCATATTTTCTGCAAAACTGTTGCCTTCTTTCACATTGAGTTCTGAATAATCTTCCCACTCGTCTGGATAAGCAATTTTTACGGTAAATTTATCGAGTTTTTCGATAGCTTTTGCCTTTGTTTCTTCACTCATCCAATCCAATTTTTCAATACGCAATTGGAAGGCTTTAATGACATTGGCAATCATTTTTTCGGCTTTTGCTTTGGCTTCTGGTGGGAATTTTGCTTCAACATATAGTTTTCCAATAGCCTCTCCAACAGTTCCATTGACTGTTCCTAGAGCACGTTCTTGAGCATCGCGTTGAACTTTAGCACCACGAAGTGTTTTGCTATAAAAATCCCAATTAGCTTCTTCAATTTCTGTGGTTAAATAATCCGCTGCATTGTCGAGAGTACTCCATGTCATTAATGTTTTTAAATCCTCTATAGGCGTTGAAGAAAGGAAAGTATTAAGTTCTGCCATATATTTTGGTTGCATGACCAAAACTTGCTCAGGTATTTGTGAAACACCTAGGTCTTTCATGAATTTATTCCAATCAATAGCAGGAGTCATTGCATTGAGTTCTTGAACACTTTTTGGATTATTGAAGTTTCTAATGTCTCTGCTTTGTACTTTATCCAAACGTGGTGTTGCCAATTGTGTTTCCAAAGTCAACACTTTTTCGGCTGCTGCTTGTGCATCTTCTTTAGAGTAGTTGATAAACTCAAACATGCGGGCAACATGTGCTACATACTGTTGTCTGATTTCTTTGGTTTTATCATCTTGATCGACATAGTAGTCACGTTGAAGTCCTAGTCCTCCAGGGTAAACCCAGGCTGTATTGGTGCTGCTATCATTTAAATCTGCATTGGCGCCAATTCCTGCAAAAGGTGCAGAAACACCAATAGTGGAGGCATATACAGTTTGTAAATCAGAAAGGTTTTGTATTCCATTTATGGCCTTCAAAAGCGGTTGAATTGGAGTAATTCCTGCCTGGTCTCTAGCTATTGTATCAAGTTCAGATTCGAATACAAGGAGTGCTTTTTTCTGATCGGTACCATCGGCGTAAGTCCCCAGTTCTTTGGAAGTAGTAATGATGTCTAAAACATCTTTTCGAGTTGATTTTCTTAAAACACCAAAACCACCCCAGCGTGTTTCATCGTCTGGAATCGTATTTGTTTTTACCCAGTTACCATTAACATAGTCGTAAAAATTGTCTTTAGGATCAACGCTAGTGTCCATGTTTTCTAGAATAATTCCAGGAATTTTTTCTTTGTCACTTGTGCTTTTTGGGTCATTTTTGCATGCAATGACACCAAAAAAACCAATTAGCGCTACAAAGATTTTTTGTTTGAAATTCATAAGATTTATTTGTTTATAGATTAGTTACTATTGTAAGACGGTTAAAGAACAAAAATTGTTACAGAAATACAAGAAAATTAACAAAAACAATTTTTTTTAAGCTAAAGATTGAGCTATTTGTCTATACCTTGTGTTGCTTTTTCATGAGTCTTATTGATTTGACGCACAAGATTTTGATAAGCTGAAATTATATTTTCTCGAGTCGTTTTTATAAGCTCTTGAGTTCCATTAGTGTTAGAAATTTCGTTGTAAAGGTAAATTTCAGTTTCTAAAACTTTTAGTCGAGCCCAAATGGTATTGGTGTTAAAAATTTCAGGAATATTAAGATCTAAGCCTTTGAAATAAGTTTCTATTCTTTTTTCGTTTTCTTGAAAACCGTTGGATTTATTTTGTTCTAGTTTTATAATTTCTTTTTGAAGAATAAAAAAGGAGGTCCATTGATCCAATTCCACCAAGGCGGCATCATCAATTTCTAAGGTAATGTTGTTTTGTGTATTTGGGTTAAATTTTTTTACAGGAGATTTTTCAGAACTAGTAGTTTCAATTTTTGATTCCGTATTTTGTTCAGATCTACACCCCAAGAGGAGAGTCAATGACAAACAACCGATCGTAAAAAAAATGTTACATTTGATATGTTTTAAAGTCATATATTTTCAAAAAATTGATTCAAACAAAGATGATAATAAATTAGATATTTTACTAAGATTTTTATAGATTATTGAAGTTTCAAACCCCCAAATTTAAACAACACACAAACAATGAAAAATCAATCCAAACATCTTATCATAGGCGCTTCTGGTCAGATAGGATCTGTTCTTACAGCTTCGCTACGTCACCTACATGGCGCTTCTGCAGTTGTGGCAAGTGATATTAAAAAACCGAGTCAAGAATTACTTGCACAAGGCCCTTTTGAGCCGATTGATGCCACCGATTATGATCAAATTTTTTCAATTGTCAAAAGACATAATATAGACACTGTTTATTTGATGGCAGCAATGCTTAGTGCTAATGCTGAAAAACGACCACAAAAAGCATGGGACTTAAATATGACTTCTTTGTTTCATGTTTTGAATTTAGCAAAATCAGGACATATAAAACAGGTGTTTTGGCCTTCAAGTATTGCGGTATTTGGGCCATCATCCCCAAAAATAAATGTTCCACAACATACAATTATGGAACCTTCTACAGTGTATGGTATATCAAAACTTGCAGGTGAACGTTGGTGCGATTATTATCACAAAAAATATAATGTAGATGTTCGTAGTTTGCGTTTCCCTGGACTGATTAGTTGGCAGTCTATGCCAGGGGGTGGTACAACAGATTATGCGGTTGATATTTTTTATAAGGCAATAGCAAATGAATCTTATGAATGTTTTTTATCAGAAGATACAGCGCTACCAATGATGTATATGGACGATGCTGTTCGTGCTATATTAGAATTGATGAATGCAAAAATTGATAATATAAAAATAAGATCTTCTTATAATTTATCGGCAATGAGTTTTACTCCAAAAGAGTTGTATGAATCAATTGTTAAATATTATCCGAGTTTTAAAATAAAATATAGGCCAGATTTTCGTCAGGCGATAGCCGATAGTTGGCCCAATAGTATTGATGATTTATCTACACAAAAGGATTGGGGTTGGACACCAAAATTTGATTTGGATGCTTTGGTAAAAGACATGTTTGAGCATTTAAAAAGACATAAAGAATGACTTCAAGTCTTTCAAGTCTCTTCCTGAAATTCATAAGATACTTGGTGCGTTCTAAAGTTTCAGTATTTCAATTTTTGTTGTTATATTTTCAATTTTTTGATCATCTTTTTTCGAAAATTTACTAAAATAATTTACGATAAATCACATCAATCAAGCTAAATAAATCAATGCTAGAGTTTCGTTGAATTCAAAAGTTTGATTTTTTGGTGGGTTAAGAAAAAGTTCGTCATTTAAAATACATCCAATAAACGTTTGATTTTTTTCAAGAGCCATCAAAATTAATTCCCTGACACTGAATGAATTTGATTGATTGTATTCAAGATAATCAAATATTGATGACACACTTATTTTTAATCCTTGTTCACTGAATAGTTCCTCAAAAACATACCACAGCTTTGGATTGTCGGCCAATTGTGTTATGACTAAAGATGATAGTGTATCGCTAACAATGAGTTCATTAAACTTATTATCTTGAATAAGTTCTTCTTTTGAACCATCACTTAATTGAAGAATAATTCTAGTAGAATTTGCATTAGTTTGCTTCTCCAAAATTGACCGTACATAAAGATTTAACATCAAGGAATTTGTATCTGCAACTTCATTAGAGAGAACATCGTCGTGGCCCAATATCAAAATAACATCAAATTGATGTTGACTAAGTATTTGGCCAATTGAAGCTTTTAGGTCTGGACTCAAAGGGGTGGAAACGAATTCAATATTATGTTGACTTAAATTTCTTGGAGGCTGGTGTACAAGTTCTTCTCTGTAGGCAAAATGAATTTTTGAGCCTTCAGATAAAAAAGGTATAGTTTTATTTGTGATTAATTGGCCTAATTTTGACCAGCCTAAAACTAAAATCGATAGTTCTTCTTTTTTTGAGGAAAAATCAGTAGCTATTTTGAGATCATTTAGTAGTTGGTTTGTCTCATTATCAGTTATGAGATCAAAATCAACATCATCATCTTCAGAAATAACAACCAAAAGATCATCCTCTAGAATGATATAATCTTTATCTGGATTAAGCATAACCTTTTCGTCAGAAGATTTGATGCCTATCAAAGTAATATTGGAAAGCATTAATACGGCCTGTTTGAATGTTTTGCCAGACAAATCATTTGAAGGGAAAAAGTAAATTTCGTCTCCATCATAGTCTAAAAAATCCAATACAACATTAGAAATATGCTTATTTCTCATAGCCTGAGCCGTGACATTAGAAATAATTTTATCTATGTGAATGGGATATACTTTGTGTTCCATAATTTCAGACAATAAATCAATATTTTCCTCTTTTTGCATCTGGGCAATAAGTGGAATATTACGTTGATTTAAATTAATTTTGGCTGCTAAAATGGTTGTTTCAATATTAAAATTTGGAACGACAACATCGTCTAATACAATGACAGACTTGGCATTTATCATATTTGTTCGTGCTAAATCTTGGGAGCTGTAAATATCACCAGATCGAGTAATTATCCTTAACCCTTTTTGATTGGGATATTCAAGATTAATCTTAGCATTCATTTCAATATTATCCATACTATTAAAACATAAAATTGTAGGTTTGGATTGATTTTCGTTGGCAATTTTAATTTCTTGAAATACATTAAAAATAGTAGAATTCCAACCTATTATTACATAATGATTTGTATCAATAACTTCTGAATGGCCTTTTTTTAGATCTTCTATAAAACTTGAAACTTTAGCAGCCAGGAATGCAATAATTGTTCCTGAAAAAGCAACACTAAAAATCCAATAAAGCAAATTGATTAGACGACCCTTGTTATTAGATCCAGAATCCTCGATTTCTAGTAATCGTTCTAGTCTGTTCCACCAAAGGTTTAACAATGAATCTTTTTCAATAAGTCCAAGACTATACTCCAAAATAATCATAAGGACAGCAAATACAGCACTGGCCAACATAAGAAAATAAACAAAATTCGATTTTCTAGCAATAAAATTCTCAAAATAATACCTAATGTTTGATCTCATTTTTTTAATGTTATGTTGTTTAATTTGACATCTAAATCTTTTACAATATTTAATTATAATAATTTGAATTCTATCCCAATATTAATGCTATTATCAGTACGTTTGATGTCAATATAAGGCGTAGAATGAAATCTATATGTCCAGTCCAAAAACAAATCAAACTTTTTGAGTGTATAGTAAAAACGAGGTTCAATAAAAAGACGATAATCTTCTGTATTGGACGTGTTTATTTGATAGTAGATTGAGAGGTTTATGAAAAAATCTTCAGAAAATTTATATTTTAAAAAAGAACTAAGACTATATCGCCAATTATAAATTTGTTGCTGAGAGCTTAAATTTTTGTCATACAATTCATCCTCAAAAAATAATCCACCAGATAAATCCCAGTAATTTAGATCTTCATTTACAATCCTATGGCGATAGCCACCGCCTGAAATATAACGATGGTTCATTCTTAAGGACTTAATATTCTGAACTTGTAAAAACCCAAAAATTGAATTAAAACCAATTTTATAATTGTAGCGAAACTGACCAGTAAAATCTGATGAAATTTCAGTACCACTTTCTTTTATATAGTCATAATTTAGAAGCAAACGAAATAGATGTTGATTATTAGATTTTGAAAGTTGTTGTGCCGTACTAAACTGTATCAAATCAATATTTCCAAAATTTAAATCGCCCTGAAAATTCATATTATATGAAAAGTTGTCATCAAGATCAGTTATCATATTTTCGGTATTAATTATAGTTTGACTGATAGAAAAATAACTTGATAAGAATAAAAATAATAAGACGAATACCTTGAATGTGCGGTTCAACATGACAAAACTAAATTGGTTAAAAAATGGTAATATGATCTATAGAAATGTTTTTAAATGCTCAAATATCATAACCATAGCTAAGGTATCTAATTCACAGTATTTTAGCAATGATTTTTTAATGATTTGTCTTTCTTCAATTGACATATCCGTAAATTGAAGTTTGGAATAGGCCGTTAATGCAGCTCCTCCATCCGAAATTGTTTCTAAACCAGAAATAAATTGATTCAATTGTTCTTGGTCATTTTCAACAAAAATTGGGGGTAATAACGAGTATGGATTTTTGACCTCTGCATTGTCGAATTGAATCCAACGATGATGGCCCTCAAAATTTAGACTTGTCATGTTGATTTCAGAAATGGGTCTGGTGTATTTTTGTCTTAAAAAAGAACAAGAATTCAAAATTGCAGGTAATACGGCTTTAATGGAATTTGACCCTTTTGTGAGAGGATTATAATAATAGTCCAGTATCACAACTCTTAAATCCACCATGGGTCTTGATGCAACCCAAGCTTCAGATTCATCATTACGTGGGGTTGCTATTGTTTTAATAAATCCAATCAGATCAGCTTTGTTAGGGTGATTACTAGACTCTAGTTGATCTTTTATCGCATTTAAAATACTATTTTCGTGAGTTGCAAAACGAAAAATGGTTCCATTATCATTTTTTAATGAATTTTTTAAAGCTTCAATAAATTTGAAATTTGGAAATTCACCTGCAGTTGTGTTTATATATTCTGAAGAATGCTCAATAGTACCATCGGTATGATAAATATGATGAGAAAACTGAAAAGCAACTTGTTCGTATGGATGTCTTCCTTTGTTAAAAGGTAAGGCAACTGCGCTAGTTTCAAAATCTATGAAGTGTAAGGGAAATGTCCAGGATTCCATTTCTTTCCTAAGACCATCCAACTCCACATAGGGTTCAGATTGAAACTCTAAAGCTTTTTGAACCTGAATCCAGCGGCGCTCTCTAGAACTTATGACATCGGGTTCGTCAATAACCTTAAAATCTTCTTGAGTCAACTCTTCAAAAAATAAACGATTTTGTTCCAAAAGCTTCTGACCCCTAAAATTCCATATTTCAAAGATGTTTGGGCGTTTGAAATCAAGTGAAGACCATTGGTATTGTTTAGAGAAACAGTACTCAAATCCAGATTTAAACCCTTTACTTTTTGTGGTATCATCAATTTTGAACTCACAAGATTTACAACGACTATAGTTGGTAGGCCAATTAGGGTATGTTTTAGCTTGATAGCTCTTTTTTAAAAGTGAAACTGCTTTAGAAAAAAATAAATCTTCAGTATACTTAAACTCATCATTAATAATAGCATTTACTAGAGAAGAGACATTGATTTCTGAAAGTACAGAGGTTTTATGGGCTTCTTCAGTTGTAATTCTAACATCAATATCTTGTCGAACATCTCCATTATTTGGTAACCTAAATCTTTGATTTAGACCATCAATAGTTGCAACTTTAGATTTATCGGCCATTAAAAAGAAGGGAACAAAATCTAGGTTTGGAAGACATTTTTTAGCAACATGTGTTTGGAATGCAACATCAAATAAATAGGGACGCCAACTGCTTCGAATATTACCTTGAGCACCAATAAAGGTGTCACTTTTTGCAGAATCAAATGATTTGGCCTTTACTTCAATTAGTTTTATACGGTTCCCTTTTTTTATCAAAATATCAGTCATGACAAAAAGACCATCATATAAAAATGCGGCTTCATAAATAATGACTTCGTCTAGTTTTAGGAGCTCTAAAGTTTGTTCGTAAGCTTGTTGGTAAGCACCATGAGGTGCATCGATGAAATGTCCACCAGAATACAATAACCGCGATAAAGCTTCGACCTGGAATCCACCTTCAGCCAAAGCCCCTAGAAAAGAGTTGTCCTCTTCTTTGTTTTTGTACGAACTATCCCCCGAAAAATACAGTTTATTTGGACATGAAAGTCCTAGCTTAAAACGAGATTTTGAAAGAACTTTCACAATAAGTTTTTTAATGTTTTATATGCATTAACTATCTTAATCTTGTAATTCTTTCACGGCAACGCTTAATCCTTTCGCGAATATCCTTAATTTTTTCACGACTTCGAGTTATTCTATCTTTTTCTCTCTCAATTTCTCTAGCATATCGCTCCCAGTCTCTTTTTTTTTGAGCCCGAATACTATGTTTATTTGCTGTGGAGGACGCAGATTTTAATCGGCGTGAATAATGATCAGCGTCTCTACTTTTTCGAATTCGGATTTTAGCCATATCGTCTCTGTAATCTGCAATTCTAGATTTTTCACGATCGATATCTCTTTTGTAGCCTTCAATTTGTCGTTTTACACTATCAATACTCATTTTATTTTGGTTTTAAAGATTATACATAATTGGGTTGGAAGATCCATTTTTCTTGTGAGCAATAGACTTGTTTAGATATAAATTTCTGATTGTGTGAGGAGCCACATTGCCGTCAAATCCATAGCCCGTATAGGATTGTCCTGCTTTTTTTGCCCCAGGATTGTATTGACGCTTGATAGGATACCATTTTTTAACTTCAAAAACCTCTACAATTAGTCCTTTATATTCACTTAAAACATATTTAATTCCATCTAATCTGTCTTTATCCATTCGCCAACGTTCCTTGGTTGATTGGTACAATTTATCCTCTCCTGACGCTCTTTTGTAAGA
>CAXPPN010000009.1:0-42491 GCA_964219345.1 Aeromicrobium sp. | reverse complement strand
TATATTTGGAGTTTTAAGAAATGGATAACGACCCGAATAACCTACTGCATCAAATGGCTGGTCATCTACTAAAACAAACAAGAAATTAGGTTTTTTTGTTTTAGAAGTTTGATTTTTTTGAGCATTCAATTCAGTACAAAAAAACAGAACTAAACTTAAAATAATTAATCGTTTCGATTTCATTTATTAGCAAATTTATGACTTGCAAATTTGTATTGAAGAATATACTAAAGAGTTTTCTTTTAGGTCAAAACAATTGAAAAATTGGTCACAACCTTTTGTGGCATTAAAAAAAATAGATGAATGTTATTATTGGCTCAATTCCGATTTTATTGAAGGAAATCTCAAACATAAAAAAAGGAGAACCAATTCCAGTGCATCAATTCTCCGATTTGTGACTGCGACAGGAGTCGAACCTACAACCGCTGGAGCCGAAATCCAGTGCTCTATCCAATTGAGCTACGCAGCCTTTTTTAAGATATCAATTTTTGTTTGACCAATGTTGAAATTGTCTTGCCATCTGTTTTACCAGCCAGTTCCTTACTAACAACACCCATCACTTTCCCCATATCTTTCATACTTGTAGCTCCCAATTTTTCAATAGCGATCACAACATGTTTTTCAACTTCTGCCTCGGAAAGCATTTCAGGCAAAAATTGACTTATAATTTCAGCTTCAGCCAATTCTGGAGCGGCCAAATCTGGTCTATTTTGTTGAGAAAAAATAGCAGCGCTATCTTGACGTTGTTTAACTAATTTTTGAAGTAGCTTTACCTCTTCTGCCTCGCTCATACTGTCTTTTGATCCACTTTCTGTTTGTGCCAAAAGTATGGCCGATTTTACTGATCTTAAGGCTGTAAGTGCAACAGTATCTTTGGATTTCATAGCTGTTTTCAAGGCAGTCATTATGTTATTTTGTAAACTCATTTCAAAAAAATTTTGGATTACGAATATAAGTAATTATGACAAATGTCTTCACAAAAAACCTGAAACTCGTTCTGGTTTTATTAATAATATTTAATTTAATAATTTAATCTACATTGTCATGCAAAAAAGAATTATTGCTACGCACTTGTACATCTTCGTTTTCATCTAGTCCAACAGATGATCTTGAAGCCAAAGGTTCGTTGGAAGTTGCAGTATCACTCAATTCTACACCCTGACGTTTGTAGGCAGGTTCTTTTTCAAACTCTTCTACTTTTGAAGTATTGAATTTGTAGTTAAACGCTTTCATTTTTTGTCTGCGCTCATCGGCTCTATCGCGAAGAGCTTTAGAAATTGGACTATCAAAAGGATCAAGATTTTCTTCAGGTTCTTTTGTAACTTGACGTTCTTTTACAGTAACTTTTGAAAACACCAATTCGGTATCTACCTCAGTTTCACTAGGGGTGTTTTGCTTAGATGGATCATATTCTTGATTTGTATTCTCCAAGATAATATGATCGTCTAGTGTATAACGCTTTTCCTCTTCTGAACTAGACTCATTAATTGCTATAAGTTCTATATAGTCTTCAACTTCAATTTCGTTTACATTATCCTGTAGTTCAAAAATTTCAATATTTTCATTTTCTTCAATAGTGCCTGCCGTTTGTTGAAGCGGTAAATCAAAAGATAACATCGTTTGTTCTTCAACTTCAAGCGGTTCTTCTATTATTGGATCAGATTTTATTTCATTTATAATAAATTCCTCCTCGGAAATTTCAGAAATAACTTCTTCATAATCCACATCCAAAGATTTTATAAGCTCTGTTGACGGAATTAAATCCATGTATTGACCTTCTGCAGCTTCTAAATTATGTAAATCAGAATCGTCTTCAAGAGAATAAAAAACTGTTTCTTCTTCTTGAGCTAAATCAATTTGTTCGTCCTCAAGAGTCTGAATTGTTTTTGGTGGCATCAAATCATGTTCCATTATTTGTTCATCCTCCAAAGCATGAACTACTTTTTTAGGTTCTACATTTGTAATATCATTTTGTTGATCGACATCAAATCCTGTAGCAATAACAGTAACCGATATGGCCTCACCCAATTTTTCATCTTCACCAACCCCCATAATAATATTGGCACCATAGCCTGCTTCTGCTTGGATATGATCATTTATTTCTCCAATCTCATCGATGGTAATTTCCTGATTTCCAGAAACAATCAATAGCAATACATTTTTAGCACCTGTAATTTTATTATCATTAAGTAGTGGCGAGTCCAATGCTGATGTAATGGCTTTTTTTGCACGACTTTCGCCAACTGCAGTAGATGCTCCCATAATTGCTGTTCCACTATTGGTAAGCACTGTTTTTGCGTCACGTAAATCAATATTTTGTGTATAGTGGTGTGTGATGACTTCTGCAATTCCACGAGCAGCTGTGGAAAGCACTTCATCAGCTTTAGAAAAACCTGCTTTAAATCCAAGATTTCCATACACTTCTCGAAGTTTATTGTTGTTAATGATAACCAACGAATCAACAACTTTCCTTAACTTCTCGATACCTTTGTGTGCTTGTGTATTTCTTATTTTTCCTTCAAATTGGAATGGCATAGTAACGATGCCTACGGTAAGAATATCAAGTTCTCTTGCCATTTTAGCAATAATTGGAGCTGCACCAGTTCCAGTACCACCGCCCATTCCAGCAGTAATGAATACCATTTTTGTATTGGTATTTAGCATGGTGCGTATCTCTTCCAAACTTTCAACGGCTGCTTTTTCTCCAATTTCAGGATTTGCACCTGCTCCAAGCCCTTCAGTAATATGAATGCCTAGTTGAATTTTATTGGGCACACCACTACTGTTAAGAGCTTGTGCATCTGTATTGCAAATGACAAAGTCTACGCCTTTTATTCCTTGTTTAAACATGTGATTGATAGCGTTGCTACCACCGCCACCAACACCAATGACTTTAATGACATTAGATTGATTTTTTGGTAAATCAAATGTGATTCCGAGTTCGTTATTACTGCTCATAAAATTTTATTTTTTTGTTGGTTATTCTGCATTTTCTAAAAAATCCTTCACACGTTCGGTTAATTTCTCTAAAAATCCTTTGGATTGTACTGGGGGTTTTTCAACTGGGGGCTCTGGTGTTTCTTCATCGGTAATGGTATCTTCAACAAATGCTTGCTTTTCTTGTCGCTCGAGTCCATCCAAAACAAGTCCAACCGCTGTGGCATACAATGGACTAGTAATATCGCCATCACTATCACCTGCAAGATGTTCGTTTGGGTAGCCTACTCTAGTGTCCATTCCTGTTATATATTCTACAAGTTGCTTTAGATGATTCAACTGACTTCCTCCACCTGTTAGCACAATACCAGCAATTAGCTTTTTCTTTTGTTCTTCGTGCCCATAGTTTTTGATTTCTACATAAACTTGCTCAATAATTTCCACAACTCTTGCATGAATAATTTTTGATAAATTTTTCAATGAAATTTCTTTTGGATCACGTCCTCTTAGTCCTGGAATAGAAACAATTTCATTGTCTTTATTTTCACCAGGCCAAGCAGATCCAAATTTAATTTTTAATAATTCTGCTTGTTTTTCTATTATTGAGCAACCCTCTTTAATATCTTCTGTGATGACATTTCCCCCAAAAGGAATTACAGCAGTATGACGAATTATTCCATCTTTAAATACCGCCAAATCAGTAGTTCCACCACCTATGTCAATAAGTGCTACTCCAGCTTCTTTTTCTTCTTGACTCAATACCGCTTTTGCAGAAGCAAGAGGTTCTAGAGTAATCCCCTCCAAACTCAAACCTGCGGTTTGTATGCATCGACCAATATTTCTAATTGAAGAAACCTGACCGACAACAACATGAAAATTAGCTTCCAAACGTTCGCCATACATTCCTATTGGTTCTTTGATTTCTGCTTGACCATCAACCTTAAAGTCCTGTGGTAATACATGAATAATTTCCTCTCCAGGTAGCATTACAAGTTTGTGAACTTGATTGATAAGTCGTTCAATATCTTCTTCATTTATGACCTGCTCTGCATTTGGTCTGGTAATGTAATCACTGTGTTGTAAACTTCTAATATGCTGACCTGCAATGCCAACAGTGACACCGTCAATTTTGATATCTGAAGTAGCTTCTGCTTCTGAAACTGCATTTTGAATGGATTGAATCGTTTGTGTAATGTTATTAACTACACCACGGTGAACCCCCATACTTTTTGATTTACCAACACCAATGGTTTCCAATTTGCCATATTGATTTTTCTGACCAATCATCGCAACGATTTTTGTGGTTCCAATATCTAGCCCTACTGCAATATTTTGAGTTTCCATAGAATTATATTTTTGTACAAACAACCTGTCGATTGAATTGTAAATTCACTGTTTTATATGATTCAAGCAGTTTATCTTTTTTTGCTTTTTGATAAAATGCTTTAAAATTTTTCAATTTTTTATTTAAATTTTCCAATGTTCCAACAATAACTTCAAAATCGTATGCACGCATAAACAATGAAAATTGGTTTTCATCATTTATAGATATTTCTGTAACATAAAGATTTAAAAAATCATCACTTGTCACATGTTTCAACAATTGATTTAAAGCCTCTAAATTCGATGCATCTACATTGCCATGGACCAATAACACTCTCGCACTATATTCAGGCGAAAGAGGCATCATTTTTCCTTGGTTATCTACATAAAATGATGGCTCAGAAACCACTCTTGCAAGTGGTGTACGCTGCTCTACTTCTACCCTAACTTCCCCATTTACAGTTAAATACACCTCTGCATTTTTTATCATCGGATGCGATGATATTTTGGACTCTAGTTCATTCAAATCTAAAATATCTTTAGGCATGCATTCCACTGACTGCTGATTTTGTATTAACAATTTATTAACCATGTCTTTACTGATCAATAAATGATCTTTTCCTACAAATTCTATACTCGTTTTTTCAAGCGGCAAATGATGACTTCTTACAGATGAAAACGCATATAAAAACACCACTACAAAAAGCAGTAAAACTACTATCGCTATGTTTTTATATTTATGCATGTAATATTTTTTTTGAAAGAGGTTCAACAAGAGTACCAATATCTCCAGCACCCATTGTAACCAATACAGGATTGTCTATTGATTTTATGACGTCAAATAATGCTGATTTTGTTACTAATTTTTTAAAAGGCGCTGTAATTTTTTCTAATAACCACGAGGCATTTATTCCGGTAATTGGTAGCTCTCGAGCGGGGTAGATTTCTAATAGTAATACCGCATCAAAAACAGATAAAGAATGTGCAAATTCTTCTCCAAAATCTTGTGTTCGACTAAACAAATGCGGTTGAAAAACAGCTGTGACTTTGCGATTTGGATGCATTTCTGTAATAGCTTGATAAACGGCATCAATTTCTTTTGGGTGATGTGCATAATCATCAATAAAAACAAATGATTGCTCTTTGATTTTATAAGAAAAGCGTCTTTTGACACCTCTGTAAGAATTCAATCCCTTTTGAAGTTTTTCTTTTGTACACCCAAACTCCAAAGCCATTGCCAATGCTGCAACAGCATTGTTTAAATTATGACTTCCTGGCAAATGGAATCTAAAATTTCTTAATATAGAATTAGGGGTTTTTAAATCAAAGTGATATGCGCCCTCTACAATTTTTATATTTTGTGCAGCATAATCTGCATTGGAATCAATCCCATAGGTAATACCTTCTACAGAAAGTGACTCATGTACAAAAAGCTTTCCATCATTAGAGATATTTTTTGAAAAATCTTGGAATGATTGCTTTAAACTTTCTTTATCGCCATAAATATCCAAATGATCTGCATCCATTGAAGTAATACAAGCAAAATTGGGCGAGAGTGTCATAAATGAACGATCAAATTCATCGGCCTCTACAACAGTAGTTTCACTTCCATTTTGGATTAAATTCGAGTTATAGTTCTCTGAAATCCCACCTAAAAATGCAGTCATATTTTGGTTGGCTTCAAACATCAAATGACCCAAAATACTTGTTGTTGTTGTTTTTCCATGAGTTCCGGCAACAGCAAAACAAAATGTGTCTTTTGTAATCATCCCCAAAATCTCAGACCGTTTTAGAACAGTAAAATGATTAGAGTTAAAATAATTCAAAATTACATTTGAATTTGGAATTGCTGGCGTGTACACCACAAGAGTTTCTGAGGACTGCAAATACTTTGGATCTATCGTCTCGATATCATCAGAATAACTAATATTTATTCCTAAATCTTCAAGTGTTTTTGTATTGTCACTTGATATTTTATCGTAGCCTGAAATCTTCTTGTTTTGTTCATGAAAATACTTTGCAAGCGCACTCATCCCGATACCGCCAATACCCACAAAATAGATGTTATGATAAGTGTTTAGCTTCATGCATTTATAAGTTTTTCGATTTCATGAACAATATCATTTGTTGCAGATTTTTTGGCTAATTTTTTAATATTTGTTGCAAAGCTTTGCTGCAAACCTTCATTATTTATGAGCTCCGAAAATTGAGTTTCAAATTCATCTTCCAAGTTCTTTTCTGCAATCAGCAAGGCTGCATTTTGGCTAGAAATGGCTTCTGCATTTTTGGTTTGATGATCTTCGGCAACATTTGGTGATGGAATAAAAATAACCGGCTTACCGACAATACAAAGTTCCGAAACCGAACTCGCTCCAGCTCTTGAAATAATTATATCAGAAGCTGCATAAGCCAAATCCATTCGTTTTATAAACGACATCACTTGAACATCAGTTGTGTTATCATAATGACGATACTCATCAAAATATAATTTTCCACACTGCCATAAGACTTGAATGTTGTTATTTTTAAAATATTGTAATTGAGTTTCCACCAATTGATTGATTCTGCGTGCACCTAAACTGCCCCCTAAAACAAGCACTATTTTTTTAGTTGGGCTTAAATTAAATGTTGAATGTGCCTCTTCTTGTTTTTCTTTTAAGTCTAAAAGATCTTGACGTACAGGATTACCGGTTACTACAATTTTTTCTTTTGGAAAAAATGTTTCTAAATTGTCATACGCAACACAAATTTTATGAGCCTTTTTGGCTAATAATTTATTTGTAATTCCAGGAAAAGAATTTTGCTCCTGAATAAGAGTTGGTGTCCCAAAAATTGAAGCAACATATAACAAGGGTCCGCTAGCAAATCCGCCAGTACCAATAACAACATGTGGTTTAAATTTCAACACTATGACAACAGATTTTAGTAAGCTAACAATAAGTTTCAATGGAAATAAAATATTTCTAAATAGTTGTTTTCTTTGAATACCTGAAATCCAAAGTCCTATAATTTTAAAGCCTGCATTTGGTACTTTTTCCATTTCCATTTTACCTTTTGCACCTACAAAAAGAAAGTCAGATTCTGGATACTTGATTTTTAGAGCGTGGGCAATAGAAAGAGCAGGGAAAATATGCCCTCCTGTACCTCCTCCTGATAATATGACTTTAAACTTATGCATTACAATGCTTCACTTAAAATTTCTAAAGGATGTTGCTCACCCTCATTTTGATTTTTAATTTCTTCTCTTTTGGCACTTACACTCAAGATGATTCCTATCGCAAGACAAGTTACCCATATTGATGTTCCTCCACTACTAATTAGCGGAAGCGTTTGTCCTGTAACTGGAAATAATTCTACAGCTACGCCCATATTAATAAGGGCTTGAAAAATGATTGGAAGCCCTACCCCAACAGTTAATAATTTTGCAAAAACAGTTTCTGCTTTTTGTGCAACAACAACAATTCTGAACAAAAGCAATAAATATAAAATCAATAAAAATAGCCCGCCTAATAATCCATATTCTTCAATGATTATTGCAAAAATAAAATCTGAAGAGGATTGTGGTAAAAAGTTTTTCTGAACACTTTTGCCAGGGCCCAAGCCATAAATACTTCCTGTAGCAATAGCTATTTTTGCTTTTTCAATTTGATAATCTTCTTCGGTATCACGATCGTCCATAAAGTTCACAATTCGACTCGTCCAAGTATCAACCCTATTGGGCATCGCATCTGGAAAGGCTTTTGCAACAAGTACAAAAAAGGCAAGAACCAAAAGACCTGTCCCTACAATTGCGCCAATATATTTTAATGGATATCCGCCCAGAAATGCCAAAACTAATAACATTGTAAAAATGATTGCTGTTGTTGAAAAGTTGGCTGGAAGAATCAAAATAAGCACAGCAAAAACTGGCAGCCACAATGGAAGAAGTGATGATTTAAAAGTAATTTCTTGATCAAAAACTTTTGAAAGATATCGTGCTACAAAAACCATAAGTACCAAAGCCGCAAGTGTTGAAGGTTGAAATGTAAATCCTACAAACGGCACACGAATCCACCGACTTGCATTGGCACCATCTATAGTTGTTCCTTGCAAAAGAGTTACTAAAAGAAGAATCAAAACAACTGGGTACATCACCATAGAAAGCCCCTTGAAATAGCGGTAAGGAATTCTATGAATTCCATAAATAATTGAAAATCCTAAAAACAAATGCACAAAATGTTTAATAAGATAACTAAACGTTTGTCCGTCACCATAGGTATATGCCAAATTACTTGCGGCACTATACACTGGCAAAAATGAAAATATAGCCAGTAGTGCAACAATGGCCCATATCATTCGATCTCCCTTTATGTTACCAAATTTTAATTTCATTTATAACGCACGTACTGCAGTTTTAAATTGATGACCTCTGTCTTCATAATTTTTAAATAAATCGAAACTTGCACAAGCTGGCGAAAGCAACACATTTTCACCTGCCTCAGCAATGTTATAAGCTATATTTACAGCTTCTGACATGTACTGTGTTTCTACCATAATATCCACCATATGTTCAAAATTTTTGAATAAAGTTTCGTTATCTTTTCCTAAGCAAATAATCGCTTTAACCTTTTCATTTATAAAAGGAAATAAAGCACTATAATCGTTGCCTTTATCAACACCGCCTACAATCCAAACGGTTGGTGCATCCATACTTTCTAGCGCAAAATATGTAGCATTGACGTTCGTTGCTTTTGAGTCGTTTATATACTGTACTTTATTGATTTTCAATACATTTTCTAAGCGGTGCTCTGCACCTTGAAAACACTCTAAACTTTCACGAATAGTGTCCTTTCTAATTTTGAGAAGATGAGCAACTGTTGCTGCTGCCATCGCATTTTTGATGTTGTGTTTCCCTTCTAAAGCTAAATTTGTTGTTGGCATTATTTGTTCTTCTTTTTTATATTTTATAATAATTTCTTTATGTCTTAAAAATGCACCTTGCGCTAGTGTTTTTGTCAACGAAAAAGGCATTAATGTAGATTGAATCTTGTGGGTTTGGAGATATGCATTAATCACCTCATCATCAGCATCATAAATCAAAAAATCGGTTTTGGTTTGATTCATTACAATTCTGAATTTTGAAGCGATATAGTTTTCAAACTTATTATCATAGCGATCCAAATGATCTGGTGTAATGTTGGTTAGCACAGCTATATTTGGCCTAAATTTTATAATTCCATCCAACTGAAAACTGCTCAATTCTAAAACAAAATAATTTGGACTTTTATAAATAAGACCTGCAAAACTTTCACCAATATTGCCGCCCATCTCAACATTTAGTTGTGCTTGTTGCAATATGTGATGAGTCATCATTGTTGTGGTTGTTTTCCCATTACTTCCAGTAACTCCAATGATATTCGCATCCGTAAATTGAGCTGCAAATTCAATTTCAGAGACTACCAGAACTCCTTGCTCAACAAGTGCTTTTACGATAGGCACTTGCTCAGAAATTCCAGGACTTTTCATTACAACATCAGCATTTAAAATTTTTGATGACGTATGTGTTCCTTCCTCCCATTCAATCTCATTATGTATAAGAACGTCCTTGTATTCTTCTTTTAGTTTTCCATAGTCTGAAACAAATACTTCAAACCCTTTTTCTTTACCCAACAGTGCTGTACCCACACCACTTTCTCCACCGCCAAGTACAACCAATCGTTTCATTTATCTAATTTTTAGGGTGACGATTGTTAGGATGGCTAGAAGTATTCCAACAATCCAAAATCGAGTCACAATTTTACTTTCGTGATAGCCTAATTTTTGATAATGATGATGCAATGGCGACATTTTGAAAATGCGACGACCTGCACCAAATTTTTTCTTTGTATACTTGAAATAACCGACTTGTAGCACTACTGATAAATTTTCAATGAGGAAAATTCCACATAGCAATGGAATTAACCACTCTTTGCGTACTGCTATTGCAATTACAGCTATAATTCCTCCAATAGTCAAACTACCTGTATCTCCCATAAAAACCTGTGCAGGAAAGGTATTGTACCATAAAAACCCTATTAGTGCACCCACAAAAGCGGCAATGTAAATCGTGATTTCTTCGACACGTGGGATGTACATAATGTTCAAATAATCTGAGAAAATAATATTACCCGAAACCCAAGCAAAAATTCCCAATGTGAGTACTATTATTGCCGATGTTCCTGCTGCTAAACCATCAATTCCATCTGTTAAATTCGCACCATTAGACACCGCAGTAATGATAAAAATCACTGCAAAAACAAATACAATCCACGCGTATTTTTCTAAACTTGGATGGATCCATGTGATTAAATCAGCATAATCAAATTCATTGGCCTTTACAAAAGGAATGGTTGTTTTGGTTGATTTTGATTCTGGATAAAATTGCTTCGAAGTCCCTTGCTCAACACTAATAGCTACACGATCTTGCACTGGAATTTGTTCTTTTATGGTCACTTCAGAATGAAAGAATAAAGTCAGTCCAACAATAATTCCAAGACCAACTTGACCTATTACCTTAAACCTTCCTTTTAATCCTTCTTTGTCATTTTTAAATTTTTTGATGTAATCGTCTGTAAAACCAATGGCCCCCATCCAAAGGGTTGTAACGAGTAACAAAATGATGTAAATATTGTCTAATTTTGCAACTAAAAGTACAGGCACAAGTGTAGCAAAAATGATAATTAACCCCCCCATAGTTGGTGTTCCTGCTTTTTCTTTTTGACCATCCAAACCTAAATCACGAATCGTTTCTCCTACTTGTTTACTTTGAAGAATACTGATGATTTTTTTGCCAAAAATTGTAGAAATTAAGAGCGATAAAACAATAGCTAAAGCTGCCCTAAACGTCAAGAAACCAAAGAGAGAAGCTCCTGGAAACTGGTATTCTTTTTCTAAATATTCAAACAAATAGTATAGCATATTATTTTTGTAATTGATTTAAACATTCCATTGCCACTTCATAATCGTTGAATTCTGAGCGAACTCCATTAATTTCCTGATATGTTTCATGTCCTTTACCAGCAACAAGAATAATATCATTTGCATTTGCCAACTGGCAAGCTGCTTTAATGGCTTGTTTACGATTTGTAATGGCCATTACTTTCATAGAATTTTGTGGTTCTACGCCTTGTTCCATCTCAGAAATTATACTTTCTGGGTTTTCAGATCTTGGGTTATCACTTGTAAAAATGACTTTGGAACTTAATGCAGAAGCAATATGACCCATCTTTGGACGCTTTGTTTTATCGCGATCTCCACCACATCCAACAACCGAAATCAAAAGTTCATTCTTTGTACGAATATCATTGATAGTGTGGAGTACATTCTTAAGAGCATCTGGCGTATGCGCATAATCAACTACAACGGTTATATTGTTTGTTGTTACAAAATATTCAAAGCGACCACTGACGTTTTCAAGAGTGCTCATTAGACGTAAAAGCTCATCTTTTTCTAGACCCAAAATATCAGCACAAGCAAATACTGCAGTAAGATTATAAGCGTTAAAACTTCCTATCAATTTTACCCAAATTTCATTATCATTAATTTTTAATAACAATCCTTTAAAATGGTTTTCAAGAATTTGTGTACGATAATCTGCATAACTTTTCAAAGCATAGTTGTAGGTCTTTGCTTTGGTATTTTGTAGCATAATTTGACCATTTTTGTCATCCACATTTGTAAGCGCAAAAGCAGTTTTAGGAAGGCCATCAAAAAATGATTTTTTTACATCGCGATACTCAGCGAAAGAAGAATGATAATCGAGATGGTCGTGTGAAAGATTGGTGAAAATCCCTCCTTCAAAGGTCAATCCAGCTGAGCGGTGTTGATGGATACCGTGTGAACTCACTTCCATAAAACAAAATTCTACACCAATAGCATTCATTTGTTTGAGGTATGAATTTATCACTAAAGAATCTGGTGTGGTATGAGACGTTGAAAAGCTAGTATCTCCAACCATTATTTTTACCGTAGAAATCAATCCAACCTTGTATCCTGCCGCTTTAAACAAGTTGTACAACAGGGAAGCAACTGTTGTTTTTCCATTGGTTCCTGTTATGCCAATTAATTTTAGATTTTCAGAGGGGTGCTGATAAAAATTAGCAGCCATAAAGGCTAAAGCCAAAGATGAAGATTCAACTTCAACGTAAGTAATATTTTTAATTTTATTTTCCGGAAGAAATTCTGCAACTATAACAGAGGCTCCATTTTCAATAGCTTTTTCTATAAATAGATGCCCATCGGAATGCATGCCTTTTATGGCGATAAACACATCATTCTTATCAACTTTTCGAGAATCGTATTGAATAGAATTTATACGAACATCTGTTGTTCCTTGCACAGACTGCAAAGCAACATTATATAGTATGTCTTTTAAAATCCTCACGATAATTCTAGTATTACAGTTGTTTTTGGCACCACTCTTTCGCCTCTATTAATAGATTGTTTTTTTACTTTTCCTTGCCCAACAATTTTTACCTGAAGCCCCATATTTTCTAGGATAGCAATAGCATCCATTGCTGGTAATCCTTTAAGGTTAGGCATTACCGTTTTATACTTTTCAGATGTCGAAAAATAATTTTGATACTGCTCTTCTACAGCCAAAGACTTTTTATTGATGTTATCAATGACATCCAATACTGGAGCACTTGTATATATTTTTTGAGCAATTTTTTTAAATACTGGACCTGAAACATCAGCACCATAATAACCAACTGTTTTATCTGGTTCATGAATCACAACAATGCATGAATATTTTGGGTTTTCGGCCGGAAAATATCCAGAAAAAGTAGAGATGTAATTTAATAGTTCTTTGTTTCTATAATCTTTTTGACATGTTCCAGTTTTTCCTGCCATTGAAAAATTTTCAGCATACAAACCATGACCGGTGCCATGCTCCTTTTCAACAACATTTTGAAGTAGTTTTTGAAGTTTCTGTACCGTTTCTTTAGAGCATATTTGAGGGTTAATAATCTTTGTTTTGAATGTTTTTATAGGTTTATCAATTGTTCTTATTTCTTCGATAAAACGTGGCTTTACCATTTTTCCATCGTTGGCAATTGCATTATAAAATGTAAGGGTTTGCAGAGGCGTAAAAGACACTCCATAACCATAGGCCATCCACTGAAGTGCAATACCACTCCAACGGTTATTTTTTATTCTAGGGTCAGGAATAACTGCTTTGCCTTCACCAACGATTGGGAGACCAAGAGAATCATTAAGATTCATGCTATACAATCCATCAATAAATTTTGAAGGATTCTCTTTGTATGCGTCATTTATAGCACTCACTATTCCAGTATTTGAGGATACCTCAAAAGCCTCAGCTACAGATATTTTTCCATACCCTCCTTTTTTAGAATCTCTTACTTTTTTGCCATAAAAAGATAATACTCCATTTTTGGTGTCGACTATTGTAGTTGTATCTATTTTTTGGTCTTCAAGTGCTACCGCCAATGCCATTAACTTAAATGTAGAACCTGGTTCATGTGATTCCCCAACTGCATAATTTAGACGTTCGTAGTATTTCCCTTCAGCATTTCTTCCAAGATTTGAAATAGCCCGTATAGCACCTGTTTTTGTTTCCATTACAACCACAGACCCATGGTCTGCGTTGTACTTTTCTAATTGTTCCAAAAGTGCATGATGTGCAATATCTTGAATATTCACGTCTATGGTAGTATACACATCATAGCCATCTTGAGGTTCTATTTGATTAAAATCATCAATAGGTTTCCACTGCCCTTTTCCAATACTCTGTTTAAGACGTTTTCCATCAATACCCCGCAAATATTTTTCTCCAAAAGCTCCGTCAATTCCTACGCGAGTCACAAATCCATTATCGTCAATCCTTTCATATCCAACAGAACGTTGAGCAATAGCCCCTAAAGGATAATCTCTCTTTGTTGTTTGTTCAACAATTAACCCTCCTTTGAATGCTCCTAGATTTAATAACGGAAAGGATCTAAAACGTAAATAGTCTGAATAATCAATATTTCGCGCCAATAAAAAATACCTGTTTTTGTTTTGTCGAGCTTCACGAATTCGCTTTTGTAACTCCAAAGAAGATGAACCATTAAACACAGAAATTGAATCACATAATGCTTGTATATTGGATTGAAAATTACGTTCCGATGAAGTCACCAAGTCAATTCTAATGTCGTATTTTGGTACTGATGTGGCCAACAAACTCCCATCAACAGAATATACATTTCCTCTATTGGCAGGTATGACAACATTTTTGATACTACGCTTTTCTGCTAATGATCTGTAGGCCTCTCCTTGTACAAATTGAATTTTAGATAATTTAAAAACAACCAACAAAGCAAAAATGAACATACACCCCGAAGTGAAGTACAATTTGTTTAATATGTTCGTTTCTTTTTCAGACATTTATTTTGGTTTTGAGGCAATTAAAATTTTAACTGGAGGTGTTTTAGAAGTAACTATTCCTTTGTCTTTAAGACGCCCACGAACCACAGATTCCAATCTTAGCTCCATCAAATCAGAGCGAGTATTGACATAAAGCGAACGCAAGGATTTCACATCTTCATTTAATTTTGCAATATGATGTACTTTACGATCTGCACTATGTGAGCTTGCAATCATCATGATGGCCAACGAAGAAAAAAACAAAATCAAACGCCATTTTTTATAAGCACCATCGCTCACTAAAAAAGTACCTTTTAATATGTTATACACTACGTTTTTCATTCTATAACTATAGTTTTTGAGCGATTCTCAATTTTGCACTTCTGGCTCTATTATTCTCCTTTATTTCTTCTGCATTAGGAACAATCAACTTTCCAACCTTTTTGAACGGTACTGAGAAATTTCCAAACATATCACGCTCTGGTTCTCCCTCAAACATGCCATTTCTGATAAATCTTTTCACCAAGCGATCTTCTAAAGAGTGATAAGAAATCACACTCAATCTTCCATCTTGTTTAAGCACCTCTTTGCTGTCCATCAAAAATGTTTTTAAAACTTCAAGCTCATTATTAACTTCAATTCTTATTGCTTGATAGATTTGAGCTAAAATTTTATTTTGTTTACCTTTTGTCAAATATTTATTCAACAAATTTTTTAATTCAAAAGTTGTTTCAATAGCTCGTTCTGTTCTTGCTTCAACAATTGTTCTTGCAAGTGCTGGTGCAATTCTCAACTCTCCATATTCCCAAAACAAACGTCTCAATTCTTCCTCTGGATAGGTATTAATAATAGTTTTTGCAGACACTTTATCATCCTGATTCATTCGCATATCTAGTGGCGCATCAAAACGTATTGAAAATCCACGATTAGGAGCATCAAATTGATACGACGAAACCCCAAAATCAGCCAAAACACCATCCACTTCTGTTATACCATGAAAGCGCAAAAATCGTTTCATGAACATAAAATTTTCATTGATTAATGTAAATCGCTGATCATCAACACTATTTGAAAGAGCATCTTTATCTTGGTCAAAAGCAAATAACTTTCCTTCTGGACCAAGGTGCTGCAAAATTTTTCGACTGTGACCACCACCGCCAAAAGTTACATCTACATACACCCCATTTTTTTTTATAGCTAAACCACCTACAGATTCATCAAGCAAAACAGGATTATGATATTCCATCGGCATCATCTTGTCCCATTACCTCTTCTGCCAAGTCTGCAAAATCATTTGCTGCATCGTCTATGGCTTTTTCATACAAATCTTTGTCCCAAATCTCGATGATATTAACTGCCGAAGAAACAACCACCTCTTTGGTGATATTGGCAAATCCAACAAGATCTTTAGGTATAAGAAGACGCCCGGAAGCGTCTAACTCAATTGGCTTTACTCCGGCTGTAAATCTTCTTATGAAGTCATTATTTTTCTTTTTAAACCTGTTGAGCTTATTTACTTTTTGCATCAAGGCTTCCCATTCTCCAATAGGATACAGCTCCAAGCACGGCTGAAACACAGCACGTTTCAAAACAAATCCACTTCCCATAGACGAAGCTAGCTGCTTTTTTAAAGCAACAGGAAGCAATAAACGACCTTTCGCATCAGCCTTGCATTCGTATGTTCCTATGAGTGTTTTCAATTTTATGGTTTTGTCTATTCCAAAATTATAAAATAATTCCCACTTTTTACCACTTTTTACCACTTTGTTAATAAATTTCTACAAAATGCAAAATAGCTCGATAAAATGCATTATCTTTATTATTTAATAAACTGATAATCAATAAATTAAATAAAAGGGATGAAAATTAACATTTCAGTGTTAATAAGGTGTTTTTAGGATGTTTTCTACTTTTTTTTAGTAAAAAAAGAGCAATTTGACTATTGAATTAAGAATGAATTTTCGAGGTCTATATTGAATAAAATTGTTTAGATTTGCTTTCTAGACCAATTTTTCTAATAATATGAAGTACGAGTTAAAGATGGAGGGTAAATTCAATTATACTGAGATTGGAGATGGACGTCCTATCATCATTCTTCATGGCTTGATGGGTGGACTAAGTAACTTTGATGGTGTTATTAACCATTTTAGTGAAAATGGTTACAAATTAGTTTTACCAGAACTCCCTGTTTACTCCCTTAAATTACTTAATACTAATGTTAAAAATTTTGCGCTTCACCTGAAAGACTTTATTGATTTTAAGGGTTACGAAGATGTTATCTTACTTGGCAATTCACTTGGTGGACATATTGGACTTTATTACACTAATCTTTTTCCAGAAAAAGTTGCTGGACTAGTGATTACTGGAAGTTCTGGACTTTACGAAAGTGCGATGGGAAGTGGATACACAAAAAGAAGCGACTACAATGTTATTAAAGCTAAAGCCGAAGAAGTTTTTTTTGACCCTGCTGTAGCCACTAAAGAAATTGTAGACGACGTTTATAACACTGTTAATGACAGAAATAAGCTTGTAAAAACCTTGGCCATTGCCAAAAGTGCTATTCGCCACAACATGGCCAAAGATTTACCAAATATGAATACGCCTACATGTATTATTTGGGGAAAAAATGACATTGTAACTCCTCCAAATGTTGCTGAAGAATTTCATAAACTTCTCCCCGACTCAAACCTATATTGGATAGAAAAATGCGGTCATGCGGCTATGATGGAGCATCCCGATAAATTTAACGAGATTTTATCCAATTGGTTTGAAATGAGAGGGTTATAATACCTTGGATATGCACATAAAAACCGCAACATTTGTCGTTAGCAATCAAGACGTTTCTAAATGTCCCAAAACCAATTTCCCCGAATATGCTTTTATTGGAAGAAGTAATGTTGGGAAATCTTCTCTTATAAATATGCTCACCAACCAAAAAAAATTAGCCAAAACATCTGGAAGACCAGGAAAAACACAACTCATCAATCATTTTCTTATCAATGAGCAATGGTACTTGGTTGACTTGCCTGGATATGGCTACGCCAGAGTTTCTAAATCGAGCAAAAAAACGTTTCAAAAATTTATTACTTCATATTTTCAACAAAGAAAACAGCTAGTTTCTGCTTTTGTTCTTATTGATATACGTCACGAACCACAACAAATTGATTTAAATTTTATGCAATGGCTTGGCGAACATCAAATTCCATTCAGTATAATTTTTACAAAATCGGATAAATTAAAACCAAAGGCAATCGAAAGAAATATACTGCATTACCAGAGTGTTTTAAGCGAAAATTGGGAAGAATTACCTCAACATTTCATAACCTCTTCTACAAAATTTGAGGGCAAAGAAGAACTTCTCAATTATATTGATTCCATAAATTTATCTATAAAAAATACAAAATCTCAATTTGATTAAAATTTAATTTTTTCTAGTTAGATTTTTTTACTTTAGCAATAAGATTACACTACATGAATTATCTTCAAAATATTGGAACTTATTTCCTAATGATTGCTGAAATGTTTCGAAAACCTACGAAACGATCGGTGATGACGAAGTTAATTTTAAAGGAAATAGAAGATTTAGTTATTGATTCACTGGGTATTGTAGCGTTTATCTCCTTTTTTGTTGGAGGTGTAATTACCATTCAAACTGCATTAAATATTACTAACCCATTGATTCCTAAATACTTGGTTGGATTTGCAACAAGGCAATCTATTATTCTTGAATTTGCACCAACTTTTATTTCGATTATCATGGCAGGAAAAGTAGGGTCATTTATTACATCTAGTATTGGAACAATGCGAGTCACAGAGCAAATTGACGCCCTTGAAGTAATGGGTGTAAATTCTATAAATTATCTCGTTTTCCCAAAAACGGTGGCGATGATGCTTTATCCGTTTGTAATTTCAATTGCAATGTTTCTTGGTATAATTGGAGGAATGGCCGCATGTGTTTATGGTGGATTTTCTACATTAGAAGACTATATTAGAGGAGTTCAATTGGATTTTATTCCTTTTCATATGCTTTATGCATTTATAAAAACTTTAGTTTTTGCATTTATACTAGCTACCATTCCCTCTTTTTATGGGTATTACATGAAAGGTGGAGCATTAGAAGTTGGTAAAGCAAGTACTGTTGCATTTGTGTGGACAAGTGTGGTTATTATTCTTCTCAATTATATTTTAACTCAAATGTTACTTAGTTAATGATACGCGTTACAGAACTTCATAAATCATTTGGAGATACAGAAATCCTAAAAGGAGTTTCTACCACTTTTGAGCAAGGTAAAACTAACCTTGTCATAGGCCAGAGTGGTTCCGGAAAAACTGTATTTCTTAAATGCTTATTAGGGCTTTTTGATTACGATAGTGGAAGTATTGACTATGATAATCAAAAGTTTACAGATTTATCAGATGATGAAAAACGAAATCTTCGTTCCAAAATTGGTATGGTATTTCAAGGAAGTGCTTTGTTTGATTCGATGACTATTGAAGAAAATGTAATGTTCCCATTGAGAATGTTTACCAACCAGAGTGAGAGCGAAATGCGAGAGCGCGCCAATATTGTACTACAACGTGTAAATCTTGATAACGCCCAAAAGAAAATGCCAAGTGAAGCCTCTGGTGGAATGCAAAAACGAGTAGCAATTGCAAGAGCTATTGTAAATAATCCAAAATATTTATTTTGTGATGAACCCAATTCTGGACTCGACCCAAAAACTGCTATAGTTATTGATAATTTAATTCATGAAATAACTAAAGAATACAATATAGTAACTGTTATAAACTCACACGATATGAATTCTGTGATGGAAATCGGTGAGAAAATTATATTCTTAAAAGATGGCGAAAAAGCTTGGGAAGGCAGTAAAGACACCATTTTTAGAACAGATAATGAAGCGGTTTCAAACTTTGTATATTCTTCAAACTTATTTAAAAAAGTAAGAGAAATGTATCTAAAAGCGTAGCTCTCTAATGTGTTAGCACCTCTATGCGTTGCTCTTGTAACTCTTGCTCCAACCAATTTTTTAAATCGGTACTTTTTTGAATACGCAAGCTATCTTCTAAAGATAAATTCCAACGAATTTTTGCAACCAAAACAGTGTCTGCTGATCTAAAATTTGTAGAGTTTAACATCTTAGAAAAACCAAAAGATTCCAAATCAGAAAATTGAATTTTTGCATCTTTAGCCAAATTGATAAAATCAATAGTATTTGTTTCATTTTTTGATAAGGCTGCTAATTTTAGACTATCAATAGTGAAGTTTAAATTTTCAATTTGTTGATCGCGCTGGTCAATTTTATCAAGTGCAAGATCATAAAGCTCTAGGATTTTATCAGTACTTCGGTTGGTATTACCATTTATAATTAATTTAAAATCCTTTAAATATTCATACCCCTTAAGTTCATTCATCAAATCAGATTTTGTAGCAGCATTGATATCACCATTAAAGTTTAAGGTAACCGTTTTTGCTTTTGTGTCTAATTTTTCACGCTGTAGCCATAAACTTTGATTGTTGTTGATTTCATATTCTAGATAATTCTTGTAATCAAACTTATATTGAGATTCTTTAAGAACATCATAAAAAGTCCAACCTGCAGGAAGCATTACAGCAAAAGCTAAAACACCTGCTATCCTTGCTATATTTTTTCTACGTTGAGAGTTGGCATAGTGTAACATTGGAAAACGCAATACTTTCAAGACAATAAAAGTTGCTAAAGCTATAAATATTGTATTGATTGCAAACAAATACATAGCACCAACAAAATAATCCCATTTGCCTTGAGATAGCCCATAGCCTGCTGTACAAAGTGGTGGCATCAATGCTGTTGCAATGGCCACACCAAAGATTACCGAAGCAATTGTGCCTTTTTTTGTACGCGCAATAATGAGCGCCAAACCACCAAAAAATGCAATAAGAACGTCCCTAATATCGGGTCTTACACGTCCTAGTAACTCTGAAGTGTCTTGATTTAGCGGAAAAAAATAAAAGAACAAAAAAGCAGTTAACAAACTCAAAGCCAACATTGTAAGAAGATTTATGAGCGACTTTCTAAGTGTGTCAATATCGTTAATGGCGATAGACATACCAACACCAAGAATGGGCCCCATAAGCGGCGAAATAAGCATCGCACCAATGACAACGGCAGTAGAGTTTGCATTAAGTCCAACAGAGGCAACAAAAATTGAACAAATAAGAATCCATGCGGTAGCGCCTTTAAAAGGAATATCTGCTTTAATAGCAGAAATAGTGGCTTCACGATCTGTATCATGCCTAAAATCGAGCAGTTCCACTAAAAATATTTTAATGGACGCAAATAGTCCTTTTGCATCAGCCTTTACGGCAGCTTTAGAATCAATAAATTCTTGCTGTTGCTGTTGTGACTCTTGATTTTGATTCATTTCTAAATGTAATTTTCGCCAAATGTATCTTTGACGTTTTGCCTTAATTGCTTAATATCTTGTTCTTTACTTTTCGGAAATATAAGCAAAATTTCATTCTCTTCTACAATTATAAAGTCATTCAAACTATCAATAACTACTATTTTATTAGAATCTGTTTTAATCATATTCCCTTTTGAATCATTAGATAGAAGTCGTGCATTAACAACTGCATTTTCATT
Source organism: Aeromicrobium sp. (assembly GCA_964219345.1). Lineage (GTDB taxonomy): Bacteria > Bacteroidota > Bacteroidia > Flavobacteriales > Flavobacteriaceae > UBA3537. The sequence goes on along the minus strand of CAXPPN010000009.1, from coordinate 21,219 downwards.
AGAGTTATTACTTAATTTAGAATATAAACTCCCCCAAGTTCCAAGGTCATTCCAATCAAAAGTAGCAGCAATTACACAAACATTTTTACTATGTTCCATAATCGCATAATCTACCGAAATGTTTTCTGCCTTTTTATAATTTTCACTTATAAATTCATCTTCATCAAGTGTATTATAAACTGTATTCCCTGCTGAAAATAAAGCATACATATTAGGCTGAAGAGTTTGGAATGCTTTTAAAACAGTTTTTGACGACCAAATAAAAATACCTGCATTCCATAAAAAATTGCCAGCTTCAAGAAATTTTTTGGCTGTTTCATAATTGGGTTTTTCTCTGAAATTCGCTACGTCTTTAACGCGATTTTCTGTTGAAATATCATATTCAATATAACCATATCCTGTATTTGGAAAAGATGGTCGAATTCCAAGTGTCATTAAAGCGTTAGAATTCTGAGCATGATCAAATGCAGCTTTCAAATTATCAGAAAAAGCAACCTCATCTTCTATCCAATGATCACTAGGGGCAACAACCATCACTGCATTAGGGTTTTCTTTATGAATTTTTAGCGAAGCCATCAAAATACAAGGTGCAGTATTACGCATAGCGGGTTCTGCAATGACTTGATTTATAGAACATTGAGGCAATTGTTGTAGTACCAAATCAGCATAAATACTATTAGTTAGGATTCTAATATTTTCCGATGGAATAAGTTGTTCAAGTCGAGACACTGTTTTTTGTAAAAGCGTTTGACCACTACCCAACATATCATGAAATTGCTTTGGATAAGCGGTTTTACTTACAGGCCAAAAGCGAGAACCAACTCCTCCAGCCATTATGACTGCATAGTAATTTTTATTCATTTTATTCATTAATTAATTCAATTTCTGCATTTGGACTAAAAGAGTACAAACGCCCCGACTGAAGCTCTGTTGCCTCATAACGTGTTCGCCTTTTTTTTCCTTTTCGAAACAACTTGCCATTATGAGTTTTAAATTTTGCTCCTTCAATAACTTCAAAGATAAATGTTTTTTTATTGGGTGGATCAAACTCCATGAGTGACCTCGACAAAAGTACATCTGAATCGCTGCTAGCCTTGGGGTTTTTAAAATATTGCGCCAAAAATGGTAAGACTTGAGTTGGAAAAATTTCAGGCCTTAAAAATGGTAAAGCAAGACGTTGAAACGTTAATTTCCATTCCTTGCCATGAGGTTTGATTTTTGGACCATGTTGCTGATACGCTTCATAGTGTGCAATTTCATGTAACAAAGTCACCAAAAAACGATAGGGATTAAGATTGGAGTTTATGGTAATTTGATGACGACCATTTTTTAACTTTCTATAATCTCCGTGTCGGGTTTTGCGAGCTTTTTTGATTACCACTTCCAAGCATTCGTCCGAAAGCAATTGAAAAACTTGATCAAATGCAAACTCTGGAATATAGAATTTTAAATCTTGATTCATCTGAAATTACAACTACATACGCTCTGGCACTTGAATACCCAATAAACTAAATGCATTTTTTATGATTTTTCCAACAGCACTACAAAGCTGAACCCTAAAAGACATTAGTGCAGCATTCTCTGCACCAAGAATTGAAATATTTTGATAAAAGGAATTGAATTCTTTCACTAAGTCATAAGTATAATTTGCTATGAGTGCTGGACTATAATTAGCTGCTGCTTGTTGAATTGTATAAGGAAAAAGCTGAAGTTGTTTCAATACATTTTTCTCTTTATCTGATAATTTTATTGCGTCAGAAATCAAATTTTCATCTATTGATGCTTTTCTTAAAATGGCCTGAATTCTTGCATAGGTATACTGAACAAAAGGCCCTGTATTTCCCTGAAAGTCTACAGAAGCTTTGGGATCAAAAAGAATTGATTTTTTGGGATCAACTTTTAATATAAAATATTTTAAAGCTCCCAAACCAATGGTTGTATATGTTTGATTTTTTTCTTCTTCAGAATAGCCATCAAGCTTTCCTAATTCTTGAGAAATAAGTTTTGCTGTACTTGTCATTTCAGCAATTAAATCATCGGCATCAACAACAGTTCCTTCTCTACTTTTCATTTTACCACTAGGCAAATCAACCATACCATAACTTAAATGATAGAGGTTTTGAGACCATTCAAATCCTAGTTTTTTTAGAATTAGAAAAAGTACTTTAAAATGGTAATCTTGCTCATTTCCAACCGTATAAACCATTGCAGAAATATCTGGACAATCCTTTACACGTTGAATAGCTGTTCCAATATCTTGAGTCATATAAACAGCTGTTCCATCGGCGCGGAGTACAATTTTTTCATCCAATCCATCCTCTGATAAATCGCACCATACAGAACCATCATCTTTTCTAAAAAATACGCCTTTTTTTAAACCTTCTTCTATAAAAGATTTACCCAAAAGATAGGTTTCACTTTCATAATAATAACTATCAAAATCTACACCTAAATTTTTATAAGTAACATCAAATCCGTTGTACACCCATTGGTTCATTGTTTTCCACAGTGATACTACTTCTTCATCACCAGCTTCCCATTGTCTTAGCATTTCTTGTGCGTCCAAAAGTATTGGCGCACTGGCTTTTGCTTCTTCAGTAGAGTATCCTTTTTGCTCTAACGCTGCAATCTCTTTTTTAAATTCTTTATCGAATTTTACATAAAAATTTCCAACCAATTTATCTCCCTTCAAAGCTGTAGATTCAGGGGTTTGCCCCTCACCAAAACGCTGCCATGCTAGCATGCTTTTACAGATATGAATTCCTCTATCATTTATGATTTGTGTTTTATAAACTTTCTTTCCCGAAGCTTTCAATATTTCTGCAACACTATATCCCAAAAGATTGTTTCTAACATGACCCAAATGCAGAGGTTTATTTGTGTTTGGAGACGAATATTCTACCATTACAGCATCTGTTTGACTTGGAGTTACAAAGCCAAATTTTGGATTAGAATATATTGTTTTAAATACACCCATAAAATAAGCATCTGAAAGCACCAAATTTAAAAATCCTTTAACTACATTAAAAGAAACCACATCTTCGCTATGCTCTACCAAATATGTCCCTAATTGCTCCCCCAACTGAACAGGATTCATTTTTACAATACGAAGCATTGGGAATGTAACAACTGTTATGTCACCTTCAAAATCTTTTCTGGTGGCTTGAAATTCAATGCTTTCTAAATCCGATTGATACAATGCATTGAATGCTGTTTTAATATGCTGAGAAAGAATGTTTTGAAGGCTCATTAAATATTGATTTTCACAGACAAAGATACATTTTTTTGCATCTATTATTTGAGCGCCTTTGGCAAAAATATTTCTGCCATCATACAGCGTGCACTGCCGCCTCCACAGGCTTCAATAGTTTGCAATGAGCTAGAAATAATTTTTGTATGTTTTTCTAATTTTGAAAGCTGGTCGGCACGCAATGAATCAAAAGCAGATTGACTCATGATTAGTAAAGGTGTATTATTTTTTCCTAATAGTTGCAACATATTTCCTGCAAATTGATTGACTTGATCTTCTGTTATTTCAATGATGTCTTTGTTATCTTTTTTAAGATGATTTATAACATTTTTGCGTTCTTTTTTATCATCAATTGAATCCAAACAAATCACTGCAAAAGTACTTCCAATACACATCATAACATTGGTGTGATAAATTTTTTCTCTCTTTTGATTTACTGTTTGATACGCAGAAAAAATAACAGGAAAGAAATCAAAATCTTCGCAAAATTCAATAAAAAGTTGTTCATCTGCTCTAGGGGAAAGTGCACAATATGCCTTTTGGTACTCTCGATCCAAAATAATACTTCCTGTCCCTTCCAAAAATAGATTCTCTTGCTCGGCTTCGGTATAATCTACAACATGCTTTATAGAAAATCCTTTTTCCTCTACGGCCTCAACTACAGATTCTTTCCGTTCGAAGCGTCTATTTTCGGCAAACATAGGATACAAAGCTATTGTTCCGTTTTTATGAAAAGAAATCCAATTATTGGGGAAAATTGAGTCTGGAGTATCAAACTCTTTAGTGTCATCTACCACAACTACTTGAATTCCAGCTGCTTGTAGTTTTTGAACAAATGCATCAAATTCTTCAACTGCCAACGCATTTACTGCATCAGGCGTTAAATGCTCAATTGTTTTTTGATAATAATTATTGACTGCCGTTTGTTCATTCATTCGAAACTGAACAGGCCTAATCATCAAAATAGAGTTTGTTATTTGTTTGATCATTTTATGAGCGAATTAATGGCAGGGTGGAACATCGTAGTAATCCACCTTGTTTTGAAACTTCAGAGTATTTCACTTTTTCAACCTTAAAAGACTGGGCTTCTAGCCATGTATTCAATCTTGTAAAGTTTTGTTCAGAAATAATCACATCATTAGAAATCGAAAATACATTACAATTCATAGCAGCCATTTCTTCTTTGGTAGCAAAAAAAAGATGCTCTTTTCCAAAAAAGTTTTCTAAAAATATATAATCAGACTCTTTAAGAAACCCTTCTTTGTGAATGAGTGCTTTTCTATCGCCTATGGGCTGAAAACAACAATCCAAATGAAGTGCATTTTCTTGTGGATTGGTATTAGATTTTTTTAATTCTAAAGGTTTTACAGTTTTATTTGGAAAAAGTTTTTCGAGGGCTTCAACTGCTTTCATGTTTGTTCGTGCAGTTATAAAATCTGGATAATCGTCTCCTGTATAAACCCCAACAAATATATGATCATTACATAAAATCACATCTCCACCCTCTACATGACAATCCTCTGGAAGTTCTATAATATGTTCGGGCTGAATTTGATTTAAAATAGCTGACAAAGCTGTAAATTCTTGTGCCCTATCAGGTAAAATATTAGATTTAATTAATTTATTTTCAATCACAAAAGCAATGTCTCTTGCAAAAATTTGATTACAATCTTTGATGACACTAGGTCGGTACACCTCTACTCCATAGGATTTAAATACTTTTTCCAGAGCATCCATTTCACTCATCATATCTTTTTCCAAAGGATAGGTGCCTTGAAGAACATGTTTTAGACTACTAGGATCATAGCAATCTTCTGGTGCTGGAATTGGCCCATTACTTTTTGCAATACCTAAAACTACTGCTTTTAATGGGTTGGTTTCATTTAAAACATTGAGGCTAAGCATTTTTAATAGGTTTTTATTAACTTTTTGAGGATTTGAAAGAGCGGTATGTTTGACCATTATAAATTTGTCTTGGGCGGCCAATTGGTTCTTTTCGAAGACGCATTTCTTGCCACTGCCCAATCCAGCCTGGTAAACGCCCTAGAGCAAACATAACAGTAAACATATCTACAGGAATACCCATAGCTCTGTAAATTATTCCAGAGTAAAAATCAACGTTTGGATACAGCTTTCTTTGCACAAAATATGGGTCAGCAAGCGCTTCTTTTTCAAGACCTTTGGCAATATCTAAAATAGGGTCCTCAACACCCAAATCATTCAAGACTTCGTCGGCTGCTACTTTTATGATTTTGGCGCGTGGATCGAAGTTTTTATAAACCCTGTGTCCAAAGCCCATAAGTCTAAAAGGGTCGCTTTTATCTTTAGCTTTTGCCATATATTTTTTAGTATCTCCACCATCTTCTTTGATCGCTTCGAGCATTTCTAATACGGCTTGATTTGCGCCACCGTGAAGTGGCCCCCATAGAGCAGAAATTCCAGATGATATTGATGCAAATAAGCCGGCATGCGATGAACCTACTATACGAACGGTAGAGGTAGAACAATTTTGTTCATGATCGGCATGTAGAATTAAAAGCTTGTTAAGAGCATTCACCAAAATTGGATTCTGAATATATTCTTGATTGGGTTGTTTGAACATCATTTTCAAAACGTTTTCAACATACCCCAAAGAGTTGTCTCCATAGTCTAAAGGGAGACCTTGTTTTTTACGCATTGTCCAGGCCACCAAAACTGGCAACTTTCCTAAAATTTTGACTACAGAATTGTACATATCTTCCTCCGAATCAACATTTACAGAGGTTGGATTAAACGCTGTTAATGCGCTAGTCAGCGATGAAAGTACACCCATTGGGTGAGCAGATTTTGGAAAAGCATCTAAAATTTTTCGAATATCATCATCTACAATGGAATTGTCTTTGATGTCTTTGTGGAATTTTAGTAGTTGTTCTTCAGTTGGTAAGTCGCCAAAAATCAATAAAAAGGCGACTTCCAAAAAGTCAGCTTTCTCTGCTAATTCCTCAATAGAATAGCCTCTATATCTCAAGATTCCTTTTTCTCCATCTAAAAATGTAATTGCACTTTCGCAAGACCCTGTATTTTTAAATCCAGGATCAATAGTTGTGACTCCACCTGTAACAGCACGAAGACTGCTGATATTTATGGCTTTTTCATTTTCTGAGCCATTAATAATTGGAAAATCATATTTTTGTCCGTTGATTTCTAGGGTTGCTTTTTCTGACATTTTCGAGGTTGAGGATTTAAAATTATTATTCTCGCAATTTACAAAATTACCTTCTTTTTTCAATAAAAATTATCAGATTATTAAAAGGGTAGAAACAACAAAGCCTTTCGTAATGAAAGGCTTTGAAAAATATGTAAATCTCAACTAGTTTAGTTTGAAGGCTTTTTCTTGAGGATAATAGGCTATATCTCCCAATTCTTCTTCAATTCTAAGCAATTGATTGTACTTTGCCATTCGATCACTTCGAGATGCAGATCCTGTTTTTATTTGACCTGTATTAAGTGCTACAGCTAAATCGGAGATGGTATTGTCTTCTGTTTCTCCAGATCTGTGCGACATCACAGAAGTGTATCCTGCATTGTGTGCCATATTAACAGCTGCTATTGTTTCTGTAAGTGTTCCTATTTGGTTTACTTTTATTAGAATAGAGTTGGCTATATTGTTTTCAACTCCTCTAGATAATCGCTCTACATTGGTTACAAACAAATCATCACCAACAAGCTGAACTTTATCTCCAATTTTTTCTGTCAAATACTTCCAACCTTCCCAATCATTTTCATCCATTCCATCTTCAATAGAGATGATTGGATAGTTAGCTGCTAATTCAGCCAAATAATCGGCTTGCTCTTTGCTAGTACGAACTTTACCTGTTGTGCCTTCAAATTTTGAATAATCATATTTACCATCAACATAAAATTCTGCTGAGGCACAATCTAAAGCGATCATCACTTCTTCGCCAAATTTATAACCTGCCTTTTCTACAGCTTTTGCTATGGTATCAAGCGCATCTTCTGTACCATCAAGTGTAGGTGCAAATCCTCCTTCATCACCAACAGCAGTACTTAGACCTCTATCGTGAAGTACCTTCTTAAGGTTGTGAAAGATTTCTGTTCCTATTTGCATGGCGTGAGTAAAGTTTTTGGCTTTTACAGGCATCACCATAAATTCTTGAAAAGCAATTGGTGCATCACTATGTGAACCGCCATTAATAATGTTCATCATTGGAACTGGTAGTGTATTAGCACTAACTCCTCCTACATAGCGATAAAGTGGAATACCAAGCTCTGCTGCTGCTGCCTTAGCTACAGCAAGTGAAACACCAAGAACAGCATTTGCCCCAAGTTTAGACTTGTTTGGTGTACCATCAAGATCAATCATGGTTTGATCAATTAAATTTTGTTCGAAAACTGAAGCGCCTACTAGTGCTTCTGACAAAATACTATTGACATTATCTACAGCTTTGGAAACTCCTTTTCCCATGTAAGTATCACCTCCATCCCGAAGTTCAACGGCTTCGTGTTCTCCAGTTGATGCTCCAGAAGGTACTGCAGCTCTTCCTACAAAACCATTTTCGGTGGTTACATCTACTTCAACGGTTGGATTCCCGCGAGAATCTAATATCTGTCTTGCATGAATGTCTTGTATAATACTCATATGATTAAATTTGTTTTGTATGCAAATTTACAAAAATGTTGTGTTGATGCCACTTTTTATGATAAGAAAAGCACCAAAATAAAACTACAACGTTTTAGTAAATGTTATATTATTTATTGAAATAAGATTACTTTAAAAGTTCAATAAATTGATCGAATAAATACGAAGAATCATGTGGCCCTGGACTAGCCTCTGGATGGTATTGTACAGAAAAACATTTTTTGTTCTTCATTGCAATTCCTGCAACAGTGTGATCATTTAAGTGAACATGACTAATTTCCAATTCAGGGTTTGCTTCCGCTTCTTCTCTATTGACAGCAAATCCATGGTTTTGAGAGGTAATTTCTCCTTTACCTGTTTTTAGGTTTTTAACAGGGTGATTAATACCTCTGTGTCCGTTATGCATTTTATATGTTGAAACACCATTAGCAAGTGCAATAACTTGATGTCCTAAACATATTCCAAAAAGAGGATGATTTTTTTCGATAATAGTTTTGGCTAATGTTTGTGCCTCTGCAAGAGGTTCTGGATCGCCAGGTCCGTTAGATAAAAAATAACCATCTGGATTCCATGCGCTTAATTCTTCAAAAGTTGCGTTGTATGGAAACACTTTGATGTATGCATCGCGCTTTGCAAAGTTTCTCAAAATATTTTTCTTGATTCCAATATCGAGGGCTGCAATTTTATAAGTTGCATTTTCATCGCCAAAATAATAAGGTTCTTTTGTGGAAACTTTTGAAGCCAGCTCTAAGCCTTCCATGTGTGGTACTTCAGATAGTTGTTGTTTTAACCCTTCAATGTTTTCTGTTTCTGTTGAGATAACGGCATTCATTGCGCCATTTTCTCTGATATAACTCACTAGTGCTCTAGTGTCGACATCTGAAATTGCAAAAAGATCGTGTGTCTCAAAAAAGTTTTCCAGGCTTCCATTTGAATCTTCACGTGAATAATCATAACTAAAGTTTTTACAAATCAGTCCTGCAATTTTAATGTCATCAGATTCTACTTCATTATCATTTACACCATAGTTTCCAATATGTGCATTAGTAGTCACCATAAGTTGTCCATAATAGGATGGATCTGTAAAAATTTCTTGATAGCCTGTCATTCCTGTATTGAAACAGACTTCACCAAATGCTGTTCCTTCTTTTCCAATAGCTTTTCCGTAAAAAATTGTTCCGTCTGCGAGTAGTAAAATTGCCTTTTTTCTAGATTTATACCTCATTATTATTAAGTGTCAGTTTAGCATTTAACAAAATTGCATAAAAAAAGGATAAACTAAAAAAGTTTATCCTTAATATTTCAAATGATTATTAACATTTATTCTTCTTCTTGAGATGCTACTGGAGGTGCTGCAGCAACAGCTTTAGTATTTCCTCTTCGGCTTCTTCTTGTTGATTTTTTCTTTGGCTTATCGGCATTATAAATTTCGTTGAAATCTACAAATTCAATCATTGCCATATCAGCGTTGTCCCCAAGACGATTTCCAAGTTTGATAATTCTTGTGTATCCTCCTGGACGATCTCCTACTTTTACTGCAACATCTCTAAAAAGTTCTGCAACAGCTCCTTTTTGGCGTAGTCTACTAAATACAATTCTACGATTATGTGTTGTATCTTGTTTAGATTTAGTCACAAGCGGCTCAATAAATTGCTTTAGTGCTTTTGCTTTTGCAACAGTTGTATTGATGCGTTTATGCTCAATAAGTGAACACGCCATGTTGGCTAGCATTGCTTTTCTGTGAGCTGTTTTTCTTCCTAGATGATTGATTTTCTTTCCGTGTCTCATTTTCTTTTTTATTAACCATCATCTTGCTTCAACCCAATAAAGACGCAGATCTTTAGAGGGGAGCAAAATATGATGTGTTACTCTTTGTCTAATTTATATTTACTGAGGTCCATTCCAAAACTTAGTCCTTTTACATTTACAAGCTCTTCTAGCTCTGTAAGTGATTTTTTACCAAAGTTTCTAAACTTCATTAAATCATTTTTATTGAACGATACTAAGTCACCTAACGTATCCACCTCGGCTGCTTTAAGACAGTTAAGTGCACGTACAGAAAGATCCATATCGATAAGTTTCGTTTTCAACAATTGACGCATATGTAATGATTCTTCATCATAAGTCTCTGTTTGTGCAATTTCGTCTGCTTCTAGAGTAATACGCTCATCAGAGAATAACATGAAGTGGTGAATCAAAATTTTTGCAGCTTGTGTTAATGCATCCTGTGGATTAATAGAACCATCTGTGATGATTTCAAATACTAGCTTTTCGTAGTCTGTTTTTTGTTCTACACGAAAATTTTCTACGCTGTATTTTACATTTTTTATTGGAGTAAAAATTGAATCTGTAAAGATGGTACCAACTGCAGCAGAAGACTTTTTGTTTTCTTCAGCTGGAACGTATCCCCTACCTTTTTCAATGGTTAACTCCAATGAAATATTGACTTTAGGATCTAAATTACAAACTACCAAGTCTGTATTTAAAATTTGAAATCCTGAAATAAATTTCTGGAAATCTCCAGCTGTAATTTTATCTTGCCCCGAAATTGAAATTGAAACAGATTCGTTATCTACTTCTTCAATTTGACGCTTGAATCTTATTTGTTTCAGGTTTAAGATGATTTCAGTGACATCTTCAACAACACCAGAAATAGTAGAAAATTCATGATCTACACCTTCGATTTTAACTGAAGTGATTGCAAATCCTTCAAGAGAAGAAAGTAAAACTCTTCTTAAAGCATTTCCTACGGTCAAACCATAACCAGGTTCAAGTGGTCTGAATTCGAATTTACCTTCGTAATCAGTAGAGTCTATCATGATGACTTTATCGGGCTTCTGAAAATTTAAAATTGCCATATTGGTATGTGTTTCAGTTAATTTTATTTTGAGTACAATTCTACGATGAACTGCTCGTTGATATTTTCTGGAATTTGAATTCTTGCAGGTACTGATACAAAAGTTCCAGATTTTGTATCATTGTTGAATGTTATCCACTCATAAATAGAGGATGAACTTTCTAATGAAGCATTAATTGCTTCTAAAGATTTAGACTTTTCACGTACTGCAACCACATCACCTGCTTTTAGGCTGTAGGATGGAATGTTAACAACATTGCCATTTACTGTGATGTGACGATGAGAAACAAGTTGTCTTGCACCTCTTCTAGAACGAGATAATCCCATTCTGTAAACAACATTGTCTAGACGTGATTCACATAGCTGTAAAAGCACCTCACCAGTAATCCCTTGGGCAGCGGTTGCTTTTTTAAATAAATTTCTAAATTGTCTTTCGAGAATTCCGTAAGTATACTTTGCTTTTTGCTTTTCCATAAGCTGGATTGCATACTCAGATTTTTTACCACGGCGTCTATTATTTCCGTGTTGTCCTGGAGGGTAATTTCTTTTTTCAAAAGATTTATCTTCTCCGAAGATTGCTTCGCCAAACTTTCGAGCGATTTTTGTTTTAGGACCAGTATATCTTGCCATTTTGTTTTTGTTTTGAGAGATATTGGGAATTAAGGTCTTTTTGTCTTATCCTTCGCCAATTTTTTATTGCTCTCGGTTATACTTAATTAATGTATTAAACTCTTCGTCTTTTTGGAGGTCTACATCCATTGTGAGGTGTTGGAGTTACATCAATAATTTCTGTAACTTCTATGCCACCATTATGAATACTACGAATTGCAGATTCTCTTCCATTACCAGGACCTTTAACGTAAACTTTTACTTTTTTAAGCCCTGCTTCTTTTGCAACTTCAACAGCATCTTCTGCAGCGAGTTGAGCCGCATAAGGTGTGTTTTTCTTAGAACCACGGAATCCCATTTTTCCAGCAGAAGACCATGAAATGACATCTCCTTTTTTGTTGGTCAATGAGATAATAATATTGTTAAAAGAAGCTGTAATATGTGCTTCTCCAGTTGATTCTACAATTACTTTTCTTTTTTTAGTACTTGACTTTGCCATATTACTAATGATTATTTAGTTACTTTTTTCTTGTTAGCAACTGTTTTTCTTTTTCCTTTTCTTGTTCGAGAGTTGTTTTTTGTACGTTGCCCACGTAATGGTAATCCAGATCTGTGACGGATTCCTCTGTAACAACCAATGTCCATAAGACGCTTGATGTTCAATTGTGTTTCTGAACGCAATTCACCTTCTATAGTGTATGTTCCAACTGCATCACGAATTTTACCAATTTCTTCATCAGTCCAATCGGATACTTTTGTACTTTCATCTACTTTTGCTGCTGCTAAGATCTCTTTAGCGCGGCTTCTACCAATTCCATAGATATATGTCAATGAAATTACTCCTCTTTTTTGTTTTGGGATGTCTACCCCTGCAATTCTAGCCATAATTAACCTTGTCTTTGTTTGAATCTAGGATTCTTTTTGTTGATTACGTAAAGTCTTCCTTTTCGTCGTACGATTTTACAATCGGCACTTCTTTTCTTTATTGATGCTCTTACTTTCATCTTACTTATTTTTAGTATCTGTAAGTTATTCTTGCCTTAGATAAATCGTAAGGACTCATTTCTAATTTTACTTTATCTCCTGGCAATAACTTTATGTAATGCATGCGCATTTTTCCAGAGATATGTGCAGTCACAATGTGACCATTTTCTAGTTCAACACGAAACATTGCGTTTGATAATGCTTCGATAATTGACCCGTCTTGTTCTATTGCTGGTTGTTTTGCCATTTTATTTTTTTTATACAGATTTTCTGTTTTTACCAGTTTTCATTAATCCATCATAATGCTTGTTCAATAAATATGAATTGACTTGCTGCATTGTATCAATGGCAACACCTACCATTATCAAAAGCGATGTTCCTCCAAAAAAGAGTGCCCAACCCGCTTGAATATTCATAATTTGAACAATAATTGCAGGAAATACCGCAATCAATGCTAAAAATATAGAACCTGGTAAAGTAATTTGAGACATAATTTTGTCTAAATATTCTGAGGTTTCAGATCCTGGTCGAATACCTGGAATAAACCCTCCACTTCTTTTTAGATCATCAGCCATTTTGTTTGTTGGAACTGTAATTGCTGTATAAAAATAGGTAAACACAATAATCAATAATCCAAAAACAATATTATACCAAAGACCAAACATGCTGTTTCCTCCAAAATTAGCAACTAACCATTGGCCTACTGTTGAATCTTTCAAAATATCTAATCCACCTATCAATCCTGGAACGAACATTATCGCTTGTGCAAAAATAATTGGCATTACTCCAGAGGCATTAAGCTTTAATGGAATATACTGACGTGATCCCATTATATTTTTTTCATAACTTCCTGAAGCTGTACGTCTTGCATATTGAACTGCAATTTTTCTAACGGCCATGACAAGCATTACAGATGCAAGAATAATGGCAAACCAAATAACAAGTTCAATCAATATTTTGATTAATCCACCCTGAGATTGATTTACTGCAGAATCAAATTCTTGAGCAAAAGATAAGGGCATAGTTGCTATAATACCTACCATAATAAGGATAGATATACCATTTCCAACTCCTTTATCAGAGATTTTCTCACCGAGCCACATTGCAAAAATACAGCCTGTTACCAAAATGATTACTGATGAAAAGTAAAACACTCCACTTTGACCGAGTGTAAAGGCTTGAGTACCACCCATCAAACTAGGTAAACTTGCCAAATATGCAGGAGCTTGTACCAAACAAATACCGATAGTTAACCAACGCGTAATTTGTGTAATTTTCTTTTGTCCACTTGCACCTTCTTTTTGAAGTTTTTGCAAATAAGGAATTGCTATCCCCATAAGTTGAACCACAATAGATGCTGAAATGTATGGCATAATACCAAGAGCAAATACTGAAGCTTTAGCAAAAGCTCCTCCTGTAAATGCATTGAGAAGTCCTAGAAGCCCAGAGTCAGTATTAGACGCCAAAGACCCCAATTGAGTGGCGTCAATTCCTGGCAAAACAACTTGAGCCCCAAAACGATATACCAATAACAGGCCTAAAGTCAGAATGATTCTGTCTTTAAGTTCTGTGATTTTCCATACATTTTTAAGTGTCTCTATAAATTTCATTCGTTGGGGATTATAATGTTACTACTTCTCCACCCGCAGCTTCAATGGCAGCTTTTGCTGTTGCAGTGAACTTATGCGCAGAGACTTTTATTTTTGCTTTTAATTCGCCTCGTCCCAAGATTTTTACCAATTCATTTTTACGTGCTAAACGCAATTCTAAGATGGTATTAAAATCCAATTCTGATTTGATTTTCTTTTCATCAACTAATTTCTGAAGTGTGTCTAGGTTTATGCCTTGATAATCTTTTCTATTGATGTTTTTGAAGCCAAACTTAGGAACACGTCTTTGAAGAGGCATTTGCCCTCCCTCAAAACCAATTTTTCTTGAATATCCAGAACGTGACTTTGCCCCTTTGTGTCCTCTTGTGGCTGTACCACCTTTACCGGACCCTTGACCTCTACCAACGCGCTTGCCTGGACTTTGAACTGAACCTTTTGCAGGTTTTAAATTACTTAAATTCATTTTCAGTAGTATTGTATGTTTAAGCCTCTTCTACAGAAACTAAATGTTTTACTTTATTGATCATCCCCAAAATATTTGGAGTATCATCGTGCTCTACAGTTTGACCAATCTTATTTAGACCAAGTGCTTCTAATGTAAGCTTTTGTCTTTTTGTACGATTGATCGCACTTTTCTGTTTTGTTACTTTTATTTTAGCCATGTTGTCTAAATATTATCCGTTAAACACTTTTTCAAGAGAAATTCCACGATCTCGTGCAATTTTCTTGGCATCTCTTAATTGTAATAACGCATCAAAAGTTGCTTTTACAACATTGTGTGGATTAGATGATCCTTGAGATTTTGATAGTACGTCATGGACACCAACGGCTTCCAAAACAATACGAACAGCACCTCCAGCAATAACCCCTGTACCAGGTGCTGCTGGGATAATGTTTACACGTGCTCCACCATATTTTCCTTTTTGCTCGTGTGGCAAGGTTCCTTTCAATAGCGGTATACGTACTAAGTTTTTCTTAGCATCTTCAACAGCTTTTGCGATAGCACTTGCAACATCTTTAGATTTTCCTAATCCATGACCAACAACACCGGCTTCATCTCCTACAACAACAATTGCTGAGAATCCGAAAGCACGACCACCTTTAGTCACTTTTGTAACTCTTTGTACACCTACCAATCGGTCTTTCAATTCTAAACCACTTGGTTTTACTAGTTCTGCACTTTTGTATTTTTGATACATATCTTATTAAAATTTTAGTCCGGCTTCTCTAGCGCCTTCTGCTAATGATTTAACTCTTCCGTGGTATAAATAACCACCTCTATCAAAAGTGATGTTAGAAACACCTACTTTTAGAGCTTTCTCTCCTATTGATTTCCCCACCAAAGTGGCAACTTCTGTTTTGGTACCTTTTGCAGTACTCAAATCTTTGTCTCTTGACGATGCAGCAGCAATTGTCTCACCAGTAACATCATTAATCAATTGAGCGTAAATTTCTTTATTACTTCTATAAACAGCTAAACGTGGCTGAGCACTTGTCCCAGTGACAGTTTTTCTAATTCTGCTTTTTATACGTTGTCTTCTTTCGTTCTTTGTTAGTGCCATAATCTTTCTTATTAAGCTGATTTACCTGCTTTTCTTCTTATTTCTTCACCAACGAACTTGATTCCTTTTCCTTTGTATGGTTCAGGTTTTCTAAATCCGCGAATTTTGGCAGCAACTTGTCCAACAAGTTGCTTATCAAAAGAAGTTAGTTTGATAATTGGGTTTTTTCCTTTCTCCGAAACTGTTTCTACTTTAACTTCTGGTGCAATATCTAAAATGATATTGTGTGAGAATCCAAGTGCCATATCAAGCTTATTTCCTTGATTTGAAGCTCTGTATCCTACACCTACGAGTTCTAATTCTTTGGACCAACCTGTTGTTACTCCATGAATCATATTGTTTACCAATGCTCTGTACAAACCGTGCTTGGCTTTGTGTTCTTTCTTTTCTGAGTCACGCTCTACAGTTAGAGTATTATCTTCAATCTTGAAGCTCACTCCAGAGTACTCTTGTGTCAGTTCACCTAATTTTCCTTTAACGGTTATCGCGTTATCGGCAATGTCGATGGTTACACCTTCTGGAACTGAAATTGGATTATTTCCTATTCTTGACATTTCTTAATACTTTAAAATTAGTAAACGTAACATAAAATTTCTCCACCTACATTTTCACGTTGGGCTTGCTTTCCTGTCATCACTCCATGAGAAGTAGATACGATAGCAATTCCAAGTCCATTGAGGATACGAGGAAGTTCTTTTGAACTCGCATATTTACGTAAACCAGGTTTACTGATCCGTTGAATTTTCTTGATGACAGATTCTTTGGTGTCTTTGGTATATTTCAAAGCAATTTTGATAGTACCTTGACTTGTTGAATCGTCAAATTTGTAACTTAAAATATATCCTTGATCGAATAATATTTTAGTGATTTCTTTTTTCAAATTAGAAGCTGGAATTTCTACCACTCTGTGGTTTGCAAGCACTGCATTTCTAATTCTTGTTAAATAATCCGCTATTGGATCTGTATTCATAGTTATTAATTTGCGGTTTTGGTTTTCTATATTTAGAACCTGAAACCAATTTATAATTCTAATTTATTTTACCAGCTGGCTTTTTTAACACCTGGTATAAGTCCTTTGTTGGCCATTTCTCTAAACATTACTCTCGAGATACCAAATTGACGCATATATCCTTTTGGACGTCCCGTCAATTTGCAACGGTTGTGCGTACGAATTGGAGAAGCATTTTTTGGTAATTTTTGCAACCCTTCATAATCTCCTGCTTCTTTAAGTGCTTTACGCTTTGCAGCGTATTTTGAAACTGTTTTTGCACGTTTCACCTCACGGGCTTTCATTGATTCTTTTGCCATAGATTAATTCTTTTTAAAAGGTAACCCTAGTTCTGTTAATAATGATTTTGCTTCCTTATCGGTCTCTGCAGAGGTCACAAAGGAAATGTCCATACCCGA
The DNA here is from genome assembly GCA_964219345.1 of Aeromicrobium sp. Taxonomy (GTDB): domain Bacteria; phylum Bacteroidota; class Bacteroidia; order Flavobacteriales; family Flavobacteriaceae; genus UBA3537. Next base: position 4,301 of record CAXPPN010000009.1, on the reverse strand, counting down.
AATTTTATTGACTTTATCAATATCAATTTCTGGGAATATAATTTGTTCTGTAATACCTAAGTTGTAGTTTCCACGCCCATCAAAACCATTGGCTTTAATACCGCTAAAATCTCTTACACGTGGCAACGCAGAAGTAACCAAACGGTCCAAAAATTCGTACATACGCTCACCTCTAAGTGTTACTTTTGCACCAATTGGCATTCCTTTACGAAGTTTAAATGATGCAACGTCTTTTTTAGATATTGTAGCCACTGCTTTTTGTCCAGAAATTTTTGTGATTTCATCAACAGCATGGTCTATTAATTTCTTGTCGGCTACTGCAGCACCAACTCCTTTAGAGATAACAATCTTTTGAAGTTTTGGAACTTGCATTACATTTTTGTAACCGAATTCTTCTGTAAGAGCAGAGATTACTTTGTCTTTATACTCTTGTTTTAATCTTGGAATATACGTCATAACACTTATATTACTTCGTTAGATTTTTTTGCATAGCGTACTTTCTTACCGTCCTCTACTCTGTATCCAACTCTTGTCGTTTCGCCTTTAGAGTTGATCAAGGATAGGTTAGAAATTTGAAGCGCAGCTTCTTTTTCTACAATACCACCTTGGGGATTTTGTGCACTTGGCTTCATATGTTTTTTAATCATATTCACACCCTCTACGATGGCTTTATTTTTTTCTATGAAAACAGTAAGTACTTTACCTTCAGAACCTTTGTGGTCTCCAGCAATCACTCGTACTGTATCTCCTGTTTTTATCTTTAGCTTTCCCATTGTTGTTTTATATTAAAGCACTTCTGGTGCTAATGAAACAATTTTCATGAATTTTTTATCACGTAGTTCTCTTGCTACTGGTCCAAACACACGTGTTCCTTTCATCTCGCCGTTGGCATCTAGAAGGACACATGCATTGTCATCAAATCTAATATAAGATCCGTCTGGACGACGCACTTCTTTTACTGTACGCACAACAACTGCTGTAGATACTGCTCCTTTTTTGACGTTACCGTTTGGTGTTGCATCTTTTACAGAAACAACAATTTTATCTCCCAAAGAGGCATATCTACGCTTTGTCCCACCCAAAACACGAATGGTTAGAACTTCTTTTGCTCCAGTATTGTCAGCTACTTTTAATCTTGATTCTTGTTGTACCATAATTACTTAGCTCTTTCAATAATTTCTACTAATCTCCAACATTTAGACTTACTTAAAGGTCTTGTTTCCATGATCCTTACAGTATCGCCTTCGTTACAGTCGTTTTGTTCGTCGTGTGCTACGTACTTTTTTGTTTTAAGTACGAACTTTCCATACATAGGGTGCTTTACTTTCTTCACTTCAGAAACCACAATAGATTTCATCATTTTGTTACTTGTAACAATCCCTATACGTTCTTTTCTTAAATTTCTTTTTTCCATCTAAACAAATACAATTTATTGTACGTCTCTTTTTGTTAGCTCTGTTGCCAATCGGGCTACACTACGTCTTACGCTTCGCAACTGGATTGGATTCTCTAGAGGTGATATAGCATGTGTCATTTTTAAATCGGCATATGCTTTTTGAGTTTCACTAAGTTTTTCTTGTAACTCAGCCGTTGATAATTCTTTAATTTCAGATTGTTTCATAATATCAATATATTAGGCCTCGTAGTCTCTGGCAATTACAAATTTAGTTTTAACTGGTAATTTTTGAGCAGCCAAACGAAGTGCTTCTTTTGCAATTTCAATGGGAACTCCACCTACTTCGAATATAATTCGACCTGGCTTTACAACAGCTGCCCAATATTCAACGGCACCTTTTCCTTTACCCATACGTACCTCAAGAGGCTTTTTGGTAATAGGCTTGTCTGGAAATATTTTAATCCAAAGCTGACCTTCTCTTTTCATATAACGTGTAGCTGCAATACGAGCGGCTTCAATTTGACGTGAAGTCAAAAAATTTGAATCTAATGATTTTATACCAAACATTCCACTAGAAAGACGGTGACCTCTTCCAGAGTTTCCTTTCATACGTCCCTTCTGGACTTTACGGAATTTTGTTCTTTTTGGTTGTAACATTTTCTTTTATTTAAAAAATTACTTTCTACGGCGATTTTTGGAATTTGAGCGACCTCCACGATCTTGTTTTTTAGATAAACCAACTAATGGAGATAATTCTCTTTTTCCATATACTTCACCTTTCATAATCCATACTTTGATGCCCAAACGACCATATGTTGTATGTGCTTCTACTAGAGCATAATCAATATCTGCTCTAAATGTTGATAATGGAATTCTTCCTTCTTTATAGTGCTCATTCCGTGCCATTTCAGCACCATTCAAACGACCACTAATTTGGACTTTGATACCCTCTGCATTCATACGCATTGTAGCAGCAATTGCCATTTTTATAGCACGTTTGTATGAAATACGGTTTTCAATTTGGCGTGCAATACTCGATGCAACTAAAAATGCATCTAACTCTGGACGTTTAATTTCAAAGATGTTCAATTGAATATCTTTTCCCGTAAGTTTTCTCAGCTCTTCTTTTAACTTGTCTACTTCTTGTCCACCTTTACCAATAATAATCCCTGGACGGGCTGTAGTAATTGTGATAGTAACAAGCTTTAGTGTTCTTTCAATAATAACTCTTGAAACGCTAGCTTTTGCCAAACGAACGAAAATATACTTTCTGATTTTATCATCTTCAGCAAGTTTATCTCCATAATCGTTTCCTCCATACCAGTTAGATTCCCATCCTCTGATAATTCCAAGGCGATTTCCTATTGGATTTGTCTTCTGTCCCATGTGTTATTTGCTTTCTGTATTATTATTTTTTGCTCCAAGTACAACAGTAACGTGGTTGGAACGTTTTCTAATTCTGTGTGCACGTCCTTGTGGTGCTGGTCTTAATCTTTTTAGCATAGATCCGCCATCAACTCTTATTTCTTTGATGAATAAATCTGCAGCCTCAATATCAGCATCTTCGTTTTTGGCTTGCCAGTTGGCTACCGCAGAAAGGACTAACTTTTCTAATCGACGTGATGCTTCTTTTTGACTGAATCTCAAAATATTGAGTGCTCTTTCAACTTTTTCTCCACGAATAAGATCGGCGACTAAACGCATTTTTCTTGGTGACGTAGGACAGTTATTAAGCTTTGCAAAAGCAACTTGCTTTTTTTCTGCTTTAATAGCATCTGCCATTTGTTTTTTACGACTTCCCATAGCTCTTATTTTTTACCTTTATTTTTTGCACCTACGTGTCCTCGGAAAGAACGTGTTGGCGAAAATTCTCCTAACTTGTGACCTACCATGTTTTCTGTAATATATACAGGTACAAATTGACGGCCGTTGTGTACTGCGATGGTTTGACCAACAAAATCTGGTGTAATCATACTGGCTCTAGACCAAGTTTTTATCACTGTTTTTTTGTTTGCCTCCACATTAGCTGCAACTTTCTTTTCTAATTTATAATGAACGTAAGGTCCTTTTTTTAATGATCTTGCCATGTCTTATTATTTCTTTCTACGTTCTACAATATATTTGTTACTTGCTTTTGTTTTAGAACGTGTTCTATAACCTTTTGCAGGAATACCATTTCTTGATCTTGGATGTCCTCCAGATGATTTTCCTTCACCACCTCCCATTGGGTGATCTACTGGATTCATTACTACTGGTCTTGTTCTAGGGCGTCTTCCTAGCCAACGGCTACGACCTGCTTTACCAGAAACCAATAGCTGATGGTCTGAATTTGAAACTACACCAATTGTGGCATAGCAATCCAATAATAACAAACGTGTTTCTCCTGATGGTAATTTTACAGAGGCAAATTTTCCATCTCTTGCCATCAATTGAGCAAATGCACCAGCACTTCGAGCAATTACTGCACCTTGGCCTGGACGTAGTTCAATACAAGAAATAATTGTTCCTAATGGAATTTGGCTCAATGGCATTGCATTACCAACTTCAGGAGCTACATTTTCATTTCCAGAAACTAATTTCTGACCTACTTTTAGGCCGTTCTGAGCAATAATGTAGTGCTTTTCACCATCTTGATAGTTAAGAAGTGCAATAAATGCAGTTCTGTTTGGATCGTACTCAATAGACTTTACTTCAGCTGGAATTCCAGTTTTGTTTCTCTTGAAGTCAATGATACGATACCTTTTCTTATGACCACCACCTTTATAGCGCATAGTCATTTTTCCTTGACTGTTTCTACCACCTGAGCGTTTTTTCGGAGCCAAAAGGCTTTTTTCCGGCTTGTCAGTAGTAATGGCGTCAAATCCATTAACTACTCTAAATCGCTGGCCCGGTGTAATCGGTTTTA
>CAXPPN010000008.1:0-3816 GCA_964219345.1 Aeromicrobium sp. | reverse complement strand
CGTAATCTTTTGCTGGAAAGAAAAGATAAAATTTCCCGTCTTTTTCATTGGCATCGGGGGCCCACATTTGCTGTTTTGCCCAAGGCACATCATCTACGTGCAAGGCCACACCATTATCAACAGCTTTACTGTCTATACTGTCCATGGAAATAACATGGTAATCTTCCATCGCAAAATGACTTCCCAAATCGTCAAAAGCCTCGCCTGCATCAATGTCATGAGATGGATATATATATATTTTTCCATTGAAATAATGAGCAGAGGGATCTGCGGTGTATATATGAGTTACCAATGGGGCAGACAGTGCCTTTTTGTTTAATGCTTTAAAATCTATATGGTCTATATTATCTTCAGGCATGATTGTTAGTTGTTTCGTCTTTGTTTTAAATCGAATTCAATTTGAGATTCCATACTTTTATTTATTTCATAAAAAAATAAGAGGGCCACACCGATTAAAAATGGTATAGCAGGATAAACACTAACAAGGAGCTTAGTTCCCAATATAGCTTCTGAAGATTGCCCCAATTCACTATTGGCAACATAGCCGTATGATGAAAGAATTTGAGTTACCAACGAACTTCCAATAGTAAGTCCTAGCTTTAGTCCAACCATCATGGCTGAAAATACAATAGCAGTCGCTCTTCGATTATTTTTCCATTCAGAGAAATCTGCGACGTCAGCAATCATTGCCCACAATAACGGAATAGTTATACCATAGAAAAATCCATGCAAGATTTGAGCACCAAAAATAAATGTGATTGCTGTTGGTTTAAAAAAGTAAAAAACAATGATAAAAAGGGTTGAAATAAACAAAAACCATCCAAAGACATTACGTTTACCATACTTATCAGCTAAAGGCTTTGATAAGCCAATACCGATAATCATAAAAATAATACCACCGGCATTAAACAATCCAAATCCAGCGGAGACTGGATCGTTTCCAAAGAAATTAACACCCATATTAGATAAAAACTCTAATATTGGGCTAATAAAATTAGTTAAATTTGATGCATCTATAAAATTTTCAAAATAATACACATAGCTCCCCCCTTTCATGGCTAAAGAAATAAATGTTAAAGTTGTCAGCACCAACATTATCACCCATGGTTTATTTTTAATCAAATCCAATAAATCATCCTTCACTGTAGATTGTTGTTCATCGGTAGGAACGACACGCTCTTTTGTCGTGAAAAAAGTAATTAATAACATAATGGTACCAATAACTGCGAGCCAAGTCATCACAATTTCTATCCCAACAGCTTTATCGCCTTCGCCAGCATAAATTATAATTGGTAGCATGAAAACCTGCACAAAAAATTGAGCAAACATCACCGCCACAAATCGATAAGAAGAAATACTATTACGTTCTTTCATATTTCCGGTTATTACTCCGCTCAATGCAGAATATGGAAGGTTACTCGAAGCGTATAATAACAATAATAAGGTGTATGTAATTACAGCATAAATCAACTTCCCTTGATAGCTGAAGTCTGGTGTGCTAAATGCTAAAACTGAGATAATTCCAAGCGGAACGGCAGTCCATAATATCCAAGGTCGAAATTTGCCCCATTTGGATTTGGTACGATCTGCAATAGCACCCACAATGGGATTAAATCCAAAAGCGGCTACAGTTCCCACAACAAACATTAATGCAGTCGCATCGTTTGCTTCAAGTCCATAAATATCGGTGTAAAAGTATGCTAAATAAGTCATTAGGGTTTGAAAGACCAAATTAGCCGCCAAATCACCTAAACTGTAGCCAATCTTTTCGGTTATTGACAATTTTTCTGAAATAGATTTCATATAAATATTTTTAGTTTTGTTGATCTGTATTAACCTCTAGGACACTTTTATAGGCTGGTTTTGGATTATAATTTCTATCAAATAACAATGGGTAATTGGTACGCCCTTTAATCGGCCAATCGTTGAGCCAAGAATGTTTGTCAATTACCCCCCAAAAAGTAACTCTATTAATTTTATCACTGTGTTTGACAAAAACATTAAAAATTTCCTGATAACGCTTTGCTAATTTTTCTTGGATATTATCCGGCAATCCATTAGGGTATGGATTCATTTTTGGATCGCCTTCAAACTGTGAGAAATTTTGAGTCACCTCGGCCCCAACCATTTCCCAAGGATTGGGAAGTACAGAGATGTCAAGTTCTGTAAAAGAGACATAAACACCTGCAGCATGTACATCCAAAATAATTTGCTCTATTTCTTCAATACTTGGAGATTTTAAATCCCAATGGGCTTGTACCCCAACTCCGTTAATCTTAGTACCATTAGCTTTAAATTTTTTAACCATTTCAAGAACGGCAGCTCTCTTTTTTGGTTTGTAAAGATTGTAATCATTGTAAATTAAGTCTACATCTGGATCTACTTTCTCCGTCTTTCTAAAAACCTCCTCAATGTAATTTTTGCCCATATTTTTATAAAAAACAGACGCTCTCAAACTTCCATCCTCTTCAAAAGCTTCATTGACTACATCCCAAGCATCAATTTTACCCTTGTAGCGAGACACTAACGTATTGATGTGGTTGTCCACATGTGCTCTGGTCTCAGCACTGTTCTCAAGATTTTGCATGAAATCTGCAAGCTGATTATGCCAAACCAAAGCATGTCCCACAATGTACATGTTGTTTTTGAGACCCATTTCAACATATTTATCTGCTGCTTTAAAATTAAACTTGTTAGGACTGGGTTGAATAAATATCCATTTTAAAGAGTTCTCCGGTGTAATTGTATTGTACTCACTATTTACAATTGTAGCGGATTTTGGATCTAAACCTAAAATAGTGTTTTCGTTAATGGCCGCTCCTAAATAAAATAAATCTTTAAAATGTGTGCCTAATGACAACTTACTAGAGGGTTCAGAAACAATTTTACTGGCACAACTGATAAAACAAATAAGACCACAAATAAATGTTAGAAATATTGGTTTTTTTAATTTTTTCATCTTTTTCATTTTTAAATATAGTTGCTGTCAATGCTTCAAAAACTTAAGGGTTTGGAAACTATTGGTATATGAATTTCTAATTTTTACCAAATAAATCCCTTTGCTCAGACTTGAAACGTCCAAGGTTAAGGTTTTATCTAGTGTGTTTTCTTGATTGGAGAGTTGGTAATATTTACCTAAAAGATCCATAACCTCAATCTGATCATTAGCAATGTATTTTGAAATTGTTATTTGGTTTCTAGCGGGATTGGGGTAAACAAAGATCTGGCCATTCAGAGTGTCATTATCCCAAACTCCGGCGGTTGTGTTTATAAACTCATAGGCACCAATATCAACAACATCATCGTTGTCAATATTAGAAAAATCTACCTCAGCAGATCCTTGAGGAACCAAAGTAAAATCATCAATGTAAAAATCGCTAACAACTCCATCTCCAACATTCGGTCCTTTGACATACGCAAACATAAGATCACTTGATGGATATGTGAAATCCCCGGTCAAAAGCGTCCAATCCTGATCATTTACAGCAGTACTGGATGTTACAGATGTATAAGTGTTTAATGTAGTATTTTTAATGGTTATTTGTGCATTTCCAGCACCGCCGCTGGCTAATTTTAACCAAACATAAAACGTATAGGTTTGCCCAACTTCCATAAGATTATCCAATGCCAATTTAGGACTGTGCCAGTTGGCGGTTCGATTGCTAACTGAAAGGCTGTAATCTCCAGATTTTGAGGTTACTGTAGTAGAAGTCAAAGTGGGAGACCCAAATTGAGACCAGCCGCCCGTCGAATTTTCGAAACTTGAGAAGGAAATTGCATTGGGAAGTGTTGGTCTTGGGTTCCCCAAAAAATCAT
>CAXPPN010000007.1:0-10888 GCA_964219345.1 Aeromicrobium sp. | reverse complement strand
ACAATGCAAATGCTATCAATTTACCCTATCAGAATACAAACTCTACAGAAGAAATTTTTGTCCGAATTGAAAACAATAACAATTCCAATTGTTTCGATACAACGTCTTTTAATCTCACTGTTTTTGATACTCCAACTGCTAATGCTGTTCAAACTTTAGAAGAATGCGACAATTTAGATGATGGAAACAATGCCAATGGCCAAAGAGAAATTAACCTCAATAATTTTGACGGCGCTATTTTAGGTGCTCAAGACAACACTCTTTTTAGTGTTTCGTACCACTTAACACAAGACGATGCCAATAACAATGATAATCCCATAATTTCACCCTACTACAATACAACACCATTTTCATATCAAATTTTTGCTCGAATTGAAAATAACCTGAAAACAGAATGTTATGATACGACAGTGTTTACAGTAAACATTAATCCAATCCCGGTTGCTTTTGATACCACTCTCATTCAATGTGATGAGGATGGTGTAAATGATGGTTTTACAATTTTTAATCTTGACGAAGCAAACTCAGCATTAACCAACGGTGTTTCAGGTTTGAGTACAAAATTTTTCTTATTGGAAAGTGATGCTCAAAATTCAACAGGAGAAATTAATGCAGCACCTTTTACAAATACTGCAAATCCACAAATAATATATGTTCAAGTCATAAATGACAATACTGGTTGCTTTGATATTTCTCAAATATCATTAGAAGTGAGTTTAACCTCAGGAAATAATTCGGAATTGAAGTCTTGTGATGATGATGGAATTGAAGACGGTTTTAAATCTTTTACACTAAGTGATGCTACACCAAGTATCCTTGCTGGATTGCCATCAGATTATAATCTGGCTTATTATGAAACTTACGAAAATGCGTTATTAGAACAAAATCCGCTTTCTAATACATTTACAAACACTATTGCATACAATCAAATAATTTATGCACGAATAGAAAACAACAATCAGTGTTATGGAATCAATGAATTAGAATTGACTGTATTCAAATTACCACAACTTGAAGAAGATGATCAAACGTTCTTTTGTATTGACTCAAACTCAGATCCTGTAATTCTGAATAGTGGAGTTATTGGTAATCCATCGGATTATAGTTATGTATGGTCAAGTGGAGAAACCACTGAAGACATTGAAATTAGTCAAGGTGGAATATATACAGTAACAGTAACAAATACCAATAGTTGCTCACAAAGTAAAAGCATAACTGTGGTTAACTCTAATATTGCAACCATTGAAACAATAGCTATCAATGATGTCAGTTCAAATAATACTATTTCTATTGTTGCTACTGGTGAAGGTGATTATGAATATGCTTTGGATAACATCAATGGTCCTTATCAAGATGACACCACTTTCTATGATGTATCCCCTGGTTTTCATACCGTTTATGTTAGAGACAAAAACGGTTGTGGTATTGCCAATGAAACAGTATCTGTAATTGGATTTCCAAATTTCTTCACTCCAAATGGTGATGGTTATAATGATACTTGGCATATTTATGGTATCAATACCCCAAGTCAATCTGAAAGTAAAATTTATATTTTTGACCGCTATGGTAAACTTTTAAAACAATTGCTATATGACAGCTTGGGTTGGGATGGCACCTACAATGGTAACCCAATGCCAACATCAGACTATTGGTTTTACATTAAATTAGGAGATAATCGTATCTTTAGGGGGCATTTTACACTAAAACGTTAAATATGAAACCTTTAAAACGACTAATGTTTTGTTGCTTTATTTTTTTAGCATCAAAAAGCTTTAGTCAATCTATAGCACTGTACGACCAACATAATGGGCGCTATGATTATAAGGCCATTGGAAATACACTAAACACTTCAGAAAATGGTGCATATACAAATTGTAACATCTTAACAGGGTCTTCAGCAGACTTAAATATTGATTCAAACCAAACTGTAATTGCAGCATATCTGTATTGGGCAGGTTCAGGTGATGGCGATTTTGATATCAATTTGAATAACACTCCAATAACTCCAGATCGAACATTCTATTACGAATTGGATGAAAATCGTAAATTTTTTGCTGCATTTACAGACATCTCACAACTTGTTCAAGATCATGGTAGCGGAACATATACACTATCAGATTTAGAAAATATTAATATCTCTCAAAACTACTGTTCAACAGGTACCAATTTTGCTGGATGGTCAATCGTTGTTATTTATGAAGATCAAAACTTACCACTAAACCAAATCAATATTTATGATGGATTAGAAGCTGTTCCTGATGCCATTACCATTCAACTCGACAACTTAAATGTTTTGGATGTGGAAGGTGCAAAAATTGGGTTTATAGCTTGGGAAGGCGATTCAAGTCTGGCGGTCAATGAATCCCTAAAAATGAATGGATATATATTAAGCAATCCACCTTTGAACCCTGAAACAAATGCTTTTAATGGCACCAATAGCTTTACAGGTCAATCTAATCTTTATAACATGGATATCGATTTTTATAACATCCAAAATACTATAAATGTTGGTGACACTTCGGCCACAATTGAGCTAACCTCTGGTCAAGATTTGGTAATGGTCAACAATATTATTACAGTCCTCAATAGTCAACTTCCAGATGCTACAATTGAAATCAATGAAGACCTCGAAAGTACTTGTTTTTCAAGAATTGTGACTTTAAACTACTCGGTATCAAATTTTAATTCTACTGCAGAGATTCCAGAAGGAACACCCATTGCTTTTTATATTGACAATGCTTTGGTTGGACAAGCTGAAACTGAAGAAATCATTGGCATTGGCGAAACAATTGAAGCTTCAATTAATATTGAAATAGATTCTAATATTCCTGAAGAATTTGAAATCATTGCAGTCGTAGATGACGATGGAACAGGAAATGGCAACCTTGATGAAATAAATGAAGAGAACAATAGTGATGTCATCACACTTGAACTTTCAAATGAAGGATGCCCTATTGTTATCCCTCAAGGCTTTTCTCCAAATGGAGACGGCTTAAATGATTGGTTTAATATTCAAGGGGTATATGATGTTTTTCTAAATCATAATTTAATGATTTATAACCGTTATGGAACATTAATTTTTGAAGGTAATAATGACTTAAAATGGGACGGAACATCCAATCGTGGCCCTAATCCAAGTTCAAAAAAACTTCCGGTTGGCACCTATTTTTATGTCTTGAATTTAAACGAGGAAGGCTATGAAACACTAACCGGTTGGGTGTACTTAAATTATTGATTTATTGATATTTAGGTAAAAGAAGTTCGTATGGTTTTGCACCTCATAACAGATTACCGTAATTTTGTATTATGCGATTTAAACTGTCATCAGAATTTAAACCCACTGGAGATCAACCACAAGCCATCATAGAATTGGTTCAAGGCATTGAGAACTCTGAAAAATACCAAACGTTATTGGGGGTAACAGGTTCTGGTAAGACCTTTACAGTAGCTAATGTCATCCAAGAAGTACAGCGCCCTACCTTGGTTTTAGCACATAACAAAACACTTGCAGCTCAGTTATATTCAGAATTTAAACAATTTTTCCCTGAAAATGCAGTCGAATATTTTGTATCCTATTATGATTATTATCAACCTGAGGCCTATATTCCTGTAACTGGAACATATATTGAAAAAGATTTATCCATCAATGAGGAAATTGAAAAACTGCGCTTAAGCACCACTTCTTCTTTACTTTCTGGACGTCGCGATGTGATTGTGGTAGCTTCTGTATCCTGTTTATATGGAATTGGTAATCCTGTAGAGTTTCAAAAAAATGTAATTGTTCTTAAAACAAATCAAATTATTTCCCGAACAACACTGCTACATCAGTTGGTTCAAAGTTTATATGCACGAACTGAAAGTGAATTTAATCATGGAAGTTTTAGAATAAAGGGAGATACTGTTGATGTTTTTCCAAGTTATGCAGATTATGGCTTTCGTATTCACTTTTTTGGCGATGAAATAGAAGCTATTGAAGCATTTAACGTCAATGATAACTCAGTTATTGAAATCTATGAAACCGTAAATATTTACCCTGCAAACATGTTTGTAACCTCTCCTGATATTTTACAAAATGCGATCAAAGATATTCAAGATGATTTGGTTAAGCAACATGATTATTTTAAAGATATTGGCAAACATTTAGAAGCTAAGCGATTAAAAGAACGCACTGAGTTTGATTTGGAAATGATTCGCGAATTAGGGTATTGTTCTGGAATTGAAAACTATTCACGCTATTTAGACGGTCGTGCACCAGGGACACGTCCTTTTTGTCTGTTGGATTATTTTCCTGAAGATTATTTGATGGTGGTCGATGAAAGCCATGTAACCATTTCTCAAGTTCATGCCATGTATGGTGGCGATCGTAGTCGAAAGGAAAATTTGGTAGAATATGGCTTTCGTTTACCAGCAGCTATGGACAATCGTCCTTTAAAATTTGAAGAATTTGAGAGTTTACAAAATCAAGTTCTTTATGTGAGTGCAACGCCAGCCGACTATGAATTGGCCAAAACCGATGGTGTTTTTGTGGAACAAATTATTCGTCCAACAGGGTTATTAGATCCAATTATTGAAGTGCGCCCTAGTTTAAATCAAATTGATGATTTAATAGAAGAAATTCAACAACGTGTGGAGAAAGATGAACGTACCTTGGTAACAACACTGACCAAACGTATGGCAGAAGAACTTACCAAATACCTTACCCGAATTCAAATACGATGTCGCTATATTCATAGTGATGTAGATACTTTGGAACGTGTAGAGATTATGCAAGATTTACGTAAAGGATTATTTGATGTTTTAGTTGGGGTTAATTTATTGCGCGAAGGTTTAGATTTACCTGAAGTATCTCTTGCGGCAATTTTGGATGCGGATAAAGAAGGTTTTTTACGCTCCAACCGTTCATTAACACAAACGGTTGGCCGTGCCGCAAGAAACCTTAATGGAAAAGCCATTATGTATGCTGATAAAGTCACAAAAAGTATGCAACAAACTATTGACCAAACCACCTACCGCCGAGAAAAACAAATTGCCTATAATTCAGAACATAACATTACGCCAAAAGCACTCAATAAAAGTTTGGATAATGCTTTAACCAAAAATTCTGTTAGTAGCTACTACTACGAACAAGAGGCTCTTAAAGCGGCAGAGCCAGAAAATGAATATTTATCAAGACCTGAATTGGAACAAAAAGTACGCGACACACGAAAACTAATGGAAGCCGCCGCAAAAGAATTAGACTTTATGATGGCTGCCAAGTTTAGAGACCAAATTAAAGCATATCAAAAAAAGTTGGAGGAGTTGAAGTCTTAATACCTCACCACCTTTCGATGTAAACGTTCCCCTTTTTCCAGAGTAATTGATAACATATAAGATCCGGAAGACAAAGCGCTGAAATCAATTTTATGCAATTGTTTTGGTGTTGAATTGGGAATAGAATAAATCAATTGCCCTAAAACATTATACAATTCTAATTGCTTTATTTTGTTTTCAGAGTGACAGCTGTCTATTTTCAAAATATCTCGGGATTTCTATTTTTATAACTTTTTGATTATCAAGAAAGTACAGCTTGAACTTTATCGGCGGCTTCTTGAAATTCAACAGCACTTTGCACATCCAATCCAGAATTATCGATTAATTCCTTGGCAATATCAGCATTGGTGCCTTGTAAACGTACAATAATTGGAACGTTTATGGCATCACCCATATTTTTGTAGGCATCTACTACACCTTGAGCCACACGGTCGCAACGTACAATACCTCCAAAAATATTAATTAGAATGGCTTTTACATTAGGATCTTTTAAGATAATTCTAAATGCTGCTTCTACTCGTGCAGCATCGGCAGTTCCTCCTACGTCTAAGAAATTGGCAGGGTCGCCACCTGCTTGTTTAATGAGATCCATAGTAGCCATGGCTAAACCAGCACCATTAACCATACATCCAACGTTACCATCAAGGTCTACATAATTAAGCCCAAGGGCTCCTGCTTCAACCTCAATTGGGTTTTCTTCTCTGGTGTCACGTAATTCTAAATAATCTTTATGTCTAAATAAAGCATTATCGTCTATAGTAACCTTGGCATCAACGGCCATAATTTTATCGTCAGAAGTCTTTAAAACAGGATTAATTTCAAACAGTGACGCATCTGATTTTATATATGCAGTATAAAGCGCTGATACAAATTTTGTCATATCTTTAAACGCAGCCCCAGATAGTCCTAAATTAAAGGCTACACGACGCGCCTGAAAAGGCAGAAGTCCGGTAGCAGGATCAATTTCTTCTGTAAAAATTAAATGTGGTGTTTCTTCAGCAACAGTTTCAATATCCATTCCTCCTTCTGTTGAATACATAATCATGTTGCGTCCTGTTGCTCTGTTGAGCAAAACAGACATATAAAACTCACTAGTTTCTGATGGTCCTGGATAATAAACATCCTCTGCAATCAAAACTTGGTGTACTGTTTTTCCTTCCGCTGAAGTTTGAGGCGTAATCAATTGCATTCCAAGAATTTGATTTGAAATTTCACGAACATCATCAATTGATTTGGCTAATTTTACACCACCACCTTTTCCACGCCCTCCAGCATGAACTTGCGCTTTTATTACATGCCAACCTGTTCCAGTCTCTTCGGTGAGTTGTTTGGCTGCTGCAACAGCTTCATCGGGTGTTGTAGCCACTAGACCACGTTGAATTTTAACTCCAAATGAGTTTAATATATTTTTGCCTTGATATTCGTGTAAATTCATTTTTAATTAATTGATTTTGTTTTCCCTCGTTGAGAAAATCAGTAAAAAAATTGAGCCACAAAAGTAAATAACCAAATGCGTTTTACCAATATTTTTTATTGCTGATTTTCAACACTATGTTAATATCAAAAAATTATGACTTTAAGGCCTTTATTACAGAAAATGCTTTGTCTACCAAATGATCTTCAACCAAAATCGTAAATTCATTGGTTGTAGAAACAACCTCATATAGTGTTACATTTTCCCAAGCCAATCGCTTAAAAATTTGATAATACAATCCTACAATTTTAGAATTTCCTTTGGGTAAATTAATGCTAATAGCTGAAAGATGGTCTTGTGATGCAATTTGAATTTCGTTCTTAAAAATTTCCTGAATAGCTGATTTTTTTGAACTTGAAACAATAATATTACTCTCAAAAATACCTCTAGTAAAGGCATAAAACACTTGACGATCTGTGTCAATTTCTGCTAAAATTTTTGAATGATTGTGAATCAATGTTTTTGAATTCTGAAAAGTAAAATCGGTTAAATTTGAACGCACAGTAATGTCCCCGATGTTTTTAAAAACTTGGTTCAATTGAATTCTATTTTTTCCGCCTACAGGTGGATTATACCGCCTGAGTGCCATCATTATAGCACCATCTTTAACAGGTTTACGTAGCATTTCTGAAATCGTAGAGTTCAAATCCTTGGCAAGTGCAGAAAAATTTATAATATCTCTAGAAAGAGCTTCTTCCAAAAAAGGTCGAGCAACTAAAATTTCCTGAACACATGTAGCAATGGTTTTCAATTTGTTTATTATTTAACAATTTGTGCAAAATTAATAATAATATTTATATTTTCATGGAACAATATCTATTAAATTATACATTTGCGGCCTAATTTTTTATAAAAAATAATGAAAGAAAGCACCCTTTTACAAATCGCAGAAGACTATGGAAGTCCAATATATGTATATGATGCACATAAAATCGAATCACAATACAACCGCTTAACAACAGCTTTTGATGGGGTTAAAAAGCTCAAAATTCACTATGCTGCAAAGGCGCTTACTAATATTTCGGTGCTAAAATTTGTATCAAAACTTGGTGCGGCATTGGATACGGTATCCATTCAAGAAGTTCAACTTGGATTGAAAGCAGGTTTTGCTCCAGAAAATATCATTTATACCCCAAATGGAGTATCATTAAAAGAAATTGAAACTGTAGCAGAGTTGGGTGTTCAAATCAATATTGACAGTTTAGATTTATTAGAACAATTTGGTAGTAAGCACCCTGAAACACCCGTATGTATTCGCATTAATCCACATGTAATGGCTGGAGGAAATACCAATATTTCTGTAGGACATATCGATTCGAAATTTGGAATTTCAATTCATCAAATCCCATTATTGTTACGTATTGTAGAAAATACAGGAATGAATATCAATGGAATCCATATGCATACGGGTAGTGATATTTTGGATATTGATGTCTTTTTGTATGCCAGTGAAATCTTATTTGAAACCGCCAAAAAATTTAAAAACTTAACATTTATTGATTTTGGATCTGGATTTAAAGTGCCTTATAAACCCAACGATATTGAAACAAATATTGAGGAATTAGGTGAAAAACTTGCAGAACGGTTCAATACGTTTTGTGAAAATTATGACAAAGCATTGACTTTGGCTTTTGAGCCCGGAAAATTTATTGTAAGTCAATCGGGGTATTTTTTGACAAAAGTTAATGCCATAAAACAAACCACCTCAACAGTTTTTGCACAGGTCGATTCTGGATTTAACCATCTAATACGTCCAATGCTATATGGCGCACAACACCATATAGAAAATATATCAAATCCAAACGGAAAAGAACGCTTTTACTCTGTTGTAGGTTATATTTGTGAGACCGATACTTTTGCCAACAATCGCCGTATCAAAGAAATCGCAGAGGGTGATATTTTGGCGTTTCACAATGCAGGAGCTTATTGTTTTATGATGTCTAGCAACTACAATTCGCGTTATAGACCAGCGGAAGTACTTTGGTACAATGATAAAGCACACTTGATTCGTAAACGAGAAACAATTGAAGATTTACTGACAAATCAGGTTGAATTGGAGTTCTAATTTTTATTTATACATATATTAACAAAATATATAGGTTGTTTCATTTATATAACCTTACCTTTGCAGTCTAAAATTAAATTTATTACAGTGAAAAACGGTACAGTAAAATTCTTCAACGCATCCAAAGGATTTGGATTTATAACAGAAGAAGGTTCAGACACAGAACATTTTGTTCACGTTACTGGATTGATTGACGAAATCAATGAAGGTGACACCGTGGAATTTGAATTAAAAGAAGGTAGAAAAGGCATGAATGCGGTAAATGTTAGAGTCATCTAATATTTAATAAAAACATTATTTTTTTACAAAACCTTTCCAATTGGAAAGGTTTTTTTTGTGATTTATTCTTTACCGTCTACATAATCTTGAAGGTAAGAAAATGCAGGGGTAAGTTGTCTATTTTCAGTCATTTTGGAACGCGAAAGAATACCATCTTTATCTTCATTAAAAAATGCAGGGATAATTTTTTCTATAAAAGTTTTTCCGAATCCTTCACTAGCATCGCGAGGCAGTTCGCAAGGCAAATTATCTACTGCCATTACAGCAATTGTATTTGGTTTTAAATAATCTGATTCTAATTCAGTTTGTGGATGATACCCATAAATTGGATCTTCTATTGTTGAAGGACGAATGGTACATGCTACAGGACCATCAATATCACAACTGATATCGGCTACAACTTTAATATTAAAATCATTGGCTTTTGCTTCCTCACGAGTGAAAAAATAGGGCGATCCTTTACCATAAAAATGACCAGCAATAAAGACATCTGCAACTTTGGTATAACTAGAAAATGTAGATATATAATCTGTGGGATGAGCAAAAAAATCAGATTTTGAAGCTTTTTCTCCATCTTTTCGAGCAACATAATCCAAGACATCTAATTGTACATAAATAGGCTCTTGAAACGATTGACTTAAAAATTCGTTTACACTAACCTCTTTAATTTTCATAAAATCAAGAACCTCTTTTGCCCCCTTTCCTACTCGACCCGTACCAGTGAGTACAATTTTAAGATTCGGAATTGATATACTTTTCAAGGCCATGTCAAGCTCAGTACGTCCTTTTAAATGAGTTGCTTTTGGAAGTTCGAAACAACTCATTTTTTTTCCAATGGTACGGATGCCATTGTATGCCCCTACTACTCCTGCATAATATCCAAAACCAATTAATCGATTATGGTTTTTATCGACTAAAGTTTCATGATCATAAAGCGTTATATTTTTATCTAAAATCGCTTTTAAAAGTTTGCGATTGTAAGGCTGCTTTTTAATCGTATGACTGAAGAAAAAATAGCTTTTGTTGGGGATAAGCGCTTCAATAGGTACTTCTTTGACACCAATCATAATATCAGCATCAGAAATATCATTAGTAACTTCTAGGTTTAGTTTCGAGTATTCATTGTCCAAAAATGCTCTAATTTCTGAGAATTCAACAACGAGCTGTGCTTCGGGGTGATTATTAAGAAGATTTTGGCACGACATTGGTGTAAGGACTACACGTCTATCTGGGGGTGATTTTCGTTCTTTGATGACGGCAAATTTCATAGGCAAACTAAAAAAGTATTTGTGCGAAAATAAATGGATTTGAGAGGGTACACAAGTTTTTTTGTAACTTTGCCTTCCTCTAAGTAGGAATTACAATAAAGGGGTCGACTGGTTTTGACAGCAGGACCTATAGAATTGTAAGCACGTCGTGTGATGATATTGATACACGTTAAAGGCCATATCAACATTTAAACGGCGAGAATAACTACGCTTTAGCTGCTTAATCTGAATTATAGTAGGATTAGCCTCGGCACACAAGGTGTGTAAGCTTTATGTCTCCTGAAAGCCTTGATTCATGGCGTTCAATTTTGAGGCATCGTAAAAGTGGATCTAGAAATCTTAAGGCTTCGGTAGGGTTTCGAAACTTTTGAAGCTAAGGGGTAAGTGGATTGTTTTTGGTCAGCTTATCTTCGAAAATTAAATAAAAACTAAGCGTGTAGAAAGCTCTTTTGTAGCTTGTTTGGACCCGAGTTCGATTCTCGGCGACTCCAC
>CAXPPN010000006.1:0-35480 GCA_964219345.1 Aeromicrobium sp. | reverse complement strand
AGACGTTGTATCGAAACAATTGGAATTGTTATTGTTTTCAATTCGGACAAAAATTTCTTCTGTAGAGTTTGTATTCTGATAGGGTAAATTGATAGCATTTGCATTGTTTTCTGCATCGGCTAAGCTAAGGTGATAGGAAATCGAATAAACAGCAGTATCCTGTCCATTTATGATATCATCTCCAGATTCTTGAAATGTAAAAGAAGAAACACCATCATTATTATCATCACAAACAAAGAGATCATCAGTTGGGAATGCTGTTGGATTTTGACTAATAATTATATCTTCAGTAAAAGTAATGACTTCTGTTCCTGCGGTAATTTCTGCAGACACTGTGTATGTGCCAGGAGTTGAAAAAATGTAACTTGGGTTATTTTCATTTGCAATTCCTATTCCATCACCAAAATCCCATGCAATACTATCAAAAACCTGGGTGCTATTTACGCTAAAATTTACATCTTGACCAACACATGAATTTTCGAGCTGTATGGAAGCTAAGAAAAAAGATTGTATAAAGGGAGGAAGACCAATATTAGAAAAAGTTCCTGGTGCCAACTGAACTTGGTAGGGCACATAGTCAGCATCAATCCCGTAAGTATTTGGATCATTTATTACATCTAATGACTGTGAATCTTCTGAGTTTGCAACATATACTTTTCCATCAGGGCCAAGTTGTAATGCTCCAATAAAATTAAAACCACTGTAGACCACAAAATCTGTTGATGCGGGATCACTGGTATTTAAATCAAATTGTGTAACTGAGTTACTTCCAGAGACATATAATTTTGAAGAGTCTGGCGAAAATTCAACACTGTAAGGTCCAAAATTTGGTAATAAATTTATGGGATTTGATAAAACCCCTGTGGTATTATCAAAATCATAAATCCAAACACTTCCTGTGTTATTCGAGAAACCACCTTGTTGATTACCATTTTGACGGTGACAAACTGCAATTCTTGAGCCATCTGGGGAAGCTTTCATATACCCGATTGCGTTTCTTCTATAGCCTTCAAAATTAATTAAAGGGATAATATTTGTAACTACAGGCGTTGTATTTACTCCAGCCGCATCAACTCTGAAAGCGTAAAAGTTATCTATAAACTGTGTGAGTACCCAATAGGACTGTTTGTCGCTGTGTTCTACTGCTGTTATTTTTTCTGAACATTTATAGCTCTCTTGACCCTGTTCGTTAGGGTCATAAGTAACAAGTTGTATATTTTTTTCTGCACTAACAACGTTGCCGTTACCATTGTTTAATGTTAAATCAACTAATGAATAGGCAAAACCGTTATTAAATCCATCGTCCGCACCTGGAACACCACCACCACTATCATATTCATTTGTGGAACTACCATTAGCCTCAGCAGGTCCTTGATTTGGAAATGCAAACGCATTTTGATGATGTGGCTCATCTACTGTAAATATGTAATATTGATTTGGATCACCTGGTTTTGGAATAATAAGTCCTGATGATGTACTTGAGGGATCGCCCATCAAACCTGTTCCAGAATTATAATTAGCATTGGACATGATGCTGTGGTTTTTGTCCCATACATTTCTTCCATCTGTGTAAAATAACAGATTGCCGTTGAAATCAGAAATCGACGAACACCCTTCATTAGTATTAATTGTGTTAGATGCTGCATCAGTACTTGTGACTGTTCCTGTATTAACATCAAAAACAAGACCAGCACCATTACCAAAGTACCAATGAGAGGCTTCGGCTTGTGAGTATCCAAAAAGGCATGTTGTGAATATAAGGCAGGTAAGTAAATTAGCTTTCATTAGTGGAATTTGTCTTTTCAAATTTAGAAAAAACTAAAGATATTAGTCTCTAGTTAACAAAATTTTACAACAAATAATGAGCAGTTAAAGTTGAACTTATAAATCTCTTTTCTTTAAAAGAAAATAGGATAGATATATAAATATTAAAGTCCAAATTCCAACAATTATCATAGTTTCGAAATGTACTGTATAGTCGTAGTCCAAACTACTTTTGTCTGGAAATTTTGTAATTGCTATACGCTGAAAAGGTTGTTTTATTAGATTTGACATTGAAGTTAAAGGGAAGAAGCTCTGAATTTTTGAGGCTAGTTCCACATTAAATTTCCAAACAATTAGCCCAAAAATAATCCATTCAAAAATAAATTCAACAAAAAGAAACGCCAAAGCAAAAGCCGATCTTTTTGCCAGCACACCAAGAAACAAACAAAATGAAAAGAAGCCAACAAGCTTAATAAAGTAAGCAGGTAGATATTCTATTTCTCTTATAATGATGCCAAATTCATTATAACTTGAGAAAATAAGTCCTAAAATCAGAGATATAAGAAATATAATGATTGTAGATATTAAAGAGAAAAATAGAATAGCATAAAATTTAGAAAGAATAAATTCTTTTTTACTCAAGCCATCAATTAAGTTTTGTTTTAATGTTTTATTGCTGTATTCGTTCCCAATCATTGACACCACAACAATTGCAAAAAAGAATTTGAATAGGGCTGAAAAATAGGTAGTGACATGCCAAACTAAAGGGAAGTTAAAAATTCCAAGTTCGCCAAGTTCGAGAGTAAAAAACCCAAAAAAATTGATTTTTATTGAAGATAAAACGATGACACAAAGTGGTAAAATAAATGAAATGAATATCAATATTTTACTTGTTCGGTTGAGTAATAACTTTTGTAGTTCTAATTGAAGAAGTTTTAAATTCATATCATCTAAAAATTTTATTTGGAAATACCACTTGACTTTCAAACCCATTTTCCCCTACAGTAGCGACTCCAAAAAAGTAATTATCAATGACTAATCCATCTAATATTAAAGAATTTTTTGAAACAATTTTACTGTAATCCCAAGTTGGTGACGTTGTATCTCGCCAATAGACCTTATAGTAGGCTGCGCCAGAAACAGCATTCCATTTGAGCTTAGCCGATGGTTCTACAATTCCACCAATGCTAACTTCAGTTGGAGCAGGGGGTGCCCAAGCTAAACTCGCTAAATTTATGGCGTTCACAGCAGTTAGTTTTTTAGCGTAATCAAAATTTACGTGCTCAAAAGTATCACCGTATTCTATGCCGTTTTCTGTTCTAATGTCTTGATGTTGTTGGGTGTAATTTTCATGTGTTTCCATAATTCGAATACCGGCGTATCCTGCATCACAAAAGGGTTTATGATGACCACCTCTTCCAAAACGATCTAGCCTGTAAATCATCATTGGATTCATTTCTGGCATATAGGTTTTAACCGTTTTGTAAATATAACGTGCAAGTTGTCTGGATATCCCGTCAACTTCGCCACCATAATAACGTCTTGATAGCCGTTGTTTTTCTGTTTCAGTAGGTGGAATAGGTTCAGAAAATATTCTGAATGAACGGTTGTCAATTACGCCGTCCACACCCTTTATATTTCCAATCATATCATTATTTAAAACGCCAATGATATCCCAGTTTTTTTTCTTAGCAAAATTTGCTAATCCTTGTCCACCAAAAAGTCCTTGTTCTTCGCCTGAAAGCCCTACATAAATAATACTATTTTTAAATGAGTACTGACTTAATATTCGCGCCGCTTCTAGTGTACTAGCAAGTCCAGAGGCATTATCATTGGCTCCTGGTGCATCTGAATTATAGTCGTTGGAATCACTAACTCTAGAGTCAATATCTCCACTCATAATGATGTAGCGATTTGGGTATAAGGTGCCTTTCTGAATCGCAACTACATTTACAATTTCTACATCTTTTGTAATTCGTCCGTTTGTTCCTTTTTTTACAAGGTCACTCTGAAAGAAAACCTCTAGGCAATTATTACAATCGGAGGAAATTGTTTCGAACTCATTTTTTAGCCACCGTCTAGCAGCACCTATTCCCCGAGTTTTTGAAACGGTATCACTCAGTGTGTGGCGTGTACCAAAATCAACAAGTGTTCTAATATCGGATTTGATACGATGAGCACTGATTGCATCTATTATTTGATATAAATCTCTTTGATTTTGACTCCAAATTGATGAGGTTGTCAAAACAGAAATAAATAAAATAAGTTTAAATTTCATAAGATTTATGATTTTAGGACTTAACAATGTAAGAGTTTCAAATATAGGTCTAATTTTTTTAAAAAACAGAAAACGCCTCCACGGGTGTGAAGGCGCTTTCAACTAACCAACTAAACTACGTATGCATTAGAAGCAATACGTATTCTCTTTATTCACTTTTGCTGCTATACTATTTCTTAGTCCTGCAACATTAGGATAATTTGTATATTTTGTAAAACGCTTTAGTCCCATAAGCATCATGCGTTGTTCGTCGCCATCAGCAAACGAAATAATTCCACTTTTAGCACTTTTTGAAATAATTTCAACAGCATTATACAAATATAATTGACTCATTTCAATCTGATATTTTTGAGATTCTTCTCCAAAACGTTGAATGTTTTTTTCTGTTCTCAAAATTGCAGATTCTGCCATGTATATTTCTATTAAAATATCGGCAGCATTAAGCATCAATTGTTGATGCTCTTCAATTTTCGGTCCAAACTTCTGAATACCTGCTCCAGCAACCATTAAGAAAACTTTTTTCAAGTTTTTTATTATGGCTTTTTCTTGCGACAAAGGTGCGCTATAATCAGGGGTGTCAAAAGATGGGATACCCATAAGTTCTTCCTGAACTGCCATAGCTGGTCCTAGCAAATCAACATGTCCTTTCATCGCCTTTTTAATTAGCATTCCAATACAAATCATTCTGTTGATTTCATTTGTACCTTCATATATTCTTGCAATCCGAGCATCTCTCCAAGCAGCCTCCATTGGAGTGTCTTCTGAAAATCCCATCCCTCCAAATATTTGAATTCCTTCATCAGCACAATTCTGAACATCTTCTGAAACGGCTACTTTTAGAATTGAGCATTCAATTGCGTATTCTTCTACACCTTTTAATTCAGCTTCTTGATGTGTATTACCTTTTTCTAGCCGAAGTGCAATACGGTCTTCAATGTTTTTTGCTGCTCTATAACTCGCCGATTCGCCAACATAGGTGTTTGTAACCATTTCTGCTAGTTTAGATTTTATGGCTCCAAATTCAGCAATTGGTGTTTTAAATTGTTGTCGCGCATTGGCATAAACAATAGCATCGGTTGTAATTCTTCTTTGTGAATCCAAACAAGCAGCCGCCAATTTTATACGCCCAACATTCAGTGCATTCATTGCAATTTTGAATCCATTTTGACGTTCGGAAAGCATATTTTCAACAGGAACTTTTGTGTCATTAAAAAACACTTGTCTGGTTGAAGATGCTCTAATCCCTAATTTGTGTTCTTCTTCTCCCATAGTAATCCCATTGGAAGGGTCATTTTCAACAATAAACCCTGTAATATTTTTATCGTCTTCTATTCGAGCGAATACAATAAACACATTACAAAAACCAGCATTAGAAATCCACATTTTCTGACCTGTGATGCTATAGTATTTTCCGTCTTCAGAAAGAGTTGCAGTAGTTTTTCCGGAATTGGCATCACTTCCTGCGCCTGGTTCTGTAAGACAATAAGCGCCAAACCATTCACCGCTAGCTAATTTTGGGACATATTTTAATTTTTGTTCTTCAGTTCCATATAAAGTAATGGGCATAGTACCAATTCCAGTGTGTGCACCAAAAGCAGTACTAAAAGACCCTGTTCCACTTGAAATGTATTCACAAACTAACATTGTTGACACAAATCCCATATCTAATCCACCGTAGGCTTCTGGAACAGCAACTCCTAAAAATCCTAGTTCACCTGCTTTACGCATCACTTCTTCGGTGAGAGCATAATCTTTGGCTTCAAAGCGATCACGATGGGCAATTACTTCACGTTCATTAAATTCTTTAACGGCTTCTTTCATCATGAGTTGCTCTTCTGAAAAATCCTCTGGAGTGAAAACCGCCTGACAATCTGTTTCTTTTATTAGATATTGTCCGCCTCTCAATAATTCTTTTATTTCCATATTATAATAAATTTGAGTACATTATTTTAAAAATTCAAAAATCCCGCAGGCACCTTGTCCTGTCCCAACACACATTGTGACTGCACCATATTTTGATGTCATTTCTCTTTTTCTCATTTCATCAAACAATTGAACAGAGAGTTTTGCACCCGTACAACCCAAAGGATGACCAAGTGCAATAGCACCTCCGTTGACATTAATAAGTTCTGGATTTAATTCTAATGCTCTGATTACTGCTAAAGATTGTGAAGCAAAAGCTTCATTCAATTCAATAAGTTCTAAATTTGATTGTTTCAAGCCTGCTTGTTGCAATGCTTTTGGAATTGCTTTTACAGGTCCAATTCCCATTATTCTTGGTTCTACACCAGCAACAGCATAACTCACTAAGCGAGCAATAGGTTCTATGTTTAACTCTTTGACCAAATCCTCACTCATAACCATAACAAAAGCCGCTCCATCGCTCATTTGTGAAGAATTTCCAGCCGTAACACTACCACCTTGTGCAAATACGGCACGTAATTTTGCAAGTGCTTCTAAACTTGTACCTTTTCGTGGTCCTTCATCTTTTGTTACTGTATATTTTTTTGTTGCACGTTTTCCACTTTCATCAACGTAAGTCTGATCAACTTCAATAGGTACTATTTGATCTTGAAAACGATTTTCGGCTTGTGCTTTGAGGGCTTTCATATGCGAATTAAAAGCAAATTCATCTTGATCCTCTCTTGACACATTAAATTCATTCGCTACAGCTTCTGCTGTATTTCCCATTCCCCAGTAATAATCCTCATGTCCAGAATTTATGGTATCATAATTCAATTCTGGTTTGAAACCTGTCATCGGTACTGCACTCATGCTTTCTGCCCCACCAGCAATAATACAATCGGCCATTCCAGCTTGAATTTTTGCAGTCGCAAGTCCAATGGTTTCTAATCCTGATGAACAAAATCGATTAACAGTTACACCAGGAACATCCACACTATTGAGTCCAATAAGAGAAATAAAACGTGCCATGTTGAGTCCTTGAGATCCTTCGGGCATGGCATTTCCAACAATTACATCATCAATTCGAGATACATCCAAATTTGGAAGTTCTTTCATCATATGCTGTATGGTTTCTGCTCCAAGTTCATCGGCTCTTTTAAACCTAAATAGCCCTTTTGGAGCTTTTCCAACGGCTGTTCTATATGCTTTTACTATGTATGCTTGTTTCATGATTTAATTTCTAAGTGGTTTTCCTGTTTTTAACATGTGTTGTATGCGTTCTAAAGTTTTACGTTCTGTACATAAACTTAAGAAAGCTTCACGTTCAATATCCAACAAGTATTGTTCACTGACCATTGTTGGTTCAGACAAATCGCCACCTGCCATAACGTAGGCCAATTTATTAGCTATTTTTTTGTCGTGCTCACTAATATACTTACTGGCTTGCATGGCGTCTGTACCTACTAAAAACATTCCTAATGCTTGCTTTCCTAAAACTTTTACATCTTTTCGTCGAACAGGCATACTATAACCCTGATTTGCCAATAGTTTTGCATAGGCTTTTGCAGTTGCAATTTGACGGTCTTTGTTTACAACCACAACATCTTTTCCTTTTTGTAAAATACCCAAGTCATAGGCTTCATATGCCGAAGTTGCCACTTTTGCCATACCTATTGTAAGAAAGTATTCTTGTAAAATATTGAGTTCAACATCATTTTTTCTAAAAGAATCCGATGCGCGCATTGCCATTTCTTTTGAACCACCTCCACCAGGAATAACACCTACACCAAATTCGACTAGACCAATGTAAGTTTCTGCAGCTGCAACGACTTTATCGGCATGCATAGAAAGCTCGCAACCGCCTCCAAGTGTCATTCCATGTGGTGCAGCAATAGTAGGAATAGAGGAGTAGCGCATCCGCATCATGGTGTCTTGAAAGTACTTGATTGCCATATTCAATTCATCATATTCTTGCTCAACGGCCATCATAAAAATCATCCCAATATTTGCACCCACAGAAAAATTTGCCCCTTGATTTCCAATAACTAATCCTTCAAAATTTTGTTCTGCCAAATCCACAGCTTTGTTTAGCCCTGCCAAAACATCGCCGCCTATGGTGTTCATTTTAGATTGGAATTCACAGTTTAAAATACCATCACCAAGATCTTCAATAACTACACCTGAGTTTTTAAAGACTTCTTTGGATTTTCGAATATTATCCAAAATGATAAAGGCATCCTGTCCTGGGATTTTTTCTTGTGTTTTATTTGAAATTGAATAAGCTAGAGTTGCTCCATTTTCAATGGTATAAAAAGATGAATTTCCAGATTCTAACATATCCAACACCCATTGCGAAGGTGAGTGACCTTCGGATTCCATGATTTCAATTCCTTTTTGAACACCTATAGCGTCCCATATTTGAAAAGGTCCATGTTCCCATCCAAATCCGGATTTCATCGCGTCGTCTATTTTATATAGCTCATCTGAAATTTCAGGTATCCTATGAGATACATATGCAAACATTGCAGCAAAGTTTTTTCTATAAAAATCTGCAGCTTTATCTTTCCCACCTACCAAAACTTTGAAACGGTCAATGACATTATCAATCGTTTTCGTAAGTTCTAATGTAGCAAATTTTGCACGTTTCTTTTCTCTATATTCTAGTGTGTTGAGATCCAATACAGTAATTGTCTTTCCCTCTTTTTTATAAAAACCTTGTCCTGTTTTGCTCCCTAACCATTTGTTTTCCATCATTTTAGAGATGAAATCAGGGAGTTTAAAAAGTTCATGTGCTTCGTCATTTGGACAATTTTCATAAATTCCATTGGCAACATGAACAAGAGTGTCTAACCCAACGACATCTACGGTTCTAAATGTTGCAGATTTTGGTCGCCCAATTACAGGTCCTGTTAGTTTATCAACTTCCTCTACAGTAAGTCCAAGCTCTTTTACTTGGTGAAACAAACTTTGAATGCCAAAAATTCCAATGCGATTTCCAATAAATGCAGGTGTGTCTTTTGCAATGACTGATGTTTTTCCTAAAAATTGTTCACCATATCCATCTAAAAACTCTAAAACAGCTTTGTCTGTTTTTGGTCCAGGTATGATTTCAAATAATTTTAAGTAGCGTGCAGGATTAAAAAAATGGGTTCCACAAAAGTGTTTTTGAAAGTCTTCACTTCTGCCTTCACACATAAATTTTATGGGAATACCAGATGTATTTGAAGTGATTAGTGTGCCAGGGGTACGATGTTTTTCAAGCGTTTCAAACACTTGTTTTTTGATGTCTAGTCGTTCTACAACGACTTCCATAATCCAGTCAACATCTTTGACTTTTGCAATATCATCTTCAATATTTCCAGTTGTAATACGCTGTGCAAATTTTTGACTATAAATAGGAGAGGGCTTCGATTTTAGTGCAGTTTTTAGTGCATCATTTACCAAACGATTTCTTACAACTTTATCATCTAAAGTCAATCCTTGTTTTTTCTCTTGGTCATTTAGTTCACGCGGAACAATATCAAGCAAAAGTACCTCTACACCAATATTGGCAAAATGACATGCAATTCCGCTGCCCATAATCCCTGAACCAATGATGGCAATTTTATTGATTTTTCTTTTTTTCATAAAAGGTATGTAGGTTGTTAAAATATTTTTTTATCATTTATAAGATCCAAAATTATATCTGAAACTTCATAAAAATGATTTAATTTCTCGTTATCGATTTCACCTTTCACTTTGTCATTAAAAGTGAAAACTCGCTGTCTTGATTCCTCTCTTTTTTCTAATCCAAACTCTGTTAAATGTATCAGTACACCACGTCCATCTTCTGGATTAGGTTCTCGTTTTATCAGATTACGTTCCTCTAACACTTTTAAAATTCTAGACAAACTTGTAGCTTCCATTCCCATTTTTGGTCCCAATGACGTTGATGGTGTTCCTTTTTTTGGATCAATACTCAATAATGTAAACGCCGTGGCCATTGTAGCTTCAAATTTTGATGCTTCTTCATTGTACATTTTTTGAACCGCTAACCACGTTGTTCGCAATACATAATCTATTGTCTTTTCTTTCATAATTAATTGGTTGCCTCAAATATATAAAATTATATTATGCGTGCATAATAAATTAAAAAAAAATTATGCATGCATATTAAATAATTTTAGTTTACAGAGAAAAAATAAATTATAAAATGAAAAACTTAGATTAGTCTGAGTAGATTTTTTGAACTAAATCATCATAAATTTTAATGATAACGCTACGTTTCATTTTCATAGTAGGAGTTAAATGACCACCCTCAATACACCAAATATCTGGTGTGATTTCAAATTTTTTGATTTGTTCCCATTTCCCAAAACGGCTATTGCATTTGTCAATTTCAATTTGGATGCGTTCTCTAACTTCAGAAGATGCTATAATTGAAGTTGGGTTTTTATCAATGCTATAGTTTTTTTTATCAACCCAATCGTTTACAAATTCAAAATTCAATTGAATAAGTGCGGCTGGCATTTTTTGATTTTCACCAATGACCATTACTTGTTCAATAAAATTAGATTCTTTAAGTTCATTTTCAATAAGAGTAGGAATGATATATTTTCCACCTGAGGTTTTAAACATTTCTTTCTTTCGTCCAGTGATTTTTAAGAAGTCATCAGCGTCAATTTCACCTTTATCTCCTGTATGAAAATATTCGCCTGTCATTACAGATGCTGTGCGTTCAGGGTCTTTGTAATACCCTTTCATAACATTTGGACCTTTGATTAAAATTTCTCCATCATCTGCAATTTTCACTTCAACATTTGAAATCGGTTTTCCTACCGTTCCAATCTTAAATAAACTATTGGCATGCATACCAACACTAACTACAGGTGAAGTTTCAGTAAGACCATAGCCCTCCATGACCATCATCCCTGAAGCACAGAAAATTCTTGAGAGTCGTGGATGCAATGCTGCACTTCCAGAAACCATGGTGTGAAGTTCTCCACCAAGAGCTGCTTTCCATTTGCTAAATATCAATTTTCGAGCAATTTTTAATTTGAATTCATACCAAAATCCATTTGCACCATAAGGTTCAAAACGTTCTCCTAAGCGAATTGCCCAGAAAAACAGTGCTTTTTTAATTCCTGTGAGTTCTGTTCCTTTCGCATAGATTTTGTTGAAGACCTTTTCCAACAAACGTGGCACTACACTCATCAAATTGGGTTTGATTTCTTGTGCATTTGCTCCGATAGTTTCTAAACTTTCTGCAAAATATACGCTAACACCCGCATGCTGATAAATGTAAATTAAAACACGTTCAAAAATATGACAGAGTGGTAAGAAGCTCAATACTCTAGTTGTGCCTTCCATTAGTGGAAGTCTAGGAATACTAGCCAAAATATTTTGTACAATATTTTTGTGAGTAAGCATTACTCCTTTGGGTTTTCCTGTTGTTCCAGATGTGTAAATAATAGTGGCCAAATCGGCTTCTGTTACTTCTGCTTTTCTTGCTTCAACTTCATCTTGTGTTGAAGTATCTTTTCCGAGTTCAAAAAGTTCAGTATAGTTTTTACAGCCTTCTATTTGATCAAAACTAAAAACATCTTTTAATTTTGTTTTGGATTTAACTTTCACTACTTTTTCCAAAACTTCCTTATCAGAAACAAAACAATATGTGGCTTCACTATGATTCAATACATATTCGTAATCTTCAGAAGAAATTGTGGGATAAATAGGGATATTCTGAGCACCAACTTGTAAAACACCAATATCCACAATACACCACTCCGTTCGATTTGTAGATGATATTACAGCAATTTTTTCGTCTTTTTTTACCCCTAGCTTTAGCAAAGCACGGCTCAGTGCGTTGGCTTTGTCCAAGTATTCTTTTGTTGATGTTTTTTCCCATTCTCCATCTTTTTTACTAACGAGAGCAGCATCAAGATTGTGGGTTTCCAATTGATAATATGGAAAGTCAAAAAGTCGAGTAATGTTGGTCATTTTTGTTTGTTTTTGATACCATGCAAAATAGTGAATTTTGAAAAATTAACAAATAAGAAATTCTAATTTGTCATGAATATAATACCAAAAACCATAAATTTAAGAAATGATTACAGGTTTTCAATCCACAAACGTGCATTTACAAAAGCTTCTAACCAAGGCGATACTTCATCTTTTCGTTTCTCTGGATAGTGTGCCCAGTTCCATGGAAATGTAGAGCGCTCAATATGTGGCATGGTTACCAAATGTCTTCCAGAATCGTCACAAAGCATTGCAGTATTATAATCTGAACCATTTGGATTGTGTGGGTAAGCTTCGTATCCGTAGGTGCCCACAATATTATATCTAGATGCTTCATATGGTAATGAGAATTTACCTTCACCATGCGAAATCCATACTCCAAGAGTTGCACCTTCCAAAGTCGAAAGCATGACAGAATTATTTTTCTGAATGGTAACAGAAGTGAATGCACTTTCGTGTTTTTTAGAATCGTTGTAGGTCATTTTTCCATGTTGTTCGTGGTCTGGATTTATCAAATCGAGTTCCATCCACAATTGACATCCATTACAAATACCAACAGAAAGTGTATCTTTTCTTTTGAAGAAGTTTCGAAGCGCATTTTTGGCTTTTTCATTATATTTGAAAGCACCAGCCCAACCTTTGGCAGAGCCCAAAACATCACTATTGCTAAAACCACCAACAGCACCAATAAATTGAATATCCTCCAAAGTTTCTCTTCCAGAAATTAAATCGGTCATATGAACATCTCGGACTTCAAAGCCAGCAAGGTGCATAGCATTGGCCATTTCACGCTCAGAATTACTTCCTTTTTCTCTAATAATGGCTGCTTTTGGACGGGATTTTGAAGCCTCAATTTTTGGTAATTTTCCAGTAAAATGAGATGGTAATACAAAGTTTAAAGGCTGTTTTTTATAATTTTTAAATCGGGTTTTTGCCAGTCCATTAGCGGTTTGTTTTTCATCCAATAGATATGAGGTTTCATACCAAATATCTCTATAGGTTTCGATATCAAGATTAATGTTTTGATCATTATTTCTTATAAGAAGCTGACCTTCAGAAATCACTGTTCCAATACAATGTACTTTTATTCCAGCGTTTTTGAGAGTTGTCTCGATAGAACTGTCTGTAGATTGAAAAACAATACCTGAATTTTCTGCAAATAATAGTTTTGTAGTGTCAGTCTCATCAAGTGCAGTTAAGTCAATATGAGCACCAATATTATTGTCAGAAAAACATAACTCTAAAAGTGTTGTAATCAAACCTCCAGAGGCCACGTCATGTCCTGCAACAATTTTGTTGTTTTTGATAAGTTTTTGTATAGTGTTAAAAACAGTTTTTACATAGGCTGCATTTTTGACTGATGGTGTTTCGTTACCAATTTTATTTTGGGTTTGAGCAAAAGCACTTCCGCCTAATTTGAAATTATCTTGAGAAATATTGATGTAATATATTTGCCCTGCATTTCTTTTGAATAAAGGCTCAACAACTTTTGATATTCCATTACAATGTCCAGCAGCAGAAATGATAACTGTTCCAGGTGATAAGACATCACCATCTGGGTATTTTTGTTTCATTGAAAGTGAATCCTTTCCTGTTGGAACATTGATGCCAAGGTCAATTGCAAATTCAGAAATCCCTTTTACGGCTTCGTATAAGCGAGCATCTTCGCCAAGGTTTTTGCATGGCCACATCCAATTGGCAGACAAAGAAACACTTTTTAAATCTTCTTCTAGTGGCGCCCAAATTATGTTTGTTAATGCTTCCGTAATAGCATTTCTACTTCCTGCAGTTGGGTCAATTAGAGCGGCAATTGGTGCATGTCCAATACTTGTTGCAATACCGTGTTGGCTTTTATAATCCAATGCCATAACCCCAACATTGTTCAGTGGAAGCTGCAAAGGTCCAACACATTGTTGTTTAGCAACTTTTCCTCCAACACAACGGTCTACTTTGTTGGTTAGCCAATCTTTACAAGCAACGGATTCTAGTTTTAGAACTTGACTTAAGTATGTTGCAAAATGGTTTTGATCGTAATTCAGTTTGGCATATGTTTTTGTGATGGTTTGGTCTTCCATAATGGTTTTTGGAGAGCTACCAAACATGTCCTCCAAATTGAAATCCATAGGTTTGTTACCATTTTTAGCAGATTCAAACACAAAACGGTGATCGTTGGTTACTGTTCCAACATTGTACATCGGTGAGCGTTCACGATCAGCAATTTTTTTCAGTGTGTCCATATGTGCATTTGGCACTACAAGTCCCATACGTTCTTGAGATTCATTCCCAATAAGTTCTTTGTCCGATAGGGTAGGATCACCAATAGGAAGAGCATCTAAATTGATATGCCCTCCAATATCTTCAACAAGTTCAGATAAGCAATTAAGATGTCCTCCAGCACCGTGGTCGTGGATTGAAACAATAAAATTTTCTGGACTTTCAACAAGGGCTCTTACAGTATTTGCTGCTCGTTTTTGCATTTCTGGATTGGAACGTTGAACAGCATTGAGTTCTATTCCTGTAGAAAATGCACCAGTATCAGCAGAGGATACAGCAGCACCACCCATTCCAATGCGGTAATTTTCGCCGCCTAAAATAACAATATCATCACCCTCTTTTGGTGTGCTTTTTAGGGCCTGATTGGCTTTGCCATAACCGATACCACCAGCTTGCATAATAACTTTATCAAAACCCAATCTTTCAGCGTCTTCTTGATGCTCAAAAGTAAGGACTGACCCACAAATTAGAGGTTGACCAAATTTATTTCCAAAATCTGAAGCGCCATTTGAAGCTTTGATGAGAATATCCATTGGAGTTTGATACAACCATTGACGTTCTTTAAATCCATTTTCCCATGGGCGATTATCTAACAATCGCGAATAGGAGGTCATATACACTGCTGTTCCTGCCAATGGTAAAGAGCCTTTTCCACCTGCAAGTCGGTCTCTGATTTCACCACCAGAACCAGTTGCTGCACCGTTGAAAGGCTCTACTGTTGTTGGAAAATTGTGTGTTTCGGCTTTTAAAGAAATCACAGATTCAAAATCTTCGGTCACATAAGTATCAGGTTTATCAGCACTTTTCGGTGCAAACTGTTCTACCACAGGCCCTTTAATAAACGCTACATTGTCTTTATAAGCTGAAACAATGCTGTTGGGATTTTGCTTAGAGGTTTCTTTAATCAGCTTAAATAGGGAAGTGGGTTGTTCTTCGCCATCAATTACAAAAGTTCCATTAAAAATTTTATGGCGACAATGCTCAGAATTCACTTGCGAAAATCCAAAAACCTCAGAATCAGTGAGAGGGCGACCTATTTTTTCACTAACGGCATTGAGGTAATCAATTTCTTCGTTGCTAAGTGCAAGTCCTTCCTGGGTGTTGTAGGCAGCGATATCGGTAATATTTAAGATAGGTTCTGGAGTAATATTGATATCAAAAATTTGCTGATTGAGTTCTGTAAATTTTTCTGAAATCATTGGATCGAAATCTTGATGATCTTTTGTTACAGCGTTAAATTCTTCGATACGAATAATGCCTAAAACCCCCATATTTTGAGTAATTTCTACAGCATTGGTACTCCAAGGAGTAATCATTGCAGCACGAGGCCCAACAAAAGGGGTTTCAATCGTTGAATTATTTATTTTGGATTGGTTACCAAAAAGCCATTGCAATTTTGAGAGGTCTTCGGGGGATAATTCGCCTTGGGTTTGTACTGCAAAAACTTTGGTATTTGGTTGGCCAAAGAAGTGAATCATGCGCTTAAATTTGATAATTATCAATTATTGCAAATTTAATTTTTTTGTGTGTAATTATTGCTAATGTATAGCGCTATTTTTAAGAGTTATTCACGTGTTTTGAACATGTTTTTTTCTCCTATTTAAACTTACTTTTTTTCAAGAAGCGCCATATAAAATCCATCATATCCGCTTTGATGTGCTAAAATACTTTTATCTTTTATAAAATTAAAACTTTGACCTGCTTTTGAAACTAAAAAAGTTTCAATTTGTGCTTGATTTTCAGAGGGTAACACCGAACATGTAGCATAGACCATTTTGCCACCAGGCTTCAACATTTTGGAATACTCTTGCAAAATGTGTTGTTGAGTTTCTCTTATTTTATCCAAAAATTCGGGTTCTAATTTCCATTTTGAATCAGGGTTACGACGCAATACACCTAGTCCAGAACAAGGTGCATCAATAAGTAAACGGTCTGCTTTTTCTTTTAATTTTTTAATGGGTTTTGTAGAGTCGATTACTCGCATATCAATGTTATGCGCTCCATTTCTTCTGGCACGAATTTTAAGTTTTTTGAGTTTACTTTCGTATATATCCATAGCTATAAGCGCCCCTTTATTTTCCATGAGTGCCGAAAGATGAAGGGTTTTTCCTCCCGCCCCAGCACATGCATCAACGACTTTCATTCCTGGTTTTACATCAAGATAAGCTGCAACCAATTGAGATGAGGCATCTTGCACCTCAAACCAGCCCTTTTTAAAGGCCTCTGTCTTAAAAACATTAGCACGTTCTATAAGTTTCAAAGCAAAGGGATACCCTTTAATTTCTATAGTTTCAATGTCTTCAGATTGCAATTTGAGCTTAAGTTCTTTTTTGTTGGTTTTTAGCGTATTGACGCGCAAAATTACTTCCGCTTGTTCGTTTTGTTTGGTCAATTCTTTAGACCAAATGCTTTCGCCCAATTCTTCAACTCCTAAAGTGTCAATCCAATCCGGAATGGATTCTTTGATTTTACGTGTTTTTAAGGCTTCATCAAAACGGCCTTTTATTTTTCGAGTTGGAGTGCCTTCAAAATATTTCCAATCGGGGAGTTTAATGCCTTTCAACGTCGCCCAAACCGCAAAAAGTCGCCATGCATCATCACGACTAAAAGGTTCTTTAACTTCCGCAATTTCTGCATAAAGTCGTTTCCAACGTACAATGTCGTAGGTCGTTTCGGCTACAAAACCACGATCACGGCTTCCCCAACGTTTATCGCGTTTTAAAAGTGTTTGAATGACTTTATCAGCATAAGCTCCATCATTGAAGACTTGTAAAACACCGTCAATAATGGCAAAACAAAGATTTCTGTGTAAACGCATAAAAATTGGTCTATTTCAAATGCAAAGTTACGCTTAATTAATGGTTTAACATTGAGGAATTCTGTATATTAGATTTTAAACTCAATGAATATTACCATGAAATTTAATTTACCTCTAAAGATCATGTTTTTTTTAACCTTTTATGGTTGTAAAAAATCAATCTCAACTCCTGTTTTTAATACTGTTCAAATCACTCCCATTATTGAAGATTCATTACTCAATATTAGAGCCTTAGAATTGAATAGCAAGGAGTTGGTGGCGGTATCATCAGTTGGTGACGTATATCATTTTGATTTTAGATCTAAATCATTAATAAAAAATCGTTTTACAAAAGACACCCTTAATGTACGTTCTATGGCTTTAGTAGGCGAGACAGTATTTGCTTTAAGTATTGCAAACCCTGCCTATTTATATAAAAATTCAAAATTAGTGTATTCTGAGTCGGATTCGGATGTTTTTTATGATAGTATGGATTTTTGGAATGCTCTGGAAGGTATCGCAATAGGTGATCCAACAGAGGGTTGTTTGAGTATTTTAATGACTAGAGACGGTGGCGAAAATTGGTATAAAATTCCTTGTAAACAACTTCCAAATGCAGTTAATGGCGAGGCAGCTTTTGCGGCGAGTGATACTAATATTTCAATTGTTGGAGATCATGTTTGGATAGCCAGTGGAGGTGTGGCAAGTCGAGTGTTTTATTCATCAGATAGAGGTCATTCTTGGACGGTTTTTGAAACACCTATTGTTCAAGGCACCCCAACAACAGGCATGTATAGTATTGATTTTTATGACTCTAAAAATGGTTTTGCTGTTGGGGGTGACTATACCCAACCAAAATCTAATATCAACACTATTATAAAAACTTCTGATGGGGGGCAAACATGGTATGCGGTAGGCGATGATAATAACCCAGGTTATCGTAGTTGTGTGCAATATGTCCCTAATTCTGATGCTAAAGGTTTGATTGCTATTGGTTTTGAAGGGATAGATTATAGCTCAGATACAGGTGCATCTTGGACATCATTGAGTGATGAAGGTTTTTATACTTTTAGATTTTTAAATGACAGTATAGCTTTTGCAGCAGGAAAAGGGCGTATAGTACAATTGGATTTTAAGTCAAAAAAATAATATTAGTCGAAAGACTGCATCATGACTAAGGAATAGTATACCCCTTTTTTATCTAGAAGTTCTTGATGTTTGCCTTGCTCAACCATTTTACCTTGCTTCATTACGATGATATGATCTGCATTTTGAATGGTAGAAAGTCGGTGTGCAATAACCACAGAAGTTCTGTTTTTCATCATTTTTTCTAAAGCGTCCTGCACCAAACGTTCGCTTTCAGTATCAAGGGCAGAGGTAGCCTCATCTAAAATCATAATAGGAGCATTTTTAAGGACTGCTCTTGCAATGCTTAAACGTTGTTTTTGTCCACCAGAAAGACTGTTTCCAGCATCCCCAATATTGGTTTCAATGCCTTCTGGAAGTTCTTTTACAAATTCCCAAGCATTAGCAACTTTAAGGGCTTCTATAATCTCTTGGTCTGTGGCAGAATCTTTTCCAATTTTTAGGTTGTTTTTTATGCTATTATTAAATAAAATAGAATCTTGAGTAACCAAGCCTATTTGTGAGCGCAAGGAGGTTTTGGTTGTATTTTTGATATCATTTCCATCAATAGAAATAGTCCCTTTATTAACATCATAAAAACGTGTCAATAAATTTGCAATAGTCGATTTTCCACTTCCTGATTGTCCCACCAAAGCCACACTTTGCCCTTTTTTAACAGTCATTGAGAAGTCTTTTAAAACGTATTCATTTTCGTATTTGAATGATACGTTTTTGAGCTCTATTTTATCATTAAATCCAGATAATTTTATGGCATTTTTATGGTCTGGCATTGTGTCTTCATGAAATAAAATTTCAAAAACTCTATCGGCAGCAGCAACACCATTTTTTACTCTGTAGGATGCTTTACTTATGGCTTTTGCTGGAGTCAAAATCCCGTAGGCTAAGGCCATAAAACCAATAAATGTAGTCCCTTCAATCACTTTTTCAATGAGTACAAGTTTACCACCATACCACAGCAATATTGCGATAGTAATTATTCCTAAAACTTCACTTAGTGGTCCTGCTAAATTATTTTTCAGTCCAATTTTATTCACAAGTTTTAAAATTCTATCAGCTGAATTAGTAAATCGTTTTTTGAAAGTAATCTCAGCATTATAACTTTTTACAATTTTTAGACCAGTAAGCGTTTCTTCAACAGTTGAAATAAGCTGTCCTGATTCTTGTTGTGCACGCAATGATTGTCGTTTGAGTCGCTTTCCAATACTTGAAATCAAAAATCCTGAAATTGGAATAAAAAGCAAGACAAAAATAGAAAGTTGCCAGCTTATACTAAACATTACAACAAGTGAAAATATGATGGTCAATGGCTCTCTGACAATAAGTTCCAAAAGAATAAAAAACGAGTTTTGCATTTCATTGATATCCCCCAAAACACGAGCCATAATATCGCCTTTTTTACGTTTAGAATAAAAGCTTATAGGAAGTTCAATAATATGTTTATATATGTTCTTTCTTAAATCCGTTAAAACACCGTTTTTAAGATACATAACATGTTGCATGGAGAGATATCCAAATAAATTTTTAAGGAAAAAAGTAGTGATTACCAGAGCAACAACTACCAAAAGTGCTATTTGTGGGTTGCCCTCGTCTAATAGGGATGAAACTTTATAATTGAGCAAGTCGTTTCCATAATCCTTAAGCCCTCCAATTCCAGTCCAAACAGGTTCTTTGGCTATCTTTTTAGTTTTATCAAATAAGACATTAAGCATTGGAATAAGAGATACAAACGCCAAGGTGCTAAAAAGCGCATACAACAGGTTAAATACAATATTTAGAACTACATGTTTTTTGTAGTTCTTTATATAAGGTAATAATTGTTGTATGATTTTTTTCATTCTAAATGAGTTGCATTGAAGCTATAATTTTATCAATCTTTTGTTCTAAAACATGATTTATTTCTTCGTAATTATTAGTACTTAATAGTTTTGTATTAACACTAATGTAGAATTTTATTTTGGGTTCAGTTCCACTTGGTCTCAATGCTATTTTACTACCATCTTCTGTTGTAAATATAAGAACGTTTGCTTTTGGAATTACAATTTCAGATAAAGAATTATTTATCATATTCTTCGATATTGATGTCATGTAGTCGTCAATACGCACCACTTTTGAGTTGTTTATGCTTTGATTCGGATTGTTTCGAGCTTCGTCCATAATATTCTGAATTTCTTCAGCTCCTTTTTTTCCTTTTTTAGTGATGGAAATTAGACGTTCTTTATAAAACCCATGTGTACAGTATAGCTCAATAAGTTCTTTAAAAAATGAACTTCCGTTGGCCTTTGTAAGAGCTGCAATTTCACAAGCAAGTAGAGTAGAGGTTACTGCATCTTTATCACGAACAAAATCACCAACCATAAATCCAAAACTTTCTTCACCTCCACCTACAAAATCCATTGTAGGATACTCTTCAATCATTTTGGCAATCCATTTGAATCCTGTCAGTCCAATTTTACATTCTACCCCAAAATGATCTGTTAATTTTGGCAACATCGGGGTTGAAACGATGGTTGACCCTACAAATTGGTTGCCATTAATTTTACCTTGGTTTTTCCATTGATCCAGTAAAAACTTAGTCATGATAACCATGGTTTGGTTCCCATTTAGAAGTCTAAGTTGTCCTTCTGTATTTCTAACAGCAATTCCCAAACGATCACAATCGGGGTCTGTGCCAATAACAATATCCGCATTTACTTTTTCGGCTAA
Organism: Aeromicrobium sp.; assembly: GCA_964219345.1. Classification (GTDB taxonomy): domain Bacteria; phylum Bacteroidota; class Bacteroidia; order Flavobacteriales; family Flavobacteriaceae; genus UBA3537. The sequence continues at coordinate 14,613 of CAXPPN010000006.1, read as the reverse complement.
TACTAAAGCCATTTCCAAGGCTTCGGGTTCTTCAGGATTAGGAGATTTTACGGTTGGAAAATCACCGTTTGGAGTTGCTTGTTCTTCAACGATATGAACGTTGGTGTACCCCGCTTTTTTCAATGTTTCTGGAACTGCCGTTATAGAAGTTCCATGCAATGATGTAAAAACAACTGTTAAGTTTTCTCTGTTGGTGTTGTTATTTTTATCTAGTGTTCCATTTTTTACAGACGCATTTACAAATACATCGTCTATATCTTTACCAATGGAATGGATGAGGTCTTTTTTTGCAGAAAAATTAATTTCGGTATAATCCAAATCATTGATGATCGAAATAATGGCTTTGTCATGCGGTGGAACAAGTTGTCCACCATCTTCCCAGTACACTTTGTAGCCGTTGTATTCAGGAGGGTTGTGTGATGCAGTAAGTACAATTCCACACTGGCAATTCAGATGTTTTACAGCAAATGACAACTCTGGAGTAGCACGTAAATCTTCAAATAAAAAGACTTCTATACCATTAGCAGAAAAGACATCAGCTACAATTTTAGCAAAGGTTTGACTGTTATGTCTGCAGTCATAGGCAATTGCAACTTTGAGATTTTTATTGGGGTAAATTTGTTTGAGATAATTGGAAAGTCCTTGAGTATTTCTTCCCAAGGTATACTTGTTAATACGGTTGGTGCCAACACCCATAACGCCACGCATTCCGCCAGTTCCAAAATCAAGGTTTTTATAAAATCGATCTTCTAATTCTTCGGGGTTGTTTTCTAAATTTTGAATTTCAGAACGTGTACTCTCGTCAAATAAATCTGATGACCAGTGGTCAACGTTTTTTGCCACTTGAGGGCTTAGTTTTGTCATTTTATACATTTTTTTTAATGACAATGGTCATTTAAGGGAATTTCACTACTATTTTTATAATCAGAAATCAAAACAATATTTTCAGCAGACGATTGTAATTTAGAGCCATCCTTGTAGACAATTTGTATTTTACCACAATCCCAAGACACTTTTTTTATGTTTTCTATAGGTAACTGTTTCATTTGAGTTCGTTTTATTTTTTTGCAAATGTAAATATTTGCTTTCGTTTAAGTTAATTTTAACGTGATTTCGTTATAGCGCTAATATGATAGCGTTCTTTGTTGTTTCTAGATTGTAAAATAATTTCGCCCAAAAAACCAGCCACAAAAAACTGAGTTCCAATCACCATAGTAGTGAGTGCAATAAAAAATTCTGGACGTTCGGAAATAAGGCGACCGGTGGGGTTAAAATAGAGTTTGTCTAGTCCCAAATAGAAGGCAAATCCAAAGCCAATAATAAACATCAATACGCCTAATAGTCCAAAAAAGTGCATTGGGCGTTTTGCAAATCTTGAGATGAACCAAATTGTGATTAAATCTAAAAATCCATTTATAAATCGTTCCATACCGAATTTTGTTTTTCCATACTTTCTTGCTTGATGCACAACGGGTTTTTCAATGATATTCTTAAATCCAGCATTGACTGCCAAAACAGGAATATAGCGGTGCATTTCTCCATAAACCTCGATGCTTTTTACAACCTCTTTTTTGTAGGCTTTTAGGCCACAATTGAAATCATGTAGTTTTAGCCCTGAAATTTTTCGAGCGGCCCAATTGAAAAGTTTTGAGGGTAAATTTTTTCTAAAATAAGCGTCATAACGCTTTTTTTTCCAACCCGAAACAATGTCGTGCTTATTGTTTTTTACAAGTTGAAAAAGTTCTGGAATTTCATCGGGGCTGTCTTGCAAATCGGCATCCATTGTAATAATTACATCACCTTTTGCTTTTTCAAAACCGGCATGTAGGGCTTGAGATTTTCCAAAGTTTTTTGAAAACTTTATTCCCAAAACCGACGGGTTTTTTTCACTTAGTTTAGTGATGACTTCCCAAGACTGATCACGGCTACCATCATCAATAAAAATAAGTTCATAAGTCAATTGATTGGACTGCATGACTTGTGCAATCCAATCATGGAGTTCTACCAATGAGTCTTGCTCATCCAAAAGGGGTATGACGACAGAAATATCCATACGATTGACTTACAAACCCCAAAAATAGCGAAATTAAGCTTCGCTTGTATCTCTTTTCTTAACGATTAGTGCAACAATAAGCCCCACAATAGCATAACCAGCAAGTCTAAATACATAGGATTGCAGTTGCATGCCTACAGAAAAATTGTCTTTTTTACTAGCTTCCTCCAATGCTGCTACAATGGTTTCTTGAGGTGCACCAAAGCGCTCCATAGTCGTTTTAGTCAGTTCTAAAATTTGCTCATTAAGGTAGGTAGCAGCCTCTGGATCGATAAACGCAAAAATAGCAATGCTAATAACAGTCCCAACAAGCGTACCAACAGCAATAGCAATAAAATAGTGAATAAATGCCTCCTTAAAGGAAATAAATCCTCCATTAGTTTTTTTAACTTTGTTAGCTGCCACAACACCGAATGCCACGACAAGAACAAAAAGTAAAATACCAAGCCACCATTCGATAAATAAGTCTAGATTAACGGCATAAATAAGCACTACAATAAGAGATAATACACCTCCTAAATATAGCCCAAGATTGATTGAATTTGATTTGTTAGTTGGTTCCATAATGATATAATTTATTTAAGTTTTTATATTAGATGCAAGTTAGTGGAAAATGTTACAATTTCACAACAACTTTTTACCAAACTAAAACATTTTTCCAAGATTATATTTAAATGAAAAGTAGGGGAGTATAAAACTGTCAAGAAAGTCATAATTTACAACAGAGGTGGTATATGCTCCAATGGTAAAACTTGTTTTATTCTTTTTATAACCCAATGCAAAAACCAATTTAATTTATGCAAAAACGCATAAAATGAATATTGGAATCAAAATTAAACGCCTCAGAGAAAGCCACAGGATAAGCCAATCCGAATTGGCCAGTATGCTCGATATAGAACAAAGCCATTTGTCACGAATAGAAAGCGGTAAAACCAATAAATTTACCATTCAATTTTTATGTAAGCTTTGTAAAGTGTTTCATGTCAATTTTATGTATTTTATAGATGAGGAAGACGCCCAAGACAACGAAAACGTCGCTCAGCTTTTTCAGAATTTTAATATAAACCCAACGGACTCAGTAGAAAACCAAGAACTTATATAAGACATTAAAGCTGCTCAAAATACCCTAAAAAAACTGATAAAGTCATTTAAAAACAAGCGCTAACCAAACGCAATCATTTGTTTTTTTTGAGTTTTGAAAAAAATAAAATAATCTGTTGTAGATTTATAAAAAATACATAAATTTGCAACTCGAAAAAAATCGAATTAAATACAAAAGAGATGAAAAAAGATATACATCCAGAAAATTACAGATTAGTTGCATTTAAAGACATGTCCAATGACGATGTTTTTTTAACTAAATCTACTGCCGACACCAACGAAACGTTAGAAGTTGATGGTGTAGAGTATCCACTAGTTAAAATGGAAATTTCTAGAACATCTCACCCATACTACACTGGCAAATCTAAACTTGTAGATACTGCCGGACGTATTGATAAATTCAAAACGAAATACGCTAAATTTAAAAAGTAATTTAGCCCACCAAAATATATAAAATTCGCCCTTCAATATTTTGAAGGGCTTTTTTATTACTTTTACAAAAAAGATTTTAAATGAATTATATCCTCTTTGATGGCCCTTTTAGAAACGCATTGTTGCCGTTTACCTATACGCGCCCAGTAGCTGATATACGTTTTGGTATTTTGACGATTCGCGAAAAATGGGAACGGTATTTAGGAGCTACAACAACAACCATAACAGAGGATTATTTGGTTTCTAAATTCCCAATGGTAGAATTGGAAGAGAATACGCTCATTAATGCGTCTTATACGCCAAATGACAACTTGGTAGAAATGATTCAAAATCTAAAGCCAAAGCAGGTGATTTATGATGGGGAAATTGTTGTAGCATTTAGAGCTGCAGAAACACAAAATGAAATTGATTTTGATTCTTTTGAACCACTAGTTTGTCCAGAATTGACTTTGTCTGTAAAAAATACATGGTCTATATTTCAATTGAGCGGCGCTGCCATAGAAGCTGATTTTCAACTTATTACAAAAAATAGAACATCACAACCCCTTCCAGAACAGGTTGTTGCTTTTAATGCAACACAAATTTTTATTGAAGAAGGTGCAGAGCTGCCACTCTGTGTTTTAAATGCCAAAAATGGCCCAATTTATATTGGAAAAGATGCAGAGATTATGGAAGGCAGTATGGTTCGTGGACCTTTTGCACTATGTGAAAATTCTGTGCTTAAAATGGGAGCAAAAATTTATGGCCCAACCACCATTGGCCCAAATTCCAAAGTTGGGGGTGAGGTCAATAATGCTGTATTTTTTGGCTATAGTAATAAAGCTCATGATGGATTTTTGGGTAATTCTGTGATTGGTGAATGGTGTAATTTGGGTGCAGATACAAACACTTCTAACCTTAAAAACAACTATGCAGAGGTGCGTCTTTGGAATTATGAGTCCGAAAATTTTGCCAAAACAGGATTGCAATTTTGTGGGCTTTTGATGGGCGATCACAGTAAATGTGGTATCAATACGATGTTTAATACTGGAACAGTAGTAGGGGTTAGTGCCAATGTTTTTGGAAGTGGATTTCCACGAAATTTTATACCTAGTTTTAGTTGGGGAGGCCATAGTGGTTTAAGTACCTATTTAACCAATAAAGCCTTTGAAGTTGCACAAGTTGTAATGAAAAGACGAGGGGAAGAATTTACGGATATCGACGCTGCAATTCTTACAGAAGTTTTTGAGCAAACTAAAGGTTATAGAACCGCCTAGTTTTTTTGTACATTTTTAAGCTCCAACAGGTTTGTTGGATTAATGCCCAATCCTTCAATATTTTTTTGTGTAAAACGCAAAACTTCATCATAAAACATCACTACAATAGGAGCTTCTTCTAGGACAATTTTATCCATTTTTTTATATAAATTGATACGTTTTTCTACATTAGATTCCGACATGGCTTTGGTATAAATGCTATCGAATGATGCGTTTTTAAAATGAGTATAATTGGGTCCATTTGGTGTATAATTTTCGCTGTAAAACAGCGATAAATAATTTTGTGCATCGGGGTAATCTGCAACCCAACTGGCTCGGAAAACATCCAATTTTCCGTTGGCCTTTGCTGTTTTTAAAGAAGATGATGGCATCACTTCAATAGTAACGGTTATCCCAATATCAAGCAATTCTCGTTGAATAAATTCACAAAAATTCAAATAATTTTCGTTGGTCGAAATGGTAATTGTGGGCGAGGTATTTTTTGATAAATTTTTGTATTCTTCTACCAAAATTTTTGCTTTTTTTGGATCATATTGATATCCCGAAAATTCATCATAACCAGGAAGACCTTTGGGGATAAATCCACCATTGGCAGCAATGCCAATTCCATTTCGAAGATAAAGCATCATTTTTTTTCTATCGAAACCATGATTAATCGCTTGTCTTATCAATTTACTTTCCACTTCTGATGTTGTAGATTCCATAAAAAAACCTAAATATTCTGTGTTTAGATAAGGACTTCGAAGCATTGAAAATTTGTTGTTGTATTTTGGACTTAATTGACCTGATGAAGTTAAAATATCATCTTTATAAGACGCATCGAGTCCAGAAACAAAATCAAGGTTTCCTTGAACAAATTGTAAATATTCACTTTGTTTATTAGGTAAAAAACTTATGGCAATAGCTTCTAAATATGGAAGTTGTTCTCCATTTGTATCAACTTCAAAATAGTTTTTATATTTTCTAAAAACGAGTTTGTTTTTTTCCCACCAGCGTTTAAATTTAAAAGGCCCTGTTCCAATGGGGTTGGCTCTAAAATTTGTACCATAAAACTCCACAATTTCTTTTGGAACAACACTTAAATATTTCATAGTGAGTAATCCTAAAAATGCAGGAAAAGGATACTTTAGTTTAATCTGAAATGTATTAGAATTAATGGCTTTATACTCCTCCACTGTATCTAAAACCCATCCTCCAGGAGAAGCTATTTTTGGATCTTTTAGCCGATTAAAACTATACACAAAATCTTCGGCTTTGACTGTTCTTGTTTGTTTTTCTCCAAATTCTAAATGAGGATGAAAAAATACATCATCACGAAGTTTAAATGTATACACAGTTCCATCCTCTGATATTGTCCAAGATGAAGCAATACAGGGTATGATTTGCATCCTTTCATCCATTTGAACAAGCCCATTAAAAAGTTGATGAATAGCCCAAATATCGGCATTATCTTTTGCAAAAGCGGGGTCTAATCCACTGATATTTTTATGCTCATTATATCGAAAAACAGTGTTGTCCTTAATGGTATTACCAGAGTTACTACAACCTAGAACACTCATCAAAATTAAAAATGCAAAGCAATTTTTGAGCATAAAGAAATTAGAGGTGTACTTTGTCATTCAGCTTGTTAGTTGTAAATTTGTTCACTTTGTAAATGTACAAGAATGAACGCCAAAAAAAAAGTCGCTTTTTATACACTTGGTTGTAAATTGAATTTTTCTGAAACTTCAACAATTGCTCGAGATTTTGAAAAAGAAAATTTTGAACGTGTCGATTTTTCTCAATCTGCGGATATTTATGTCATTAATACATGCTCTGTAACTGAAAATGCCGATAAGCGTTTTAAAACCATAGTCAAGCAAGCACAAAAATCAAATCCTGAAGCATTTGTAATTGCAATTGGATGTTATGCTCAACTGCAGCCAAAACAACTTGCTGAAGTTGATGGTGTTGATTTGGTACTTGGTGCTACGGAAAAGTTTAAAATCACAGATTATCTTAATGATTTGACCAAAAACGAAGTAGGAGCGATTCATTCTTGTGAAATTGAAGATGCAGACTTTTATGTGGGGAGTTATTCTTTTGGTGATCGAACACGTGCATTTTTAAAAGTTCAAGATGGGTGTGATTACAAATGTACCTATTGTACTATCCCTTTGGCACGAGGAATTTCACGAAGTGATACGCTTCAAAATGTATTAAAAAACGCTCGTGAGATTACTCAAAAAGGGATAAAAGAAATTGTACTTACAGGAGTAAATATTGGTGATTATGGAAAAGGTGAATTTGGCAATAAAAAACACGAACACACCTTTTTTGAACTTGTTCAGGCATTAGATACTGTTGAAGGTCTGGAACGTGTGCGAATTTCTTCTATTGAACCAAATTTATTAAAAAATGAAACTATTGATTTTGTGGCACAAAGTAAAAATTTTGTTTCTCATTTTCATGTACCGCTACAAAGCGGCAGTAATCAACTCCTTAAGTTGATGCGCAGACGCTATATGAAAGAACTATATCAAGATCGTGTGGCCCACATTAAAGAAAAAATGCCCAATGCCTGTATTGGTGTCGATGTTATTGTTGGCTTTCCAGGAGAAACAGATGATATATTTCTGGAAACTTATGAGTTTTTAAATGCTATGGATATTTCTTATTTACATGTATTTTCATACTCTGAACGTCCAAATACAGTTGCTGCAACAATGGATGGAAAAGTCCCAAAAAACGTTCGCAGCAAGCGTAGTAAAATGTTACGTGGACTCTCAGCTAAAAAGCGTAGAGCATTTTATGAATCACAATTAGGAACTGTACAAAGTGTTTTGTTTGAAGGTGAAAATAAAGAAGGGTATATTTATGGATTTACAAGAAACTATGTAAAAGTAAAAACACCATGGAATCCAGCGTTAGTTAATACAACACAGGAAGTGAATTTAAAAGAAATTGACCAAGATGGTTTGGTGCGATTTGAGTTTATTTCTGAAGTTGTAGAGTACTAAATTCTTATTCCTACAGGAAGCATTTTTTTGTAACGTCTATTTCTCTTAATAAACTTTGCAATAGGGGGGCTCGTAGGTACAACACTAATATTTTTTTCACTGATATCTTCGAGAACAATTTTTAAAAATTCTTCAATAAACTCGTTAGATTCAAGAGATTCTGGAATATTTAGCTTGGTTAAGAAAATTTTTCGTTCTTGTTGTGCGTATTCAATGATAGCCATTTCTGAACCAACTTTAACTTGATATTGGCGTAAAAAAGGATTGTCGATGAGATCTGTAGCCTTAAGCATTTCTAAGAATTTTAGTTATTTGGGATTATTTTTAGCAAAATTACAAAAAAAACTGTTGTTGGGTTGAATTTTAACATTTTTTAGGTAAAACGGTCATTCATTTTTTAGGTATTACTATATTATTTTATCATTTTTTTTTAAATTGCTATCCCATAAACTACACAATCATGAATATTCTTAAAAGACCACTTATTATCGTTACTTTTATTGTAATTGCAGGCATTTTTTCTCTTGCGTTTTCAACAGATAATTTAAAAAAGAATCATGCATTACCATCTACAATGGATTACAATGTATATGCTCTGCCTATTCCAGAGCGACTTGATTTTTCACAAGAATCAGTACCGCTTTTTATGCCTGATATAAAAGAACGTCTGGATCGTGAATTGCTCGTCAATACCTATTGGCAATCCAATGGTTTATTATTGTTCAAACGTGCACACAAATTTTTTCCTATAATAGAGCCCATTTTAGAATCCTATGGAATTCCAAACGATTTTAAGTATTTGGCACTTATTGAAAGTGGATTGCAACAGGTTACATCTCCAGCCGGAGCCAAAGGCTTTTGGCAAATTATGAAATCGACGGGTAAAGAATATGGATTGGAAATCAATAGCAATGTAGATGAACGCTATAACATAAAATTATCAACGCAAGTGGCCTGTCAATATTTGTTGAAAGCCAAAGAAAAATTTGGAACATGGACACTAGCTGCAGCTTCATACAACGCAGGAATGAGTCGAATTTCTTCTGAACTTGAGCGTCAGTCAGTTTCAGATTATTATGATTTGTTACTTGGCGAAGAAACTGGGCGTTATCTTTTTAGAATCGTTGCTTTAAAAGAAATTATGACCCACCCCAAAAAATATGGGTTCAATTTTGAAGACAAAGATTTATATACTTATGCGCCCACTTTTGAAATTAAAATTGATACTGCTGTATCAGATTTTGTGAAATTTAGTAAAGATTTCGGTATTAATTATAAACAATTAAAATTGCATAATCCTTGGCTTAGAGAAGAATTTTTAAACAATAAATCGAGGAAAAAATATACAATTGAGTTGCCAAACCCAAAATACTATAGCCAAAAATAATTCAGGACTTTTGAACTAGTGTCTTCTCCCACCACGCATTTGTCCGTAGTGTTGATTTGGAATAGAAGCTTTCTTCATTTGCTGTTTCATCATTTTGATTTGTTCTGAAAGCATATCTCTTTTATCGAGTGTTTGTGCTTCTTTAAGTAATCTCTGTGCTTCTTGTTTTCGACGTTTTGTAAAAGCAATCCCTGCTAAATTCAACTTTGCCATGGCCATATCATGATCCATAGAAAGACCTAAACTTACCGCATTTTTGAAGAACTTTTCTGCAGCGGTCATATTGGTTTGAGATACCATAATACCTTTAAGGAAATTGTAGTAACCTTGTTGTTTTTGGGTTAAAGCTGTTTTTGGATTTCTTATTTTACTCAACCAACGCTCTGTTCCTTCAAAATCTTGTTTTCTAAGTTTTAAAAATGCCAATAAAATGAATTCATTTTTAAAATATAGAAATAAAAAAATTAGACCAACAAAAATAAACATGATACCATTTCCAATGTAAGATTCGGTAAACTGATAAATAGCATAGGCAATTGCTAGAATAAAAAGAACGATTTTAAAATTTTTATTGAACATATTTTTAGTTTAAACAGGAGCACAAATGTAATAAAAACAAAATAAAAATATTTTAAAATTGCGTTTGTGATAGTAAAAAGTCTTTGTATATTTGCACGGCGCTTTTTTGAAAGCTTATAAATTTTTTAAAAAATATAAACCGTAAAAGGTTTAACAAGTTAAGATAACATGAAAAGAACATTTCAACCATCTAAAAGAAAAAGAAAAAACAAGCACGGCTTTAGAGAAAGAATGGCTTCTGCTAATGGTAGAAAAGTACTTTCTAGAAGAAGAGCCAAAGGAAGAAAAAAACTGAGTGTTTCATCTGAAATACGTCATAAAAAATAATGATTAACAATTGTTAATATATTTAAAGGTGTTACTAGTCGTAACGCCTTTTTTTGTATCTAAACGTTGTTTATTTTTGAACAAAATTAATACCTATTCAACTCTAATAAAATGCCAAAACGAAAAGATTTAAAATCCATACTCATTATCGGTTCAGGACCTATTATTATTGGTCAAGCATGTGAATTTGATTATTCTGGTTCTCAAGCACTTCGCTCTCTTAGAGAGGACGGAATTGAAACCATTCTTATCAATTCAAACCCTGCAACAATTATGACAGATCCCTCTATGGCCGATCATGTATATTTGTTGCCTCTCAATACAAAATCAATAATTAAAGTCCTTAAAGAACATCCTCAAATTGATGCTGTTTTGCCAACAATGGGGGGACAAACTGCTCTAAACCTTTGTATTGAAGCCGACGAAAAAGGCATTTGGGAAGATTTTGGTGTGGAAATTATTGGAGTTGATATTGACGCCATTAATATTACTGAGGATAGAGAGAAATTTCGTGAGCTTATGCTCAAAATAGGTGTTCCTATGGCACCACAAGCCACTGCAAACTCCTATTTAAAGGGTAAAGAAATTGCACAAGAATTTGGTTTTCCATTAGTGATTAGAGCTTCATTTACGCTTGGTGGGGCAGGAGCATCAATAGTCTATAAAGAAGAAGATTTTGATGAATTATTGAAACGAGGATTGGAAATTTCACCAATTCATGAGGTTATGATCGATAAGGCGATGATGGGTTGGAAAGAGTATGAATTGGAGCTTTTAAGAGATGAAAATGACAACGTTGTTATTATCTGTTCTATCGAAAACATGGATCCAATGGGGATCCACACTGGAGATTCAATAACTGTTGCTCCAGCAATGACCTTAAGCGATACTACTTACCAAAAAATGCGTGATATGGCAATTCATATGATGCGTAGTATTGGCGATTTTTCAGGTGGTTGTAATGTTCAATTTGCAGTAAGTCCAGATGAAAAAGAAGATATTATTGCTATTGAAATTAATCCAAGAGTTTCGCGCTCCTCTGCACTAGCCAGTAAAGCTACGGGTTATCCTATTGCAAAAATAGCAGCAAAACTTGCTATTGGTTATTCTCTGGATGAACTCCAAAATCAAATTACAAAATCAACTTCGGCATTATTTGAGCCGACTCTAGATTATGTCATTGTAAAAATACCACGTTGGAATTTTGATAAATTTGAAGGTAGTGATCGCGAGTTAGGCCTACAAATGAAAGCCGTAGGGGAAGTGATGGGTATTGGGCGGTCCTTCCAAGAAGCATTGCACAAAGCCACACAATCCCTTGAAATTAAGCGAAATGGATTAGGTGCCGATGGAAAAAGCTACTCTGATTACGAGCAGATTATTAGTAAACTCAAACATGCAAGCTGGGATCGTGTATTCGTTATTTATGACGCCATTCAAATTGGTATTCCTTTATCTAGAATCCATGAAATTACCAAAATTGATATGTGGTTCTTAAAACAATATGAAGAACTGTATTTCCTTGAAAAAGAAATTTCAAACTATTCTATTGACACTATTACTGAAGAACTTTTACTAGAAGCAAAACAAAAAGGTTATGGTGATCGACAAATTGCACATATGCTCGATTGTTTTGAAAGTCAGGTTTACAAAAAACGTAAAGAATTCAATATCAACAGAGTATATAAACTAGTTGATACCTGTGCCGCAGAGTTTGAAGCTAAAACCCCCTATTATTATTCAACTTTTGAAAGTCAAATGACTACAAAAGAGGGGGTGACAAAAACTGACAATGAAAGTATTGTTACAGAAAAAAAGAAAATCATTGTTTTAGGATCTGGTCCAAATAGAATTGGACAAGGTATAGAGTTTGATTATTGTTGCGTACATGGGGTATTGGCCGCTGCAGAATGTGGTTACGAAACGATTATGATTAATTGTAATCCAGAAACAGTATCAACAGATTTTGATACTGCTGATAAATTGTATTTTGAACCAGTTTTTTGGGAACATATTTATGATATCATTCAACATGAAAAACCAGAAGGTGTTATTGTTCAGTTAGGTGGACAAACTGCTCTTAAGTTGGCTGAAAAATTAGATCGATATGGTATCAAAGTCATTGGAACAAGCTACCAATCTTTAGATTTAGCCGAAGATCGTGGTTCATTTTCTACCTTATTAAAAGAAAATAATATTCCTTACCCTGAATTTGATACTGCCGAAACTGCTGATGAAGCCCTAAAAGTAGCTGATAAGCTTGATTTTCCAATACTAGTAAGACCATCTTATGTTCTTGGTGGGCAAGGCATGAAAATTGTCATCAACAAGCAAGAGCTTGAAGATCATGTTATAGATTTACTCCGTAAAATCCCAAATAATAAATTGCTTTTAGATCATTATTTAGATGGTGCCATTGAAGCGGAAGCCGATGCGATTTGCGATGGAGAAAATGTACACATCATCGGTATTATGGAGCACATAGAGCCTTGTGGAATCCATTCTGGTGATAGTAATGCAACACTTCCACCATTCAATTTAGGAGATTTGGTGATGCAACAAATTAAAGATCATACAAAGAAAATTGCACTTGCTTTAAATACTGTTGGTCTAATCAATATCCAGTTTGCTGTTAAAAATGATAAAGTATATATCATAGAAGCTAATCCAAGAGCATCTAGAACAGTACCTTTTATTGCAAAAGCATACGGAGAACCTTATGTGAATTATGCCACTAAAGTGATGCTTGGCGATAAAAAAGTTACTGATTTTGACTTTAAACCACATTTAGATGGCTATGCCATCAAGCAACCAGTGTTTTCATTCAATAAGTTTCCAAATGTGAATAAACAATTGGGACCAGAAATGAAAAGTACTGGAGAAAGCATCTTATTTATAGACAGTCTAAAAGACGATGAATTCTATGACTTGTATGCAAGACGCAAAATGTATTTGAGTAAATAATTAAAAAATAGGCGACGTTTTAGTCGCCTTTTTTTATGAGTTGAAAATCGAAAGAAATAGTCACTGTATCACTGACTTTGTTACGAACAATTTTTGGAATATCTATTGCAAAATCATTTGCATTTACATCAAAAATGCCGTTGAATTTCATCATATTACCCTCTTTTATTATATAAGTTTCAACAGAGACAGATGTACTCTTTCCATGCATTTCTAAGCTCCCTGAAAGAATATATTTTTTATCTAAATTTTCAACATCAAAATTCAATAATTGCCCTTTAAAAATTGCTTTTGGATAGCGATTGCTTTCAATATAACTTTCATTAAAATGCTCCTCCATTAGTGCATTTTTAAAACGAAATCCTTTAACTAAAGCCAAAACTGCAAAAGTTCCATCAGTTGTATTTATTATCGCCGTAACATTTTCATTAGTAGCCTTAACTTCTTCAAAAGCAGGCATAGAAGCTTCAAAAGTTAGTGTTCCAGAACGTGTCCAATATTTTTCTTGACTATTTGCTAGACTGATACAACAAATAAAAAATAGAACTACATATTTCATTCTAAATAGCCTTCATTCATCCATTGTTCTACCAAATCAATACTGACTTGTGGTAATCTCGTACCATACTTTGGCATAAATCCAGCTTCACCTGGTTGACGGTTCATTCGATCTAAGGCATCAGTATTTTCAAAAACAAGTTTAACCTCTTCGAAATTGGTCATCGGCACAGATGCACCACCTACTGCAGGGTTTGAGTGACAAGTAACACAGTTCGCATCTATAATCGGTTTAATGTGCTCAGTATAGGTAATATTTTCTGTTAGCGGTGGTTGTTCAATAAGATCACTTTCGCTACTGTTTTCACAGCTTGTAAACAAGATAAAAGAAGTAATTACAAGAAAACAACAAAATTTTTTCATCATTAAAAGGGTTAATTTCTTCCAAATTTAATTTATTTTTTTTCTAATTCATGGAGTTTTTGCACAAATCATGCTATATTAACATAGTATTAATTATAATTTTTATGAAAAACAAAACCGGATTTATCTTTTCATTTATAGTTATTGTAGTTGCCTCCATTTACATTTATACTCAGAAACCCCATAGAAATATTAGCAATGAAAAAGTTGAATTTGTTTTATTTTCTGATGAGTTTTTGAAAGAATTTAAAGTAAATGAAGGAACTGCTGCGGCTAAATTTCTTGATAAAACTATTCTTGTGGAGGGTGTTGTCACTGAAATTAATATGAATTATTTAACACTAGATGACAAAATTTACTGTAATTTTGAAAAAGAACTCCCCAAAAATGTATTGAACACCAACTTAAAAGTTAAAGGCCGATGTATCGGTTTTGATGAGTTATTAGAACAAGTTAAGTTGGATCAATGCAGCATCGAAGTAAAATAATATTATTCCTTTTATTAATCACTCAAGTTTTGTGTGCTCAAGACTCAATTTTTGACCTTGCGCGCCATGGTAGTGTAGAAGATTTTAAAGCACTTTCAAATGGTGA
>CAXPPN010000005.1:0-2667 GCA_964219345.1 Aeromicrobium sp. | reverse complement strand
CCTAAACCACCATCACGGCAAAATGTTATAAATACAACATCTGGATTTTCAGAACCATCCGCATTAATACCTTGGTACCGACCAACTTTATTGCCTGTTTGACAAGCCATACCAAAAGCCCACGGGCAGTCACAATCATTTGGGTTTGTGCTGCCATTGCCTTCTTCAGTCGAAGGAAAAGTTACTGGGATACCATTTTTTGTTGCAGGAACTTCTATTGCATCCGCACAGCTAAATTTGGGAAGTGGACCAAAAACCTCTTCACACTCATAAGCATAGTCGAGCGCTGTTCTTGATGTATCAGTAGGCTCTAGGGTAATATCATGAGCATGTTTGGTGCACGATTTAATAATAAAAATGGAGAAAATTCCACAAATAAGCATTAGCGAATAAATTGGTTTCATTTTTTAAGTATTTAATAGTTTGTTTTTAAAGGTCATTTTTGACTATTGTTTTTTATCAAAACACCCTTACCACATTAAACCCAAAGGATATATCCCCTTTAGACCAATCACCAAGTGTCTCGGTAAGAAAAGAACTGTCATTACTTCCTCTTGCATTGGAGAAAAAGAGCTGAAAAGCATGTCCAAATGTTTCAATGCTAACGCCAATTGTTAGCGGATTTTTGTATAAAGAATTTTGTTTTTTGCTGAAATTGTAGGCATAATCTACATTTACAAAAAGCCCCTTAGTGAGTTTATATTTTCCGCCCATAGCAAGTAGATATTGATTCCAAGGTTCGGATAAAAAATCTCTTGGAGACTGAGGATTAGCAAAAGTTGTCATGGTATAATTTAAGTTAATTAAATTCTGACGGACATAAACGGGAGCAATCTCTAATGATAACTTTTCTGAAAAGCGTCTTGATACCAAAAGTTGCGTAGTGTATGCAAAGCGATCAAAAAACAATAAACCTGGGTAAGTTTTATTACTCAACAGTGTATTTACATCCACGCTTGCATACAGGACAAGGTTGAACGGTGTTTTATCAGATTGTTGTAAACATTTTAATTTGACCGTTCCAGAGTATGTTTTTTCATAGCTATCCCTGCTAACACCCAGTTGTAATCTATTACTAATACCATATAAAAGCTGTATTTTGGTGTTGGCTTGATCTAATCCAAAAAGTTCTTTTATG
Organism: Aeromicrobium sp.; assembly: GCA_964219345.1. GTDB lineage: Bacteria > Bacteroidota > Bacteroidia > Flavobacteriales > Flavobacteriaceae > UBA3537. Next base: position 1,529 of record CAXPPN010000005.1, on the reverse strand, counting down.
CCTCCTCTTATTGAACCAAATCTGTGGGCTACAACAAGGTGTAAGTCTTTTTTATCACCCATCGTTGTAGATTGTAAATTTCCAATTTGAAGTGTCGTAAAGGCTGGAGGGGCATATTTTTTCTCTTGATTTGAACTATCTGATTCTTTCTGTAATTCGATTTCATAAGCGAAACAAAAATTCGCAGAGCATAATGCAAAGATTATGACGAAATGTAGTTTTAATATGGATTGACAATTCATAGGTTAGTTTTCTAAATATCCATTTTGGACCCATCTATCAAAAAGTAATCTTGTTTGGGACGGTAACAAGCCTGAAGGTGGCATCGGGTCAGATGCATCATTGATACGTTGAATAAGCATCCCGTTTTCAGTCGAATTACGAACTTGATTGTAATTTTCTAGGGACAAACCACCTTGTGGATTACTTCCTCCATGACATCCTATACAATTGTTAGAAATCGCAACACTAATATGGGGCTGATACTTAATCGTGTCGGTTCCATTAATTGCAGGAGATAGATTCGATTCGGTGTCTTTGGGAATATATGCTTTTGTGCAGTTGGACAAGAGAACTCCTACAATAAGTGCAAGCAGTAAGTATCGAACTTTTAGTTTTATACTCATATTTACTTAATGTTTTTTATCCTCAATAGATAACAGGTTTGCATCTTTTCAGTTTTGGAATGTGATGATGACCAAAATACTAAATAGGGTTGGGTAAATTGTTGAATACAATATTCAATAAGTCCAACTGCTTCTAACAGGACTTTTTTATAGACTTTTCGTACTGTTTAGGAGTCATACCTTCAAATTTTTTGAATGCAGCGTAAAAAGTTGATTTAGAGCGAAATCCAGATTCAATTGCTAATCCTAGAAGTGTAAATTGTTGAACTTTAGAAGTCTCCATCAATCTTTTGAATTTTTTTATTCGAAATTCATTGATAAATTGATAAAAATTCATCTTTCCACATTCGTTAATTAATCGCGAAAGCTCCTTCTCTTTAATATTTAAGGTAGCGGCTAAAGAACGTAAGTCGAGTTTTGGATTACAGAATAATTCTTGATTCCAAATTTGCTTTTTGATTTCATTAAACTGTTGAATGTCCGTTTCTAAAATAATTGGTTCTAGTTCATCAATTTGCCTTTTGGATACATTTGGTAAAAGAACATCTTTAATTAAATCACTTTTATTATAGTCCCCGACATATAATGATTCAAGACTTAAATTATGTTCTGAAACCAAGAAAAGACGTTCTTGGAAGATTTCAGTTTGGGTAAAACCATTGAAGGTAAGCCAGAAAATCATAAAACATACCATTGCTATAGCAATCGTGTCTATTGTGAGTTCAAGAACTTCGAGATGCGAAATATCTATTATGAATGTAGATATATTTAAGGAGTGAATTAGAATATTTAAAGCGAATATGCTTTTGATCCATGAGAGCGTTTTATTTTCTAAATCTGAATAATAATTCGTGATACTTTTATAATGGTCATTCAAAATTCGGTAGGCATATAGCATCAAGA
>CAXPPN010000004.1:0-5410 GCA_964219345.1 Aeromicrobium sp. | reverse complement strand
TATCTTCCATTGAAGCATCACTCCATACAGTATTATAGGAAGATACAGCCACATCAGTATATGAATCGCTATACACGGATACAACATCACTCTCCTGTTCCGTAGGAATTGGTGCAGCAGTTGCAGGAGTTGTTGAAGTTACACTTAAAGAAGCGGGATCATCCCAAACAGCACTAACAATCATATCGTTGTCAACGCTTATCAATCTATTTACATTTCCACCTGCTGTTTGGGTTCCAGCATCACCAGAACTAAACGTTTCCTGATCAGTCCAACCATCAACTGTAAATTTAAAAGAATAGGTGTATGCTTCAAGCTGTATTGTTGCGCTATAAATATTATCCCCGTCATCGTCAGTCAATGTATTACATCCTCCACACCAATTACCAAGACCTTGGTTGTTGTAATTTTCTCCATTTATGTTAACTGAACCAAATGTTCCAGTATATGAAGACATATCAACATTAAAGGTTACGCTGTAAGGGCCAGCATTTATATTTGTACTTTGAAAAGGTACTGTATCTAAAACTTTATCAGCACCACTAACCGTGAGAGTACGATTGGTACATAATGCCCCATTATCACAGTCATTGGTTGTAGTTCCAACTAGACCTTGAGATAAATTTTCTTGACCAGACCAACTGTCAAGGGTGAATTTGTATTCATATGAACCATCAGCTATGGAAAGTGTGGTTTCCCAAACACCATCACCGTCTGTATCAGTGAGTGGGTTAGCATCTCCACTCCATGCATTTAAACTTCCACTAACATAAACAGTGGTAAATCCAGTTTGCCCTGACATGTCAACACTAAAAGTAACGTTTGACTGTGCATGGATTTGCAGCATGGATATAAGAAATAAAAAATAAAAAGTAATTTTTTTCATATTAGTTAATTTTTAAAATTTGTTAGAAATCAAATATAGTATAACGTTTTCGTTAAAACATTAAACAAAACAATACAAAATTCATACAAAATAAAGTTTTTTACTGTTTTACTAGTCATATTGATAATATTAACCTCATAAAGTTGTTAATATCATTGACGAAAACGATTGTAAGTAGTGAAATTGATAATCCTAATTTTTAATAACTTATTTTAATGTATAGTAATTGTATGGTTTTTTTTAACAACATTTAATAGCAATTGACAACCATACATTATCTTTATACTTTAGATTTATATAAAAATTAATAAACAATAACCATTATGAGTAAAACCTATTACGATCCCGCAGATTTAAAAAAATTTGGAAAAATTACAGAGTGGAATGAAGAACTTGGAACAAAGTTTTTTGACTATTATGGTAAAGTTTTTGAAGAAGGGGCGTTAACTCCTAGAGAGAAATCCCTTATTGCTTTAGCTGTAGCCCATGTCGTTAAGTGCCCCTATTGTATAGATGCCTATACCAAAGATGGTTTGGAACGGGGTATCACAAAAGAAGAAATGATGGAAGCCGTCCATACTGGTGCCGCTATTGAGAGTGGTGCAACACTTGTACATGGGGTTCAAATGATGAAAAAATATGATAAACTTTCAATGTAAGAATGCTGAAAAAATCGTTAAAACAACGTCAAAGCCCCTTGTCGTTAACTGAACAACAATTGAATGTTTTGGCTAATGGCATTTTTAAAAATGGCGAATTATCCACTTTTAAAACAAATCTAGAAAAGAACAATCTCTTTCCGTTAAAGCCAAATCCTCTTGAAATTTTACAAATAAACTTGGGGTATATGTGCAATCAAGTGTGTGCACATTGTCATGTTGATGCTGGGCCAGACCGCAAAGAAATCATGAATAAAGAAACAATGCAACTCTGCCTTGAGGTGCTTAAAAAATCAAATGTCACTACTTTAGATTTAACTGGAGGAGCTCCAGAAATGAATCCAAATTTTAGATGGTTTGTTGAGCAAGCTTATAAAATTGGTGTTGAAGATTTTATTGTACGATCAAATTTGACCATCATAATGGCCAACAAAAAGTATCATGATCTCCCAGAATTTTTTAAAAACCATAATATTCATGTCATTTCCTCTATGCCGCATTGGACCAAAGGAAAAACCGATAAACAACGGGGGGACGGTGTTTTTAATTTGTCTATAGAATCTTTAAAAAAATTAAACAAAATTGGCTATGGCTTAAAAAACTCTAATTTAAAATTGGATTTGGTTTATAATCCCTCCGGAGCGTTTTTACCTACAAATCAAAAAAGCTTGGAATTAGACTTTAAAAAAGCGCTTTATGATGATTTTGGAATCGAGTTTCACAATCTTTTTGCCATTACAAATTTACCCATCAGTAGATTTTTAGATTATCTTATCGCTTCAGAAAATTATGAAGATTATATGTATGCATTGGTAGAGGCGTTTAATCCAAAGGCCGTTGACAACATGATGTGTAAAAACACCCTTTCTGTGGGCTGGGATGGTTATTTGTATGACTGCGATTTTAATCAAATGCTCAATTTAAAACTCAAAGAACCTGTTGCACATATTAAAGAATTTGATGAAGCCGTTCTAAAAAAACGAACGATTCAAATTTCACAACATTGCTACGGCTGTACTGCTGGCGCAGGAAGTAGTTGTCAGGGCGCTGTGGTGTAATAAAAAAAGAAAAAGTGTATGAGTAATCCGCTAATAATGGTTTTTGTTAGAAACCCAGAGCTAGGCCGCGTAAAAACACGTTTGGCTAAAAGTATTGGAGATCAAGCAGCATTAGAAACCTATAAAATCCTTAGTAAACATACATCTAAAATAATTAGTGAAATAGATTCAGATCAACTTATCTTTTATTCCGATAAAATTCAAGACAATGATGTTTGGACAGCAACTAATTGTAAAAAACAAATTCAAACTAAAGGAGATTTAGGACAAAAAATGCTTGCCGCTTTTCAGTATGGATTTTCATTAGGTTATCAAAAAATTATAATTATTGGAAGTGATTTGTATAGCTTACGACCAAAGCATATTGAATCAGCTTTTGAGCAGTTGGAAAATTATGATGTCGTTATTGGTCCTGCACTAGATGGCGGGTATTATTTACTAGGGTTAAATTTTATAATTCCCAAAATTTTTAAACAAAAACAATGGAGCACTTCTTCTGTTCTTAAAGAAACATTATCCGATTTAAAAGAATTTAATGTTAACTTGCTTGAACCTTTAAATGACATTGATACCTACGAAGACCTAAAAAAAGAACCTCAACTCTTAAAACAGCTTAATATATGATTAAACTCATCAATGAAACCGTAGATTATTTAAAAGAAAAGGGGTTTGAGACTCCAAAAATTGGCATCATATTAGGAACTGGACTTGGACAGCTTATCCATGAAATCGAAATCATTAGAGAGGTCAGCTATAATCATATTCCAAATTTTCCCACAGCAACCGTGGAATTTCATAAAGGAAAACTTATATATGGGAAAATTGCAAATAAAACAGTGATGGTCATGCAAGGTCGATTTCATTTGTACGAAGGCTATTCTTTACAAGACGTTACTTACCCTGTACGAATTATGCATGCGCTAGGCATCACTTGTTTATTAGTTTCAAATGCTGCTGGTGCAATTAATCTTAACTTTAGAAAAAGTGAATTGATGCTTATCGAAGATCATATCAATCTACAAGGCGGGTCGCCTCTTGCATTTAAAGGCGTTGAGCGTTTTGGAGAGCGTTTTGTAGACATGAGTGCTCCATATGACAATCAAATGAATACACTTTTAAAGTCAATTGCAAAAAAAGAAAATATAATACTTCACAGTGGTGTTTATACTAGTGTTTTTGGCCCCCAACTGGAAACACGTGCAGAATATAGAATGCTGAAACTCATAGGAACAGATGCCGTAGGCATGAGCACCGTTCCAGAAGTTATTGTCGCCAATCATTTGGGCATAAAAGTTTCAGCTATTTCTGTTATTACAGACGAATGTGATGCAGACAACCTTAAGCCTGTAGATGTACAAGACATTATGAACATGGCTGCAATTGCAGAACCTCATATGATTACTTTGTTCAAAGAACTTATTGCACATTTATAAACGTCAATCTTTTAATTTGAATCAAATTGAGTAAATTTGTGAAAAATCGAAAAAAATGACCCAAAACAAAAATCCTAACCTCTTTAAATGGGGTATAAAATATTCCATAAGTGCTGCTGTTACTGGTATACTTTGCTGTGTTGCTCCTGCTATATTATTTATGTTTGGACTTATGGGTGGTGTCTATGCCATTTCATTTGCAGACTTTTTTTATAATGAAGATGGAAGCTCGGGAACAGGAGCTTGGATTCTCAAAATTATTGCCGTAGCTATTGGACTTTATGGCATATATAGCTTTCGCAAAAAACAAAATCAATGCTCTATAGATCCTAAGCGCAAAAAGAAAAATTTAATCGTACTCACTGGCATCATTATTATCTTTGGAGTTGGTCTTTTCTTGAGTTTTGAAAAATGGTCAGCATGGTACTTTGATGAATACATTGTTCCTGCACAACAAAAAGAATTAAACATAAAGAACTAAGTTCTGTTGAAACCAATTATAAAAGTCATTATTCCAGCATACAACGAAGCTGATGCGATTACCAAAGTGATTAATGACATCCCAAATTCTGTAGAAGAAATTATTGTAGTCAATAATGCTTCAACAGATGCAACCTCTGAAAATGCAAAAAAAACTGGAGCTACAGTCCTCTTTGAAGCAAAAAAAGGGTATGGTTATGCTTGCTTAAAAGGCATGGATTATATTGAAAATTCGAAAGGAAAAACAGATATTGTTGTGTTTTTAGATGGCGATTACAGCGACTACCCCGAAGAGCTTGAAAAAATTGTTGCGCCTATTATTGAAAATAACATAGACTTTGTTTTAGGAACTCGAACGCAATTAGTAACAGAAAAAGGGGCAATGCAACCACAACAAATTTTTGGTAATTGGTTGGCAACAACTTTGATGAGATTAATTTTTAACTCAAATTTTACTGATTTAGGACCATTTAGAGCCATCAAATATCCAGTGCTAAAATCACTTCAAATGGAAGACAAAACCTATGGCTGGACTGTGGAGATGCAACTCAAGATTTTAAAAAAACAATACAACTATATTGAAGTCCCTGTAAATTATCGCAATAGAATTGGTGTTTCAAAGGTGTCTGGTACATTAAAAGGTAGTATATTTGCGGGAATTAAAATCTTGACTTGGATATTCAAATACAGTTTTAAATAATGCTCTTAGAGACCATCATTATTGCTATATATTCCACTGCACTCATTCTTATTTTTATGTATGCACTGGCACAGTTGAACCTTCTTTTTAATTATTTGAGTGCCAAAAGATCGGATAAAACTGATAAGAAATTTGATTTATCAGATCCAAATCAAGTCCCATTTGTAACTGTTCAGCTTCCTGTTTATAATGAG
>CAXPPN010000003.1:0-19210 GCA_964219345.1 Aeromicrobium sp. | reverse complement strand
TGGTTGGGATGGTACCTACAATGGCCAAAAGATGCCAACAACGGATTACTGGTTCTTATTGGAATACAATGATTTAACAACAGGAGAACCCAAACAACTCAGAGCACATTTTAGTTTGAAGAGGTAGTTGTTAGTAATAAAAAAACCCAGTATACTGGGTTTTTTTATTTCAGACTAATTCAGATTATAAGTCCATACTTAGAGTAAGTGAGACAATGGAGTTTTTGTTGTTTATTGAAGCTGCGTCAAGGGTGCCACTTTCAAAAAATTGTTGTTGTCTTTTTTGTTCTGTATGTTCATAAGCTAAGTCAAGTTTGGTATATCCAAAATTGTAGCCAATGCCTAGAGAAAATCCATTTAAATCACCAGAAATATTAGCGTTTTTATAAGGACTTTCTTCAATTCGGTATCCACCTCTAAAACTAATATTTTTGTGTCTCAATTCAGCGCCTAGCCTATAAGTGTTAGCAACTTTAAAAGTGTTATTGATGTCATTACTAAGTGCAGTATCTAATTGATTATCTCCTGTGTCAAAACTCATGTTCGCATAATTTTTGCGAGAGTAATCAAAGCTAATCAGTCCTCTTTTACCTAAAACATAAGCCACACTTCCTGTCATTTTACCAGGTGTCTTTAAATCATATTCAGGAAAAATATTAACGATATTTGGATTTACAATGTAGCCGTTATTTTCTGTATCGTTGAATGTGGATAAATATTGCGTTGTTTCTTCACGAAGTGTAAGCCATGTGGGCGAAGCATAACTAAATCCAAAACGCAATTCATCAGATAATTTTATAATAGTTCCGAGTTGTAATGAAAAACCTTCGCCTTTTGTAAATAATTGATTTTCAAAGTTTACAAGATTCACTGTAGAGTCAACATTATCGTTTTCTTCAATTAGAAATGTTTTTTTACTAAACTCCAAAAAATGAGAATTTAGATTCATTCCTAAACTTATAGATTCATTGTATTGAAATGCGATATTGGCTGAAAACTTACCATTATGACCTGTGGATTCATAATCAAACTCCTGATTAAAATTTCCTGCTGCTATGTTTGAAGTATATGCCGTATTGTTGTCATCATTATCATCACCAGGTTCTAAAATTCCACCTTCATAACCCAAAAATGCTTGTTGGTGTTGGTAACCATAGCTAGCTCCAATATCTGCATAAGCCTGAGTTACTGTTTCTCCAGAAAGTAATCTAATATCCCCCAATTTTAATCCATTTGCATTTTGTAAAAAATAACTTGAAATGGAATTATTTGTTGTACCAGCCGCGAAAAAACGTGTATTATAGTCTTGTAATTGCTCATAAAACAAACTCACCACAAACTTATTCCAAAGCGATTTTGTATTGTTGTTTTTGAATACAAATGCAGCTCCTATTTGATGTAAATCAAAGTTGTTTTCAGTTCTATTAGCGGTTCCACCACCATAGGCAGCATCTTTTGAAATATTATTATTAGATGCTGACAATGCTCCATGACTTCTATTAAATATGGCAGCGCCAGCTGGGTTTATACTTATGGCAGAGATGTCGCCGCCAAGGGCGCCAAATGCACCACCCATTGCCTTAAATCGAGCAGTACCTTGAGTTTCTCCACTTGAATATCTTAGACCATCACTTACATATTGAGCATTGATTGTTTGAAATGCAATGAAACAAAATATTGTAACAAAAATTCTTTTCATTCTACTTATTTTTTATAAAAATTAAATATTGTGCTAATTTCTTCTTCTTGAAGTTGTCCCTCCTCCTCTTGATCTTGTAGTACCACCACTAGATCTCATAGTACTACTTGGTCTTGATGTTGGTCTGGTGTAAGTTGGGCGTGTTGTTCTTGTGCTTGATCGTGTACTTCTTGTTGTTGTTCTTGTGGTAGGGCTTGTCGTTCTTGTACTTGACCGTACTGACCTCGTAGGTTGTGTGGTTGTTCTAGTTGTACGAGTTGTCGTTCTTGTACCATTGTTATTTCTAACAGAACGTGTTGTTGTACTTCGTGTTGTATTGTATGAATTTCTTGAAGAATTTGCACTTCGTGTCGCAGTTGAACGTGTTCTAGATACTGTTCCCAAAGCACTACGACTTGATAAACTTCCAGATCTGTAGCCTAAGTTTCTGCTTCCAGTATTTCTGTAGCCGTTGGTATATGTTCCATAACGTCTTCCATAAGGGTTATAGTAGAAATTTCCAGCATATCCATATGGAGATTGCCAAGCACTATAGAAATAAGGATCCCAGAATCCAAAGTTTTGATAACCCCAATTCCAACCCCAATTATTCCAACCGACATTCCATCCCCAGTTGTTCCATCCCCAATTGTTCCAACCAACATTCCAACCCCAGTTATTCCAACCCCAGCGATTGCTGTAAAAAGGATATCCCCAGCCAAGGCCGTAGTTCAAAGGTCTAGTTTGAATATTAATTACTACTTGAGCATCACTATTTTGACCCCATCCTGCATAAGATTTTTCAGATGTATTTTCAGTATTATTATAGTCTCCACTATAATCATCAACATCAGTAAAAACGCTAGAGTTGTCATCGCTGTATTCTGTTGCTTTACCTTTAAAATAGTCTTTATAGTAACTATTTCCTTGAACATTTTCAGCGTTGTCATCATTTATTACTTCTACATAATCTCCATTTTCAGAAGAACCATAGATACCATCATCGGACATGCCAACATATTGATAAGACCCACAAGAGGTCAAAAATAGGGCGCCAAATAAGCTATAAAAAACAATTTTTTGGTGCTTTAAAAATGTAATAAATCTCATGACGTTGTAAATTAAATTGTTGGACGTTTTAAAAATACTTAGTTTTGTGTAAAATTTTATATAAGCTACAACACAATAGTTGTGCCAAATTACAATATTATGGCTAAAAACCTTACAAAAAGAGCTGAAGATTACTCCAAATGGTATAACGAATTGGTGGTAAAAGCCGACTTGGCCGAAAATTCTGCTGTACGAGGTTGTATGGTTATAAAACCTTATGGTTATGCCATTTGGGAAAAAATGCAAGCAGAGTTGGATCGAATGTTTAAAGAAACTGGGCATCAAAATGCCTATTTTCCTTTGTTTGTTCCAAAAAGTTTGTTTGAAGCGGAAGAAAAAAATGCTGAAGGTTTTGCCAAAGAATGTGCTGTAGTTACCCATTATCGTTTACAAAATGACCCTGAACATCCGGGAAAACTTCGTGTTGATCCCAAAGCAAAACTGGAGGAGGAGCTTGTGGTACGACCAACAAGTGAGGCTGTGATTTGGAATACCTATAAAGGGTGGATTCAATCCTATAGAGATTTACCTATATTAATAAACCAATGGGCCAATGTGGTGCGTTGGGAAATGCGTACGCGTTTGTTTTTGCGTACTGCCGAATTTTTATGGCAAGAAGGACATACCGCACATGCTACAAAACAAGAAGCATTAGACGAAGCCAAACAAATGAATCAGGTGTATGCCGATTTTGTTCAAAATTTTATGGCTATCCCCGTGATTCAAGGGACAAAGACAGAAAGCGAACGCTTTGCAGGTGCAGAAGAAACCTATTGTATTGAAGCCCTTATGCAAGATGGAAAAGCCCTACAAGCGGGAACATCACATTTTTTGGGTCAAAATTTTGCCAAGGCCTTTGATGTAAAATTCATGACCAGTGCTGGTGATCAAGATTTTGTTTGGGCCACTTCGTGGGGGGTTTCTACACGATTGATGGGCGCCCTCATCATGACGCATAGCGACGATCAAGGGTTGGTACTTCCCCCAAATTTAGCCCCATATCAAGTCGTTATTGTACCTATATACAAAAGCGAAGAACAATTAGAGGCCATAAGCACTGTTGCTCAGGATATTATGAAAACACTTCGTAGTGAAAACATTAGTGTAAAATATGATGACAGAACCACTCAAAGGCCGGGGGCAAAATTTGCTCAACACGAACTGCAAGGGGTACCGCTACGTATTGCTATTGGACCAAAAGATTTGGAAAAAGGGACGGTAGAAGTCGCACGTCGTGACACCCTTTCAAAAACGACTTTTGTTTTGGAAGGATTATCCAAAGAAATTAAAAATTTACTCACAGAAATTCAGGAGTCTTTGTACAAAAGAGCTTTTGATTTTAGGGACGCACACATTACTGAGGTTGATACTTTTGAGGCGTTTAAAGAAGTTTTAGAGGACAAAGGCGGATTTATCTCAGCGTATTGGGATGGTACTGCCGAAACGGAGCAAAAAATCAAAGACGCTACCAAAGCCACCATACGTTGTATTCCTTATGATGCACCAGAAGAATCTGGTGTTTGTGTGTTTTCTGGAGCACCGTCCAAAGGGCGTGTTTTATTCGCAAAGGCCTATTAAAATTTTCAAAAAAAGCTAAAAAAACAATCACGATTGTTGTAGCATTTAAAAATAGTTGTATTTTTGCAACCGCAATAGAAATATTGTAGCTGTTTTGGAATTTAAACCAACAGATTTAAATCGAAACAAAACGGCCCGTTCGTCTATCGGCTAGGACGCCAGGTTTTCATCCTGGTAAGAGGGGTTCGATTCCCCTACGGGCTACAAATAAAAAGTTTAATAATTAGAACATTATGGCAAATCATAAGTCCGCATTAAAAAGAATTAGAAGTAACAACGCGAAGCGTATTCTAAACAAGTATCAGCATAAAACAACACGTAATGCGATAAAAAACCTGCGTGAGTTGACCGATAAGAAGAAAGCTGAAAAAGCGTTTCCTTCTGTGGCGTCTATGATTGATAAATTGGCCAAAAGAAACATCATTCATAACAATAAAGCAGCAAATTTAAAATCTAAATTGGCAAGCCATATCGCACAGCTATAATTGTTTTAAACTTATTTTAAAAAAGGCCTTTCATGTTTGAAAGGCCTTTTTTTATGGATTTAGTGTTGATTATCCATTCATGGAAATCAAAAACTCTTCGTTATTTCGGGTTTGTTTAAAACGCTCATTGATAAATTCCATGGCTTCTACAGGGTTCATATCCGCCAAGTATTTACGCATCACCCACATCCGTTGTATGGTTTTTTCGTCCAACAACAAGTCGTCGCGACGTGTACTTGAAGACGTCAGGTCAATTGCAGGGAAAATACGGCGGTTGGAGATTTTACGATCCAACTGTAGTTCCATGTTTCCAGTTCCTTTAAATTCTTCAAAAATCACCTCGTCCATTTTAGAACCTGTTTCCGTTAGTGCGGTAGCAATAATGGACAACGAGCCCCCATTTTCAATTTTTCTAGCGGCACCAAAAAAGCGTTTTGGTTTGTGTAAGGCATTAGCATCAACACCACCACTTAAAATTTTTCCAGAAGCGGGTTGAACGGTGTTGTAGGCACGGGCCAAACGTGTAATAGAATCCAAAAGAATTACCACATCATAGCCACATTCTACCAATCGTTTTGCTTTTTCCAACACAATATTGGCGATTTTGACATGTTCGTGCGCTTCTTTATCAAAAGTAGAAGCAATCACTTCCCCTTGTACGTTACGTTGCATATCGGTAACTTCCTCGGGACGTTCGTCAATGAGAAGAATCATTTGATACACCTCTGGATGATTGGCGGCAATGGCATTAGCCACATCTTTCAAGAGCATTGTTTTACCCGTTTTAGGTTGCGAAACAATCATACCACGTTGTCCTTTTCCAATAGGTGAAAACAAATCCATAATTCGTGTCGAAATCGTGCTTTGTTTTTCAGCAATATTGAATTTTTCTTGTGGAAAAAGAGGTGTCAAGTGCTCAAATGCTACGCGATCGCGTACTACCTGTGGATCTAATCCATTGATTTTGCTCACTCTAATAAGTGGGAAATATTTTTCACCTTCTTTTGGTGGACGAACATGGCCTAGTACTGTATCCCCATTTTTCAATCCAAATAAACGAATTTGAGATTGTGATACATAAATATCATCTGGAGATGACAAATAGTTATAATCTGAAGACCTCAAAAACCCATAGCCATCGGACATCACGTCTAAAACGCCTTCACTTTCTATAATCGCATCAAATTCAAAGTCTGGTTCTTTATAACGGTTTCTATTGTCCTTGTTACCGTTATTTTCTTTGCGTTGCTGGTTGTTATTGTTTTTGTGGTTTTGTCCGTTATTATGTTTTTGTTGCTTCTGCTGTTTTGGCTTGTTTTGTTGCTCATTTGCAGTAACATTTTCGTTTGCATTGGACGAGTTTTTCTGATTTTTATCTTGAGCGCGGTCAGAATTATCATTTTGTTGCTGATTTTGCGCAGGTTTTTGGATACGCTCACGTTTTTGTTTTTGAGGTCTTTTTGGCTCTTCCTTTGTTTCAGTGGTTGGATTGGCCGCCTGAACATCCAAAATTTGATAAATCAGGTCTAATTTTTTTAAGCTTCTGAATTTTGGGACATTTAAATTTTTTGCAATTTCCTGTAATTCAGGGAGTTTTTTCTCTTTTAATTGTGAAATTTCAAACATTATTTGTTGAGTATTTAATGATATTTAAATTGGTTTTGTGTTGCTAGCAACAAAGTATTGTGAGGATTATTTTAAAATGAAATAATTGTTGATAAAGTGAAAATCAATGAAAGCTATAAGAGTGCTTTCATATTTATATATTGCAATTATACAACAATATTTTTAATAAATTATTTAAAATAATAAAAAAGAAACTACTACATTTGATTCCTCAAAAAATAATAATGCTTCAAAGAATTCAAACAGTATATATTATTCTAGCGGCTCTTTGTTCGGGTGTACTCTCTTTTTTGTTGCCCCTTTGGACAAATGCTAATGAATCCTATTATGCTATAGATTCTATTGAGTATTTTAGTCTGTTTATGGCTTCTACAGTTTTAGCTGTTGTTGCAGTATTTCAATTTAAATCACGACAAACTCAATTTGTAGTTTGTCGCCTTAATATCATATTAAACTTAATTTTACTAGGATTGTTTGTATATCGACTTCTTAATTTACCTGGAGCATTAGAACATGCTGAGAAAGGTGTTGGGTTAATTCTTCCTGTTATTTCTATCGTATTATTGGTTTTAGCCAATAAAGCCATTAAAAAGGATGAAGCACTCGTAAAATCAGTAGATCGATTGAGATAAACCTATTATCTTAGTAGTATTAGTGCGAGAAAAAACCCTGACTCAGTCAGGGTTTTTTTGTATTCTTCTTTCAAATTCAATAACTTCTAAATGTTGAATTTTCCCATTTGAAACTTCAAACTGAAGCATTGTTCGAACCTTATGAAAACCATGTATACCAACGGCACCAGGATTCATATGCAATAGATTTAGTTTTTTGTCGTGCATTACTTTTAAGATGTGCGAATGTCCAGCGATAAATAAATCTGGGGGTTGTTGCTGAATTTCCTCTCGGACTATTTTAGAATACCGATTTGGGTAGCCCCCAATGTGTGTCATCCAAACACGTACACCTTCAATTGTGAATTTTTGATGCAAGGGAAACTCTAGGCGCGCCTTTGCACTATCAATGTTTCCATATACTGCACGCAAAGGTTTCAGTTTTTTAATTGCATCTGTAACTTGTAAATCACCAATATCTCCAGCATGCCAAACTTCATCTGCTTTTTGTACATGTTTTAAAATCTCATCCCCAATGTATCCATGGGTGTCAGAAAGTAATAGTATTTTTTTCATGGATTTGTTAAAACACAAAAAGGGTTTCGCTTCAAAGTCTTATCTTTGTTTTTCAGTAACAAAAGTATCAAATTAGCTTGAGATATTTCATAGAACTTTCCTATAATGGAACCGATTATCATGGTTGGCAAGTACAGCCCAATGCTATTACAGTACAATCTATTTTGGATAAAGCGCTTTCAATCTTGCTCAAAAAACCAACCACTACAATGGGTGCAGGGCGAACTGATACTGGAGTACATGCTGCAAAAATGGTGGCTCATTTTGATTTTAATACTTCTATTGATTTAGATGATTTAACTTATAAATTGAATTCTTTTTTACCAAAAGATATTGCAGTACATCAAATTCAGCAAGTGAAGGATGATGCTCATGCAAGATTTGATGCTACCCAAAGAACATATTTTTACAAAATATCAACAGTAAAAGATGTTTTTAATGTTGACGGTGTTTATTATTACAATAAAAATTTAGACATCGATCTGATGAATAAGGCCTCAAAACTACTTTTGGAATATTCGGATTTTCAATGCTTTTCCAGAGCACACTCAGACGTAAAAACATACCTTTGCGCCATTTCCGAAGCCCATTGGACTAAAGAAAAGCACACAGTAGTGTTTAAAATTAGCGCCGATCGTTTTTTGAGAAATATGATACGTGCTATTGTAGGAACTCTTCTCGATGTTGGAAATCATAAAACTTCGTTGGAAGAGTTTCAAAAGATTATTCAATCTAAAGACCGTTCAAATGCAGGGGCATCAGCTCCAGCTAAAGGTTTGTATTTGAGTGAAATAATTTACCCTGATTCCATTTTTCATGTCTAAAAACAACAAGAATATAGCCTTCGATGCACACTTGTTTGGCCGTCTTTTGGGCTATACAAAACGCTATTATATGGTCTTTATTTTTGCGCTTATTACAGTTTTTGGTTTAGCAATTTTTGGTGCTCTGCGCCCAAAAGTTTTGCAGCTTGCCATGGATCAAAACATCGAACAACAAGTACAGCCCGGATTTTTGAAATACATCATTTGGATGCTTGTTTTACTTTTTTTAGAAGTTATTTGCAACCTCTTCTTTATTTATTATGCGAGTTGGCTTGGACAATCTGTTGTTCGCGATATTAGAATCAAATTATTTAAGCAGATATTGGGCTTTAAAATGAAATATTTTGATAATTCTTCTGTTGGGGTTCTATTGACAAGAACGGTTACTGATATGGAGCGTATTGCCGATATTTTTGCTGAAGGACTTTTTATGATTTTTAGCGATATTCTAAAAATGCTTGTTGTAGGTTCAGTTATGGTTTATATGAATTGGCATTTGAGTATCATTGTATTTTGTACGCTTCCCATCGTTTTAATAGCGACTAAAATTTTTCAAAAGCACATGAAAAAGGCTTTTGAAGAGGTTCGAAATGAAGTTTCAAATTTGAACTCTTTTGTACAAGAACGTCTAACGGGAATGAAAATAGTTCAACTTTTTGCTCGTGAAACAATTGAATATCAGCGTTTTAAAAAAATCAATGAACGCCACAAAAAAGGCTGGATTAAAACAGTATGGTACAATTCTGTATTCTTTCCCATCGCCGAATTATTATCGTCTATCACTCTTGGAACTGTAATTTGGCTTGGCGGCTTGAATGTCATTTTTGAACAAACGGCATCTGTTGGCGATTTGGCAGCATTTATCATGATGGTCCCTATGATTTTTAGACCCTTACATCAGATTGCCAATAAATTTAATACGCTTCAAATGGGTATGGTTGCCGCAGACCGAGTGTTTAAAATTTTAGATACAGAATCCAATATAGACGATCTTGGCGCTCAACAACTAACAGATTTTACAGGAGATATTGAATTTAAAAATGTATGTTTTTCTTATGTTGAGAATGAACCCGTTTTGAAAAATATTTCATTTCAAGCAAAACCAGGACAAACGGTTGCACTTGTTGGGTCTACAGGGGCTGGAAAAACAACAATAATTAATCTTTTGAACCGTTTTTATGATATTGATTCTGGGGCTATTTTATTTGATAAAACACCAATTACATCTTTTTCTTTAAAGTCTTTGAGGAAAAATGTAGCCGTGGTACTTCAAGACGTATTTTTATTTGCTGATACCATTTTTTATAACATCACTTTAGGCCATCCAAAATACACTCTTTCAGATGTTAAAACCGCTGCCAAAGAAATTGGCATTCATGATTTTATAATGTCGTTACCAGGGGGGTATCAATACAATGTTAAGGAGCGTGGTACAATGCTCTCTGTTGGGCAGCGCCAATTGATTTCTTTTTTACGGGCCTATATCATCAACCCAAAACTTTTGATCCTAGACGAAGCTACTGCTTCTATTGACACTTATTCTGAGCAATTGATTCAAGAAGCTACACGAAAAATAACCAAAGGGAGAACGTCTATAATTATTGCTCATAGGTTGGCTACCATTCAAAATGCCGATAAAATTATTGTGATGGACAAAGGTAAAATTGTAGAAATTGGTACACACAAATCGCTTCTTAAAAACAGAAACGGTGTTTATAGAGGGCTGTATGAAGCTCAATTTTTAAAAGAAAAAGAATTAAGCTAGGTCTACCTTGAGTTTTTCTTTTAATTCTTGAGTGTTGCTAAAGAGCACAAACTCTCCATTATTCATATAAGAAATTTGTCCAGATTCTTCACTTACAACAACAGCAATAGCGTCTGTATTTTCGGTAATTCCTATCGCTGCTCTATGACGAAGTCCAAAACGATTGGGAATGTCTTTTTTGTTGGTTACAGGCAAAATAACACGTGTGGCTTTAATGACATTATTAGCAATGATGATGGCACCATCGTGAAGGGGGCTGTTTTTAAAAAAAATACTTTCCAAAATAGGTTGAGTCACTTTGATATTCATCTCATCTCCGGTTTCAACTAAAAAATCTAAATTATTGTTGCGCTCAAGAACCAGCAATGCACCAGTTTTTGTGCTCCCCATCTTTACACAAGCATCAACAATGGTGTCTGCATTTGTGGTATTACCACTCACAGTATTTGACAAAAATTTAAATTGCCCTAAAATGCCACTTTTTTTGCCAAAATTTGTAGAACCAATCATCAGCAAAAATTTCCTTATTTCAGGTTGAAAAACAACAATAAGCGCAATTATACCAACACTCATAAACCCCCCAAGAATCGTAGAAAGCATGCGCATTTGAAGTGCATCAACAAGCAGGAAAAAGAGGTAAAATATCACAATTCCAATAAAAATATTTATGGCTACTGTTCCACGAATGAGTTTATACACATAGTATAGTAAAAATGCCACAAGAAGAATATCGATGGCATCAAGAATATTAAAATTCAAAAGGTCTTTAAAAATTTCCACTAAACTTAAAATTTGAATAAAGATACTAATATTATCGAAACCATTAGAGCTGATTGAACAACTTGACACATTCTAGGGCTTCTTTTACATCGTGAACCCGAAGAATATTTGTACCATTCATCAACGCCACCATATTTAATGCGGTAGTTCCATTTAGAGCTTCTTTTGGAAGACAATTTAAGGTTTTATATATCATTGATTTTCTTGAAACGCCACAAAG
The DNA here is from genome assembly GCA_964219345.1 of Aeromicrobium sp. GTDB lineage: Bacteria > Bacteroidota > Bacteroidia > Flavobacteriales > Flavobacteriaceae > UBA3537. The sequence goes on along the minus strand of CAXPPN010000003.1, from coordinate 7,957 downwards.
TATAGGGCAGTTTAGGTTTTGGAAAAACTCCAATTTTCCAAGCAGTTCATAATTTTGAGATAATGTTTTTGCAAATCCAAATCCAGGATCAATAACAACATCCATAATTTTATGTTGCTTTGCAAGTTGGACCTGTTCCGAAAAATAGCTAAAAATTTCAGTAATAAGATGGTCGTAATGTGTAAGGTTTTGCATGGTTTGTGGAGTTCCTCTCATATGCATCATGATATAAGGAATTCCCAATTCGCCAATGGTTTTCATCATCTGATCATCCAAATGCCCCGCAGAAATATCATTTGAAATGACAGCACCAGCATTAACACATTCACGAATAACGTTTGCCCGAAAACTATCTATAGAAATTAAAGTCTTTGGGAAATGTTTGAGAATGAGTTCTACAACAGGTATTATTCTGTGGAGTTCTTCGTTTTCTGAAACAAAATTTGCGCCTGGGCGAGAACTGTACGCGCCAACATCTACGAATGTTGCCCCTTCGGAAATAAGTTTTTCAGTTTGCACTAAAATACTTTTTGAGTCTTTAAATTGACCGCCATCATAAAAAGAATCAGGAGTGATATTTAAAATCCCCATGACTTTTGGTGTGCTCAAGTCTATGAGTTGTCCTTTGCAGTTGAGGCTTAAATTTTTGTTGTTTTTTTCAGATTTCATTACCCATGTAAAGTTTAAACCATAAATTTTGATGGTTTGAAAATTTTAAGCGAAATTTACGGAAAATTCAATCCATTTTATGCAAAATACATCAAAAGAATACGATGCAATTGTTTCAAGTTGTAGAGATTTATTTTTAAAAAAAATGAAAGACTATGGTTGTGCATGGCGTATTCTAAGACTTCCGTCACTTACGGATCAAATATTTATTAAAGCACAACGCATACGTGGGTTGCAACAAAACAAAACGCAACGTGTTGATGAAGGGGCTGCAAGCGAATTTATTGGAATTATCAATTATTGTGTCATGGCATTGATTCAAATTGATCGTGGGGTAGTAGAACATCCCGATTTGTCATTTGAAGAAACCATGGCAGACTATGATTCAAAAGTTGCTCAAACCAAACAATTGATGATGGATAAAAATCATGATTATGGCGAGGCTTGGCGCGATATGCGAGTAAGTTCCCTTACAGATTTAATCCTTCAAAAACTATTGCGTGTAAAACAAATTGAAGATAATGCAGGCCAAACTCTTGTAAGCGAGGGAATAGATGCCAACTATCAAGATATGATTAATTATGCCATTTTTGCGCTCATTCACTTAAACGAAAAATAATGAAAATCTTAACCCCAATTTCTAGAATATTTGTTGGAATACTTTTTATAATTTCTGGCTTTATCAAACTTAATGACCCTCTTGGGTTTTCCTACAAACTTCAAGAATATTTTAGTGCAGAGGTGCTAAACCTTCCTTTTTTGGAGCCCTATGCACTAGCAATTTCTGTTTTTGTTGTTGTTTTTGAAGTCGTTTTAGGAGTGTTTTTGTTGATTGGTTATAAACCAAAATTCACACTTTGGAGTCTTTTGTTAATGATTGTATTCTTCACATTTTTAACGTTTTATTCCGCTTATTTTGATAAAGTGAAAGACTGTGGGTGCTTTGGAGATGCTCTAAAATTAACCCCTTGGGAGAGTTTTACCAAAGATGTTGTCTTGCTTGCACTTATTCTTATCATCTTTTTTGGCAGAAAGTATATTACCCAAATTTTTAGCCCAATTGTAACCAATAGCATTGCCGCATTGAGTTTAATTTTAAGTTTAGCATTTGGATATCATGTGCTGATGCACCTTCCAAGTATAGATTTTAGAGCATATAAAATTGGAGACAATCTCCTTCAAAATATGAGTACACCCCCCGATGCCCCAAAAGCAGTTCAAGAATTTACATGGACTTTTGATGTTGATGGAGAACAACAAACCATTGTATCAGATGGATCATACCCAAATATTGAGGGCACTTATGTTGGTGTGGAAACAAGGATTGTTGAAGAAGGTTTTCAACCTTCTATATTAGATTTTTCAATTGAATCCGAGGACGAAGACTTTACAGAATATTACCTCAATGCAGAGCGTTTATTGATGCTTGTTTCTTATAATTTAGAAACTGCTGAAAAAGAGGGGCTTTTGAAATTAAAAGCAATTTCTGATGAAGCACTTAAAAAAGGATATACCGTTATTGGGTTAAGTGCCTCAGGAGAAGATGTCAAGAATAGAATTAAGCAAGAATACGACCTTGAATTTGAATTTTTCATCTGTGATGAAAAAGCTTTAAAAACTGTAGTACGATCCAATCCTGGTGCTCTACAGCTTGAAAAAGGAACGGTTCAACAAAAAGTGCACTGGAACGATATTGATGATTTAGAATTATAAAATTTGGGCAATTACATTGTAAAAAAAATAGTTAACACCTGCATCACACTTTTTGGTGTAGTTACCGTTATTTTTTTTCTATTTAACATTCTTCCTGGCGACCCTGCCCGCATGATGCTAGGACAGAATGAGGACGCCGATCAATTAAAAATAGTTCAACAAAAATACGGATTTGACCAACCTATTTTTACTCAGTATTTATATTATTTGAACGATTTGTCTCCTCTTTCATTTCATTCTAACAATGAGGAGCATTATACACACCTTTCTTCTAAAAATTACAAACATATTTTACTTTTCAAAACTCAAAATAAGAGTTTCGTTTTGAAACCCCCTTATTTAAGAACGTCATTTACTCGACAAGGAAAAAATGTTTCAGAAATCCTAAAAGACACGCTGCCAAATACAATTATTCTGGCAAGTACTTCTATTATTATCGCATTGTTATTAGGGGTGTTTTTTGGCATTATTTCGGCGTTGTATAAAGATCATTTGATTGATAAATTTATCCTGATCATTAGTACTCTTGGGATGAGCTTACCTTCTTTTTTTAGCGCGATTATCTTCGCGTGGTTGTTTGGATTTTTATGGCATGAATTTACAGGGTTAGAAATGACAGGAAATTTATATGAATTGGATGATTATGGAGAATATAGTGCCTTGCAATTTCAAAATTTAATACTTCCGTCCATTGTTTTGGGGATCCGTCCACTTGCTGTAGTTTCACAGTTGATGCGGAATTCTTTGCTCGACGTATTCAATCAAGAGTATATCAAAACGGCTGAAGCCAAGGGGTTGAGTGCAAAACAAGTGCTTTTAAAACATGCTCTTAAGAACGCAATGAGCCCTGTTGTAACAGCAATTTCAGGTTGGTTTGCATCATTATTGGCTGGCGCAGTTTTTGTAGAATATGTTTTTGGTTGGAATGGTCTTGGAAAAGAAATTGTAAATGCGTTAAATACTTTAGATTTACCCGTAATTATGGGGGCTGTTTTAATAATTGCTACTATTTTTGTCATTCTAAATATTGTTGTAGATATTATCTATGCTTATTTAGATCCTAAAATAAAATTAAACTAAATGAAAAAACTACTTTTTTCCTTTTTACTCGGTAGCACTTTGCTGAACTGCCAATCGGATAAGATAACTGCATTTTCCGAAGCAGCTCTAAATGATAAGTTTATTACTATAGATGAAAATGTTGTGCCTTTTAGTGCTATTTTGGAACAGCACAAGGGACAAACTATATTTATTGATGTTTGGGCCTCATGGTGTAAGGATTGTAGGAAAAGTCTACCAAAGGTTAAAGAACTTCAACAAGAGTTTCCAGAAATGAGCTTTGTGTTTTTGTCTTTAGACAAATCTTTGGGTGCATGGAAAAAAGGAATACAAACATATAATTTACAAGGCGATCATTACTTTATGCAATCGGGTTGGAAAGGTGCTATGGGTACTTTTTTAGACTTGGATTGGATTCCAAGGTATTTGATTATTGATCCCGATGGGAAAATTGTAGTCTACAAAGCGATAAAAACAAAAGATAAAAACCTAAGAAAATACTTAAAATGAGAAAACAAATTGTTGCAGGAAATTGGAAAATGAACAAAGACTATGTGGATTCAGAAATACTAGTTTCAAAACTTTTAGAAACACATCAACATTCAACTACAGATGTGATTATTGCACCTCCATTTACCAACTTATTGGCTGCATGTCACACCTTAAAAGGGAGTTCAATAGCAGTAGCCGCACAAAATATGCATTTTGCAGAAAGTGGAGCATATACAGGAGAAATTAGCGCCACAATGCTAAAAAGTGTTGGCGTAAACACTGTTATTTTAGGACATAGTGAACGCCGTGCCAATTTCAATGAAACCGACGAATTGCTTGCTAAAAAAGTAGATGCTGCTTTGGCGAATGACATACGTGTTATCTTTTGTTTTGGAGAAGAACTTACAGACCGAAAAGCGGGAAAAGAAAATGAAGTTGTAGCAAGTCAAATTAAGAATGCATTGTTCCATTTACCAGAGTCTTCTTGGGGTCAAATTGTACTAGCTTACGAGCCTGTTTGGGCTATTGGAACTGGCGAAACAGCAACTCCAGAACAAGCACAAGATATGCATGCTTTTATTAGAAAAACACTTGCTGAACAGTATTCACCAACGCTTGCCGACAGTGTTTCAATTCTTTATGGGGGTAGTGTAAAACCTGCAAATGCAAAAGAAATTTTCTCAAAACCAGACGTTGATGGAGGTCTTATAGGTGGTGCAGCTTTGGACGTAGAAATGTTTAATGCTATCATACATTCATTTTAAAAGTAAGTGGACGCCTCTACTTATATTGCATATTATTTTGAGGTTGAGCCTCTAAATCCTGGTGTAGAAATCCTAATTGCAGAACTTGGCTATGTTGGATTTGAGAGTTTTGTTGAAACACCTAAAGGAGTTACAGCATACATCCAAAAAAAAGAATTTCTTTCAACCATGTTGGAGGATATACAGATATTAAAAAATGATTCATTTTCAATTCAATACAACTTCGAAGACATTGAGCAAGTCAATTGGAATGCCCAATGGGAAGAAAATTTTCATCCCATTTTGGTCGATAACCGTTGTGTAGTTCGAGCTCCTTTTCATGAGAAAAGTTCTGCACAATTTGATATCATTATTGAACCAAAAATGAGTTTTGGCACTGGACATCATGAAACTACACACATGATGATTCAATTTATTCTCGACTCTAATTTTCAAAATAAGACAGTTTTGGATATGGGTTGTGGAACAGGAGTTTTGGCAATTTTAGCCGAAATGAAAGGAGCTTCTCATATTGAAGCCATAGATATTGATGAATGGTGCTATTTAAACAGCATTGAAAATGTTGAACGAAATTCATGTCATAATATCAAAGTTTCAAAAGGTGATGCAAGTATTTTAAATTCAAAAAAATTCGATATCATTATTGCAAATATCAATAGAAATATTCTCATTCAGGATATTCCTACCTATGCAACTTGCTTAAATCCAAATGGTTTATTATTTTTAAGTGGTTTTTATAAAAATGATATTCCCATGATTCAAGAAGTTTGTGTGGATTACAATTTGAGTTTAGAGGCACAAATTTCAAAAAATGATTGGGTAGCTTTAAAATTTAAAATCAAATAATGGCTACAAAAGAAAAAATAAAAGAGATTGTTGAAACATCAGAAGATCATGGAAAATTCAACGAAATTGTATTGTTTAATGATGATGTAAACACTTTTGACCATGTGATTGAAACATTGGTAGATGCTTGTAATCATACTTTCGAACAGGCTGAACAATGCTCGCTATTGGTACATTACAAAGGTAAATGCACTGTAAAAACAGGGCCATACGAGGACTTAAAGCCCCGCTGCTCAAAATTATTACAAGCGGGCTTAAGTGCCGAAATAATTTAAGTTACAGTGTCGAGGGACAAACGTAGTCGCTGACTTCCAAATTTGTATTTTTCAATGCGGCAAATCCGCCTGTAATATCTACGATATTATGAAAGCCATTTGCTTTTAGTATTGATGCAGCAATTACAGACCTGTAGCCACCCGCGCAGTGAATGTAGTATTTTTTATCAGAACTAATTAAATCAAGTTGCTTATTGATATAATCTAAAGCAAAATGCTGAATGTTATTACCTCTCAGATGCATAGATTGGTATTCACCATCTTTTCTGACATCCAAAACATTAACAGTTTCATTTTTTGTATGTTGCTCAAACTCATTTGCTGTTATAGAAGTAATTTGATCTCTTTTTTTTCCAGCATTTATCCATGACTCAATTCCGCCATCCAGATATCCAATAGTGTTATCATATCCAACACGAGCAAGACGAGTGACTGCTTCTTCTGATTTTCCTTCAGGAACAACTAGTAGTATAGGCTGAGTAATATCTTTAATAAGTGCTCCAACCCATGGTGCAAATCCACCATTTAATCCTATAAAAATTGACCCAGGAATATGATTTTTTACAAATTCTTGTTGTGTTCTTACATCCAAGATGAGCGTATTGTTATTTTCAGCAAGCTCTTCAAATAAATCGACTGAAAGTGGTGTATTTCCAGAGTCAAGTACTTGGTCTAAATCTGAATACCCTGTTTTGTTTAGAAGTGCATTTTTTGCAAAATATTGTGGAGGTGGGCTTATGCCTTCTAATACTTCTTTTACAAATTCTTCTTTGCTCATTTCAGATCTTAGGGCATAGTTTGTTTGTTTTTGTTCTCCAATGGTTCCAACGGTTTCTTTACTGAGATTTTTTCCACAAGCAGAGCCTGCACCATGAGCAGGATAAACAATTACATCATCATTTAATGTCATAATTTTTGAACGTAAAGATTCAAAAAGCATTCCAGCCAAATCTTTTTCAGTCAAATCAGATTTTATAGCTAAATCTGGTCGGCCAACATCTCCTAAAAATAGTGTATCACCTGTAAATACTGCATGATTTTTACCATTTTCATCAATCAACAAATAAGTGACAGATTCTAGCGTGTGACCAGGTGTATGCAAAACTTTTATAGTGATATTTCCAATCTTAAATTCTTCGTTATCGGAGGCATTATAGCAATTGAAAGTTGTTTTTGTATTTGGACCAAAAACAATAGTTGCTCCAGTTTTTTTAGCCAAATCAACATGTCCAGATACAAAATCTGCATGTATATGAGTTTCAAAAATAAATTTGATTTGAGCACCATTTTTTTGCGCTCTCTCAATATAGGGTTGAGGTTCTCTAAGGGGGTCAATAATCGCTGCTTCGCCGTTAGACTCAATATAATATGCGCCTTGGGCAAGACAATTGGTGTAGATTTGTTCGATAATCATAATGTTATAATTTTTTTACAAATTTAAGTTTTTAGAATTTGAACAAAAATTCTTTTACGTAAAAAATTAATAAGTTATATTTGCAGCCCTATAACGGCCTCGTAGCATAACTGAATAGTGCACTTGATTACGGCTCAAGAGGTTGCAGGTTTGAATCCTGCCGAGGTCACTAAATCGGAGAATTGATTCACAGGAGTTGGTTCTCCTTTTTTATGTTTGAAATTTCCTTCGATAAAATCGGAATAGACCCAAAAATAGCGTTCACTTTTGGGGTTCGAACTCGGTCGTTTGACTTGTCGTAACCCAACTCGGATGGAAAGACTAAATTTTGCAGTTTTTGTCGTTGTTTTAAATCTCCATCTACCCAAATCTTCTCGAGAGATTCGGATAAAGTAAGGGCTTTATCAATGGCCAACTCAAGGTTCGAACTACTAAGTGATGGATTTTCAATTTTTGACTGTAATTCTTATTTATGACTTACAAAAAAGTAAAAAAATCTATATTCTCAAAATAAATAACTTTAATATCAAATTACATTATAGACAAAAAAAAGAACATTAGCAACAACTCTATTTGTTTTGCTGTACTAAATTTATGCTATCTACAACGATTAAATATGTACAGATTAATTTTTATTTTTTTAATAGTAACTTCTTTTTGTTTTAGCCAAACCCTCAGTATTGCATCTGGCAACAGCATTAGCATAGATGCCAATAGTTCAGTAA
>CAXPPN010000002.1:0-40969 GCA_964219345.1 Aeromicrobium sp. | reverse complement strand
AGACAATTCGCCATTAGAAATTGTTCCATCAAATACATTATATACTTGGATAATTCTTCCAGGGGCAGATTTAATAGATTTAACAGGTTATGGTGATCAAACTACGGGAGTATCTTCAATTAGTCAAACACTTATAAATCTTACAGATGAATCTAAAACAATTGTTTATGAAGTGACTCCAATCTCTGGCACCTGTGAAGGATTGCCATTCGAAATTGAAGTAACGGTAAGTCCTAGACCTTTTGTTGATGATATTATTGTAACACCAATTTGTAGTGAAGATACTTTTACAGTAATTCCAGAAACGGCTGCACCAAGTCCAAATAACATAGTCCCTATTGGTACAACATTTACATGGACTGTTGTTGATAATCCCAATGTAATTGGCGATACAGATGAGGTAAATCCGCAAAGTCAAATTAGTCAAACACTGACAAATACATCTTCAACGACTCAAACAGTTGTTTATACTGTAGTTCCAAGTTCCTCAGGATGTGATGGACCGACGTTCACAATTACAGTAGATGTAAAACCAAGACCATTTATTGTTTCTGGTCCAGACACTCAAGATACTCAATGTAGTGGTGATCCGTTTGTGATTTCACCTGAAGATGGTGTACCCACACCTGCAACTTTAGTTCCAGTTGGAACACAGTACACTTGGACAACCTTAGGTAATCCAAATCTTTTGGGCTGGTCCGATCAGACCTTACCAGTTGGTATAATTACTCAAACTTTGGAAAACACAACCAATCAAATACAACAAATCATTTATACGATTATTCCAGAAGCAGATGGATGTGTAGGGCCGTCTTTTGATGCTGTAATTACAATAGAGCCAAAACCATTTGTACCAGACGTGATTGTCGATATTTGTGATGCAACTTCTTCTTCTAACTCTTCTTATATTTTAAGCCCTCAAAATGGTGTTTTACCGGATGCAAGCACAATTATTCCAGATATAACAACTTATACTTGGGGCCCACCAATTGTTACTGGTGGTATTACAGGAGGTTCTACAGGTAACGATGAGGCGTTCTTTGATTCTGGAAATTTTGAAAACCCAACAACCAACCTACAAACAGCAATTTACACGGTCACACCAAATTATTACACCGTGTCAAATCCGACTACACCACAGTGTACAGGAGAGCCCTTTACGATAACAATAACAGTTTCGCCATCTCCAGAAATCAACGAGGTTATTACAAATATTGCTTGTAGCTATTCCGATCCGCTTTGTGGGGCAAGTATAGAAATAAGCCCTGTAGGAATTGGTCCATTTACATACAGTTGGGTTTCTATTGAAGGTAATCCTTTAAATGATACAACGGATGAAGATCAGTTTGATTTATGTCCTGGTACATATGAACTTACCATTACTGATGCATCAAGCTGTAGCTATGTTTTTGAATATGAAATAGTACCACCCGAACCTGTTGAATTTACATTAATTACACAAACAGATATTTCTTGTAACAATGTCAACACGCTTCCTTGTGATGGTAGTATTGAAGTTTCAACTACCGGAGGAACATTACCATACAACTTAGTAGAATGGTATACAGAAACTATTCCAGGTTCTGGTGTTTTTGATTCTGGACCATTAATTAATATCATCAATCCTTACAACTTAGTTAATGCGTGTGAGGGGAATTATGTTTTAAAAATATTAGACGCTAATGGATGTGAATTCGTTTCTGATGTTTACACTATTGAACAAGCTGTAGAGCCAATTATTTTAACGGAAACCTTATCAAATTATAATGGGTTCAATATTGATTGTAATGCAGCTAATAGCGGTACTATTACAGTTGATTTATCTGGAGGTTCAGGAGTCTTTATTTATTCTTTTGTAGATGCAACTGGTGCTGTTTTGGAGGCTGATACGATTCTAAGTTCACCAGCTACGCTTGTTTTTGACTTCTTAATTGCAGGAGATTACACTCTAACCGTTGAAGATCCAAATTGTACAGATCAAATTGTTAGGAATTATACCCTTACTCAACCCGATGAGCTTATCATTACGGCGACATTAGTTGATCCAGTAAGTTGCTTTGGAGGACTTGCTACCTATAATGTTACAGCTACAGGCGGTGTACCACCATATACTGGAACAGGCTTACAAAGTGTTCTTAGCGGGCCAGTTACATTTATTGTATCAGATGCCAATGGATGTGAGGATGATTTCTCAACAGTTGTTAACGAGCCAACAGAGCTTTTAGCAACTTATGTTGTTGATGATGCACCATGTTTTGGAGATACTGGACAAATCACTGTAACACCAACAGGCGGAACAGGAGTGCTAACAGTTAATCTATATGATAATAACAATATATTTATTACAAGTTTAAATACAACCCAGGGGAATTCAGTAATATTTGACCAACTCGCAGCGACTTATTTTTATGATGTCGTTGATCAAAACAATTGTTCTTATGGTCCTGAGGTTGTGGTAGTTGATGAACCCGATCCTATTGTTATCATAGACTTTGAAGTTGTTCAACCTGATTGTAATACAGTGCCCGCATGGGAATTTAATAATGGTTCTATTTGTATTACCATAACTGGTGGAACAAATCCATTCCCAATTGGAACAGGTTGGGTAGACAACGGTGGTGGACAATGGTGTTTAAATAATTTGAGTGCTGGTACATATGCAATAGACGTTACAGACAGTAATAACTGTTCATTACAAAATCCATTTCCTGATATTACACTAGTCAGACCTCCTGAGATTACAGCTGTTTTAACCAATACTATTGATATTGATTGCGATACAGATACAGCAACGCAAATCAATACTATTATTGTCAATGGAGGTGTACCTCCCTATCAAGTCACATGGTCTGGTGGTATTGTTGATGCCGCTAATCCTTTTGTTATGGAAACCTCTGTTCCTGGAAATTATTCAGCTTTTGTAAACGATCAATATGGACTTATAAATGGCTGTCCGCCAATAGAATTTCCTTTAGATCCAATTACTTTCTTTGAATTTGGAATTGCAGACTTTACACTGAGCTCTGATAATAGTGATTTCTGTGGTATCTATGCTATTAATGATCCTATTCAATTCAATAATATCTCTTCGGGTGATATTGTAAGTTACACTTGGAATTTTGGAGATGGTTCTCCAGAATTTAATGGGCCAAATGCACCAGATCATATTTATAATGCAATAGGAACCTATACAATTAGTTTAACGGTTGAAGACCTTTATGGTTGTTTTGATACATATTCCGAAACAATAGAAATTACAAAAGGGTATGAAATTATTTTACCCAATGCCTTTACTCCAAATGGAGATGGAATTAATGAAACCATACGTCCAGTAACTGTATGTATGACAGAAATTAAATTGAGTATATATGATACATGGGGATCACTTATTTATTCAGAAACCAGTGATGATATCTATGGATGGGATGGCACTATTGATGGAAAACCTGCCGAAAATGGAAACTATATAATGGTCGTTATTGCAACAACGTACAATGGCGCTGTAATTGAACTTAATGGACCTGTAACCCTTATCAAATAAGCAAAATGAAAAAATTACTTTACATATTCGTATTCGCATCATTTTTTAAAGGTTTTTCACAAGATCCTATACATACACAATTTTTTATGGTTCCAGAAACACTAAGTTCTAGTTTTACGGGTGCAAAACAGTCTACTCGTGCTGGAATAATTCATCGTACACAATGGCCAGGATTAAACTTTAGCATCAACACACAATTTGCTTTTGTAGATAACTGGTTTGAAGAAGTTAAAAGCGGAGTTGGAATTAGTGTATTGAATCATAAGGAAACGACAACCAGATACAATTTTACGCAAGTAAACTTGAATTATGCATATCAATTTCAAATATCTGATGAATGGAACGTTCGACCCAGTATTTCTGTGGGTTATGGAGCAAAAGATTTTGGATTTCAGAACCTTGTACTCGAAGACCAAATCAATATTTTTAGTGGGATTATAAACGCCAATAGTATTGATCCTATAAATTTAAATGAATCTGTTCGTTTTATTGATTTTGGAGCTTCAGTTCTTTTTAATAGTGAAAATTCTTGGGTAGGTTTTACGGTGAAGCATCTAAATAGACCAAATATCTCTATGGAAATAGGGGGTCAAGAAAATCTAGATATGTTTATGTCACTTCATGGGTCGCTATATATTCCTTTTGGAGGTTATAGAAATGATAATAAACTTTTTGTACTGGCCAATGGAATGATGCAAGGTGCTTATAATCGTTTCGATTTGGGTGCAAAATATGAAATGGATCGTTTTTCTTTTGGGCTTTTGGCGGCAACAAACCCTATCAAAACAGATCCAAATAGCCATTTCTTAACCTCAATTAATGCCTTTGTTGGTATGGATTGGGAGGGCTTTCGTTTTGGATATTCTTATGATTTCAATGTCACAGAAATTGGACGAACGGGTGGAGTATATGAGCTATCTATAAGCTATGATTTCCTAAACAATGACAACTGTTTTGGATGTCCAGACTATTAATTAAATAAACATTATTTTTATGCTCTAAAGCAATACCATGCCTAAGTGTGTAAAAATTATTGAATGTCCAAGGGATGCCATGCAGGGCATAAAGACATTTATTCCAACCAAAAAGAAGATCCAATACCTTCAGTCTCTTTTGCGTGTTGGATTTGATACCATTGATTTTGGGAGTTTTGTATCGCCTAGAGCAATTCCTCAAATGCAAGATACAGCAGAGGTGCTTTCGCAATTAGACCTTAGTGTTTCTAATAGTAAATTGTTGGCTATAATTGCTAATGTTCGTGGTGCAAAAGCAGCAGCTTCATTCAAAGAGATTGATTATTTAGGTTTTCCATTTTCTATTTCCGAAAATTTTCAAATGCGAAACACCCATAAAACAATTGCAGAATCTGTTGAAGTCCTCAAAGAAATTTTAGAAATCACCCACAAACAAAACAAAGAACTTGTGGTTTATTTGTCTATGGCCTTTGGAAACCCCTATGGCGATCCTTGGAATGTAGATGTAGTAGGCGAGTGGACCGAACGCCTATATAATATGGGCGTTAGAATTTTATCATTAAGTGACACTATTGGTTCTTCTTCTGGAAGAACAATTTCTTATCTTTTTTCTCATCTTATTCCACACTATTCTGATGTGGAGTTTGGTGCACATTTACACACTCACCCTTCATCGTGGCATGAAAAAGTTGATGCAGCTTTTAAAGCAGGATGTATTCGATTTGATGGTGCCATTCAAGGATTTGGAGGTTGCCCTATGGCCAAAGATGATCTTACCGGAAATATGCCTACAGAGAAGATGATTTCTTACTTTACAACTGAAAAAATTGAAACAAACCTCAATGTGCTTGCTTTTGAAAGCGCGCACAATGAGGCCTCAAAATTATTTTCAAAATATCACTAGAAACGGAACTCAATTCCGCCATAGATTCCAAAAGGATGACCAGGTCTAAATCCAGCAGGAACTTTTGAAACAGCATAAGTGGTATCAAACATATTGATAACCATACCAGTTATGCTCAAATTATTTTTAATGTGATATTTTCCAGAAAAATCAACAATGAAATTTGATGTTATTCCATTGTTTTTATTGATTTTCTCTGTTCCAGCAGTTGTTCTAAAAGCCCCATTTTGTCGGCCATTCAAATGCAACTCAAATTTATTGTGCTCCAAGGAAATAGAAGTATTGAATTGATGCTTAGCAATGTATGGCAATTCATCACCATTTTCTACCTCACCCCACAAGTCTTCGTCACTTCCGAAATTGTTTTCAAACGTTGCGTCAGTTAGTGTATAGCCAAAAGTTACAGGCATAGAAAATTTTGAGTTTTTCTCCATTAAATCATAATTTAACAAAAGTTCTATTCCCTTTACACTTACTTCTCCTGCATTAAATTGATCTAAGGAACCTGTTCCGCCACTTGCTGCCAAGTCGCTTCCCAAAAGATTACTGTAGTCGTTGTAAAATCCAACAATTTCTCCTCGTAAACCCTTGAAATTAAAACGCGAACCAATTTCATAGTTGATACTCTCTTCGGCTTTTTGTCCAGGTTTATTACCAGGAGGAGAAAATCCTTTATGGATACCTGCAAAAATTGAAGTTTGATTATTGAATTTATAATTCATTCCAATTCCTGGGATGAAAACGGCTAAGTCATTTTCTCTTGTAGAAAGGTCTGCACCAGTTCTGTTTGGATCATCACTTCCAAAGTTTTCTCTTTGGAGTTGAATGTCTTCATATCGTATTCCAGGCGTAACCGTCAAATTTTTATATTTTAGTTTATATAAAATAGACCCTGCAAAAGCTTTTGCACTACTAATTCTATTGGCGTCAGAACCACGTTCTGCCGCTGTAGTTAAATTCATTTGACCGTTGCTGGTCATATTATAACCGTCTTTCCACTGAAAACGATCCTCCTCATCATAATGGTAACGGAGGCCAATTTCTAAATCATGAAAAACATGCTCGCCATTCCAATGGAAATCTAATTTTGTTTGAATTCCTTTTGAAACATATTCTCTATTATTAGCTTTAACCAATAATGCATCAGCATCAGAATTTGATGTATCTCTAATAATATTCATATAGGAATTATATGTTGTGGGATCATTTAATATTGAAGCAATTTTAACTTTATTTCCATTAAAAACGACGTCATTTAATTTATACCAATTTCTAGCAAAACCATTGTAATATCCGCTTGTAGTTACTTTTAAAAAATTAGAAAAGTTGATTTCATGTGTGAGTAAAAACTGTTGGTGCTTATTAGTCATTTTATCTTTTTGGGAGGCTGCATAACGCATAAATGGAGATTGTTTAAAATCAGACGCTGTTAGGCCCAAATAAGTTTCATTTGAAACCTCATCTGAGTATTGAAATTTAAATGTAAGCGCTTGTTGATATTTTGCATTTTCACGACTCTTGACTCTAAATTTTGCAACAAAATCATTTTTATCAAATCCAGTATTTTGATCATCTAGTAAATCTTTAAATCCTTTGGAATTATTTTTTAAGTACTCTAATGTATATCCAAATTGCGATTTTGAATCCCCAATTTTAAGGTGGGTTTGGTGCGTATTGAAACTTCCAAAACTTGATTTCAGACTTCCTTTAAATGCATTTGGAATTTGAGTGCTTACCAAATTAATAGCACCACCAGTAGTAAATGGTCCATATTGAATTTGACTACTTCCTTTCAAAATTTCAACGGCTTGCATTCGAGCAATTGATGGAAAATAATAGGCAGCAGGTGCACTATATGGAGCTGGAGCAATCAATACGCCATCTTCCATAATTGAAATTTTTGCACTTCTTTCTGGTGACGTACCACGCAAACTAATATTTGGTCGAAGTCCAAAGCCATCTTCTTCATAAATAGACACTCCAGGAACCGTTCTTAGCACACGATTAATATCTGTATAACTAAATTTTTCTAATTCTTCAGCAGAAACATAATAGGCCGATCCGGATCTGTTTTGGGCAACATATTTACTCCCAAAAATGACTTTAGTGTTGATAAACACTTGATCTAATTTTTGTATGGTATCTGTTGATTTTTTGTTAGACTCTTGAGCATTTAGATTTGATAAACTTAACATTATTAATAGTAGAATGTTGTATTTCATGATATAATATTTATTTAGACTTATTATAAATAATAACATTTTGATACTGCAAATATATAATGCATTTTTAGTATATACAAAATTTATTTAGATTAATTATAAATAATATTAATAAGAACTGTTAGTAACTGTTATATTATCTTGTATTATAGCTATATATACTAAAAAAAGCCTTAAATTTGCATGCAATTAAACCTAATTGCAATGCAATCACATCTTTCAAAAATTGTTGGCGAAGGCCTTACTTACGACGACGTCCTTTTAATACCCGCTTATTCTGAAGTTTTGCCAAGAGAAGTAAGTATCAAAACAAAATTTACTCGAAATATCAGTTTAAATGTGCCCATAGTTTCTGCGGCAATGGATACGGTTACAGAAAGTGCTATGGCTATTGCAATTGCCAGAGAAGGTGGTATTGGTGTTTTACATAAAAACATGACTGTAAGTCAACAAGCTACAGAAGTACGCAAAGTAAAACGCGCCGAAAGTGGTATGATTATCGATCCTGTTACACTAGATTTAGATGCTATTGTGAGTGATGCCAAGCAAAGCATGAAAGAACATAGCATTGGAGGAATTCCTATAGTTGATAACAATGGTCTTCTTAAAGGTATTGTCACAAACAGAGATTTAAGATTTGAAAAAAATGATAATCGACCAATAACAGAAGTAATGACTTCTGAAAATTTGGTAACAACTTCCGAGGGAACATCACTTGAAGAAGCAGAAGTTATTCTCCAAAATAATAAAATAGAAAAACTTCCAGTCGTTGATGGAGATTTTAAACTCATTGGTTTAATCACTTTTAGAGATATCACAAAATTATCTCAAAAACCAATTTCAAACAAAGATCAATATGGCCGTTTGCGTGTTGCTGCAGCTATTGGAGTTACACACGATGCTTTGGAGCGTACAAAAGCATTAGTTGGTTCTGGAGTAGATGCAATTATTATAGACACGGCACATGGTCATACAAAAGGTGTGGTTTCTGTACTAAAAAATATAAAATCAGAATTTCCTAACCTCGATGTAGTCGTTGGAAATATTGCTACAGCAGATGCTGCAAAATACTTAGTTAAAGCTGGAGCAGATGCCGTAAAAGTAGGTATTGGTCCAGGATCTATTTGTACAACTCGCGTTGTTGCTGGTGTGGGATTTCCACAATTTTCTGCAGTACTAGAAGTGGCTGCTGCACTCAAAGATTCTGATGTGCCTGTTATTGCTGATGGAGGTATTCGATATACTGGAGATATTCCAAAAGCTCTTGCGGCAGGAGCCGATTGTGTAATGCTTGGATCGCTACTTGCTGGTACAAAAGAATCTCCGGGAGAGACCATCATCTATGAAGGCCGAAAGTTTAAATCATACAGAGGTATGGGCTCAGTTGAAGCCATGAAAGAGGGTAGCAAAGACCGTTATTTTCAAGATGTTGAAGATGATATTAAAAAGTTAGTTCCAGAAGGTATTGTTGGTCGTGTACCTTACAAAGGAGACCTATACGAAAGTATTCATCAATTTGTTGGAGGTATACGTGCTGGAATGGGCTATTGTGGTGCAAAAGATATTCAAACTCTCAAAAATACAGGGAAATTTGTCAAAATCACTTCTTCAGGAATTAGTGAGAGTCACCCACACAACGTGATGATCACCAAGGAAGCACCAAACTATTCGAGATAATTTTATATAATTTGAACAATTTTTATTAAAATTGACTCAAATTTTTAACTTACAATTTCATAAATCAAATAAATAAATGCGTGTATTCTTATCAATTACAAGTATTTTGTTTTTCTGGTTGAGTTTTGCTCAAGATCAGCCAAAAAATACAGATGCATTAATAACTATAAACAAAGAAGAAATTTCAGTAGATGAGTTTATGAATGTTTATAATAAAAATATTCAACTTATAGAGGATGAAGATCAAAAAGGGATTGAAGATTATTTAGAACTATTCATCAATTATAAATTGAAAGTTGCCGATGCCAAATCTGAAAGGTTTGATAAAAAAAAGAACTATTTAGATGAGTATGAGAAATATAAAAATCAATTAATCAATACTTATTTAAGAGATAAAAAAGTTACATCAGAGCTACTTCAAGAAGCATATAACAGAACTAAAGAAGAGGTAAAGGCACAACACATTCTTGTTCGATTAACAGGGCAAGATACCTTATCTGCACTGAATCAAATTCGAGAATATCGTTCTCGATTTTTAAATGAAAGTTTTGAAACTTTAAAGAAAAGCATTCATAATGGGAATGATATTCTTGTAGAGGATTTAGGCTATTTTTCTGCTTTTAAAATGGTATATGATTTTGAAAACGCAGCCTATAATACACCAGTTGGTGAAATTTCTCAACCTTTCAAAACTCAGTTTGGATACCATGTTGTAAAGGTGTTAAACAAAAGACCTTCACTAGGGCAGGCAGAAGCGGCACATATTATGATTGCCAAAAAATCAAATAACACAGAACAAACTGCTGAGCAACTTATCAATGAATTGTATCGTTTGATAGAGCAAGGAGAATCATTTGAAAATTTGGCCAAACAATATTCTGACGATAAAAGTTCTGCTGTAAATGGCGGAAAATTAAAACCTTTTAAATCTGGTGAAATTAATTCAGAGTTGTTTGTAGACACCGCATTTAGTTTGGATGTGGGTGCCATTTCAAATCCAATACAAACCAAGTATGGGTGGCATATTATTAAACTTTTGGATAAAAAACCAATAGAGAGTTTTGAACAATTAAAATTTGATTTAGACAAAAAAGTAAAACGCGATAGCAGATCTCAAGTTATAAAAAAAAGAATGCTGGCTTCAATTATGAATCAATATCAAGTTCAAGCACCAAAATCGAATACTATTTCAACTCTTTATAAAAAAAATAAAGATGAAAGTGGGTGGATTTTAAATGAAAATTTAAGTCTTGAAAATCAGCTAATTAAGATTAAAAACCGTGTTTTATCTTATGGTGATTTCTTATCCTTTTTGAACAATAACTCAAAAACAAAAAAATCTTTAGAAGATCATTACAACACTTTTCTAGAAAATAATGTGATGCAGTACAAAAAAGATCAACTTCCTTTTGAAAATGCTGAATATGCCAATGTTCTTAGGGAGTATAAAGAAGGGTTATTGCTGTTTGATATTATGGAAGAAAAAATTTGGAACAGAGCCAAAAACGATTCATTGGGTCTTTTGGAACATTACAAAAGTAATGCTTCAAAATTTATTTCACCAAAAAACATATCAGGTACAATAGCGCGATCTGATAAAAAAAGCACTTTGAAAAAAGTGAAGAAATTGTGGGATAAAAATACATCAAACGACGAGGTTTCAAAAGTAGTGAATGTAAAAAATCAAAATGTTATTTTTTCATCTGGAACTTTTGAAATAGGAAGTTCACTTTTACCAAAGAACGTCGTTTTTGAAACAGGTATTTCTAAAATTTTTAATTTAGATGACAGTTATGTTATTCTGCATATCTTAGAACAACAATCAGAAAAAGTATTAAACTTTGAAGAAGCCAGAGGAGCAGTTATTTCAAGTTATCAAAATTTACTAGAACAAAATTGGATTGAAGCATTACGTGGTAAATATTCATTCTCCGTAAATCAAAATGTTTTGAATGAATTAAAACAAAAGGTTTCTAACGAATGAGAAAATTTTTTTTAGTTTTTGGTGTAATATTTCTATTTTTCGAAGCTTGTGATTTGTCAAAATCAAAAGTTGAAGGAACCCCTATTGCTCGCGTAAATGACACGTTCTTTATGGTCGAGGATATAGATTTAACAGAGTTTGAGGGTTTGAGTTCAGAAGACAGTCTTCTTCAAATCCAAACAAAATTAAGAAACTGGGCGACACAACAATTACTTATTGATGGTGCTACACTAAATCTAGAAGAAAAACAATTAGAAGATTTTGAGTCACTTGTGCAACAATACAGAACAGATTTGTACACCTCGGCGTATTTGGAAGCATTGGTAAAACGTAATTTAGATACCAGTATTACAAATACAGAGCTAAGTGTAACTTACAATCAAAACAAAGAATTATTTGTTTTGAAAGAAAGCCTTTTGAAACTGCGATATATCAACATAAAATCAAATATTTCAAACGCAGATGAAATTAAGCGCCGCTTTAAACGTTATAACACTGATGATCGAGCTATTTTGGATACTATTTCAATTCAGTTCAATTCATTCTTTTTAAATGATTCCATTTGGATAAAAGCCGATCAAGTTATTTCAAAAATAAAGCCATTGCAAAAAGGATTTAATAAGGTGCTATTAAAAAAACCAAATTTTATTCAGCTCAACGATTCTTTAGAGTTATATTTGATACAAATAAATGAAGTGCTTGCCACTGGTTCGCAAGCCCCCATAGAATACGTGTTGCCAACTCTGCGCCAAATTATTATTAATCAACGCAAATTGAAGCTTGTTGGACAACTTAAAAATGAAATTGTGAATGATGCCATTAAAAATAAAAAATTTGAAATTTATGAATAAGTCCCTATCCATAATTGCAGGCCTAAGTGCGTTAATGTTAACTCAGCTTTCTTCAGCTCAAGAAATTATTCAAGACGAAAAACAAGAAGAACTCAAAGAAATTAAAGTTGATTCAACCCAACTTATAAAAGTTGATGGTGTTGCTGCCGTAGTGGGTGATTTTGTAGTTCTCGATTCTGATATTGACAAGCAATTTGCACAACTCGAAGCCAGTGGTGTTTCAACAAAAGATATCACAAGGTGTCAGCTTTTTGGAAAATTATTGGAAGACAAGTTGTATATGCATCATGCAATTTTGGATAGTATTGAAGTTAATGATGCCGAAATACGTTCGTATGTTGATCAACAGTTGGAGGGATTTGCACAACAAATAGGCTCTATGGACAAGTTGGTGGCATATTACAATAAATCTTCGGAGCAAGAGCTGAGAGATGAAATGTATGAGCTCAATAAAAATGGCAAAATGGCATCAATGATGCAACAAAAAATTGTTGAAGAAATTGAAGTTACTCCAGAAGAAGTTCGACAGTTTTTTAATAAAATACCAGAAGATGAACGCCCTCTTTTTGGAACAGAATTACGAGTAGCACAAATTGTTGTTATTCCCGAAACTACTCAGGAAGAAATTGATAAAGTGATAAAAAGACTTAGAGAATTTAGAGCAGATGTTTTGGACAACGGCGCAAGTTTTACGACAAAAGCAGTGCTATATACAGAAGACCCTGGATCTAAACGAACTGGAGGTAAGTATACCCTCAACAGAAAACAGCCAAGAATGGCAAAAGAATTTAGAGAAGTAGCATTTTCATTAGAAGAAGGAGACATTTCAGAACCCTTCAAAACAGATTTTGGATATCACATTTTATACCTTGAAAAAATTCGTGGTCAAGAATATGATGTTCGACATATTTTGTTGCGTCCAAAAATGACTGATGAAGCGATTACTGCTGCCAAAGAAAAATTGGAAAAAGTTAGACAAAGTATTGTCGATGGTGATATTTCTTTTACAGAAGCAGCCAAAGAAGCAAGTGACGAAAAAGAAACAAAATATGATGGAGGTCAGTTACGTAATCCAGAAACACAAGATTATAATTTTGAACTTACTAAAATGGATCCAGAATTGTATGCTCAAATTCAAGATTTGAAAGACAATGAAGTGAGTCCAGTCTACAAAGATCAAGATCGTGTAAATCCTATCAAATTTAAAATCCTTACTGTTACTCAACGTACAGATGAGCATGAAGCAGAATTTGCAAAAGATTATTTAAAAATTAAATCACTTGCACTTCAAGAAAAACAGCTCAATGCAATTTCTGAATGGCAAGAAGAAAAAATAATGGACACGTACATTAAAATTAATGGCGAGTTGAGATCTTGTGATTTTAATAGTAACTGGTTTAAAATTAAAAACTAAGAATGTCTGAAGTTACTGCCATAGACAACTATGTCAAGAAATATAAATTGCTTAAAAAAGAAATTGCAAAGGTTATTATTGGTCAAGATGCAGTAGTAGAGCAGATTTTAATTTCAATTTTTTCTGGCGGTCACGTTCTTCTTGTTGGTGTACCAGGTTTAGCAAAAACTCTTATGGTTGATACTATTGCCAAAACCCTTGGGCTCAATTTTAAGCGTATTCAATTTACACCAGATCTTATGCCAAGTGATATTTTGGGAAGTGAGATTTTAGATAACAATCGTCAATTTAAATTTATTAAAGGGCCCGTATTTTCAAATATTGTTTTGGCTGATGAAATCAACAGAACACCTCCAAAAACTCAAGCAGCACTTTTAGAAGCGATGCAAGAACGCTGTGTTACCGTGGCAGGCCATCGCTACGAACTGAATCAGCCATATTTTGTTTTAGCCACGCAAAACCCTATTGAACAAGAAGGAACATATCCACTTCCAGAAGCACAACTCGACCGCTTTATGTTTGCCATAAATTTAGAATATCCTTCTTTTTCTGAAGAAGTTGAGGTTGTAAAGCAAACAACAACAAACAATACCACTACTTTAGACGTTGTTTTTGATGGTAAAGAGGTTTTAGAATTTCAGCAACTTATTCGAAAAACACCAGTTGCAAATAATGTTATAGAATACGCTGTAGAAATGATATCTAAATCTAGGCCCAATACTAAGCGTACTTCTGAGCTTATCAGTCAATTTGTAGATTGGGGTGCAGGACCAAGAGCGTCTCAAAATTTAATTTTAGCGTCCAAAACACATGCTGTACTTCATGGGAAATACACTCCAGATATTGAGGATGTCCAAGCAGTAGCGACAAGTGTTCTTAGACACAGAATTATTAAAAACTATAAAGCAGCTGCAGAAGGAATTAGCATTGAAAAAATTATTGAAAGTTTATTCTAAAATTTTCAATATAATTTGGTTTTTTATTGCTGAAAGATTACACATAAATTTGTACATTTAACCCCGATTAAAATTCAACACTATGGCTTTCGATATAGACATTATAAAAAAAGTATACCAACAGATGCCAGAGCGCGTAGATCAAGCGCGAAAAATTGTAGGTAGACCGCTCACACTATCAGAAAAAATATTATATAACCATCTTTGGGATTCGAAAATAAGCAAAGCTTTCGAAAGAGGTAAAGATTATGTTGACTTTGCTCCCGACAGAATTGCATGTCAAGATGCAACTGCACAAATGGCACTTTTGCAATTTATGCAAGCTGGAAAAAAGAAAGTTGCTGTACCAACCACAGTGCATTGTGATCATTTGATTCAAGCCAAAGTAGGTGCATCTAAAGATTTGCAGTTTGCACTCAACAATAGTAACGAAGTTTTTAACTTTTTGGAATCCGTTTCAAATAAATATGGAATTGGATTTTGGAAACCTGGGGCAGGAATCATCCATCAAGTAGTATTAGAAAATTATGCTTTTCCTGGCGGAATGATGATTGGAACAGATTCTCACACCGTAAATGCTGGAGGTCTAGGAATGGTAGCAATTGGAGTAGGTGGTGCTGATGCCGTAGATGTCATGGCAGGAATGCCCTGGGAATTGAAATTCCCTAAACTTATTGGGGTAAAACTTACAGGAACACTCTCTGGATGGACAGCGCCAAAAGATGTTATCCTAAAAGTTGCAGGAATTTTGACTGCAAAAGGTGGAACTGGTGCCATTGTTGAATATTTTGGCCCAGGAGCAGAATCTATGTCATGCACTGGAAAAGGAACTATTTGTAACATGGGTGCCGAAATAGGTGCAACAACATCAACCTTTGGATATGATGCCTCGATGGAACGTTACCTTCGTGCAACAGACAGAAATGATGTTGCCGATGCCGCTAATGAAGTTAAAGAATATCTTACAGCCGATGCTGAAGTTTATGCCAACCCCGAGCAATATTTTGATGAATTAATTGAAATTAACCTGTCTGAACTTATGCCACACTTGAATGGCCCATTTACACCAGATTTGGCGACACCAGTAGGAACAATGACTGAAAAAGCACAATCCAATGACTGGCCACTAAAAGTAGAGTGGGGCTTGATTGGTTCTTGTACGAATTCATCTTACGAAGATTTATCACGTGCAGCGTCAATTGCACAACAAGCACTAGACAAAGGACTTAAAACTAAAGCTGAATTTGGAATCAACCCAGGCTCAGAGCAAGTACGCTACACTGCGGATCGTGACGGAATTTTGAATGTTTTTGAAAAGTTAGACGCTAAGATTTTTACCAATGCATGTGGTCCATGTATAGGTCAATGGGCTCGTTATGATGATCCAAAAAACGCACCAAAAAACAGTATCGTACATTCTTTTAATAGAAATTTTGCAAAACGCGCTGATGGAAATCCAAATACTCATGCTTTTGTGGCCTCACCAGAAATGGTCGCTGCAATTGCGATTGCAGGGCGACTGGACTTTAATCCAATTACAGACACATTAATCAATGAAAATGGAGATGCTGTAAAGCTAGATGAACCTACTGGATTTGAATTGCCTGAAAAAGGATTTGCAGTAGAAGATGCAGGTTATTTAGCACCTGTAGAAGACGGAAGTGGAGTAGAGGTTGTTGTTGCAGAAGATTCAGAGCGTTTGGAATTATTGACACCATTTGTTCCAATTGGGAATCAAATAATAGGCGCAAAACTACTCATCAAAGCCCATGGAAAATGTACAACAGATCATATTTCTATGGCTGGACCTTGGTTACGTTATAGAGGTCATTTGGATAACATATCGAATAATTGTTTGATAGGTGCTGTAAATGCCTTTAATATGAAAACCAACTTTGTTAAGAATCAATTGAATGGTGAGTATGATGCTGTACCAAAAACTCAACGCGCCTACAAAGCTGCTGGAATTTATACAGTAGTTGTAGGAGATCATAATTATGGAGAAGGTTCATCTCGTGAGCATGCAGCTATGGAGCCACGTCATTTGGGTGTAGCGGCTGTGATTGTAAAATCTTTTGCACGTATTCATGAAACAAACTTAAAGAAACAAGGCATGCTGGGTCTAACTTTTTCCAATGAGTCTGATTATGATCTTATTCAAGAAGATGATACTTTCAATTTTTTGGATTTAGACCAATTTGCTCCTAATAAGCCACTAAGCATTGAAGTTGTTCATGCCGATGGTTCTAAAGATATAATCTCTGTTAATCATACTTATAATGATTCTCAAATAGAATGGTTTAATGAAGGTTCTGCACTTAATTTAATTAAGAAGCAGAATGCTTAATTTGTGTGAAATTATATAAAAAAAACGCCTAAAAAGTTTAGGCGTTTTTTTTATGATTTAAGCTAAAATATTCAAAAAGAAATAAATTCATCAATATCATAGAGTAGGTATAAATACTATCTTCTACAGGGATGGTTCCCATACGTAAGCCCAAATTTTCAGCATTATTGTACCAAACGACTTGGCTTTCTATCCAACTGCCTGTTAGAACCCCATTAACTATAAAAAAGGGGATAAGCATCACCAAAAATGTAAGGAAAAAGTGTTGAAGCAATTTTAGATTATTATTAAACACAATCCATGTTAAAGGAATAGCAAGAGAGAAATTGACCACAGTATACCATTTATCAATATTTAAAACAACAATTATAGCCAGTAGAATCATTAAAGCATAGGCAATATATTGTGTTATTTTTTGATTGAGTTTCATTTTTGGAATATACAGCAAAAGGGCATAGTGTGTAAAAACACAAGCAAACGGAATACAAATAAAGAAAAGCCATTCTTCCAAAGGAAGACTGAAAATTTTGACCCCTAAAAAGTAATCTTGATTAAAACCCCAAATCCCATTTACAGTAAAAATTACATCCCAAGGAATAAAAATTCCCATAGTCAAAATTAGAGATAAAAAAAGCCATTTAAAACGTTTATGTAATTGAAGTCTAGGGTGGAAACTATACAAAAGAGGTATAGAAATAGATCCAATATTAAGCCATAAATAGAGGGAATTCACAACTTATTTTTTAAAATATTTGAAAGGTACTACCAACATACCAAAGCATTCCCCATCTTTTTTTCCTAGGTGTTTATGATGGATTTTATGAGCACGACGAACCCCTTTTGCATACCAGTTGTTTGCATTTCGAAACATTTTAAAACGTTGGTGTATGAAAATATCATGTACTATAAAATATGTAGCACCATATGTCATAATACCGAGTCCAATTGGAAGTCCTGCCCAAAATCCTTCGTAACTCCAAAAGTAAAAGCAGGTCATGCTAACAACGGCATAAAAAATAAAGAACGCATCGTTGCGTTCAAACCAACTGTTGTGATCTTTGTGATGATGATCTTTGTGTAAACTCCACAAAAAGCCATGCATAATGTATTTGTGTGTAAACCAGGCCATAAATTCCATAATGCTGAAAGTACCCAGAAAAACAACGATCCATAAAAGTGTGTTCATAATGATTTGGTTATAATAGATTTAAATGATATTTGACATAGCTGCGTGTTAGCAACTCTACTTTTTTATAATTAGGCACTCGAATTCTAGTGTTTTTAATTTCTAGTGCAGGGGTTTTCTTTAGTTTTTTGAGCAATTGACTGTAATAGCGATAAGCCATAAAAACACCAAATTTTGCTTCAATTGGTAATAATTTAATCCCACTTAGTCCTCTTGCAAAATCGTTTTCAATATCGTCTATGATATGCTGTTTTGCTATTTCATCAAGATTTTTTAAATCTGTATTTGGAAAATAAGTTCTATTAAGCTCGTCATGATCTGCTTTTAAATCTCTCAAGAAATTTACTTTTTGAAATGCTGAACCTAATGCCATTGCTGATGCTTTAAGCGAATCATATTTTTTTTTATCGCCATTAACAAAAACCTTTAAACACATTAGACCTACAACGTCTGCAGAACCATAAATATAATCTTTATATTCTTCCTCTGTTTTATATTCAAATTTATGCAAGTCCATACGCATTGAATTCATAAAAGAATCAACAAGCTCGCGATTTATATTGTAATTGTGATACGTATGTTGGAAAGCATTTAAAATTGGGTTGAGACTTATTTTATTTTGTAGAGCAATTTCTAAATCTACTTCAAATTTTGAGAACAATTCTTTTTTTGGATAGCTATGAAATGAATCAACAATTTCGTCTGCCAAACGGACAAACCCGTAAATATTATAAATATCCTGACGAATGGAGCTCGCCAACATTTTGGTAGCCATCGAAAAAGATGTGCTATAGGTTTTGGTGACAATTCTGCTACAGTCTTTTGATACAGTGTCGAAAATAGATTTCATAAACTCAAACTTTTAATCCATAACAAAAAATTATATTATAAAACTTTTTGAATAAGTTCGGCAGTTAGTTTTCCAGAGATAAGGGATGGAGGAACTCCAGGTCCAGGGACGGTCAGTTGCCCTGTAAAATATAAATTTTTTACTTTTTTACTTTTTAGTTTTGGTCTCAAAAATGCTGTTTGCAATAGCGTGTTGGCCATTCCATAAGCATTTCCTTTGTACGAATTATAGTCTTTTTTAAAATCATTAACACAAAAGGATTCTTTAAAGATAATATTTTTTTTAACATCTTGTTGCGTTAGGTCTTCAAAACGGTTTATTATTTTTTCAAAATACTCTTCTCGTAATTCTGGTTTATCTTCCAATCCTGGTGCAAGTGGAATTAAGAAAATTCCCGCTTCTTTGTCTTTTGGTGCACAAGAATCGTCTGTAATACTAGGAAAACTTGCATAAAAAAGTGGTTTTTCTGGCCAAGCAGGGTTATCATAAATAGCTTCTGCATGTACATCAAAGTCGACATCAAAAAATAGTGTGTGATGATCAACTTTTTTTAGTTTTTTATCAAATCCCACATAAAAAAGAAGTGATGATGGTGCAAATGTTTTTTTATCCCAATAGTACTCAGAATATTGTCTGTGTTTTTCTTCTAAAAGTGTTTCTGTATGATGATAATCTGCACCACTTAAAACAAGGTGACATTTTTCTTTTTTACCATTAACAACAATACCATTTGCAGTACCATTTTCTACTAAAATTGCCTCAACATTTGCATCTGTTTTTATGTCAACACCTAGTTCTTTTGCAAGGGCTTCCATTGCCAAAATAACTTGGTACATCCCTTTTTTTGGATGATATGTCCCTAATCCAAAATCGGCGTAGTTCATAAAATTATAGAAAGAAGGGGTGTCACTTGGTTTTGCTCCTAGAAACAAAACAGGAAACTCTAGTATTTGAGCAAGTCTATTATTTTTGAATTTTTTTCTAACATCACGTTTGATGGTACTCAAAAATTGATTGACTTTCAGCATTGTTTTTGGAGTTACTAGTTCAAGAGGAGAAACGCCTGGTTTGTAAACTAGATCTTTTATAGCAATATCATAATTACTTTTGGCGCTGCCAATAAATTCCATTAATTGTTTTGAGCTACCTGGTTCTTCTTTTTCAAAAGTTTGGCAAATTTTTTCTAATGAATTTTCAATAGTAATGGCGTCATTCTTTCCAAAGTAAACACAGTATGCAGGGTTAAGTTTATCTAGAGAATAATAATCTGAAGGGTGTTTGTCAAAATCTCCAAAAAAGCGTTCAAAAACATCAGGCATCCAGTACCATGTAGGACCAATGTCGAATGTAAATCCATTTTTTTTGAGCTGTCGAGCACGTCCTCCTATAGTTTCGTTTTTTTCAAAAACAGTTACTTTGTAACCTGCTTTTGCGAGATAACATGAAGCTGCAAGCGATGAGAATCCTGAGCCAATTATATGTACAGTCTTTTTCATTTGTTTATAAAAGTAGTAAAAAGACTAAACAGAGAAGTGATTTGTAAACTTTTTCACAAATCTTTAACTAAATCTTCAATTTTGCTGTACAATTTTATTTGATTTGGAATTTTATTTGGATTAATATTTCGAGTTTTGTATCCAATGAGTTTTGCTTTTTTATTACTGTTTTTTAGGTAGTTTTTAGAAAATTTTTTCAAATATTTTTGGATAGAATTTTCACTAGGTTTTACTGTAAAATATGAAATATAGGTTATATCATCATAAAGTTTATTGATATGTTTTAGGTTGTCTAATGGAATATTTTCTCCTAAAAATATCGTGTGATACCCCAAATTTAAGATTTCATAATTGATAAATAATAATCCCAAATCATGTGTTTCATTTTCAGGTAGAAATAATACAAATGTTTTATCACTAGGGCGGGGGTCTATACTTTGTAGCCGTTCAATATGAATTAGAATTTTTTGTTTTATGTGTACTGTTAGAAAATGCTCGTGAGATGAGGTTATTGAATTTGTTTGCCATAACATTCCAAGGTCGTAAAGAAGAGGTAAGAAGAGACATCATAAAAAATTTGTCTGAATGTTTTTTCTTATAACAAGCCATTATAGGTGTTATAAAAAAGAGTTTGATCAAAATTTAGCATTGCCAATTTAAAAGCTACAATAGCTTGACTATCACTTTTACCCAAAAAAGCCAACTCTCTGGTTTTTGGTGCCAATTCAGATTCGTCTAGAGCAGCAATTTTTGAAATCTTAAATCCATTATTATTCAAAAAACTAATATTGAGCAGTTTTTGAAGGTTATGTAGATCGTAATGTCTGATGTTAGTTTCTGTGCGTTTGGGCTGTAGTAAATTGTATAGTTTTTCCCAAACGCGGATGGTGTGTGCTTTTACACCAGAAATGTTTTCAAGGTCTTTTATACTAAAGACATTTTCAGTAGTGTTCATTATTTTAGAGATTTGGTTCGACTAAAATACTAAAAATAATGAAAAGTATACTTATAAACAAATAAAGTGCGCACGAGAAGACTCGAACTTCCACGGGAATAACTCCCACTAGCCCCTCAAGCTAGCGCGTCTACCAATTCCGCCACGTGCGCAATAATTATTGAAGAAAAAAAAAGTTAAGACAGCGCTTAACTTTTTTTGTGACTTGGCTGGGGCTCGAACCCAGGACCCTCTCCTTAAAAGGGAGATGCTCTACCAACTGAGCTACCAAGTCATTTGGACTTGCTTACAGCGGCTGCAAAGATAATGGGTTTAATTAATATTACAATCTTTTTTTTTCAATATTTTTTTGTTTTTTTGTAATACTACAATATGTGGGTTCAAAATTAATTCTATACCATTATGATAGTCGTTTTGTTAGGATATATGGGTTCTGGAAAATCATCCGTTGGCAAAATACTTGCCAACTCTAAAGGGTATGAGTTTTTGGATTTAGACCATTATATAGAACAACAAGAACAACTGTCTGTTGCTGATTTGTTTGAAAAAAGAGGACATATTGAATTTCGAAAACTCGAAGTTAAAGCCGTTCAAAAAATTTGTAGAACGCACACAAATATTATTCTCGCTCTAGGAGGAGGTACGCCTTGTTATGGTGACACAATGGCATTTTTGAACGACCACCCTGATGTGTTTACGATCTACCTAAAATCTTCTGTAAGGACGCTTAAAAATCGTTTGATTTTTGAAAAATCTAAACGCCCATTAATTGCTAATATTAATGACAATGATTTGGCGGAATTTATTGCCAAGCATTTATTTGAACGTTCAAAATATTACAATCAAGCGCAGTGGAGCATTTCAGTAGATGATTTACCTGTTGAAGAAATTGTAAGTAAAATTCAATTTGAATTAGACGAGCACAACTTTTGAGTTTTTTCCATCAAAAATAACATCAATATGCTCATGTAATGAGGTTGATAGTGAAATTCCTTTAAAGTCTGCTTTTACAGGGTATTTCTTATGATTTCTATTCACTAAAACAGCAGTTTTAAACTGTTTCAAGGGGGTGTCCAAAAAATGTTTTACCCCATAAATCAATGTAGTACCAGAGTGTAATACATCATCAACCAAAACTAAGGATTTGTTAGCATAATCTTCTTGGTTTAATGAAGTCGTTATTTTTTCAGTTGGATTTTTTTTATTGATTTTGACCTTACACAATTTTGCTTTTATTTCTGAAATTTTTTCTAATTGTTGCTTTATTTTTTCTGCCAAAATATACCCATTGGAATAAATTCCAGCCAGAATAATTTCTTTTTGTTCAACATTAGATTCATAAATCTGATATGCAATACGTTTAATTTTATGATCAATTTCTTGATGATTTAGGATGCAATTTTGTGTTAGTGCCATACAACTCTTTTTTTCAAATATAAAAAAGACATTTCAACTTGGTTATCAATTATTTTAATTTTCATCAAAATCTAAATAGTCTTCAATATCTCTACGATCTTTTTTGGTAGGGCGTCCCTCGCCTTTTTTTCTGTAATAATCTTTCGAATATTTCAAAAGTTCCTTTGCTTCAAACTCCGATTTTGGCGTGGTATCTTGTCTATAAATATCTACTAATTTTGCACCCACTCGGCTTTTTGGAAGATCTAGAACATTTAATTGATAATTGACTTGATTGATACGAACACTAATTTTATCCGTAGGATAAACTTCTCTGCTTGGTTTTACTACATCATCGTTTACACGAACATGTCCTTTTTTTGTAGCAGTTGAAGCCAAAGTTCTCGTTTTGAAGTAGCGCAAGCACCATAAAAACTTATCAATCCTCATATTTTTATTAAAACTCTATTTTCTTTTCCACAAAAATAGCATAATATTGTATCTTGCAGCTCCAAAAGTAATATTATGAGAAATCAGCTTAATGTCCTTTTTATTTTAGCACTAATGTTTTTTGTCTTTACATGCGGTAAAGACGATGATGAAATAACTTCTACTCCTCCTCGCGATCGTGCCGAGCAACAGGCTAGCGACATGGATACACTTCAAAATTATTTTGAAACACATTATTACAATTCTGGAGCGTTAAATTCGCTTTCAACATATCCAACCCTAAACGATATTGTGATTACAAAACTAGAAGAAGATGAAACCCTACCACCGAACACCACATTATTATCCGATGTCGTAGAAGCAAAAACAACAATATACAAAGATGTTAGCTATAACTATTATATTTTAAGTATTGAAGAAGGTCTTGGTGATCATCCTCATTTTACAGATCAAGTTCGTGTGAATTATGAAGGAAATACCATGGATGATGAGGTTTTCGATAGCTCTGTCAATCCTATTGACTTGGAATTAATAGCTGTTGTTCCAGGGTGGAACCGAGTAATTCCCCAATTTAAGACCTCCAATGCATTTTCGAATAACAGTGATGGAACGGTAACCTTTGAAAACTATGGTATTGGTGTGATGTTTTTACCCTCTGGGTTGGCTTATTTTAGTAATTCTACCACAGGAATATCGCCATACTCTTGTCTGGTATTCAAATTTGAACTCTATCAATATCAGGTTATGGACCATGATAATGATTTTATTCCTAGCTATATGGAAGATGAAGACAATAATATGGACGTTTTTGATGATAATACAGATGGTGATCGTTTTTATAATTTTGATGACAGCGATGATGATGGAGACGGCTATAAAACATTCCGAGAGGTTCTATACACAGAGTATACAGATTCAAGCCGTTCTGGTCTAGAAGCACAATTGCAAGCACTAACACCATTAAATTCTAATCAATTCTTTACAACTATAGAGGCTAAAGATGATGGAACGTTTTCGGCCAAACTTATTACACTTGAAGATACCAATGGAAATGGTATTCCAAATTATCTTGATAGTACAGATGCTGCAACAATCAACTAATATTTTTTAGTTTACAAATAACAAAAAACCCACAATTGTGGGTTTTTTTGTTTTAAAGTAATTCTTAATGTTATTTTCTTCCGATAGCTTTTAAAGCTTTTTCAACAATTGAAGAAGCATCTAAACCATACTTTTTCATTAGTTGTGCTGGTGTACCAGACTCTCCAAAGGTATCATTGGTAGCAACAAATTCTTGAGGTGCTGGTGCGTTTTGTCCAAGAACTCGTGCAATACTTTCACCAAGTCCACCCAAATGATTGTGTTCCTCAGCAGAAACAATACAGCCCGTCTTACCCACAGAGTCTAATAGTGCTTTTTCATCTAGAGGTTTAATGGTATGAAAGTTTAGGACTTCCGCAGATATCCCTTTAGCATTCAATTCTTTTGATGCTTCAAGGGCCTCCCAAACAAGATGTCCAGTTGCAGCAATTGTAACGTCTGTACCCCCGGTCAACTTTATTGCTTTTCCAATTTCAAAAGTTTGATTTTCAGGTGTGAAAATTGGAACCGATGGCCTTCCGAAACGTAAATAAACAGGTCCTTTGTGTTTTGCAATAGCAATAGTTGCTGCTTTTGTTTGATTGTAATCACAAGGATTGATGACGACCATTCCTGGCAACATTTTCATCAATCCAATATCTTCAAGAATTTGGTGTGTAGCACCATCTTCTCCAAGTGTGAGGCCGGCGTGAGATGCACAGATTTTTACATTCTTCCCAGAGTAGGCAATAGACTGACGTATTTGATCATAAACACGCCCTGTAGAAAAATTTGCAAAAGTCCCAGTGAAAGGAATTTTACCACCAATGGTAAGTCCAGCGGCAATTCCCATCATATTTGCTTCTGCAATACCAACTTGAAAAAACCGATCTGGATTTTCATTTTTAAAAGCATCCATTTTTAAGGATCCAATAAGGTCTGCACAAAGTGCAACAACATTGGGGTTTGTTCTTCCAAGTTCGGCTAGTCCAGCTCCAAAACCACTTCTAGTATCTTTTTTTTCTGTATATGTATATGTTTTCATTTTAATGGGTTTTGAATATTAATAATCACCAAGTGTTTCTGGGTTTTGTTCTAAAGCCGATGCTAGTTGCTCATCATTAGGGGCTTTACCGTGCCATGCATGGGTGTGCATCATAAAATCTACACCGTTTCCCATCATCGTTTCTAGCAGTACACACACTGGTTGACCTTTACCTGTAGCGGCTTTAGCTGTAGACATTCCTTCCAAAATAGACGTTATATCATTTCCGTTTTTCACTTCAATTACTGTCCAATCAAAGGCTTCAAATTTTGCTTTCAAGCTACCCATATTTAAGACATCATCTGTTGCGCCATCAATTTGTTTTCCGTTGAGGTCAACAGTTGCAATGATGTTATCTACATTTTTGGCTGAAGCATACATTATGGCTTCCCAATTTTGTCCTTCTTGCAATTCGCCATCACCATGAAGACTATATACAAGATTTGAGTCGTTGTTTAATTTTTTGGCGTGTGCTGCACCAATAGCCACAGACAATCCTTGTCCAAGAGATCCTGAAGCAATTCTTATTCCTGGAAGCCCCTCATGGGTAGTAGGATGCCCTTGCAGTCTAGAGTCTAAAAGTCTAAATGTATTGAGTTCTTCAATTGGAAAATAACCGCTACGTGCCAACACACTGTAAATTACAGGTGAAATATGACCGTTGGAAAGAAAAAATAAATCTTCACCTTGGCCATCCATGTCAAACCCCTCATTTCTGTTCATAATTTCTGAGAATAAAGCAACAAGAAATTCTGCACATCCTAGTGAACCTCCGGGGTGTCCAGAATTTACTTTATGAACCATACGCAAAATATCGCGCCGGACTTGAGTTGTTAAATCATTGAGTTCTGTAATTGACATGTTTGGATTATTAAAATTAGATGTTCAAATTTAAATTTAATTTTTAGTTGACAATAAACTTTTAAATGTTATTTGTCACAATTAACTAACAACTTATTAAACATTTTAAATCAACTATCATCAGATTTAGTTTTTGTATTTTTGCACCCAATTGTTTTTAAATAACGATGAGTTTTTTTAGATTAAATGAGTACAAAGTGATGATTTTTAGGCTTCTTTTGGCCTATGTTTTCTATTTTATTGCACGGTCATTGTTTGTAATTTACAACTTTTCGGTCTTGGATATGAGTTCATTTTATGAGTTTCTTTCACTCTGTTATCACGGTCTAATTTTTGATACAACAGCCATCTTTTATTTAAATTCTCTTTTTGTATTGCTGTCCATGTTTCCACTATGGATCAACACCAAACCGTATTATCAAAAGCTGTTGTTTTATGTTTATTTCTTTTTTAATTTGATTGGATATGCTACCAATTTTATTGATCTAGGATACTATAAATTTATATATAATAGAACTACAATTTCTGAATGGGCTGTTGTAAAAAATGAACAAAACATTTTGCAAATGTTTATGCGTTTTGCTGTTAATTATTGGCACATTTTTATTTTGATTGTTGTTTTGAGTGTCTTGTGGGTGTATCTGTACAAAAAAATAAAGTTTAAACCATCCCCATACAAAAAACATATTGCCTTTTACATTTCATCATCTGTTGTTTCATTGTTGCTAATGGTAACATTTATGGTTGCTGGTATACGAGGTGGAGATTTAAAGAAAAGCACTCGCCCAATTAATCTGGTTGACGCCAATAGATATGTCAAAAAAATTCAACATGCCGATGTTATTCTAAATACGCCTTTTGCAATTATAAGAACATTTGGGAATAATAATTTTAAGAAATTAAACTATGGCATCTCAAAGCAAGATGTAAATGCACTTGTCCAACCAATAAAATCATATTCCCCAAAAAATAATTCAAAACCAAACATTGTTCTTTTTATCACTGAAAGTTATGGCCGTGAATATATAGGAGCATTTAACAAACACAAAAATATTCCTAATTATCAGAGCTTTACTCCTTTTTTAGATTCATTAGCAAATCATAGTCTTATCTTTCCAAATGCATTTACTAATGGTCGAAAATCCATACATGGTATGTCATCCGTATTGGCAGGTATTCCATCATTTACAGACGCCTACACATCCTCTCCGTATGCGAAACAACCAGTCGAGTCTTTAGTTTCTACACTAAACTCTATGGGTTATGACACGTCCTTTTTTCATGGTGCGCCCAACGGGTCGATGGGTTTTTTAGGATTTTCAAACATTCTAGAATTTGATCATTATTATGGTAAAACTGAGTTTAATGATGACACTCAATTTGACGGCTCATGGGGGATTTGGGACGAACCTTTTTTTCAGTTTATGAAAACAACATTAGACCAAAAAGAGTCTCCTTTTTTAGCTACAGTTTTTACTGTTTCTTCTCATGAACCCTATGTAATACCTAAAGAGTACGAAGGAAAATTCCCAGAAGGATACGTTCCAATGCATAAATGTGTGGGCTATACAGATTTTGCTTTTCAACAATTTTTTGAATCTGCAAAAAAAGAACCTTGGTTTGAAAACACCATTTTTGTAATCACAGCCGATCATTGCAATCAGGTGCATTATGACGAATACAAAAAGGATATCAATCGTTATGCAGTACCAATAATGTTTTATGATCCTAAAGGAAAATATGTTGGAGAAAATATGGATTTAGCCCAACAAATGGATATCTATCCAACCATCCTACAAATGACTGGTTATGACAAGCCTTTTCGAAGTTGGGGTCGAAGTTTAATTGATGAAACACAACAAACAGTACCCTTTGTTATGAATCATGACGGCGTATTTTATCGCTACACCAAAGGGAATTATATTTGTATATTTGATGGTGAAAAAGCCATAGGGTTTTATGGTATTGATGATTTGTCTTTAAGCCAAAATTTAATTGCAAATAAAAACGAAGAAATGATTCAATTGGAAAAAAGGTGCATGGCCTTTATACAGGATTATTTTGAAAAGATCATTGATAAAAAATTAAAATAATATGAAAAAGAAATTAATTTATGGCATTGTACTTTTTTTAGTTCTTGGTGGAGGAAAGTTTGTATATGATAAGCATATCAATCATAATTTCGAAGAAATTTCTGAAAATAAAGTCTACAAATCAGGAGTGATTCCACCAGATGAAATTGCAGATTATGTGGAAGATTATAAATTAAAAAGTATAATTGATTTACGCTTTCCAGGGACTGAAGATTTAGTCAATAATCCAGAAATTCCAGCAGAATTATTAGCTGAAAAAATGGCGATTGAAAGTATTGAAGGTGTTCAATATATCAACCTTGGCACTGACCAAGTACCAACACAAGCTACGATCGATAAGTTCTTGGCAATTATGGATGATCAAAGCAACTATCCTGTATTGATTCATTGTCATCATGGTGAGGGAAGAGCACCACTTTTTTCGGCATTATACAGAATAGAATTTGAAAATTGGACAAATGAGGATGCCCGAGCTAAAACACGTCTTTTACTTAAAGGAAGTTCATTTGATGATGGAGCACCAAAAGGTGATTTTTTAATGAATTATCAGCCCAAACGCACTCAACAGTAATCTAATTATACAACTGCAAGAAATTTGAAATTTAATCTATTAAAAAAAGATCAAAACACAAAGGCAAGAGCGGCCACATTAACTACAGATAATGGGGTTATTGAAACCCCAATTTTTATGCCTGTTGGTACTGTTGGTACTGTAAAAGGAGTACATCAAAGAGAACTCAAAAACGATATCAATCCCGATATTATTTTAGGTAATACATACCACCTCTATCTTCGTCCACAAATGGAAATTTTAGAAAAAGCAGGAGGATTACATAAGTTTATGAATTGGGATCGAAATATTCTTACTGATTCAGGTGGCTATCAAGTATATTCGTTGTCTGCCAATAGAAAAATTAAAGAGGAGGGTGTAAAATTTAGAAGTCATATTGACGGAAGTTATCATGTTTTTACTCCTGAAAATGTCATGGAAATTCAACGAAGCATAGGAGCAGACATCATTATGGCATTTGATGAATGTACACCATATCCTTGTGATTACAATTATGCAAAACGTTCTATGCATATGACTCACAGATGGTTGGATCGCTGTATAAACCACCTTGATACACTCCCCTTTAAATACGGCTACAGTCAGGCATTTTTTCCTATTGTACAAGGAAGTACTTATAAAGACTTACGAAAGCAATCTGCTGAATATATTGCCAATGCCAATGCGGTGGGCAATGCCATTGGTGGTCTTTCAGTTGGTGAGCCAGCCGAAGAAATGTACGCCATGACGGATGTTGTTTGTGATATTTTACCAGAAGATAAACCTCGTTATCTCATGGGTGTAGGAACGCCCATAAATATTTTAGAAAATATTGCTCTTGGTATAGATATGTTTGATTGTGTAATGCCAACAAGAAATGCCCGTAATGGAATGCTTTTTACGGCACATGGAACTATTAATATTAAAAATAAAAAATGGGCCGATGATTTTTCTCCAATAGATGAAATGGGTATGACTTGGGTAGATACAGAATACTCAAAAGCATATCTTAAACATTTATTTAGCGTCAACGAATTATTGGGTAAACAAATTGCAACCATTCATAATCTCGGATTTTATTTGTGGTTGGTTCGTGAAGCCAGAAAGCGTATTTTAGCAGGAGATTTTGAAACTTGGAAAACCATGATGGTTGTTCAAATGGATAAGCGTCTTTAGATTATGAAAATTTTTGATTGGTACATTTTAAAACGCTATTTGCTCACATTTTTCTTAATGTTGTTGCTCTTTATTCCCATAGGAATAACAGTCAATTTGGCCGAAAAAATTGACAAAATATTAGAAAATAAAGTGCCTTTCGAAGAAGTAGTGGCCTATTATGTAGATTTTACCATTTACTTTGCAAATCTTCTTTTTCCATTATTTTTGTTTTTATCGGTCATTTGGTTTACTTCAAAATTGGCCAATAATACAGAGATTGTTGCATTTTTAAGTTCAGGAATTTCATTTACAAGATTTTTGAGACCCTATTTTATTGGGGCTATTCTTATTGCTACACTTGCATTGCTTTTGGGAATGTATTGGGCACCTGATGCAAGTAAAGGATTTAATGAGTTTACCTATAAATATCTTAAAAATAAAAAGGTTGCAAAAACACAATATATCCATCAGCAGATAAATGAAGATGAATACATCTATGTGAGCAATTTTGACACAAAATCAATGCGTGGAAATAACTTTACTTTAGAGCATTTTGATGGAAATAAACTGAAATATAAAATTCATGCAACTGCTATTCGATATATAGAAAAAGATAGTGTATATCGCTTATCAAACTATAATTTACGTTACGTTGGAGTAGATCATGATTCATTGGTTTTTAAACGGCGGATAGATACTTTACTAGGCTTTGATCTTCAAGATTTAACACCTCCAATGTATGTTGCAGAAACCCTAACAATCAACGAACTTTCAGATTTTATTGAACGTGAGGAAGCTCGAGGTTCGTCCAATATTAATAGGTACAAAGTTGTTCAGTATAAAAAGTGGAGCTTACCAGTTTCAGTATTTATTCTAACCATTATTGCTGTAGCCGTTTCATCAATCAAACGCAGAGGAGGGATGGGGGTCAATTTGGCATTTGGAATTGTCATTGCCATGATTTATGTATTTTTTGATAAAGTTTTTGGTGTAATGGCCGAACAATCCGATTTTTCTCCCCTAATCGCCGTATGGTTTCCAAATTTTATTTTTGGAATTCTAGCAATTTATCTCTTATATAATGCCAAGCGTTAAATTTAAAAATCAATTACACCTTCATTTTTTGGTGTTTATTGCAGGGTTTACAGCAATTTTAGGTGAGCTCATTACTCTCGAAGCTATATCTTTGGTATGGTATAGAATGACCATAGCTGGGGTGTTGATGCTTATGTATTTAAAACTTAAAAAAATAAATCTTTATGTTCCAAAAAAAGACCTCATTAAATTTTTTCTTGCAGGAATTGTGATTGCATTACATTGGATTACATTTTTTGCTGCTATAAAAGTATCAAACATATCCATCACATTAGCCATGTTTTCTACAGGTGCTTTTTTTGCATCATTTATAGAACCTATTTTCTACAAAAGAAAAATTATACCCTATGAAATTGTTTTTGGACTAATTGTAATAGCAGGTGTTTTTCTTATAATGCAAACAGAACTCAATTACATTTTAGGTATATGTCTAGGAATTTCTTCAGCTTTATTTTCGACACTTTTTGCCGTTTTGAATGGGAAATTTGTTGCAAAATATAATGCTTCTGTTATTTCATTTTATGAATTTATAAGTGGTGTTTTATTCATATCTATATTTTTATGGATTTCACCCAATGGTTTTCATAGCGGTTTTTTCAATCTTTCAATTTCGGATTGGGGTTATCTTGCTATTTTGGCCTCAATTTGTACTGCATATGCTTTTATTGCATCTGTTTATGTTATGAAATATATTACACCATATTCTGTTGTTTTAACCTATAATTTGGAGCCAATTTATGGGATTGTTCTGGCACTAATTTTGTTTCCAAAATCAGAAACAATGAGTCCATTATTTTATGTAGGTGCTGCGCTTATCATTTGTACAGTACTTCTAAATGCAATTTTTAAGCATAAAAAAAGCATAAAAATTAAACCTTAATTGTATACAAAAAATATAAAGTTCATATATTTGTACTCCCACTAACCAATTATAAATATTTATGGAATATCTAGAGTTTGAATTGCCAATAAAGGAACTAGAAGACCAGCTTCAAAAATGCCAAGTTATTGGTAAAGAAAGTGACGTTGATGTTACTGAAACCTGTGCTCAGATTCAGCAAAAGCTAGAAGACACCAAAAAAGAAATTTATAAAAATCTTACGCCTTGGCAGCGGGTACAACTTTCTCGCCACCCCAATAGACCTTACACCCTAGATTATATCAATGCACTTTCCAAAGGAACTTTTTTGGAATTGCATGGCGATCGTAATTTTAAAGACGATAAAGCTATGATTGGTGGTTTAGGTAAAATTGGCGATCAAAGTTTTATGTTTGTTGGACAACAAAAAGGATATAATACCAAAACACGCCAGTATAGAAACTTTGGAATGGCCAATCCAGAGGGCTATAGAAAAGCTTTGCGATTGATGAAATCTGCAGAAAAATTTGGCATCCCTGTCGTTACACTAATTGACACTCCAGGCGCATATCCAGGTTTGGAAGCAGAAGAACGCGGACAAGGTGAAGCCATTGCACGTAATATTCTAGAAATGACTCGTTTAAAAGTACCAATCATCACTGTAATAATTGGAGAAGGTGCATCCGGAGGTGCTTTAGGTATTGGCGTTGGCGACAAAGTACTCATGCTCGAAAACACATGGTATTCTGTAATATCTCCTGAATCATGTTCATCAATTCTTTGGAGAAGTTGGGAATACAAAGAGCAAGCTGCAGAAGCCTTAAAGCTTACTGCAAAGGATATGAAGCGAATGAAGCTCGTTGATCAAATTGTAAAAGAGCCACTTGGCGGAGCACACAAAGATCCTGAAAAAACATATTTAGCGATTGAAGCTGCTATTTTGAAATCTTTTGAAGAGTTAAATGCGCTTTCACCAAAAGCATTGGTAGAACAACGTATGGATAAATATGCACAAATGGGCGTCTATAAAGACTAACATTTTTTACATAATATGATTTTAAAACCAAGCCTTATGCTTGGTTTTTTTGACTATTATCAACATTTTTTTTTACTTATTAACACTCATTTTGTTAAGTCTTATTGAATATTTTAACAATTAAGACATTCAATTTTTACGTACATTCGTTATTATGAAACAACCAGAAGCTTTTAAAGGATATCAACAAACCAATAGACCTAATGTCATTAACTTAGAGCAAGGAAAAATTCCACCTCAAGCTATTGACTTGGAGGAAGTTGTGTTAGGCGCTATGATGATTGATAAAAAAGGGGTAGATGAAGTAATCGATATTCTTAGTATTGAATCATTTTATAAAGAAGCGCATCAACATATTTTTGAAGCAATTCTTCAGCTTTTTGAAAGCAGCGAACCTATTGACTTATTGACTGTTTCTTCAAAACTAAGAAAGAATCAAAAACTAGATGTTGTAGGTGGTGATTTCTATCTTATTGGACTTACCCAAAAAGTTTCATCTTCGGCTCATATTGAGTTTCATGCTCGAATCATTTTACAAAAATTTATTCAGCGAAGCTTGATTAAAATTTCCAACGAAATTATTGAAGACTCTTTTGATGAAACTAAAGATGTATTTGATCTTTTGGATAAAGCAGAATCCAAGCTTTATGATGTAACTCAAGGAAACATCAAAAAATCAACAGAAACAGCACAAGATTTAGTTTTTCAAGCCAAGCGTAAAATTGAAGAAATTTCAAACAAAGAAGGGCTTAGTGGAATTCCTTCAGGTTTTGATAAAGTGGATCAGCTAACTTCTGGATGGCAAGAAAGTGATTTAATTATTGTGGCAGCTCGTCCTGGTATGGGAAAAACAGCACTTACGCTTTCCATGGCGCGAAATATTGCAGTAAATCAAAATATTCCAGTAGCGTTCTTTTCTTTGGAAATGTCATCAGTTCAGCTTATTACCCGTTTGATTTCCTCAGAAACAGGATTAAGTTCAGAAAAATTAAGAACAGGGAAACTTGAAAAGCACGAATGGGAGCAACTCAATGTAAAAGTAAAATCATTGGAAAAAGCACCGCTTTATATAGATGATACACCATCACTTTCTATTTTTGATCTACGTGCAAAAGCTCGCCGATTGGCTTCACAAAATGGTATTAAACTCATCATTGTCGATTATTTACAATTAATGACGGCAGGGGGTAGCCAAAAAACAGGAAATCGTGAACAAGAAATATCCATGATTTCAAGAAATTTAAAAGCTTTAGCCAAAGAATTGAGTGTCCCTGTCATTGCACTTTCTCAGCTGTCAAGAGCTGTAGAAACTAGAGGAGGGAGTAAGCGTCCATTACTTTCAGATTTGAGAGAGTCTGGAGCAATTGAACAAGATGCTGATATTGTGTCTTTTATCTACAGACCTGAATACTACAAAATTGAAGAGTGGGATGATGAAGAACACACCCCATGTGAAGGTCAAGCAGAATTTATCATTGCAAAACATAGAAATGGTGGTTTGGATAATATCCGTCTAAAATTTATTGGGCATTTAGGTAAATTTGACAATTTGGATAATTTTGATTCTCCTTTTGATGCAGAATTCCACTCCAAAATGAATGCTGCTGCAAATGATGATACATTTTCTGATGATGATACACCGATGCAAATTGATCCTAATGATGCTTTTGGTCCACCGGAAGATGATACTCCATACTAAAATCCCAGTATGTTTCTAGCTTTCAATCGTCTTAAATCTTTTTGTTTTGTCTTTTTTTTGTTTATTTCTTTAAAGGCCTTTGCAAGTTATATCTTAATTCCAATGGATGCAAAATCGCAATCCAATCACCTAAAAGCTTATGGCATTACGTATTGGGTACTTAGTCAAAATCAAAATGTAAAATGGTTATTAAATTATAGAGGTGGTGCATTTTTGATGCCGA
Organism: Aeromicrobium sp.; assembly: GCA_964219345.1. Taxonomy (GTDB): domain Bacteria; phylum Bacteroidota; class Bacteroidia; order Flavobacteriales; family Flavobacteriaceae; genus UBA3537. The sequence goes on along the minus strand of CAXPPN010000002.1, from coordinate 6,068 downwards.
GTTCAGAACGCATTAAAAGAGAATGCCTGATTCGTGGAGTTTCTTATGAACTTATAAGTGATTCTAAAACTGCTAAAATTCTTGAAGAAATTAGCAGTCCTAGTAAAAATATGGATGCTATCGTTTTAGAAAAAGCACCAAAAATTGCGGTGTATTCACCTAGTGGAAAGCAACCTTGGGACGATGCGGTAACCTTAGTGTTAACTTATGCGGAAATTCCCTATGATGTAGTTTATGACACTGAAGTACTAAATGATGGGCTATTATTGTATGATTGGCTACACCTTCATCATGAGGATTTTACAGGGCAATATGGAAAATTCTATAGAGCCTATCGCAATGCAGCGTGGTATATAGAACAGCAACAAAATGCTGAAGCACTTGCACAAGAATTGGGATATGCAAAAGTGTCTGATGCAAAACTTGCAGTTGCTCAAAAAATTAAAGACTATGTTTTGGGAGGTGGATTCATGTTTGCCATGTGTAGTGCCACCGACAGTTTTGATATTGCTTTAGCAGCAGAACAATTAGATATTTGCGAACCCATGTTCGACGGCGATGGGACAACGCCTAATTATCAAGCGCAACTCGATTTTTCAAACACTTTTGCGTTTATAGAATTTATTATTGAACGCGACCCAAATGTGTACGAATTTTCATCAATCGACCAAACCAATGTACGCCAGATTAAAAAAGAAGTTGATTATTTCGCTTTAATGGAATACTCTGCAAAATGGGATCCCATACCCACCATGCTCAATCAAAATCATACCGCACTAGTCAAAGGATTTATGGGGCAAACAACGGCCTACACACGATCACAAATTAAATCCAATGTTTTAATTTTGGGTGAAAATAAAATCAACAATGAAGCGCGCTATATTCATGGTATTAAGGGTAAAGGGTTTTTTACATTTTACGGCGGACACGACCCTGAGGATTATACCCATAGAGTAGGTGACCCAAAAACAGAATTAGAACTTCATCCTACCTCTCCAGGATATAGATTGATTCTTAACAATGTTTTGTTTCCAGCAGCTAAAAAGAAAAAACAAAAAACCTAGATTGGGAGTAGAGATCAATTTTTTTTCTAATTTTGTATACATACAAACCCTAAATCATTATGCAAAATCACACTTCTTTTCAAGAAAAAGTTAAATCACAAATCCGTATTGTCCAAGCCAGCAAACACTTTAAGGTTATTTTAGTAACCCTTCAACCAGGAGCAGTTTTGGAAAAACACACTGCCCCAGCAAGAGCCAAAATCTTTGTTGTAAAAGGTGCCATAGAGTATCGTTCTTTGAGAGAAATAAAGACAATTCACCATTTGGAAGAATACGATATTCCCTTTAGATGAAATTCACGAAGTTACTGCAAAAGACGCTGCAGAATTTTTACTTATTGTTGGTTAAATTAGAAATTATGAAAAAAGATATTTCTACTCCACAAGATGTAAAAACATTAGTAGATGCTTTTTACAACGATGTTAAATCTGACCCTGTTATTGGTTATATTTTTACAGATGTCGCTAAAGTAGATTGGGATGAACATTTACCAAGAATGTATAAGTTTTGGGAATTTGCATTATTAAGCAGTGCTGTTTACAAAGGCAATCCCATGATGAAACATATTGTATTGAATGCAAAAGAACCTTTAACCAAAGCTCATTTTGAACGCTGGATAGAATTGTGGGAATCTACCATTGACAAGTACTATGAAGGAGAAATTGCCAATCGTGCTAAAGAACGAGGACAATTGATGAAAACAGTAATGTTGGTTAAAATGGAGCAGATTAATAATTAAGCCCAATAAAATCATGAAACAGATTACTTACTTAATTACATTTTTGCTATTGAGCTCTTGCGCGGAATTACAACAAGTTGTAGGCCAATTGCCTCAAACAAAAGAAACAAATGCCGATATGATGGCCACTGGGCTTCGTGAAGCATTAAACTTTGGAATTGAAAGACAAGTACAAAAACTCACACAAAAAGATGGTTTTTTTCGTAATGAATTCGTCAAAATATTACTTCCAGAAGAACTCAAAAAAGTTGATAAGGCCTTGCGCGATATTGGGTTGAATAAAGTTGCTGATGAAGGATTAAGAGTTTTGAATCGTGCTGCGGAGGATGCAGTAAAAGAAGCAACCCCAATATTTGTATCCGCTGTAAAAAATATCACTTTCAATGATGCAAAATCTATTTTATTGGGCGGAAAAAATGCTGCTACTAATTATTTAAAACAAAATACTGAAACAGCACTATATCAAAAATTCCAACCAGTTATTGAACGTTCTTTTTCAAAAGTTGGTGCTAATGAAATTTGGAGTACTCTAATTCAGAAATACAATAATTTACCTTTCACCAAAAAAATTACAACCGATTTGACAGCTTATGTTACGGGAGAAACTCTAAAAGGAGTCTATAAGATGATTGGAGTAGAGGAACAAAACATCAGAACAAAATTAAACTCAAGAACTACAGATGTATTAAGACGTGTTTTTGCACTTCAAGATTAAACTTAATAAAAAAAACCCACTCAACAGAGCGGGCTTTTATAAGCGAATAAAAGGTTGTTAATCAGGCAGTTGCCTTATTTAATTTTATTTACAATAGCTTCAAAAGCTTTTGGGTCATTCATGGCTAAATCGGCCAAAACCTTACGGTTCAAGTCAATATTATTAGCTTTTAGTTTTCCCATAAATTTTGAATAAGACAATCCGTGTAGTCTTGCACCTGCATTAATACGCATAATCCAAAGCGCACGGAAAGATCTTTTCTTATTTCTACGATCTCTATAGGCATAAAGCATGGCTTTGTCTACTGCATTTTTAGCAACAGTCCATACATTTTTGCGACGCCCAAAATAGCCTTTGGCTTGTTTTAGGACTTTTTTTCTTCGGGCTCTTTTGGCCACTGAATTTACTGATCTTGGCATAATGTTTCTTTTTTTTTGTAGTTGGCGTTCCGAGCTTGTTTCAGAATCTTTTATTGGCCAAACTCCATGGTTAAAAATTAATGTTACCTAAATTACCCTTATTTTAAGCGTAATTGTTGTTTGATGTTGGCCTCATCACTCTCATGTACCAAAGTACTATGTGTGAGGGCAAGCTTACGTTTTTTAGACTTCTTCGTTAGAATGTGACTTTTAAACGCATGCTTTCTTTTGATTTTTCCAGAGCCAGTTACCTTAAAGCGTTTTTTGGCACTAGATTTTGTTTTCATTTTTGGCATGTTCTGCTTTTTATTTAGTTATTCGCTGTTATTCTATTTTTTTATTGGTGCAATAAACATAATCATTCGTTTACCTTCCAATTTTGGCATTTGTTCTACTTTTCCAAGTTCTTCCAAATCTTGTGCTAAACGCAACAATAAAATTTGACCTTGTTCTTTAAAAATTATAGAACGCCCCTTAAAAAATACAAATGCTTTTAACTTTGCTCCTTCTTTCAAAAACTTTTCAGCGTGTTTTTTCTTGAAGTTATAATCGTGATCATCTGTATTTGGTCCAAAACGTATTTCCTTTACCACTACTTTAGCAGCTTTGGATTTTAACGTTTTTTCTCGTTTCTTTTGTTCATAAAGAAACTTTTTATAATCCATAACTTTACATACTGGAGGAACAGCTTTTGGAGAAATTTCTACAAGATCCAAACCTTGCTCATTGGCCATGGCTAGAGCTTGTGCGAGTGAATACACACCAATTTCTACATTATCACCGACTAGGCGCAACTCTTCAGCAGTAATTTTTCTGTTGATGCGGTGCTTGTCTTCTTTGATGACCCGCATTGGGCCTCTGCTTCTTCTTCTACGTATTGCTATGACTTTATTTTTTAGTTAAACTTAAAATTGTTTTAAGGTTTTGCTTATTTCATGCTCAATGATTTTTGAAAATTCAGTAACACTAAGTGTTCCTAAATCGTCACCGCCATGTTGACGTACAGAGAGGGTTTCTGTTTGCTCCTCTTGTTCACCAACAATAATCATGAAAGGTATTTTTTTCACTTCGGCGTCCCGAATTTTCTTACCCATCGTTTCGTTCCTATTGTCAATGAGGGCGCGAATTTCGTTATTTTCTAACAAATTTAAAACTTTTTCGGCGTATTTCTCGTATTTTTCACTGATTGTCAAAATTGTAACTTGTTCTGGCATAAGCCATAGAGGAAAATTTCCACCGGTGTGTTCCAATAAAATGGCTACAAATCGTTCCATACTTCCAAAAGGAGCACGATGAATCATAATGGGTCTATGGAGCTCATTATCAGAACCTTTATAAGTCAAATCGAAGCGTTCAGGTAAATTATAATCCACTTGAATCGTTCCTAATTGCCAGCTTCTTCCCAAAGCATCTTTCACCATAAAGTCTAGCTTCGGTCCATAAAATGCAGCTTCTCCAGATTCAATCACATAATCTAATCCTTTATCTTTTGCAGCATTAATAATGGCTCGTTCTGCTTTCTCCCAATTGTCTACAGATCCAATATATTTTTCTGGTGTCTCCAAATCACGAACAGAAACTTGAGCAGTAAAGTTTTCAAATCCTAAAGAGCCAAAAACATACAATACTAAATCAATAACATTCTTAAATTCTTGATCCAACTGATCTGGCGTACAAAAAATATGCGCATCGTCTTGCGTAAATCCACGGACTCGTGTGAGTCCATGTAATTCGCCACTTTGTTCATATCTATATACTGTTCCAAACTCTGCATAGCGTTTTGGTAATTCTTTATAACTGAATGGCTTAGCGTTGTAAATCTCGCAATGATGAGGGCAATTCATGGGTTTTAGTAAAAACTCTTCTTCATCTTTTGGAGTTTTTATAGATTGAAAACTATCCTCTCCATATTTTTCATAATGCCCAGAAGTTACATACAATTCTTTTTGACCAATATGTGGTGTGACCACCATTTCGTATCCTGCTTTGATTTGTGCTTTTTTCAAGAAATCTTCCAATCTAGAACGCAAAGCAGCACCATTTGGCAACCATAAAGGTAACCCTTGTCCTACTTTCTTCGAAAAAGTAAACAATTCTAGTTGTTTTCCTAACTTTCTGTGGTCACGTTTTTTAGCTTCTTCAAGTAACTCCAAATACTCCTTTAACTCTTTTTGTTTTGGAAAAGAAGTACCATAGACACGAGTCAGCTGTTTGTTATTTTCATCGCCTCTCCAATAAGCACCAGCAACACTCAATATTTTGACAGCTTTTATAATCCCTGTATTTGGAATGTGTCCTCCACGACACAAATCTGTAAATGAAGAATGATCGCAAAAAGTAATATCACCATCAGTCAGATTTTCAATCAATTCTACTTTGTATTCGTTTCCTTCTGCTTTGTATTTATCTAATGCATCGGCTTTAGAAACAGACTTCATTTTAAAGTCGTGTTTTCCTCTAGCAATTTCCAACATTTTATCTTCTATGGTTTTGAAGTCTTTATCAGAAATAGAATTATCACTCAAATCTACATCATAATAAAATCCATTTTCAATAGCAGGGCCAATCGATAATTTTACTCCAGGATACAACTCTTCCAGCGCTTGTGCTAAAACATGAGAACTAGAATGCCAAAACGCTTTTTTTCCATTGTCATCTCTCCATGTATATAGAACAAGATTTCCATCAGATTCCAAAACAGTTGAGGTTTCAACTACTTGTTCATTAAAAGACGCCGAAATCACATTGCGTGCAAATCCTTCACTAATATCTTTAGCGACATCCATTACCGTCAAACACTCATCATATGAGCGAACACTTCCATCTGGTAAAGTAATATGTATCATAAAATTATTATATGGAGGGCAAATATAAGTTTATATCTGTTCTAAAACAATAGCGCATTATATAAGACAAATTATTTTTTACACTTAGCGTTTATATAATCATCTCATTATAAGCACTTTATGTTATTAGATATAGATGCTAAAAAAAAACTTTCCCTTTTTTTTTCAAAATTAATATAAAAAGTATTGTGGTTGTAGGAAAAGGGTTTTATATTTGCACCCGCTTTGCGTATGAATGCGCAAAGTTTTGATTTTAAGAGACGTTCATTAAACATATTGATTGAC
>CAXPPN010000001.1:0-33044 GCA_964219345.1 Aeromicrobium sp. | reverse complement strand
ATGGATTGGAAAGTTAAACTGTTAGTATTTACATCAACACCTTTTAAGTTTTCAAGCCCACCATAGAAGTCAGCTGATGCTGTATTTTTGATTTCTTTAATCCCGAAACGCTCTACGGTTACTGGAGATTCAAAAATTCGCTCTGGAGTTCTTGATGCAGAAATAACAACCTCGTCTAGAACACTTCCTTCTTTTAGAGCAACGGAAATGTCTTGGTTATTTTCTGTAATTTCTTGTGTTGAAGTTTCAAAACCTACGCTACTTACTTGAACCGTAAAAGGCGGGTTTTGACTCACTGTAAGTGTAAATTTTCCATCAAAATCTGAAATGGCTCCAGATGATGTACCTACAACAATAACATTTGCTCCAGGCAGAGGTAATCCACTTTCGTCATTGACAGTTCCTGTTACGGTTGTCTGAGCAAAAGATAGCACACTAAACAGTAAGGTAAAAATTTTAAAAAATGTTTTCATTTGTAATAATTTTTGGTTTGCTGAGTTTTGTTAATTTAATAATCAATAAATATATACAAATAATTTAACAATTTCTTATTTTTAAGCATAAATAAATATTGATAATAACAGTGTTGTTATTATTGTACACAATTTTTTCCGATTTAGTGATTTTATAATGAGACTCTTGGTGTAGTTTTTTGACTTACTCCACGGTGATGAAGTTTTCTACTGTGTTCAAAGTTGTAACTCCCTGTTACTTTCCCACATCAACTTTCAAGAAAAAACAAATCATCTAACCGACAATCCAATTCTTTAGAAAGTTTCAAACACAATAGTATTGAGGGATGAAATCTGTTATTTTCAATAGAGTTTATTGTTTGTCTAGAAACACCTATTTTTTTTGAAATATCTTCTTGTGTATATCCAGACTTTGTTCGATATAACTTTAAATTATTTTTCATGAGTTATAGTGTTTGAATAGTCTGAACTTAAGTATTAAATTAAACAAGAGAATTATTAAAAATAAGTTGAATACTAATACATACATGTAGTTAATATTAAACACTAAAAATGTAGATATAATTATTAACCCAAAACTTATAAACAGAGATAAGGACAAACTTTCTAATCTAATTCTTGAGATTAATTCATCTTCTATTTTCTCTTTACTAAAAGAGTTTATTAATCCTGAAACAATAATTAATAGGGTAAAAATTTCGTCACCTAACCCATTTTCTATCCAACCAAAACCTGTTTGTTCTGAACCAAACCATTCATATGAAAAAATTGAAAAAACGTTGACAACAAAAATATCTTGTATTCTATCTGTCAAGAGTAAAAATAATCCAACTAGTATTGACAAATAAAAAACCACACCACTTGTTTTTTTAAACTTATTACTAAATAAATAACTCATATTATAATTTTTTAATTTCAACAAATGTAAAGTATTTTTTACATAATGACAAAAAAACTTTACATTTAGTCAAAAATTAATCTATTATTTTAATTCCTCAATTGTAACTTGAGAAATCTCAACGATATCTTCTCTATTGATTCGTTCCTCTCTAATCTTTCCTTTCTTATAAATGGAATGAACATGGTTATTCTTAAACACATTCCCGTGGAGTGTTTTTAACCCTTCTTCATGGAATATTTTAGATATTTTTCTATATCCAATAGGTGTTACATTATTCTCTTTATATTCACAAATTCGATTGAATAAATACTGTTGGTAATCACTATAATTTGATTCCCAAAGTTTGGTGGTAGTAATTGATATTGAGAACTTTACGATTAGGTTGTAGGGGTTACAACTTTGAACACATAACCTTACTCTACTGTAACAGATTTCGCTAAATTTCTAGGCTGGTCAACGTTTTTGTTTAACAATACTGCAATATGATAAGACAACAATTGCAATGGTATAGTTGTTAGAAGTGGTGATAACAGCTCCGAAGTTTCAGGAATTTCGATAACATGGTCGGCTATGGCTTTTACTTCTGCATCGCCTTTAGTTACAATACCAATAATCTTTCCTTTTCGGGATTTAATTTCTTGAATGTTACTTACAATTTTTTCGTAATGCCCATATTTTGTGGCAATCACTACGATTGGCATATTTTCATCTATTAGTGCAATTGGGCCATGTTTCATTTCTGCGGCAGGATAACCTTCTGCATGGATGTATGAGATTTCTTTGAGTTTAAGAGCACCTTCTAAAGCCACTGGAAAATTGAATCCTCTCCCCAAGTATAGAAAGTTTGATACATTTTTATAAATATCTGCAATTTGTTTACTTAGTGCATCAGATTTTAAAACCCCTTCAACTTTTTCTGGAATTGTTTCGAGTTCTATTAAATAGCGTTTGAAATCAGAGTTTGATATTGAACCTTTTGCTTTTGCAAGTCTCAAGGCAATTAGCGAAAGCAGCGTAATTTGAGTTGTAAATGCTTTGGTAGATGCTACTCCAATTTCTGGGCCAGCATGAGTATAAGCTCCTGCATCAGTTTCTCTTGAAATTGAGGATCCTACCACATTACAAATTCCAAAAACAAATGCGCCTTTCTCTTTTGCCAATTTTATGGCTGCGAGGGTGTCTGCTGTTTCTCCAGATTGAGAAATAGCAATAACAATATCTTTGTTAGAAATCACAGGGTTTCTGTATCGGAATTCTGAAGCATATTCAACTTCAACGGGGATACGTGCTAAATCTTCAAAAACATATTCTGCGACCAATCCTGCATGCCAAGAAGTTCCACAGGCAACAATCGTTATTTTTTGAGCATTGAGGAATTTTTCTAAATTATCCTCAACACCAGCCATTTTGATGATCCCTTTATTGACATTCAATCGCCCTCTGTAAGTATCTTTTATTGCACTAGGTTGTTCAAAAATTTCTTTAAGCATAAAGTGCTCATATCCTCCCTTTTCTATTTGTTCAATATTAAGCTTAAGGGTCTGAACATATGGATCAACAAGTTTGTCATCCTTTATTTTTCGAATTTTAGCGTCTTTATGTATACGAATAACAGCCATTTCTTCGTCTTCCAAATAAATAGCATTATTTGTATATTCAATAAATGGTGAGGCGTCACTAGCAATAAAAAATTCTCCATCACCTACACCAACAGCTAGCGGACTCCCTAGTCGTGCAGCTACAATTTCGTTTGGTTTTTTAACATCAAAAACAGCAATAGCATAGGCGCCAACAACCTGATTTAGAGCTATTTGAACTGCTTTTCCAAGTTTGTAATTTCCGTTTTTTTGAACATCTTCAATGAGATTTACTAAGACTTCAGTATCAGTATCCGATTGAAATGTGTACCCTCTTTTTGTAAGCTCTTTTTTTATGGAGGCATAATTTTCAATGATTCCATTGTGTATAATAACGAGATTCCCAGAATTTGAATAATGAGGGTGTGAGTTAATATCATTTGGCACACCATGTGTTGCCCAGCGTGTGTGTCCAATACCAATATTCCCAACAGTATTGTTTTCAGAATTTATTTTATCTTGAAGGTCACTTACTTTCCCTTTAGTTTTTGTTACGTTGATGTCTTTTCCATCAAAAAGTGCTATTCCTGCACTATCATAACCTCTATACTCTAGGCGTTGAAGACCTTTTATGATAATGGAGTGTGCATCTCTGTGACCAATATATCCTACAATTCCACACATGTATTTTAGTTGGTTGGTTCGGTATAATACACTTTAAGTTTTACTTTTTTATGTTCATCACTAGTATTACTACCATGCACTACAACACTCTTTGGAGAAAGAATATTCCCTGAGGGGATGCCCTTTACATCTTGATTATATTGCTGAAGTTTTTTCATATCAACAGCACCTACATTAGAGGATACCAAAAGCCCAAGTTTTACATTTGTAGAATCCTTAGTTACAATGTTATTAAGGTGGCCCGTAAGACGAACTTTATATTTTTTATGCTCTGTTCCTTGATCGTCAGTTTCTGTACTAACAGGGACAAGGTGTGTGTATTTTGAATCAGATGTTGCAGTGTTAACAGAATTGTCTAGATAATAATCCACAAGGGGAACATTATTGTTTAAATCATATACAAAAATACGATTTGGATGATCTGCATCTGTACCTGTGATGGATTCATCAATGTAAAATTCTAAATAAGCTTCATTGATTAACCTCTTTATTGTGGTCTCTTCACCATCATTTTCTCTAAAGTCTGTGATAAAATCATCAAAATCATTTCCCGCTCCATCCTCAGAAAAAAGTTCTACAATAGCCATCGATCCTTCGCCGCCTTTTAGGTAAATATGTTCATCGCCGTCTTGTTCATTGGCGTTTGCAATAGATTGAAGTATGTTAGCATTAAAGTCATTTTCATAAATGCTAATGCGGTTGCCGTTAAATCCCATGTCATAGGTGCTGTTTCTGGTTGTTATTCCACCATCAGTTCCAGTGTTATCGTATTTATAATGTAATTTTAAATGTGCACTGCTAGATGCAAAATCTAACTGAATTAAGTTGCCATTATTTGGATCTATAGCCTCAACTTTGAAGTATAACCCTCGAAAGTGATTGTAAAAATTATTACTATTTGATAGCTCTTCGCTATCTTCCTTTTCAAGAAATAATTCTTCCCAAAAATTGTTAGGCAATGAAGCTATTTCATCTAATCTTATACGAAAACTTGGAGCTAATGTTGCTGAAGTTTCCATTTCTCCTTCGTCATTTTCTTCTGTTAATACAATTTCTTCATTACTTGGAAAGAAATCAGACGTAGTATATAGTAGTTCACCTTCTAAATCTGAAGCATTGAGTTGTTCAGTACTAGAAAGACTACCATCTGAAAAATAGCGCTGACTTTCGTCTAAGTCGCTATTGGGGTCAAAATCACGTAATAGAAAATTATTTTTAAAAATAGATAGCTTGACAGGGTGCTCACCATAAAGCGAATCAATAGTATATACATCATCTTTTTTCTTGACAGCGTAAGGAATTGTTAAAACTACAGAGTCTAAAACAGGATTGTCGCCAAAACTTACATTGTAATTTTTTGGTGTAAGTTGCGCAAGAAAATGAACAGACGTTGATCCAAATACGGGATCATTATAATATCCTAAAAAGTTTTTGGGAAGACCATTAGATTGAAATGGTGTAATACGATAGTTATAAGTTTTTGCCGGGTAAGCTTGGTATTTTATTTCGATATTTGGGTCACCAACAATTCCAGATCCTATCTCAGAAAATTCTTTTTCGCAAGCAAAGAAAAGAGATGTCACCAAACTTAGGATAAATAATTTTGACAAATTATGCTTCATTTGTTTCATAAAATTTTGGGGCTAATTTAAAATTTCAGTAGTGTAAAAATCGGTATATGCTTCTGCGAATTCTTCGGGGTACTGATACTCCAAAACAGGTTTATCAATATCTTTTATATATGTTTCCAATTCTTTAGGAAGTTCTTTTGATCCTTTAATCAGTCCATCCGAAAAATCAATAGCTGTTTTAATTAGGTTGACATAATTTGGGGGGTTTAAATTTTCAAGATGATTGTCTTTAATTTCGTCAAACTTAACCTTATTAATTAATTCATTATTTAGCTCCTCATCAAAACTTTGCTCATAAACAGAAGTTACAATTTTACTGTCATTAAAAAGTGGCTCATCTTTGTAATATTCTTTCAAATAAAGTGGCAATAATGATGCCATCCATCCATGAACATGTATAATGTCTGGCGCCCAATTGAGTTTTTTAACTGTTTCAATAACACCTTTTGCAAAGAAAATAGCACGTTCATCATTGTCCTCAAACAATTTTCCGTCTTCATCCGTAAAAGTTGCTTTTCTTTTAAAATATTCTTCGTTGTCAATAAAATACACCTGAATTCTTTCCTTTGGAATAGATGCAACTTTGATAATTAGTGGCATATCCAAATCATTGACAACTAAATTAATTCCAGACAAACGAATTACCTCATGAAGTTGATGACGGCGTTCATTGATGTTCCCATAGCGTGGCATGAATATTCGTATTTGCCCTCCTTGTTTATTAACCATTCTTGGGGCTTCAAAGGACATAGAAGAAATCTCTGTTTCTGGCAAATAGGGAATTACTTCTGATGATACGTACAATATTCTCTTATCTTTCATAAATTCATCTTCTTAGTGTTATCAACAAAAATCATGCAAAAGTACAAAATTTTATGCAGATTAACGCTAATAGCTTAAGTTTGCAGGCCGTTAATTTTCAAATGATGAAAGTTTTTGCAACAAAACACGCGCTAAATACTTTATTGGCGCAAAAAAAAGAAGAGAGTTTTCAGATTGGTTTGGTGCCTACTATGGGTGCCTTGCATCAAGGGCATTTGTCATTAATTCAAAGTGCATTGAAAGAGAATGATTGTGTTGTGGTTAGTATTTTTGTCAACCCAACTCAATTTAATAATGCTTCCGATTTGGATCATTACCCAAGAACTTTAGAGGCAGATATAAAAAAACTCAAAACATTATCATCGCCAAATATTATGGTTTATGCCCCTGAACCAGAAGATATATATGGAAATACTATTTCAAAACAATCTTTTAATTTTGATGGCTTAGAACATCAAATGGAAGGAAAATTTAGACCAGGGCATTTTGATGGTGTGGGTACGGTTGTCCAATGCTTATTTGAAATTGTTCAGCCAAATAATGCATACTTTGGCGAGAAAGATTTTCAGCAATTGGCTATCATCAGAAAATTAGTAGAGCACACAAAATTGCCTGTAAAAATAGTAGGCTGTCCAATTTTAAGAGAAAATAACGGTTTGGCAATGAGTTCAAGAAATGTACATTTAACAGAAGAAGAGCAGATTCATGCGGCCAAAATTTTTAGCGTTTTAAAAACAACTAAAGAAAAATTTGGCACAGAAGATGCCACTAAAATTAAAGAATGGGTTGATCAACAATTTGAAAACGACCCTATTTTAACATTAGAATATTTTGAAATTTCAAATGAATTGACACTTGAATCAATAGACCAAAAACAAGACAAAATGAAGTATCGTGCCTTTATCGCAGTCTATGTTCGAGAGGTTCGATTGATTGATAATATCGCATTAAATTAATTACCTTTGCAGCATGCAAATACACGTTGTTAAATCAAAAATTCACCGCGTCAAAGTTACCGGCGCTGATTTAAATTATATTGGAAGTATCACCATCGATGAGGATTTGATGGATGCCGCTAATATTGTTCAAGGTGAAAAAATCCAAGTTGTTAATAATAACAACGGCGAACGCCTAGAAACCTATGTTATACCAGGCCCGAGAAATTCTGGAGAAATTACACTTAATGGAGCTGCCGCCCACAAAGTAAAAATTGGAGATGTTCTGATTTTAATCACTTATGCAATGATGAGTCAAGAAGAAGCCAAAACATTCAAACCTTCTTTAGTTTTTCCTGATGAAGCTACAAACCTTTTGAAATAATTCTATTGAATACACCCGTTAAGTCCATTCTAAAAATTGTATTACCACTTTTGCTAGGAGGGATTTTGGTATGGTATTCACTGCAAAAAACACCTATTGAAACACTTATAGTATATTTCAAAAATGTCAATTATTTATGGATTGGTTTAGGTGTTTTTCTGGGGATTTTAAGCCATATATCACGTGCCTATCGTTGGAAGTTTATGATAGAGCCCATGGGATTTACCTTACGTTTTCCAAATAGTTTAATGGCCGTGTTTTCAGCCTATCTCATCAATTACACAATACCTCGCGCAGGTGAAATATCTCGAGCTACAATTCTTACAAATTATGAAGGAGTTCCTTTTGAAAAAGGTTTTGGAACTATTGTCGCCGAACGTGTTGCAGATGCTCTTGTAATGTTTTTGATTGTTATTATAACTTTTTTTCTAGAATTTGACTTTATATACAATTTTCTGTTTGCAGGCATTAACTTCAAAAAACAATGGTTATTTTTTATACTATTTACTGCAATCCTTTATGGGCTTTATTTATTATTCAAAAGAGGTAAACATCCACTTATACTTAAATTAAAAGCCTTTTTTATGGGATTTCTGGAGGGCGTTTTAAGCATCTTTAAAATGAAAAAGAAATGGGTATTTATTGCTCATACACTTTTTATTTGGGTAATGTATGTAATGATGTTTTATGTAACCACATTTTCTCTTGATGCAATTTCAAACCTCCCATTTTCGGCAGTTATAATAGGATTTATTGCAGCAGGGTTTAGTATTGCTCTTACAAACGGAGGTATAGGAGCCTATCCACTAGCTATTTATGCTGCATTTTCAATTTTTGATGTTGCCGAAGGTCCTAGTCTTGCTTTTGGTTGGATCATGTGGACTTCACAAACTGTTATGCTTGTTGTTTTAGGGGGTATATCTCTAATTTTATTGCCTTTTTATAATAAATTCAACCCAAAGCATTAAGCAAAACAAACTTTGGTTTAACTTCTTTTTTTTAACTGATTTCATTAACTTGGCAATTCAAATTAATGCCAATTTAATGAGACGATTAATCCTTTTTGCAATGTTTTGCACAACATCTTTATTTGCACAAACTCAGTACGAATACATCGAATCAGATCGGCTAGGGTCTCGTGAACTAAAAATACAATTGCCCAGAAACTATGAGAAAAACACTGAAAAGTTTTACCCATTAATATTAGTTTTAGATGGCGATTTTCTCTTTGAAATTGTAGCGGGTAATGTGGATTATACTTCCTATTGGGATGATATGCCAGAAGCGATAGTCGTAGGGGTTAATCAAGACGGAACAAGGTCCGATGATTTGTTTGTTTCTGACGCTACTTTTTTTCCTACTCAAGACGGTGCAAAATTTTATGAATTTTTAGGCGCAGAGCTAGTGCCATTTTTAGAAGAAAATTTTCGAGCAGGAGATTTTAAAGTTGTAGTTGGACATGGCGAATCTGCAAATTTCATTAATTTCTTTAGCTTTCGAAAAGCACCACTATTCCAGGCCTATATCGCTTTAAGTCCAAGCATGTCGCCATACATGGATACCAATCTTACAGAACGATTAAAAGATTTAAAATCTCCACTCTTTTATTATATGTCAACATCCAGTGAAGATTTTAGAGAACAACGCAAAGAAATTTCCGAGTTAAACATCAAATTAGAAGTCATTGAATCTGACAATTTATTTTATAAGTTTGACAATTTTGATGGACTAGATCACTATGGACTAGTCAATACTTCTATACCAAACGCCCTCCAACACACATTTTTAATTTATCAACCAATTTCACGTTCTGAATACAAAAAATATATTCTTACATTGGAAACATCTCCAGTAGATTATTTAATCGAAAAATATGAAAAAATAAAAACTCTTTTTGGTATTGAAAAGCAAATTCTTCTCAATGATTTTCGAGCTATAGCTACGGCTATTACTAAAAATGAACAGTTTGAATATTTTAAGGATTTAGGGAAATTGGCGCGCGAATCTTATCCAGAATCCCTCTTACACAATTATTACATGGGGCGCTTCTATGAAGCGACTGGGAATCCAAAAAAAGCCATGAAAACCTATCGGGAAGCCTATATTTATCAAGAAATTGATGGCATTACAAAAGACGATTTATTGGAGAGAGCCGATCGAATACAAGCAGAATTTGGGTACTAATGGCAAAGGTAAAAACAACATTTTTTTGTCAGAATTGTGGCGCTCAATATGCGAAATGGCAGGGGCAATGTACGTCCTGTAAATCGTGGAATACAATTGTTGAAGAAGTTGTACAAAAACCAGATAAAAGCGATTGGAAATCTTCAACTTCCTTTTCTAATGAACGCGTATCAAAACCATTAAAAATTTCTGAAATTGATACGAGCAAAACACCAAGATTAAACACCACAGACAATGAACTCAATAGAGTTTTAGGCGGTGGAATTGTTCCTGGGTCGTTGATACTTCTAGGGGGAGAGCCAGGCATTGGAAAAAGCACACTTATGCTTCAATTATCATTAAAATTGCCTTACAAGACTTTATATGTTTCTGGGGAAGAAAGTCAGAAACAAATCAAACTCCGCGCAGAACGTATTCATCCAAATGGTGAGCAATGCTATATTTTAACAGAAACCAAAACCCAACATATTTTTAAGCAAATTGAAAGTCTAGAACCAGATATTTTAGTCATAGATTCTATTCAAACACTACAAAGCGATTTTATAGAAGCTTCGGCCGGTAGCGTTTCTCAAATAAAACAATGCACTTCTGAATTGATGAAATTTGCTAAAGAAACCGCCACACCAGTTATTCTTATTGGGCATATTACAAAGGATGGAAGTATTGCTGGCCCAAAAATTCTAGAGCATATGGTGGACACCGTTTTACAATTTGAAGGCGATAGAAATCATGTTTTTAGAATATTACGGGCCCACAAAAACCGCTTTGGATCTACACACGAATTAGGAATTTATGAAATGCAAGGGAGTGGGCTTAAGGAAGTTCAAAACCCTTCGGAGATTTTAATTTCTAAGAAAGACATTACACTTTCTGGCAATGCTATTGCAGTTACATTAGAGGGGATGCGGCCACTGTTAGTTGAGGTGCAAGCCTTGGTGAGTTCTGCAGTTTATGGAACGCCTCAACGAAGTGCAACAGGATTTAATGCCAAACGCCTTAATATGTTGTTGGCAGTATTGGAAAAACGAGCAGGGTTTCGACTTGGCGCAAAAGATGTTTTTCTAAACATTACTGGAGGTATAACTGTTGATGATCCTGCTATAGATTTGGCCGTTGTTGCTGCAATTCTATCCTCAAATAACGATGATGCGATAACAGAAAATTTTTGTTTTGCAGCAGAAGTAGGTTTGTCAGGTGAAATACGCCCTGTACAACGCGTTGACCAACGAATTATGGAGGCCGAAAAACTTGGGTTTGAGACCATTTTTATTGCAAAGCACAATAAGTCTAGTCTAAAATCGACAAAAATTCAAATTCAATTGTTGTCAAAAATAGAAGATTTGTTGAATTTTATTTAGGAATGCTAAAGAACTAAAAAAATCCCTGAAAATTTCAGGGCTTTTTTAATTTAACAAAACTCGTTATAAGCATTGATTAAATTTTCTGCAATCAGTTCTGCTGGGCGTCCTTCAATATGATGACGCTCTAGCATGTGTACCAATTCGCCGTCCTTAAATAATGCCATACATGGCGAGCTTGGGGGGAAAGGAATCATATGTTCACGGGCTTTATCTACAGCTTCTTTATCAACGCCAGCAAAAACGGTTACTGTTTGTGTTGGGCGTTTTTCGTTTTGTAAACTTTGTATAGCCCCTGGGCGTGCATTGGCAGCAGCGCATCCACATACAGAATTGACAACAACAAGTGTTGTTCCTGGTTTTGCTAAAGCATTATCAACGGCTTCAGCACTATATAATTCTTCAAATCCTACTTGCGTAAGTTGTTCACGCATGGGTTTTACTAACTCAGCTGGATACATAAATTTATTTTTAATATTAAAGCACAAAGATACATAAATGCATTTCAAGTTGTATGACTTCAAACGAGATATAAATGTTAAATTCAATTAAAAAAAATAAACTTATTTGCGTAGGTTTGAATGTTGAATTTTTAATTTAATTTATGAGTTTTGCAAAATGGATTGGAGCTTCTGTAGGGTGGTCTTTTGGTGGTCCCATAGGGGCAATTATTGGATTAGCTTTGGGAAGTTTAATAGATTGCTCGTCTTCAAAAACAAAGAGATATACTAGATCAAATGCACCAACACAATCTGGAGATTTTGAAGTGAGTTTACTCATTTTGTCTTCATTAGTGATCAAAGCGGATGGCAAACAAGACCAACGAGAATTGGATTTTGTACGTTATCAATTTGTACAAATGTATGGTAAGGATCGAGCTAATCATGCCTTTAGATTATTTAAAGAAATAAACAAACAGTCCAATATTTCGCTACGTCAAGTTTGTTTACAAATTCAGCAAATGATGGATCATTCTTCGCGTTTACAATTGCTTCATTTTTTGTTTGGAATCGCAAAGTCCGATGGTCATGTTGCAGCAAGTGAAATCTCTGTTATAGAGCGTATAGCCAATTATCTACGAATAAATCATAGAGATTATGAAAGTATAAAAGCGATGTTTTATAATGCTAGTAATAATGCCTATAAAATACTAGAACTCGAAAAAGGCGCAACTCCACAAGACATCAAAAAAGCCTACAGGCGAATGGCCAAAAAGTATCATCCAGACAAAGTTCAACATTTAGGGCCTGAGCATCAAAAAGGCGCTGAAGAAAAATTTAGAAAAGTTCAAGAGGCTTACGAACAGCTTCAAAAGAACTGGGATTTTAATTTAAAAGGAACTCATTTTTAGACCAATGAAAATTGTTCTTGGAGTGGCTGGACCGTAGATATAATTACTATCTCTATTTTTACCAGTATCGAAATCTGATTGATAGGCATCAAAAATGTTTTTTATCCCTCCAAAGAGCTCAAAATCTGTATTTGTTTTATTTTGATTAAATATATAGCTAGATTTAAATCCAAATTCAGAAAAGGATTTAGAAGTCACAAAAGCATCAATGTTTTGTTCTGGAGCACCGGCAAAATGAGCGAGTTTCATTGGGCCAGTGTATACATAATTAATGCTTGTGGTAAATTTTTTATTGGGTATAAAATTAAGTGTTGCAAAGCCATATTCGTTTGGTGTTCTCAAAAAAGACCTTGTAGTAGAGAGGCCTTCTATAACTTCAACGGCAGTATCATACTTACTTGTTTGTACATTAAATCCCGCTTCAATTTGTATTTTCTTTTTATAATTTGCTCTAATTTCTAATGTAACCCCTTTTACTTTAGCCGTGTCACCATTTCTTTTTTCAAAGCGTTCTCCAAAGTTATCTTCAACAAGTGGTTCAAGATAAAAAGCATTTTTTAAAGCCGTATAAAACCCTTCTAATGTAAATCCATAAATGAAATTTTCTGTTGGCTGGTCATAATTTATTGACGCACTAAAACTATTGGAACGTTCCTCTTTAAGATTTTCTAATAAAGAAATTCGCGAAATTCCACCGCCTGCAAAGGCAATATGTAAATCGGTGTCAAAAGCCTGAGGCGCTCTAAATCCAGTACTCCATGTTGTTCGAAATTGAAAATTTGATTTGAGTTTGTATAACATAGAAACTCTAGGGCTAAAGATTATATTATCCACTAAATTATGATAATCTGCTCTAATCCCCGAAAGTAAATTTAGGGTAGGTGTAATTTTCCAATCACTTTGTAAAAATGTTGCAAAATTTTTAGTTGTTTGATCGATTTTGTAGCTGTAAGCACTTATTTCATCCAAAACATCATCCATCAAATATTCACTTCCAAACGTAATGACATTATTACCTTTTATAAAATTTCTAAATCTATGATTTAATTGTACTCCACCTTGAAGCGTTATCGTTTTTGAAGTTCCATATGGCGGATTGTTCAAGTGGGTATTGATGGCATCACTATTTTCTGGGAAAATACCAGTATAGTGATTTCTATTTGTACGTTGTCCAGCAACGTATGTAATCAATGAACTTTTATCATCATTAAAATTGATTTGATAATCAAATCCACCCATCAAAACACGGTGGGTACGTTCTTCAGATTGTTGTGTTAAATGTGCAGGTTTATTAATCATTTCTCCACCATATCTGTATTCATATAAATTACTAATATTTAATTCTAGTTTTTGATTTTTGTTGGGTAAAAAGAAAAAATTAGCACCAAAAGCAGTGTTTTTTAGTTTTGGGAGTTCAGAAAAATTATCGCCATTAGCATCATAATGTTCTCGATTTCGATGATTAAAAAACAATGAAGCACCTGTGGTTTTATTATTTGAAATAAGCGATCCATTTCCATTTAGGATATAATCATCTGCGTACCCTTTTATGTTTTGATAAGTAGAATTTATATTAAAACTATTTTCTTTTGGTGTTTTAGTAATGACATTGACAACTCCCCCTATTGCACTCGAGCCATACAATGTTGAACCTCCTCCTCTAATAGTTTCAATACGTTCTATCATATTAACGGGGATTTGTTCCAACCCATACATCCCTGTTAGTGGGCTAAATATTGGCCGACCATTAATTAAGATTTGAGAATATCCGCCTCCTAATCCATTCATTCGAAGCTGTGTGTAATTACACGTTTGGCAATCCGTTTCAACTCTTAGGCCTGGTTGAAATTTCAATCCTTCAGACAAGGTGCAAGCTTGTACGTTTTCTAGAGCTATGCTGTTTAAAATATTGACAATAACTGGAGAATCTACTTTTCTTTTAAATGTTCTAGTACCTGTAATTAAAACTTCGTCTAATGAAGAAAACTCATCTAAACTTAAATTAATTTTAATATTTTTATTTAAAAGATTTAGTTTTTGAATTGTATTTTTATACCCTGTAAAAGACACTTCAATAGTGTAGCGCCCAGAGGGCAGATTTTCAATCTTAAATATCCCTTTTTCATCCGTTAGGGTGCCTTTTTTAATCCCTTTTAGTATCACATTAGCATATGGCAGAGGATCGTTTTTAGATCTCACTGTACCGCTTATGCTATAGCCTTGTCCGTAAAGGATTGAGCTAGTGAAAAGAAGAACAGCTAATACACGAAACATAAATAGATTTTTTGCAAAGGTAGTTTATTTTAGACAAGTCTAAAAATTTATTTATATTTGTATAAATATCTAATGTTGTGGTAACTTTATCTGAAGAAAATTATTTAAAAGCAATTTATCATTTGGCGAAGCAAGAAAATGCTTCGGTGAGCACCAATGCCATTGCTCAAAAAATGCAAACTAAAGCATCGTCGGTGACGGACATGATAAAAAAACTTTCAGAAAAAGGTCTTGTTAATTATCAAAAATATAGAGGGGTTCATTTGACAGAAAAAGGGCGATTGGCTGCTGTATCTGTTATAAGAAAACACCGATTGTGGGAAGTATTTTTAGTTAAAAAACTTAATTTTTCCTGGGATGAGGTTCATGAAGTCGCAGAACAATTGGAGCATATCAAATCGGAGAAGCTAACTCAACAATTGGATGTATTTTTAGATTATCCTACAAAAGATCCTCATGGTGATTCTATTCCGGATTGTGACGGAAATATGCCCTCTACTCAAAAGTTATTATTATCCAAAATTGAACCCAATAATAATTGTATTTGTATAGGTGTTAAGGACTCAACATCAAATTTTTTACAATATTTGGATAAGCATAATATTGCCTTAGGGACAAAAATAACAGTCATTTCAAAAGAAGCTTTTGATGAATCAATGACTATAAAAATTAATAAAACACAAATGGTTATTTCTAAAGAAGTAACCCATAATTTATTTGTAAAAATCAATTGATATGTTAGATGAAATTATTCAATATTTTGAATCCATAGACCCCGTTTTAGCAGCATTTTATGCTTCTCTTTTTACATGGATTTTAACGGCATTGGGGGCTTCACTTGTTTTTTTTCTAAAAAAGATGAACAGAGGATTACTCGATGGTATGCTAGGATTTACGGGGGGTGTTATGGTAGCAGCTAGTTTTTGGAGTTTGCTTGCGCCAGGAATAGAAATGAGTCCAGGAGAGGGATTTGTAAAAGTGATTCCAGCAGCAGTAGGGTTTGGTCTTGGAGCTCTATTTTTGTATGGCTTGGATAAAGTTCTTCCCCATTTGCATATCAATTTTAAAGAAAGTGAAAAAGAGGGTGTGAAATCGCCTTGGCACAGAACAACGCTTTTGGTTTTGGCTATTACCATGCATAATATTCCAGAGGGTTTGGCTGTTGGAGTTTTGTTTGGCGGAGTGGCTGCAGGAATACCTGAAGCTACAATTGGTGGCGCAGTAGCATTAGCTTTGGGTATTGGAATTCAAAATTTTCCCGAAGGGATAGCTGTATCTATGCCACTTAGACGTCAAGGTGTTAGTCGTTTTAAAAGTTTTTGGTATGGTCAATTATCAGCTATTGTGGAGCCTATTGCAGCTGTAGTTGGTGCATTGGCAGTTACATTCTTTACTCCAATTTTACCTTATGCTTTGGCTTTCGCCGCCGGTGCAATGATTTTTGTAGTAGTAGAGGAAGTAATTCCTGAAACGCAACGCGATAAATATACTGATGTTGCTACTCTTGGTTTTATTGGAGGTTTTATTGTAATGATGACACTCGATGTGGCCCTAGGCTAGCACTTACAGTTTCCGTCTCCACAATTTTTATCATGATTTTTGGGGCTTATTTTCTTTCGAAAAAGAAAGAGAATAGCACACAAGACTAATACACTAATAATAATTGTTTCGACAATTGTATTCAAAATATTATTTTAAAATTTGAAAGGCAATAAGTGCACAAATATAAGCAATTGTACTCATGCCAATAAGTTGTAAAATTGGCCATTTCCAACTCTTTGTTTCTCTTTTTACAATCGCTAAGGTACTCATACACTGCATGGCAAAAGCATAAAAAAGGAGTAGTGAAATACCAGAGGCAAATGTAAACACCTTACTGCCATCATTGTAGGTTTCATTAGACATTTTTGTTTTTATGGTATCAATACTTTCATTTTCGTTGGCGCTACCAACACTATAAATGGTGGCCAAAGTCCCAACAAACACTTCTCTTGCAGCAAAAGATGCAACAAGTCCAATTCCAATTTTCCAATCGTAACCAAGAGGTTTGATAACGGGTTCGATAGTTTTTCCAATGATTCCAATATAAGAGTGCTCCAAGCGGTATGCTGCAACTTTATCCTCCAATTCAGTTTTTGAACTGTAGACATACTCTTTCGCTACAATTGATTCGGCATTTTTAAATTGTTGTCCAGGCCCATAAGACGCTAAAACCCATAAAATTATAGAAATAGCCAAAATAATTTTACCCGCCTCAAAAACAAAAGTTTTGGTTTTTTCAAATACTGTTATGAAGACATTTTTCAACAGAGGCAGTTTATAGTTTGGCATTTCAACTACAAAGAAGGTTTTGCGATTTGTTTTCATAATCCTGTCCAAAATATATGCTGAAAATACAGCCATTCCAAACCCAATAAGATACAACAACATAAGGGTTAATGCTTGATAGCTTAACCCAAAAATATACCCTTCAGGAATGACCAAAGCAATAATGATGAGATATACAGGGAGACGTGCCGAACAGGTTGTAAATGGTGTAACCAAAATGGTAATGAGGCGTTCTTTCCAGTTTTCAATATTTCTGGTGGCCATAACAGCTGGAATAGCACAAGCTGTTCCAGAAATCAGTGGGACTAAGCTCTTTCCACTCAATCCAAATCTACGCATAATGCGATCCATCAAAAAGACAACACGACTCATATATCCACTTTCTTCTAAAATGGAAATGAATAGAAATAAAAAGGCAATTTGTGGGATGAAAATCACAATACCACCAATTCCAGATACAATTCCTTCTGCAAACAAATCGGTGACTTTTCCTCCATTTGGAAAAGTATTTTTAACCCATTCTGCAATTCCTGCAAAGGTGGTATCTATCAAATCCATTGGGAAGGTTGCCCAATCATAAATGGCTTGAAAAATGGTAAGTAATATGATAAAGAAAATGACATATCCCCAGATTTTGTGTGTCAACACTCTGTCGAATTTACTTCTCAAATCACGTGCTTTAGAACGGTCAATATTTTGCCCTTCTTTAAGAACATTATTAATGAATTGATACCGCTTAATGGCTTCTTTTTGTTGGAGTCTTTTAAGCTCTGAAGATGATTTAGTTTTAAATTTTGAAACATCAAGTTCCTGCCGAGTAATTTTTCCAAAATTTACATCTTGAGTAATGACCACCCAAAGCTTATACAGCTCTTGTTTTGGAAATGCTTTTTGTAAGCGCTCAAAATAAACAGGATCAATAGTGGAGGCGTCTAAACATTGTTGAGTGGGTAGGGTTTTGTAGTTTTCAATAAGAGATTTAAGTTGCTGAATTCCACTATTTTTTCGAGTACTTACCAAAGCAATTTTGGTGTGCAATTTTTTTTCTAAAACTTCAATATCTAATGAAATACCTTTTCGGTCCATAACATCACTCATATTGATGACGAGTATGGTTGGTATTTTCAAATCTTTTACTTGTGTAAAAAGAAGGAGGTTTCTTTTTAAATTTTCTACGTCACTTACAATTACTGCGACATCGGGGTGATCTTTGTCATTTTTATTTAGTAATAACTCTATTACTACATTTTCATCCAATGAAGAAGCATTTAGACTGTACGTCCCAGGGAGATCCAAAATATGTGCTTTAACGCCTCTTGATAATCTGCAAACTCCCTGTTTTTTGTCAACAGTAATACCAGGGTAATTCCCTACTTTTTGATTTAATCCAGTAAGGGCATTGAATACAGAAGTTTTTCCTGTATTTGGATTCCCAATAAGCGCAACATTTAATTGTTTACTCATTGGTTTTTTCTATAATTATTAGTGCTGCAGTTTCTTTACGAATGGCCAAATAGCTGTCATTGATATTGAGGTACATAGGATCTGAAAATGGCGCCAACTGAAGAAGTTTTACCTTATTGCCGGGCAAGCAACCCATTTCCAAAAGTTTAAGAGGGATGTCTTTTGAAGAACTATCAGTAATAATTCCTTGTTCACCTTTTTTTAGATCGGCAATGGTTATGTTCATGCTTATTTAGATTCGTTTTAAAGAAGCAAAAGTAAAAAAAGATTAGTTATTGTAGCTTTCTTTTAACACTTTTATATCATCTAAAAGTTTTTTGATGGCCTTTGGATTGGTGCCATCATAAAATCCTCGTATTTGTTTTTTTTTGTCAATAAGCATAAAATTCTCTGTGTGAATCATATCATAAGGACCGCCATCACCATTGGTTTTTACAGCCAAATAGGACGTTCTTGCAAGATCATAAATTTGCTTTTTATCTCCAGTGACCAAATTCCATTTGCTTGCATTTACTAATTTCTTTTTGGCGTAGCGTTTTAATTGTGCAACGCTATCAATTTCTGGAGTGACTGTGTGAGACAATAGTAAAATTTCTGGATCAGAAATAGTTTGTTTTTGAATCTCATACATATGGTCTGTCATAATAGGGCAAATGGTTTGGCAGGTTGTAAAAAAGAAATCGGCCACATAAATTTTATCCTTATAAAACTCCTGTGTAATTGTATCTCCATTTTGATTAATCAATTTAAAATTGGCAATGGTATGATACTTTTTTTTGTGTTGAATTGTACTGTCTACCAATTCAAAATTAACTTGTGCAGGCTGATATATTGGGAGGACTTTGTTAGGTTTTAATATGTTGTAAAAAGTAGTGATAATGATTACCGATAGTACTACCATTGTAGTCATAAAAAGTTTATATTTTTTAAGAAATGCAGTCATACTTTTTAAGTCAATTACAAAGGTACAACAGAATATGTAAAATGTAATTATAGCCTATCAAAAATGTGATATTGAAAAGGTTTTGTTACTAACACTAAAACCGCTACATTTGTTTCCCTAATTATATCAGATACACATGGAATTTGTAATCAAAATCTCTCAGTTTTTATTAAGTCTATCTTTTCTAATTGTTTTGCACGAATTGGGGCATTTTATCCCCGCTAAATTGTTCAAGACTAGAGTCGAAAAATTTTACTTATTCTTTGATGTAAAATATTCATTGTTTAAAAAGAAAATAGGCGAAACGGTATATGGCATTGGGTGGCTTCCTTTGGGCGGTTATGTCAAAATTGCTGGAATGATAGATGAAAGCATGGACACCGAGCAAATGCAGCAAGAACCTCAACCTTGGGAGTTTCGATCGAAACCCTCTTGGCAGCGTTTAATCATTATGTTAGGTGGTGTAACAGTAAATTTTATTTTGGCTGCTGTAATTTATATTTTGATGGCGTTTGCTTATGGTTCTGTAGACATAAACGCCAATAGCATTCGTGGGGGATATGCTATTTCCAATGATGTTCTACAAGAGATTGGACTAGAGAATGGCGATAAAATCTTAGCTATAAATGATCATAAAATTGAATATTTTTCTGATATAAGGAAATATATTTTGGAGGCTCAAACCATGACGATTCAGCGCAACGGTTTTCAGCAAACCATTGATTTTCCAGTCGATTTTTTAGGGCAATTAAGCGCTAGTAAATCAAAAGGACTTGTTGATTTAAGAGAGCCTTTTATTTTTAAATCATTTCAAGACAATTCAATTAATGTTGGTATAGAACTTCAAAAAGGCGATGTTTTAAAAACGATTAATGGACAAAAAGCAGAATTTTTTGATGAGGTAACGCCAATACTTGAAACTTATAAAAATCAAAATGTAAGTGTAGAGTTGGAGCGCAAAGGAGTTCTAATAGTCCGTGAACTTCGTGTTTCAAACCAAGGCACACTTGGAATTGCTACGACTAAATCTATGATAGCATTTGAGTCTGCAGGGTATTTTGATATCATTCAAAAAGAATATGATTTTGGAGAAAGTGTAGGTGTTGGTTTAGATCGCTTTGTATCTCAAATTTCATCGTATTGGATGCAGTTGAAACTCATTTTTTCGCCAAGTACAGGAGCCTATAAAGGGGTTGGTGGGTTTAAAGCTATTTTTGACATTTTTCCAGATACATGGAGTTGGGAGACCTTTTGGAATATTACAGCCTTTTTATCTATTATGTTGGGGGTTTTAAATTTGTTACCGATCCCTGCTCTCGATGGAGGCCATGTCATGTTTTTGCTTTATGAAATGGTTACTGGGCGTAAGCCAGGCGATAAGTTTATGGAGTATGCACAGACGGTTGGATTTTTTATCTTAATTGCCTTGGTGTTG
The DNA here is from genome assembly GCA_964219345.1 of Aeromicrobium sp. Lineage (GTDB taxonomy): Bacteria > Bacteroidota > Bacteroidia > Flavobacteriales > Flavobacteriaceae > UBA3537. Next base: position 12,299 of record CAXPPN010000001.1, on the reverse strand, counting down.
TTCGCCAACGGGAATGATATAATTAAGGTGATATTTGGATAATTATTTTTAGTTTTCTATTTGTGTAAACTAAAAAATGGTATATATTTGCGCTCGCGCAAGCGAAAAACAGTCCTCCTTAGCTCAGTTGGTTAGAGCATCTGACTGTTAATCAGAGGGTCCTAGGTTCGAGCCCTAGAGGGGGAGCCATCTTAGACAGGAGGTCATTTTTGACCTCCTTTTTATTTTTATTCTTCCGTAAAACCTTACTGGCCAACATTATAGACTCAATTTCGGGAGTGAAAATATGGTTGCATCTTTCGAAATTGAAATCTTCGAATTTTTCGTTGAAGATGCAACCAAGGATCTTTTTCTTGGTCTTCCCATCCGCTTTATCCCAATACTGGCTTAGGTTTTCGATCATTGGAAGTGTTTTATTCAAATATTCTTTAAATGGACTTTTATTAGACTTTAACCTTGTTAACTCCGATTGTCTTTGTTCCAGTTCTGATTCGATTCTACCCTTGATTTGGTGATAGTCAATTGAAGTTATCTTACCATCAAGTAAAGTGTCCTGAAGAGTAATTAATCGTTGATTACAGGTGTTTATTTTGTTTTCCACACTGGTTATCTCAGACTTCCTCGTCACATCGTCCCTGTCAATCATTGATTCGAGTTGAGCCCTGTAAACTTTAACCATACCAGCAGTGAAGGATATCTTATCCAATAACTTTTTAATCTGGTCATGGGCCCAATCCACTCTAAATCTTGTACACTTGGAATGGGTACACAAGTAATAATGATGCCATTGTTTAGATCTACTTTGACATTTATAAGCGGTCAAGGTTCTTTTGTGATCCTTACATACCATAAATCCTTTTAAGGGGTACAAATCAGTTTTATCGGTCTTAAAATCAAACTTTGGTACTCGACCATCTAAATAATCGTTGGCTTGTCTAAACAAGTTTTCTGAAACAATTGGAGGGTGTAGTCCAATTACAATCTGCTCCTCATTGTTCTTATATTTTTTAACCCTGATTTTTCCCGTATAAACGACATTTCTAATAATATTGTAGAATGTCTGTTTTGTGATATAAAAAGGTTTACCCCGATAGGGATACTTCCTTGAGTTTATATACTCCCTAACTTCGTTTGCGGAATAAACACCCAACGCTAAACGTTCAAAACATTCCAAAATGTAGGGTGCTGATTCATTTGGTTTTAGTGTAGATTTATCCCCAACTCTACAATTATCATAACCTCTTGGAGAACTTCCTGTCCAACACCCTTCAATCCGTGCTCGTCTTGAACCCTCCTTTGTTCTGATAGAGTTCTTGTCGTTTTCTACTTCCGGTAGAGTAAGATATATGCTGAGAAGAACTTTAGAGTCAGGACTTGATAGGTCTATAGGTTGTTCTACTGTGGCTATTTTCACCCCAAGATCATCTAAGGTCTTGATCTCCTTCAGGGCCAGATATTGGTTTCTTGACCATCTATCCCAACGAAGACATAAGACTTGATCAACTGTATTTCTGTTTCTCTTTAAAAAATCAATAATCTTATTCCATTCAGGTCTATTAAAGTCCTTTCCCGAGTAATCCTCAGTATATACCGCTACAATTGGAAAGTTATTAATTGAACAGAACTGCCTCATGACAGTCTCTTGATGCTGAAGTGAAAACCCTCGATCCGCTTGATCGTCAGTGGACACCCTTTTATAGATTATAGTCCTCATTATGCTGCCTCTTTATAATTTTCAAACTCTATTATGGCTAACTTAACCAACAAGGATTGTATCTGCGCTATCTCCTCATTGGTTAAGTTTTTCAATTCAGACTTCAGTACATTTTGCGTTTCGCTCTTATTCATAGGTTTTAATTAAAAATTGATTGGCTAATTGTACGTGTCGGTCCAAGATGGACCACTTCATTTTTTTAAAATTTCGATCCGAAGATTTCTTCCTAATGTCGGTGACGAATTTTTGGATAAACTCACCCGTGATCTCCATTTTTGACTCCAAGTACTCAGTTGATAGACCGGGTTTAATTCCTGTATGTTGATAGAGTACGTCATACATAACCTTTTCTAATTCATTTCCATATTCGGGAGTGGTTAAAACGGAGTCATGTATCGTGAATATGGGGGCATCAGGACAGACTTTGTGAAACGCAGGAACTACGTGATCTAATAGCATTATACTCTCAAAACGCTGAAGGATAATAGCGAAGTTTGAAGGACCTATATGGTCGATGATTGATAGGATTGATTTCTCCACAAATGGATAATGTTTTCGAAGGAGATAAACCCCGAGTATCGATTTCCTATGAGCTCTATTATTTTGAAATAAAACATACATGACGTCCTTCTTTACCTCATATCGTTGTTCTTTTGTTGGAAGAACACCATACTCAAGCTGAAAGAGTTGAGAATAGAAATCCCCCTCGAAATCTGCATCTCTAAACTTTTGGAACTCCGGGTGATCTTTAAAATCATTACTGATAGTTTCTTTAAGATCCGTCTTTAAATAGTGCGCCCACATTAATGAGGAAAACATATAGTGTTTAGGGTTTAGAGTTGATGATGATTTAATTATATATTGTGTTAATGATTGATAGGATATTTGATTATTCGATTTAAAGAAATCATAGTTGAGTATTGATGCTAATAGATATATCTGTGATGATTTAATATCTACTTGTATTAGAGGGGATTGATCATATCTAAGATTTCCTCTTAATACTTTACTGAGGTTAGTGATATTGGTATTGTACCTATAGTTTGAGCTTGATTTTTTGTACCAGTAACGATTGTATTCAATATCGTTTATGGTACTTATCCATCGACCTATTTTGTTTTTAAGTATTAGTATTTCCCTATCTGTTTTTAAGTGCGGTTTAACCCGATTTATTATCTCTTTAAGTGTTTGATTGTAACCACCTTCTATGGTGAGTTTGTCGTTAAAGAATGTGTCTAATAGAAGGGTCTCACTTGGTTTTTCAGTCTTTACTTTTGGAATAGATTTGTATATAATATCTGTGTTTTGATACTCATCACATAGTCGATATTTCTTACATGTTATCCCCTTTGTATATCCTTTTTCCACGTGAATTATTCCCTTCTTTTTCAATGTTCTAATTACCACAGGATAGTGGCGGTTAAATATTTTTTGTAGTTCGGATCTACAGATACGGATGTGACCATCGTCATCGAAATTATCCTGATTGTGATGATGAACCACCAGTCGAGATATCAAGTAATAAATCTTACTTTTTAATCCCCCACATACCCTCTTAGATAGTCCTGTTTCTAAAAGGATTTCGTTAATGTCAAGGTTGGATGGTATTAAAATTCTCATAACTTCTTTGAATAGATTACCACCCGAACTGCGCGCCCAACATTTTCATAAACTTTTCAAATCCCGGTCTCACATTTTTATGACCTCCTGACATTTTTACCAATTGAAGAATCAGTCCAAAAGTGGATCGAATTTGTTCACTTGACATTCTCCCATCTTCACCCATCTCAAAAAAAGATTCTCCATTTAAATAGAAGTACAGGACTGTACCTCCATCTGAATAATCAACTACACAGAACTCCTTTTTAGGAAAATTCATTGATAGTACTTGAACTTGAATGAAATCGTTAGGTGTCATGTTTTCTTTGATAATTGTTTTCATAATGAATATTGTTCGGTTAAACCCCCGTCCCTGGTTTTAATTATTAATTGAAATTGATTTTGGTTAATGAGGAAATAGGTTTTAATCCTCCTCTTAATTGAACGACTTTCTTTAAGCAGCTATTTCAAGTCCTTTATTAAACACTTCAGTCATAAGAGCGTTAAAATCATCCTGATTAACCTCCTCAAGAGTGTTTTCAATCACCTTACAACCTACCTTATGATAATGGTTTGAAAGTTCGGTAGAGAGGTAGTTTCTGTTAAGTAGAAGGGCAATTCTACCCGTGGTATTCCCCCCTCCAAATGGATCAAAAACAAGATCTCCCTCATCTGTTGTCATAAGGATTGGAAGAACAGGTAAGAGTTCAGCCATGGCGGCGGGGTGCCCCTCAGAGTAGGCCTTATACAACGGGTGGTTCTTACCAGCAGTACACTCAATCATATGTTCCACTTCTTGTTGACGGATATGGTTGTAAATCTTTTGATAAGGTTTTGATATTGCCTTAACCTTTTTTGCTAACCGTCCATTTTCATCCACATCCTTGGCGCCATTAGTAATCTTTATTTTCTTTGGGGCATCAGTGTAGGAAATCATAGTGTACTTTGACACTTTTGGGTCTTTAACAAACCAAAGAATGTACTCCAACTTATTAATTGGACGTTTTACCTGTTCATTTTGAGGTTTTGTACCAGGTTTTGACCAGACTAGAACATCCTTCAGTTTGAGATTAGTTTTTTCCAAGATTGCTCGTTTAACCAATCCTGGAACATCCATTGCGCATCCATCCACGTATGAGTCACCTATGTTTACAAACACATTAGACGACTTCTTTAGTGACACCTCAAGGTCCACAAAGATGTCTGCAACATTTGATGCAAACTCCTCAGGTGTTCTCTCATGTCCCAACTGGTTGTAGTCTTCTGCATTGTCGTAGAAACGAAGTTTCCAATAAGGTGGTGAGGTTACAATGGTATCTACGGTTTCATGAAAGTCCAACTCCTTTTTGATGTCTCTACAGTTCATCTTAATTGAGGTTACTTTCCCCGGTATAACGAACGTGTCTTTATACTCATTGGACAAGAACTCCTTCTCTTGGATGAATTTATTTACTTGACCAATATTTAGACTCCCTTTTTTTAGATGATCCGTGAATCCATGTCCATTATCTAAGTCTAACTGTTTGAAACTATCTACATATCGTTCACAATCCTTTAGTGACCATCCTTTAGTTACTATGCCGTTTAATAGTAGATTGTTCTCAAAGTCATTTTCAATAATCTTGTCTAACTGAAGAATTGCTGTGTTTGATTTCCAACGATAGTCAAGTTTTTTCTGAATGATCGAGTAGCGGTTATATGGAATACCATCATTTCCTTTCCCCTGTCTTTTATCAACAGATCTAAAAACTTGTAAAACCTCATTTGTGAGATCCGTATCTGTTTTTTGTCTGTAGGTGTTTAATGTTACTCTAAGTTCAATTGAGGGTTCTTGATCAATTATTTGAACTTTAATTTGATCACAACTTAATTCGCGAAGTAGATTAAGTCTTCGATACCCGTCTAACAACACAAAATCTGTTGTAACAACAACTGGAGTTATCTGTTTCTCGGATCTAAGAGAATTTTTGAGTTGATCCTCACATTCCTCAGATTGAACTTGATAGAGTTTTTTGAAGTTTTCTACTTCGACGATCTGATCGATTTTAACGACTTCGAATTGTCCCATTGAATTTTTCATGATATAAAATTTTAAATTATACCACGAAGAAATTGATATGTCGAAACGTATACCTCAATCGCAGCGCTGCGATTGGGAAGGAGGGAATTATTGTAGAATAAACGCCTCCAATTCTGAGGGGTAAATCAGATGTTCTTTTGAAACCTCAATCGAATAAACTGAGACGTCTTGATCTATCTTTTTAGAACTAAATCCGTATTTGTGGGCAAGTGATTCAATAGTTAGAGTATTCTTGAGAAGCGTAGAAATACGTGAGTGAACTGAGGTTATACTCGTGATATAACTCTTGATCTCGTCATCATATATCTTTTTATAGATGTGATTATACAACCCAATGAATTTGGATCGTGCTTTGCCATTATCCGACAGATCTCTTTTTCCAATTCCCAAATGGTTGTTTATTAAATAGAAAAGATAAATCACATGAGCTCTCTTTCCCTTACGTCCAAAGTCAATTTTTTGCCCCCCAATACTGATTGAGTAGTCTTCCGATACTTCGACTCGAAGTTGATCAGGAGTAAAGTTAAATACGTAGTTTTCTCTTAGTCGATTACTGATTCGAGTTAAGATGTTCTTGATTTGAATAATATAATCATTGGAGGTGAAACTCAACGCAGATTGGGTACAAGTTTGACATATGTAACCTGACCTAATCTTGCCCTTTGTTTCATTTGGTTTTTCGCAGAAGTCGTTTATACATATCTCTGGCTCTTTATGGATCCAATCCTCAAACTTCATTGAGTACAAATCAAATTTGCCAAGATTTTGAAATAGATTTTCTATGATTTGATGAGCTATGCCGAGATAGGGTTTTCCCTCTGTAATGTCTTTCCAACCCCCTGATTTTACAATTACATTGCGATGATAGTGAAAACTATACCATTCTTTAGGTGATTGAAACGCAGAGGTGGGTGTTTCAAGTGATTTAGAGGTGACTATTACTATGTAATCATCCTTATTTAGTCTAAAATCTTCTCTAATCTCATCAGAAAGAGTATTGAGGTCATCAAGGGATATCTTTTTTAATTGTTTATAGAATTGAAAGTATGAGGCATAAGTTATAACCTCGAGTAATTCGAATTTCAAGGGACCTTTATCTAATGAAAACATATCAACTACTTCAGATATGTTTTCTCGTTCCTCGGTGTTTAGATATACAATATTAACCTTCAAACAGACTTTATAATTTGCCTTAGGTTAAAGGTAGCAAACTAAATAATCACATTCAAATTTGTCCTTTCCTTATGTAATACATATTTATAGATAAAGTAATTATGAACAACAAGGATGTAATGTTAACTCTAAGAATCGACAAAAATCAATACCTAAAACTATTAGAAACCCTGGTAAAGGAACGAAAGTCTAAATCGGATTTTATTAGAGAATCAATTCAGAGATCCATCGAAATTGGTTACCCAAAAAACTGCCGTAAAATTGACATCGAAGAGTGGATCGACTCATTAGGAAAATGAATCTGAAAATTTCTTGTTGGGGATAGTGCCAATTAGAATTTATCCGTCAGATCTGTTTGAAATTTAGTCGGCATAAAACTCGTTGGGGATTGATCCCTTTTTCAAATAATCATCATTTTTTTAATCTCATTTCGATATAAATAGGAGTGAGTTTTTCTTCCATAGCCTCATTAATCCATTCATGTGGGCCTGAGTCACCCCATGCACTTTTTGTTTGAATATATCGAGAAATCTTACTTTCACTATTTTGAAGGTATAAGTGGAAATACTCATGTATGGTTGTGGAAATAATGGAGTCACGTATTACATTACCCTTCCAATCAATGTGATGTCCTAGATATATTGTGATCGTATTTGAATAAAAATCATAAGTCCCCATATACTTTGATTTACTCTTAGATATGATTACTTGAGGAAACTTCTTATTGGCAGGATAGATCTCCCTACACCAATCAATGACGTCTTTAACTAGTTCTTCAACTGAAATCTCATCGGAGGGGGAGAATAAATCAATGCCCCAACCAAGAATTCTTAAAATCACATAACCAATACATATGTATCCTACAATCTCCAAAGTACTAAATGAGTTTTTTGACTTTCATAATCGTATTTGTAGACTTATTTGTTATTGCAGCTACATTTCTTATCGAGATATTTCTCTTTAATAACTTGACTACATCGGAGTGTCGTTCTAGGATTGTTTCATCTTTATCGATACTACCCATCTTTCTTCCCACGCTTTTTGATCCGTGTTTCTTTATATGGTTTCTATATCCGGACTCTAATCGAGACTGAGTCATTTTGGATTCCATGGCCGCTACGCTAAACAATATTTGAACCATAAACATTGAGAGACTATTAGGAGACTTGTCATCATTAAGTGTCTCAAGATTGAAGTTCTTGATATAGAGACCGACTCCCATATCATGTAACGTCTGAATATTTTGAAGAGATTGAAGTACAGAACGACCTATTCGACTCAGTTCCCATACCAACACTTTATCAATTCGATTAACACTTATATCATCCAACATCTTTGTGAAAACAGGTCTATCTTCATTCTTCTTGAAGCCACTAACCTTTTCTTCATAGATTTCAACTACATTATAACCCACTCGTTGAGCATAAGTAATCAACTCCTTAGTTTGCCTCTCTGTGTCTTGTCGTTCAGACTCTGAACTAACTCGCGAATAAATCACTGCGTTTATCATAGCGTGTCATTTTAATCCTTTGGGTTTCTCTGATGCTATTTTACAGCGTAAAATCAAGGCCCCGGAATAATTAATGCTAATTTTTTGCTACGATTATTCTTTTGAGACACTTTTAGGTGTAATTCAAAAAATGAAAGATTAAAATGGTGACCTGAAATGATTCCACCCTCAGATCGGGAGAATTCTTCTCGGCAAGAGTATTTGAATTATAATAGAAAATTAATATTTCACTTTGCCAATTAGAATTGACAGTGGGTCCCCCGTGGAGGAGATCCCTGAAGGAGGACCTGCCAGGTATCCGCCCTCTATATATACATATATATGGGTATGAACTTTACCTCAATGCCCTGAGCGAAAATTTTCCCAATTTTTTTGTGAAACTTGAACGCATCTGAAAATCACGTTTAAAAATTTTGGCAAAATTTCTCTAAAAATCAGAATGTGTTACTGTTTGACGAACGTGATTTCACACGCCTTACACAATCTGCGTTCTTGAATGTAATCAGTGATATCAGCGTAACCTCCTGTTTTTTGCCAGATGTCCAATCCTCTTCCAAGAACAATCTTCCATCCATTATCCATTTGTATTGATCGGTCATGAATAAAATCATCAAATTCGTATGTAAAGTTGATACCCATGGATTCTAACGAATAGATCATTTGGTCAAACTTTTCCTTTATACCCTCTAAATATTCCTCACTATTGGTGGTGATAAGGTGTAACTCAACCTCTTTCAGCGGATCTTTTTTCTCAGAAACTAAACGAACAAACTCCATAAAATTTCTCAATTGATATGGGAGTCTTATGTATGGATCAACCAATTTAATTTTTGTGGCATCCAACAGATAAGCACCAAATAAATTATCATAAGAAATACCCGATTGATTATCTCGAATGATCTTTTGTCCTTCATTTAGAAGATCCCTTAATGGTGTTTCATTTTGTTGAAGTCTGATCTCAGGGGTTTGAATGTTTACCTCTACATCCGACTCCATCTCTTGTTGTTCTATTAGATCTCCATACTCTATCTCTTCAAGTGTTTTTATTTCAAACTTCTCATCATCATCGCCAATTGAATAACTGAAATCAACCTTTTCGAAGGTTTCATCCATTTTTCGAAGTTGTTCCTTAACCCTCTTTCTACATTCAATTGAGAAGTCCAATAATTCTTTGGCTTCGTTAAGAGTCAATCTTCCGTTTGGATATATGACTTTGGAAAGACCTGCATAAGTTTTAGCAATTGAAGTCTTATCCCTGGTAGTTATAGTGTCAGACAATTCGAAAAATTCAGAAAAATCATTCGTTCTGTCCTCTTTCCTAAGTTCCTTTAGAACCTCTGCCAAATAGTCAACAATAAATCCATAGTCTGAAGAGAACATGTCATTTCTGAGTTTCTGAACCTCCCAACCTGGTAAATAAGCGTGCATTCTATCCAAAAAGGCGGTGTCGTAATAGTCTTTAGGAAGTGCATCAAAAAGATCACTATGTCTTAACATGTAGGGAACTGAGTGATCAGTATTTCCTACAAAGACCATAGATGCAGAAGCCCCATAAACCTCAGTACCTCGAGAGAAAGACTTATTAGCCATGTAGTTCTTCATAATATCTACAAGACCTCTGTCAGTTCTTTTTGTCTTCCCGGCAAATTCATCGTAAGCCACAACATCCCAATATCCCACAAGTCCAATTTCTCCAGAACTATTATTAACGAATAATTTAGCTTTAGAAACCTCTCCACCTGAAATTAAAATTCCGTGGGGGGATAGTTCTGAAAATACATGTGACTTCCCTGTTCCTTTGGGTCCTAATTCGATAAGATTATAGTTGTTCTCTACAAAAGGTACAAGACGAGTAATCTGAAGGAGTTTCGATCTTCTTGTAAACTCGTCAGGGTTTAACCCCATGGTTTGAAGAAGTAGATCAATCCATTCCTCGGTTGTAAAACTTCTCCTGACAGACTTAAACTCTTCAATATCAATATTAGAAATCTGAATTGGTTTAATTTGTTCAACCACCCATGGTGTGGCTTTCTTTTCATCAGTTGTTACATAACCCATTGTAAGAATACACCATACTCCGCTTGAAAGGAGTTTGGGATGCTCTCTAACTACATCATCGGAAATTGGAATTTTAGCTAATCCGAGATTAGCAAAAAATGCCTCATACTGATCTTCACGATCATTTAACTTGATTGAAACCTTGTTCAATGCTATGGAAAGGTGGTATCAACCAAAATAAGACATCTTCATTCCAATTTTTATTCCAATATCTGCTATTACTAATTTGAACATCAGGAACAATCTCTTTTAATCTACTTTCAACTAAGCTATCATATCCAAAAAATGGGAAATATCTAAAATCTTTAATTTTAGCACCTAATTTTTCTCTGCAATTCTCTGTCCTTGCTTTGTGGAAATAAACACCTGTTTTAATTAGACCAAAATTTTTCTCATTTCGGTCAATTGATTCTCCAATGTTTGGAACTAATTGTCCAATTAATTTTTCTTTGTAATGTTCAACTTGGTCAATTGGACTTTTAATGGAATGTGTACCTCGACCATCATTAACCGTAAGACCAGAATTTTTTTTCCATTCATAATTATCTAAGTTCCAATCTTTGACTTCATAAATAACAATTCCAACGTAAGGATTAAAAATGATTATATCTGGTCTTGCTCCGTTCAAAAATGGCTGTGCAAAAATTAACCACCCATTATAATTTTTAAGCCCTTGTTCTTTTTTCCAATTTGGGTCTTTAGGTAAGTGATTATCCAAATATTGAATCAATGCTCTTTCACCATCTGTTAATGGATTATTCTGTTCATTTAATTGTTGCCAATTAGGATAAAGCCTGTTTTCCATTGATGAATCTTTGAATTACTATTAGAAAGGCCAACGTTATCCTATTTGAGCAAAATTTATAGGATTTGATTTTTTTAAATTAATTATAAATTTAGTTAATTTAGTAATATCCTATAACCAAACCAACAGTTTACTCGTGAGGCGCAATAAAATATTACTTATAGTTCTGCCACTTGTTTTCGGATTAACAGGTTGTAAATCTCTGGTGGGAGGATTTGTTTTAATGTCAATTATAATAGGCGTCCCAATGATGTTGTTAATATTTTTGGGAGGATTATTTTCAAATTTGAAGCACAAAGGCAAATATTCCAGTATTGATGGTAGCTTCTCTGAGAACCTTATTGGGATAATAGTATTATTGCTCTTTATAGGAGGTTTTATCAAGGCTTGTAACGGTTAGCGGCTTGTTGGCGGTAATTTGAAGAAACAATTAACAACGAAAAACATTCAAGAAAATGAAGCTATAAGTAACTGTAAGATAGAATAAGAATTGAAATATCCTTTAATACGCAAAGTAGAAAGGGCGATTGTTAATATTAAAAAATTAGAAAATGACACAGTTACAAATGATTGACAAAACAAAGTCAATAGCTCAAAATGATAAAAATATTTCTGCCGTATTTATGTACGGGTCATTTACCAAAAATGAAGGGGACAAATATTCAGATATTGAATTCTACATCTTCTTGAAGGATAAAGAAAATTTTTCCGCTGAAAATTGGGTAAGCCAAATTCATCCTTTGGCATTATATTTTACCAACGAGTATGGAAGTGAAGTTGCCATTTTTGAAAATATGATAAGGGGGGAGTTTCATTTTTTGACAAACGACCAAATGGAAGTTATCAAATCGTGGGACGGTTTGGTAGAGTTTAGCGACTTTGACAAGATGATTTTAGTAGATAAAGAAGATTTATTGACTAACACGCTCAAAGAAATAAAAACTAAAGTACCTGATCGAACAACAAATGAAAATATCCTGTGGTTGAGCCAATCATTGTTGAATGTTTTACTTACAACAAGCAACTTAATTAAACGACAGGAATTTGCTCACGCTTACCAAAGCTTATCAAATGTTCAAAAATATTTACTTTGGTTAATAAGAATTGAAACATACCAAACCAAACATTGGGAAAGTCCAACAAAAAGCTTGGAAAAAGACATAGATCCATATTGGTATTCGTTATTTCAGCAGACAACATCAGAATTAGATCCGACAGATATTAAAACAGCTTTCAAGAAGACATTAACATTGACTGAAAAACTTTTTGATAATCTTGGAGTTGAAGCAAAATTAAAGGGGGTATTAAGGAGAATTGAATAAAAAAACTACCGCCAACATTGTATAAGCGTAATGCGGGC